>CAWHHH010000008.1:0-331052 GCA_963829075.1 uncultured Alphaproteobacteria bacterium | reverse complement strand
GCGAATGCTGAGATAGCAGAGTTTCAGGCTGCGGGCCAAGGGGGTTTCCGCCCCATTTGCCGCCCCTGACCCTTTGCGCTAGGAACCCCGCGCACGCCGTTTGAGCAGGATTCCCAAATGTTCCCAAAGCCCGTCGCCGAATTGAAGCCCAATACTTTGGCCTATGAGCAGACGCCGCTCGTCAAGCCCACCGGCTTTCGCGAATATGACGCGCGCTGGCTCTTCGAGAAGGAGCTCAACCTGATGGGCGTGCAGGCGCTGGGCCTCGGGCTCGGCACGCTCTTGCACGAAATGGGCGCGCCGCTGGAGCTCGCGACCGGCCACGACTACCGCTCCTATTCAGCCTCGATCAAGCTCGCGCTGATCACCGGCCTGATGGCGGCGGGCGTCGAGGTGCAGGACATCGGCCTCGCGCTTTCGCCGATGGCCTATTTCGCGCAATTCGAGCTCGATTGCGCCGCCGTCGCGATGGTCACGGCGTCGCACAACGACAATGGCTGGACCGGCGTCAAGATGGGCGCGCAGCGGCCGGTGACCTTCGGTCCCGACGAAATGGGCCGCCTCAAGGAGATCGTGCTCTCCGGCAAATATCGCGAGGCGACGGGCGGCTCCTATCGCTATGTCGAGAATTTCGGCGTGCGCTATCTCGACGATCTCGCCAAGAACGTGAAGCTCAAGCGCAAGCTCAAGGTCGTCGCGGCCTGCGGCAACGGCACGGCCGGCGCCTTCGCGCCGCAGCTGCTCGAGCGCGTCGGCTGCGAGGTCGTGCCGCTCGACATCGAGCTCGACTATAATTTCCCGCATTACAATCCCAATCCCGAAGACCTGCACATGCTGCACGCGATGGCCGACAAGGTGCGCGAGAGCGGCGCCGATGTGGGCCTCGGCTTCGACGGCGACGGCGACCGCTGCGGCGTCGTCGACAACAAGGGCGAGGAGATTTTCGCCGACAAGATCGGCGTGATGCTGGCGCGCGACCTCTCGCGCGTCTACCCCAACGCGCGCTTCGTCGTCGACGTGAAGTCGACCGGACTTTTCGCGACCGATCCGGAGCTGATTGGCCGCGGCGTCAAGACCGATTATTGGAAGACCGGCCACTCCTACATCAAGCGCCGCGTCAACGAGCTCGGCGCGCTCGCGGGCTTCGAGAAGTCGGGCCATTTCTTCTTCAACACGCCGGTCGGCCGCGGCTATGACGACGGGCTGCTGACCGCGCTGCATGTGCTGGAGATGCTCGATCGCAATCCGACGAAGAGCATGTCCGATCTCTACGCCGCGCTGCCGAAGACCTGGGGCTCGCCGACCATGGCGCCGCATTGCGCCGACGAGATCAAATACACGGTCGTCGATCGCGTGACCGAGCGCTTCAAGAAGATGCAGGCCGACGGCGTTCCGTTTCTGGGCGGACCGATCCGCGATCTCGTGACCGTCAACGGCGTGCGCGTGACGGTGGGCGACGGCACCTGGGGCCTGGTGCGCGCCTCATCGAACAAGCCCGAGCTCGTCGTCGTCGTCGAAAGCCCGGCCTCCGAGGCGCGCATGCGCGAGATGTTCCACGCGGTGGACAAGGTGCTGCGCGAGAACCCGGAAGTCGGGGCGTATAATCAGACGATCTGAGCGGAAGGCGCAGGGGCAATCGAGTCAAACGCCTTTTCCAACGTCCACCCTCACCCGGAAGGAGCGCCCGCAGGGCGCGTCTCGAAGGGTGCGGCCTTCCGAAATCTTGCGGGACCGCGGGCTTGGCCATCCTTCGAGACGCCCGCTTCGCGGGCTCCTCAGGACGAGGCGCCATGTTGAACCATGTCGAAAACCCTCTCCGCCCTTCTCGACCGGTTGCGCGAGTGGCGTGACCGCAAGCTCGCCGATCCGAAATTTCGCGCGAGGCTCCTCGCCAATCCGCTCACGCGCTTCTACGCGCGGCGGCGCGCCAAGGCGATGCTCGATCTTTGCGCGGGCTTTGCTTATTCGCAGACGCTTCTGGCCTGCGTGCAACTGAAGCTTTTCGAACATCTTCGCGCCGGGCCGCAGAGCGTCGAGGCGCTCGCGCCGAAGCTCGGGCTCGAACCCAAGGCGGCGCGACGTCTCTTGGAGGCGGCGAGCGTCGCTCGCTCTCGCCTCGCGGCGCAGCGACGGCCGTTACGGTCTCGGCGATCTCGGCGCGGCGCTGATCGGCACGCCGCGAGGCGCTGGCGCTGATCGAGCATCAGCCGATCTTTTACGCCGACCTCGCCGATCCGGTCGCGCTGCTGAAGGGCGAGACGGAAACGCAGCTCTCGCGCTACTGGCCCTATTCGGCGGGCGCAGCGCCGCAGGAGCTGGACGCCGAAGCCGTCGCGCCCTACAGCGCGCTGATGGCGGCCTCGAACCCGCTCTGGAGCGAGACGGCGCTCGCCGCTTACGACATCGGCCAGCATAAGAAGCTCCTCGACGTCGGCGGCGGCGAGGGCGTGTTTCTGGCCGCCGCCGCGGCGCGGGCGCCGTCGCTGGAACTCATGCTCTTCGATCTTCCCGCCGTCGCGGAACGCGCCCGAGCGCGGCTGACGGCGGCGGGCCTCGCCGATCGCGCGCAAATCTTCTCCGGCGATTTCCTGCAAGACCCGCTGCCCGCCGGCGCCGACGCGATCTCGCTCGTGCGCATCGTGCATGATCACGACGACGCTTCCGCCCTGGCGCTGCTTCGCAATGTGCGCCGCGCGCTGCCCGAGAACGGGACCTTGCTGATTGTGGAAGCGATCTCCGACGCCAAGGGGGCGGAAGCGCTCTGCGCCTATTACGCCTTCTACACACTGGCGATGGGGCGCGGCGAGCCGAGGCGTTTTGCCGAGATCGCCGCGCTGCTCAATGAGGCGGGTTTTGCGAGCGTCAGGCGCGTCGAGACGCCGCTCCCGACGGCGACGAGCCTCATCGTCGCCAAGGCCGGCTGAGCCCGAGGCGCCTATCCATCCGCGCCGCTCCCGTATATGAATCGCCTCCGAAAGAGGCCGGAGCGCCGGCCGAGCGCGCTTTCCGCTCGAACGGAATCGTTCGAGCGATGAGAAATCGCGCCAGATCAAGAAGTTGGAGCGAATTCTGATCGCAAAAGTCTATCAACTTTTGCGGAATTCGCTCTAACATGAATTTTTCCGCAAGGAGCCGCCGCGTTGACGAAGACCGAAGCCGCCCCCCTCAAGGACCTCTATGAGATGGGCGAAATCCCGCCGCTCGGGCATGTGCCGAAGAACATGTACGCCTGGGTGATCCGCAAGGAGCGGCACGGGCCGCCGGAAGACGCGATGAAGCTCGAGGTCGTGCCGACCTGGGAGCTCGACAGCCACGACGTGCTCGTGCTGGTGATGGCGGCGGGCGTCAATTACAACGGCGTCTGGGCTGCGCTCGGCCAGCCTGTGTCGACGCTCGACGTCCATAAGCTGCCGTACCACATCGCCGGCTCCGACGCTTCCGGGATCATCTGGGCCGTGGGCTCCAAGGTCAAGCGCTGGAAGGTCGGCGACGAGGTCGTCATCCACTGCAATCAGGACGACGGCGACGACGAGGAGTGCAACGGCGGCGACCCGATGTTCTCCGCCTCGCAGCGCATCTGGGGCTATGAGACGCCGGACGGCTCCTTCGCGCAGTTCTGCCGCGTGCAGGACCGCCAGCTCATGGAGCGGCCCAAGCACCTCACCTGGGAGGAGTCGGCCTGCTACACGCTGACGCTCGCCACCGCCTATCGCATGCTCTTCGGCCATGAGCCGCATCGGCTGAAGCCATCGGACAACGTGCTGATCTGGGGCGGTTCCGGCGGGCTCGGCGTCTTCGGCGTGCAGCTCTGCGCCGCCGCCGGCGCGAACGCCATCGGCGTGATCTCGGACGAGTCGAAGCGCGACTATGTGATGTCGCTTGGCGCCAAGGGCGTCATCAACCGCAAGGACTTCAAGGGCTGCTGGGGGCAATTGCCCAAGGTCAACACGCCCGAGTTCAACGAGTGGACCAAGAGCGCCCGCGGCTTCGGCAAGGCGATCTGGGACATCACCGGCAAGAAGGACGTCGACATCGTCTTCGAGCATCCGGGCGAGCAGACCTTTCCGCTCTCCTGCCTCGTCGTGAAGCGCGGCGGCATGGTGGTCTTTTGCGCCGGCACGACGGGCTTCAACCTGACTTTCGACGCGCGCTATGTCTGGATGCGGCAGAAGCGCATCCAGGGCTCGCATTTCGCGCATCTGAAGCAAGCCGCGGCGGCGAACCGTTTCGTGATCGACCGCAGGGTCGACCCCTGCATGTCGGAAGTCTTCCCCTGGGAGAAGATTCCCTTCGCGCACACCAAAATGTGGAAGAACGAGCACGCGCCCGGCAATATGGCCGTGCTCGTCAACGCGCCGACGACGGGCCTGCGCACGGTCGAGGATGTGATCGAGGCGGGCAAGCGGAGCTGAGAGGGCCTGGGGCGAGGCCCCCTCCCCTGCCCTCCCCGCTAACGCGGGAGAGGGAGAGAGTTCGCGCATGTCACCTATGTTTCGCGAAACGCCGGCGGCCCCGTCTCCCGCGAAGCGGGGGAGGGTTGCGGGAGGGGGCGCATTTCGCTTAGCCGTCGCCGATCGCAGACCGCCCGGCGTTCTTGAGCGAAGGGAGCGCATGATGAGACACGGCCAACCCAGCCTCACCGCACGCGGCGCGGCGGGGCATCGCGCCGCGCATCAGCTGCTCGAGGGCGGCGCCGTCTTTCCCGATCCCTTCGCGCGCAAAATCCTCGGCGAGGAGGCGTGCCGCGAGGCCGACGCCCGCGCCGTCGAGCCGGGGCGCCGGCCGCTGCGCCTGTTGATTGCGGCGCGCAGCCGCTTCGCGGAAGCCGCGCTCGCAAGCGCGGTCGAGCGCGGCGTGCGGCAGGCGGTGGCGCTGGGGGCGGGGCTCGACACTTTCGCGCTTCGCAATCCCCACGCTCGCTTAGGGTTGCGCGTCTTCGAGGTCGACCATCCGGCGACTCAAGCCTGGAAGCGCGCGCGGCTTGCGGAGGAGGGCCTCGAGACGCCGCAGCTTCTCACCTTCGTCCCCGTCGATTTCCAATGCGAGGACCTCGGCCAGCGTCTCGCCGACTGCGGCTTCGACGCGAAGAAGCCCGCCTTCTTCTTCTGGCTCGGCGTCCTTCCCTATCTGCCGCGCGAGGCGATCTTCGCCACGCTGCGTTTCATCGCCTCGCTCGACGATGCGGAGGTCGTCTTCGACTATTACGAGCCTGTCGAGACTTATCCGCGCGAGCGCCGCCAGGCGGCGGAGGCGCTTGCCGCGCGCGTCGCGGCCCTGGGCGAACCCCTGCTCTCCTATTTCGATTCTGAGGCGCTCGCCGCCGAGCTTCGCGCGCAGGGCTTCTCGGAGCTCGAGGATTTCGATCTGAGAGCGATTGCGACGCACTGGCTCGACGCGCCCAGGGGCGCCGAAAGCCGCGCCCGCGGCCCGCATTTTTTGCGCGCGCGACGCGTCGTTTAGCGCGGCGTCGCGACAGGCGACGCCGCGACGCCGATAAGAAGAGCGCTATCCCCCGAAGGACGCGTCGAGCAGCTTCTCGTCGATCGCGCCGGCGCGGAAGGTTTCGCCGGTCTCGACCGCCGTCACCACCGCCTCGGCGGGGGAGAACAGGCTCGGGTCGATCTTGTAGAAATCGCCCTTATAGGCCTTGAACACTTCGGCGAAGGGCCGGCCGTAATCGCGCGAGTTGCTGCTCGGCAGATTCTTGGCGAGCTCGCGGGCGGCGTCCGACGGCCCCTTCACGAAGAGATGCGCGCGGCCCGCGTAGATGATCGCGTCATTGGTGCGGCCCATCGCCTGCACGAAGTCGGGATGCGGCGGCGAGAGGGGCGCGGTGGCGACGCCGTCGATGATGTGCTCGAGCGGGAATTTCAGCTCATGCGCCTTGTGCAAGGCGACTTCGAGCACGCGGCCGACGACCTGCACGGAACCGGCGAGGCTCTGCGTCGGCGCATAGACGAAGGCGACGTTCGACGCGTCGACCTTGGCGGCCGTCGCGACCTTGGCGACGATCGCCGCCGGCGGCGGCTTGTCGCCTTCGAGCACGATCGTGACCCGCCGAGCCGTGTCGGTATAGGCGAGCTCCTCGAAGAGCTTCTCGACCCTGGCTAACGCGCGTCCGGGCCCGGAGCCGAGCGCGAAGAATTTCTCGTGTTGCAGGCTCCAGCCCGCATATTGGCTCGCGAGACAGGCGACGACCGGATCGTTCGACGAGACGGTCAGCCAGAACGGCCATTTCGAGGCGCCGGACGCAGGGGTCAGGGCGACGCGGCCGAGACCGCCCATGCAGATTTCCGTGAGCAGCAGGCCGACCTCGATCCCCCCGGCGACCGTAGCGCCGGCGTCGATCAACAGCTCGTCGCTTTCGCCGCGCGTGACCGAGACGCGATATCGCCCGGGGTCGGCGGCGATCCTGTCGACGATATGGCCGGCGAGCAGATTGACGCTCGCAATCACGCGGTTGCTATAATCCAATGTTCCCGTCACGATAGCTTTCCTCGCCTCGAGCCCCGTCTCATTCGTGAGGGCTTCGGACCGCGACTGTAATGGGGTTCGGCGCGGGACGGAAGCGGGCGGGGAGCGCGTTGTGAAGTCCTCACCCTTGAGGAGCCCGCGAAGCGGGCGTCTCGAAGGTCCTTCGAGACGGCTCCCGCGGAGCCTCCTCAGGATGAAGGCGAAGGAAACGGCGGCCGATCTTGTGTGAACGGCCGCTCCGTTATAGTTTGGAACGCGTGTAGGAAGCCGAAGGCTCATGAAAAAACAAAGCCGGCCGAAGGTCGGCCTAGAAAGAGGAAAGGACAAGGAATGAAATCTTTTTCGATGTTGAGCGCGGCGACGGCCGTCGTCCTCGCGGCCCTGACCGGTTCGGCGCTCGCCGCCGGCGACGCCGCTTCCGGAGAGAAGGTTTTCGCGAAGTGCAAGGCCTGCCATCAGGTCGGCGAGACGGCGAAGAACGCCATCGCGCCTGAGCTCAATGGGCTCGACGGCCGCAAGGCCGGCGCGGTCGAGGGATACAACTACTCCGAGCCGATGAAGACCTCCGGCATCACCTGGAACGAGGCGTCCTTCGAGGAGTTCATCAAGAATCCGAAGGCGAAGGTTCCGGGCACGAAGATGGTGTTCCAGGGCCTCTCCTCCGACAAGGAGGCGGGCGACGTTTGGGCCTATCTCGCGACGTTTGGCGCCGACGGAAAGAAGAAGTAAGTCGCCGCCCGACAACGGGCGCGAAACAAGCGAAAGCGGCCCTCGAGGGGCCGCTTTTTTCATGCGCCTCGCAACGCGCGAACGAGTGATTTCCTGGGAGCCGGAGGCTCGCGGTCCGACAGGCGGAGTTGCTAGCCGCCGGAGCATGTGCCGGACTTCGTCAAAAAGGACTTTCCGGTTTCGGTGTTGATGTATTTTTGCGTGACCGCGCCTTTCGCACGGTCGATCTTCCAATCCCAGGCGACGCGCGTCGCGGCGAACATCTGGCGGAAGGAGATCACATCCTTCTTGACGACGAGCGAGCGCTTTTCGAGCGACTGCGCGTCGACGATATTCTCCCGGTCCGAGCCGAGCCGCACGGCGCCGTCCTCGATCTCCAATATGACCTCGGTTTTCGGCATGCCCTCTTGACCCAGCGAGCAGGTCAGCGTGATGGGCGCAGCCTTCGCCGTCGTCGAGAGGGCGAGGAGCGGAAGAAACACCAGCATGGCGCGACGCATCGGCGGTTCCTTGAGTCAAGCTTTGCGAGCGAAACAGGCGCGTGACGGGAAACACGGCTTCCCGCTGCGAGACCTCGGGGAAGGCTCAGCCTCCCCTGTTGGTTTGCTTCTCGCCCGCCACCGGCTTCTCGGTCAGCCCGTTCTTGATCTTGTCGAGAATGCGCGGCAAGTCCTCGGGCTCGGGGCCGAGATCGCGCGCGTGGTTCCACTGGAACTGCGCCTCGAGCTTGCGGCCAACGCGCCAATAGGAATCGCCGAGGTGATCGTTGATGACGGGATCGGCGGGCTTGAGATCGATGGCCTTCTCGAGCTCGCGCACCGCGTCGTCATAGCGGCCCAGGCGATAATAGGCCCAGCCGAGGCTGTCGACGATATAGCCGTCGCGCGACTTCAGATCGACGGCGCGCCGCAGCATGCGGAACGCCTCGTCGAGATTGACGCCCTGGTCGACCCAGGAATAGCCGAGATAGTTCAGAACGGAAGCCTGATCCGGATTGAGCTCCAGCGCCTTTTTCAGATCGGCCTCCGCCGCCGGCCAATTCTTGCGCCGCTCGTTGGCGATGCCGCGATAATAGTAGAGCAGCCATTTCGCCTTTTCGGGCGTCGTGTCGATCGCCAGGGCCCGCGTGTAGGAGTCGACCGCCTGGTCATAGAGCTTGCGGGAGCGCTGCAGATTGGCGAGCGCGGTCAGCGCGTCGGCGTTGCGTGGAAAGGCTTCGACGACCGCCTGCAGGTGCTCCGCCGCATCCTTGTTCTTGCCGATCTCCTCGAGCAGCAGCGAGGCCTGCACTTCGGCGTTGACGCGCAGCGGGCTCGACTCCGCAACCGAGTCGTAGAGCTGGATCGCCGACTCCTCCTGCTTCATGCGCTCGTAAAGGTCGGCGAGCGTGAAGATCGTGAGCTCGTTTCCCGGCGCAAGCGCTTGCGAGAGGCGCAGATAGATGAGCGAGGGAAGCTCCTCGCCCGGGCGGCCGCCGCCGAGCGCGACGAGGCCGTAGAGCACTTCGCCCGCGCCCTCCTCCGCGTTGCGCACGATCGGCTGCAGCTTCTTGCCGGAGTCGATCTCGGCGAGCGCCGAAACGACCAGCGGATGGCCCGGCACAGCCTCGTCGAAGGCCTTATAGAGGCGGCGGGCCCCTTCATTGTCGCCCTGACCCGACAGGAATCGTCCATAGGCGTCGATCAGTCGCAGCACGGTGCGGTCGGCGCTCATGACCGATTTGAAGCGCTTCTCGGCCTCGGCCTTGTCGCCGAAAAGATCGGCGATCAGCGCCGCGTGATAGTCGCGCAGCGTCGCGAGGCCCTCGCCGCGAAGCTGATCGAGCGTCTGGAGGGCGCGGCGCTCCTGCTTCTCGCCGGCGTAGCTCCAGGCGTTGAGAAGCACGTTCTTCACGTCGATCGGCTGCTCGCCGCCGTCTTTGGCGATACCTTCGCGCGCCTTGGCCCATTTGTGCTGGGTCATGGCCTCGACGGCGCTCGTCAGATTGGCGACCGGATTCTTGCGGTCCTGCGTCAGCACCTTGCCCGCAAGGTCGAAGGCCTCGGGGAAATTGCCGTTGGCCAGCGCCGCGATCATCGCGCGTTCGGCGAGATCCTTGTTGCGCGGGTCCACGCGCAGCGCCTCGCGAAAGAAGGTCGAGGCGGCGAGCGTGTCGCGCTCTTCATTGGCGACGATCGCCGAAAGGACGTTGCCCGAAAGGCTCTCGCCGACCTCGAAGGGCCGCCCGACAGAGAAATGCTCGCGCGCCTGCGCCGCAGCGGCGACGGCGCCGCATTGAACAACGCCCAGCGCGCAAAGAAGCTGGGCGAAGAAACAAAGATAGCGACGGATCGCTGCTGCCAGAAGAGAGGAGAATCGCACGTGATCGGTTTCCGATTTCGCCGCTTGATCGAGAGAAGCCGCGGCCTTCGGCTTCGCTATAGCGAAGAATGATGGCCGCTTTGCGCGGCCATCGCAAGCAGGAAATGCGAAAGCGAGGTCTTAAAAAAGCCCTAAGTCTGCTCTCCGAGAGCGAAATACGCGCTCGGAGAGGCCAATGCGCCTTAGGCTGCGACCTTGACCGCGGCGACGATCTTTTGCGCGGCGTCGTCGAGATTTTCGGCGGCGATCACGTTGAGGCCGGAGCCGTCGATGATCTTCTTTCCGAGATCGACGTTCGTGCCCTCGAGGCGGACGACGAGCGGGACCTGGAGCCCGACTTCCTTGACCGCGGCGATGACGCCTTCGGCGATCACGTCGCATTTCATGATGCCGCCGAAGATGTTGACCAAAATGCCCTTCACCTTGGGGTCGGCCGTGATGATCTTGAAGGCCGCCGTGACCTTCTCCTTGCTCGCGCCGCCACCGACGTCGAGGAAGTTCGCCGGGAACTGCCCATAGAGCTTGATGATGTCCATCGTCGCCATCGCGAGGCCGGCGCCGTTGACCATGCAGCCGATATTGCCGTCAAGCGCGATGTAGGCGAGCTCGTATTTCGACGCCTCGATCTCCTTCTCGTCCTCTTCCGTGATGTCGCGCAGCGCGATCACGTCCGCATGGCGGTAGAGCGCATTGTCGTCGAAGGAGCACTTGGCGTCGAGGCAGCGCAGTTGCCCGTCCTTGGTGACGATCAGCGGATTGATCTCGAGAAGCTCCATGTCCTTCTCGACGAAGGCGGAATAGAGCTGCTGGGTGAGCTTGCCGGCCTGCTTGGCGAGATCGCCGGTGAGCTTCAGCGCGTCGGCGACGCGGCGGCCGTGATGCGGCATGATCCCGGTCGCCGGATCGACCGCGAAGGTCACGATTTTCTCGGGCGTCTCATGGGCGACGTCCTCGATGTTCATGCCGCCCTCGGTCGAGACGACGAAGGAGACGCGTGAGGTCGCGCGGTCGATGAGCAGCGAGAGATAGAATTCCTTGTCGATCGCAGCGCCGTCCTCGATGTAGAGGCGGTTGACCTGCTTGCCGGTCTCGCCCGTCTGCACGGTGACGAGCGTGTTGCCGAGCATCTGCTTGGCGAAGGTCTCGGCCTCCTCGATCGACTTGGCGATGCGCACGCCGCCCTTCTCGCCGGCTGCGGCCTCCTTGAAATGGCCCTTGCCGCGCCCGCCCGCGTGGATCTGCGCCTTGACGACATAGACCGGGCCCGGAAGCTGCTTCGCGGCTCCGGCGGCCTCCGCTGCCTTGAGCACCGGAACGCCCGCGGCGACCGGCGCGCCGAACTCGCGCAAAATGGCTTTGGCTTGATATTCGTGGATGTTCATCCGTAAACCGCTCCCCTGGAAGATGGAGGCCGCGCCGCAGGCCGTCTCGCCAATGGGCACAGGAGGCGGGGGGCGTCAAGAAGGCGCATGGTCGCGCCGGGGGCGGCTCCCCGCGCTCGCAGCGCGTCTTCCTCCCCGCAGGGCTCTGGCATGCGCGCATCTTCGAACAAAGCACAGAGTGATCTGAAAAGCCGGGGGCCTCGACCCCCGCCCTCTCATGCGCGAAACCTTTGTTCGCCGCCGACGTTATGTTATAACGCTCGCATGTCCGACTTGCCCGTGACCGCAGCCTTCGAGAGAGCCCAGTCGCCGACGGACAGCCCGGCGCCGATGCGGGACGCGCTCGGCGCTTCCGCCTTCGAGCGGCTCGCGCCGGTTCTGGTCGCGCTCCTTTGCCTCTGGGGCCTCGTCTACTGGGCGCTGCGGTGAGCGCGCCCTCGGCGCCCAGGATCACGCTGGAAAATCTGACGCTGGGCTACGAAGGGCGCGTCGTCGTGGAGGCGCTCGACGGCGTCATCGCACCAGGCGAGCTCCTCGCGCTCTGCGGGCCGAACGGCGGCGGCAAATCGACGATCCTCAAAGCCATAGCCGGGCTGCTGGCGCCCCTGTCCGGCCGTGTGCGGATCGAGGGCGGCTCGGCCGGCGAGATCGCCTATCTGCCGCAGGGCGCGGACATCGACCTCTCCTTACCCGTTCGCGTGGGCGAATTCGTCTCGCTCGGCGCGCTGCGCCGGCGCGGGATTTTTGCGGGGGTCGACGCCGAGGAGCGCGCGCGCGTCGCCGCCGCCTTGGAGGCCGTCGGCCTCTGCGGCCTCGAGCGGCGTCCCATCGGCGTGCTCTCGGGCGGCCAGCTCCAGCGCGCGCTCTTTGCGCGTCTCATCGTCGAGGATCGCGACGTGATCCTCCTGGACGAACCCTTCGGCGCGATCGACCGGGCGACGACCGAGGACCTGCTGGCGCTCGTTAAGCGCTGGCATGAACAGGGCCGCACGGTCATCGCGGCGCTGCACGAATTCGACCTCGTTCGCCGCGCCTTTCCCAATACGCTGCTCGTCGCCGGCCGCCCGATCTTTTTTGGAGAGACGCGCCAGGCGTTAGCCGAGGACACTCTCGCTCAAGCAGAAGCGGCGGCGGGAAGGCGCGAAAATTTGCGACAAACGCGGGCGGCGCTCGATGATCTTTGACTTACTCATCGCGCCTTTTGCGGATTACGGCTTCATGCGCCGCGCGCTGGTCGGGGGCCTCGCGCTCGCGCTCTCAGGCGCCCCGCTCGGCGTATTCTTGGTGCTGCGCCGCATGTCACTCGCCGGCGACGCGCTCTCGCATGCGATCCTGCCGGGCGCGGCGATCGGCTATCTCGTCGCCGGCCTTTCGCTTCCCGCGATGACCGTGGGCGGCCTCGTCGCGGGGCTCGTCGTCGCGCTGCTCTCGGGCGCCGCCGCGCGATTCTCGGCGCTGCGCGAGGACGCGTCGCTTGCGGGCTTCTATCTCGTCTCGCTCGCGCTCGGCGTCACGCTCGTCTCGATCAAAGGCTCGAGCATCGATCTGCTGCATGTGCTCTTCGGCTCGGCCCTCTCGCTCGACGATGCGGCGCTTTATCTGCTTGCCGGCGTCGCGAGCGTGACGCTCGCGCTCCTTGCGATCTTTTACCGCGCGCTCGTCCTCGACACGCTCGATCCGATCTTCCTTCGCCGCGCGAGCCGCTGGGGCGAGTTCATTCCCTTCCTGTTCTTGGGCCTCGTCGTGCTCAACCTCGTCGCCGGCTTTCAGGCGCTCGGCACGCTGATGGCGGTCGGGCTCATGATGCTCCCCGCCGCCGCCGCGAGGCTGCTCGCTCGAGATTTCGCGACGACGCTCCTTCTCTCAGCGCTGATCGGCGCGGCCTGCGCTTACGGAGGCTTGGTCTTCTCCTATCACTCCGGCGCGCCCTCGGGGCCTTCGATCGTGCTTTGCGCCGGCCTCGCCTATTTTCTCGCGCTCGGCCTCGCGCGAAAAACCGGTTTCCACTTTTTCGCAGCGCGCTCTATGCCGCGGAGGTGACTATGCGAACATTGGCGCGACTTTTTCTGCTGCTTTTTGCGCTCGCCGCTCGGCCCGCCGCGGCCGAGACTCCCTTAGCGCCGCTGCCTGTCGTCGCGAGCTTCTCGATCCTCGGCGACTTCGTGCGCGAGGTCGGGGGCGACGCGGTCGCGGTGAGCGTGATCGTCGGCCCCGACAGTGACGCGCATGTCTATGAGCCGACGCCCGCGGATGCGCGAAAGGTGAGCGAGGCCAGGCTCGTCTTCGTCAATGGGCTCGGGTTTGAGGGCTGGTTCGACCGGCTTGTCGCCGCCGCCGGCGCCAAGGCCCGCATCGTCGTCGCGAGCGCCGGGATCAAGCCGCGCGCGCTTGACGACGGCGTCGATCCGCACGCCTGGCAGGATGTCGCCAACGCCCGCCGCTATGTGGAAAACATCCGCGACGCGCTGAAAGCCGCCGATCCCGGGCGCGCGGCGCTCTATGAGACGCGGGCCGCGGCCTATCTCGCGACGCTAGCGGCGCTCGACAGGCAAGTCGCGAGCGCGATCGCGGCGATCCCGAGCCAAAGGCGCCGCATCGTCTCGACGCATGACGCCTTCGGCTATTTTGCCGCGCACTACGGGCTCGAGTTCATCGCGCCGCAGGGCGTCTCGACCGAGGCCGAGCCCTCGGCGCGCGACATAGCCCGCATCATCGACGCGGCGCGGCGCGAAAAGGTCGCGGCGGTCTTTCTTGAAAACATTTCCGATCCGCGCCTCGCCCAGCGCCTCGCCAAGGAGAGCGGCGTCAAGCTCGGCGGCGAGCTCTATTCCGACGCGCTCTCCAAGCCCGACGGGCCGGCCGCGAGCTATGTCGCGATGATGCGCCACAATGTGGGGGAGCTGACGAAGGCGCTGGCGAGGTAGCGCTGCGGCGGCGCAGCGAGCCTCCAGGCTCGCAGCTCGGCTCTAGCCCGACAGCGCCGCCTTCACCGCCGCGCTCGCCTTGGAGAAATCCATCTGGCCGGCGTATTTAGCCTTGAGCGCGGCCACGACCTTGCCCATGTCCTTGATCGAGCTGGCGCCGGTCTCGGCGATCGCCGCTTTGATCGCCTCGGCGGCCTCGGCCTCGCCGAGCTGCGCGGGAAGATAGCTCGTAATCACCGCGATCTCGCTGCGCTCCTTCTCGGCGAGATCGGGACGGTTGTTCTTCTCATAGATATCGAGCGACTCCTGGCGGCTCTTGATCATCTTCTGAAGCACGGCGAGCACGTCGGCGTCGGAGACCGTTCCGCCGGAAACCCGCGCCTCGATGTCTTTATCCTTCAGCGCGGCGTCGATGAGCCGCAGCGCGTCGACCTTCTGGCGCTCGCCCGCCTTCATCGCGATCTTGAGGTCCTCTTTCAGTTTTTCGCGCATGGCCTTTCCCCTCGAAGAGACATTTATATTAGACCGGGGGCGAAGCCCTCGCCGGGACGGACGACGGGCATAGAGCGGGCGCGAGCGTGGATCAAGGAAAAGAACAGGGTTGGACCAAGCCTGTGAAGACGGGCGTGCTGGTGCTGGCCTCGGGCGAGGTTTTCGAAGGCTTCGGCGTCGGGGCTGAAGGCGCGGCGGTCGGAGAGGTCTGCTTCAACACGGCGATGACCGGCTATCAGGAGATCCTCACCGATCCCTCCTACGCCGGGCAGATCGTCACCTTCACCTTTCCGCATATCGGCAATGTCGGCGCGAATGACGAGGACATAGAGACCGTCGATTTCTCGCGCAGCGCCGGCGCGCTCGGCGCGATCTTCGCGTTGAAGCCCACGGAACCCTCCAGTCATCGTGCGCAAAGACCGATGGCCGACTGGCTCTCTTCGCGCGGGATCGTCGGCCTCTATGGGATCGACACGCGCGCGCTGACCGCGCTCATCCGCGACAAGGGCATGCCCAACGCCGTGATCGCGCATGCGCCGGACGGCCGATTCGATCTTGAAAAGCTGCACGCCGAGGCC
The DNA here is from genome assembly GCA_963829075.1 of uncultured Alphaproteobacteria bacterium. GTDB lineage: Bacteria > Pseudomonadota > Alphaproteobacteria > Rhizobiales > Beijerinckiaceae > Methylocystis. Next base: position 316,112 of record CAWHHH010000008.1, on the reverse strand, counting down.
GCCGCCTGGCCGGGAATCGACGGGATGGACCTCGTGCCGTCGGTCGGCGCCAAGGAGCGTTTCGACTGGCGCGAGACGCGCTGGCGGCTGGGCTCAGGCTATGGCGCGCGCGAGGGAGAGCCGAAGTTGCGCGTCGTCGCGATCGACTATGGCGTCAAGCGCAACATCCTGCGCCTTTTGGCCGAGGCCGGCTGCGAGGTGATCGTGGCGCCCGCCACTGCGCCCGCTTCCGAGATTCTCGCCTTCCATCCCGACGGCGTCTTTCTCTCGAACGGCCCGGGCGACCCGGCCGAGACGGGCAAATACGCCGTGCCCGTGATCCAAGCGCTGCTCGAGAAGAAGATCCCGACCTTCGGCATCTGCCTCGGCCATCAGATGATGGCGCTCGCAGTCGGCGCGAGGACGAAGAAAATGCTGCAGGGTCATCACGGTGCCAATCATCCCGTCAAGGATTTTGCCACCGGCAAGGTCGAGATCGTCTCGATGAACCACGGCTTCGCCGTCGATCGCGATACGCTGCCGGCAAACGCCAAGGAGACGCATCGCTCGCTCTTCGACGGCTCGAATTGCGGCATCGAGCTCACCGACCGCCCCGCCTTCTCGGTGCAGCACCACCCCGAAGCCTCGCCGGGCCCGCAGGACAGCCACTACCTCTTCCGCCGCTTCGTCGAGATGATGGAGAAGGCGAAGGCCGCGTGAGTTTTTCGCGCGGGGGGCGCGTTTTCATCGCGATTGTCCTTTCTCGCGACGCGCGCTCTCGCAGTGCGCCGCAAGCGCCTGCATTCCAGTGAAAAGCACGGCGGCGGCCATCTCGCCAGCCCGGCGCAAGCCTTGCGGCCCAAACTCTTTGCAAGGGGTCCCCGACTTCTAAAAAACTCGTTTGTCCGCAAGGCCGCCGACCCCGTCGTCGCGGGACGCGTCGCCCGGATCGAGTGGCGACTGCGCGCCGCGCTCGGCGGACGGCGGCTCCTTTTGGAGCTGCCGAGCTTAAAGATGGATCGCATCGATCTCGACCAAGCGCACGAATCACCGGCTTCCCGGGAGATTCACAGCGATCTCGTCGAGACCCTCTTCGACACGCGCGGCTCCTTCATCGTCGCTTTGATCGGCGGCGGCGTCCCTCCGGCGGCCACCTGGTTCATGACGGGGGAAAAGGTGTTCCTTTTCCTCGCCATCCTGCTCGCCATCCTCGCCGGCTTTCGCTTGGCAATTTGGAGCTGGCATCAGGGTCGCCCCTTGGCGGAGAGACGACGCGAAGCGCGCAAATGGGAGATCCTTTACGCCGCGGGGGCCATCGGCTTCGTGACGACAGTCGGCGTTTCGACAGCCATCATTTTCTATGAATTCCACGGCGGCAATTTCTTCATCTTCGCCAATACGATCATGCTGGCTGGAGTTGGCGCTCTCTCGGGCCGAAACGCCGGTTCCCCGAAAATCGTCTTCGTGCAGCTCCTGGGCCTTTGCGGCCCCCTCATCGCCGTCACGCTGTTCGACCATGATGCGCAATACAGGATTTTGACCGTCATTCTCGTCCTCGAAGTGATCTCGATCCGATCGACGACGGTTTTCCTGCACAAGAATCTCGAGGCGGCGCTCCGCAACGGCTACGAGGCGGTCTTTCAAAAAAAGATGTTTTCCGTCGCGCTCAACAACATGACGCATGGCCTGTGCATGGGCGATAGCGAACTGCAAATTACGGTGGTCAACCGGCGCATGAAGCAATTGTTCAACATCGAGGAGCTTTCAACGCCAATCTCCTTGGAAGCGCTGGCGGCGGCGATCGGCAAAAATTCCGAGATGTCCGACGCGGACATAAAGCGCTTCGCCGAATGTTGGAGAGAGCACGCGCTGCTCCAGCACGCGAGGGAGTTTTCGCATCAGGCCGGCGACCGCATTTTCGAGTTCCGCTGCGAGGCGGCCGAGGCCGGGCGCTTCGTGACGGTCATCGAGGATGTCACGGCGCGAAGACAGGCGGTCAGCAAGATCGAGCATATCGCGCATCACGACACACTCACCGGCCTGCCAAACCGCCTGCAGTTCAAGAACAGGCTGGAGCGCGAGCTGAAGCGCATCGAGCAGCACGGCAGGCAGCTCGTGGTCCTCAGCGTCGACCTCGATCGTTTCAAGGAGGTCAACGACACGCTCGGACATTCCGTCGGCGATTTGCTGCTGCGCGCCGTCGCGCAGACCCTGCTCCAAGCCGTCCAGCCCGTCGATCTCGTCGCGCGCTTCGGCGGCGACGAATTTTGCATTCTGCTCGACGCGTCGCGCGGCGAAGCCGAAGCCAACGCTGTCGCCCAGCAGATTCTGGACGAGGTGAAAAAACCCTATTTCATCGACGGCCATACGATCCTGATCGGCGCGAGCATCGGGCTGGCGGTGGCCCCCGGAGACGCCTCCTCTGCCGAGGGGCTACTAAAATGCGCCGATCTCGCGATGTATAACGCGAAGGCGGACGGGCATTGCGTCGCCTTGTGGTTCACGCAGGCGATGGAAGAGGCGCTCATCGCCAAGCGTCGCATCGAGGCCGAGCTGCGCCGCGCCTTGGGCGCCGACGAGCTCCTGGCCTTCTATCAACCGATCATCGACGCCCGCACCCAGAGGGTCACCGCCTGCGAGGCGCTGGTCCGCTGGGCCCACCCGATCCGCGGCCTCGTCTCGCCGGCCGAATTCATCCCTGTCGCGGAGGAAACCGGATTGATCGTGGCGCTCGGCGAATGGATGCTGCGCCATGCCTGCCGGGACGCGGCGTCATGGTCGAGCGACGTGCGGGTGGCGGTCAATCTGTCGCCAAAACAGTTTCAGCAACCCAATCTGCTCGACGTCGTGAAAGCCGCCTTGGCGGAAACGGGCCTGCCGCCGGCGCGGCTCGAGCTCGAGATCACCGAGTTCGATTCTGATGCTCGACACGGACGACGTCTCCTTCAAGGTCAAGGCGCTCAACGCCATCGGCGTGCATCTGTCGCTCGACGATTTCGGCACGGGATTTAGCTCCCTCAACTATCTCAATCGGTTTCCGGTCAAGAAGCTGAAGATCGATCGCTCCTTCATCAAAGAGATCACCGACTCGCCGAAGACGCAGGCGATCGTCGAGGCGATCGCGCTTCTGGCAAGAAAGCTCGACATCGACGTCGTCGCAGAAGGCGTCGAGACGAATGCGCAATTGGCCTGCCTCGCGAAACGCGACATTTTTCTCATCCAGGGCTTCCTGTTCTCGCCGCCCATGCGGCTCAAGGATCTCGCCCCGCCCTTCTCGCCGGTTGCGCCGGCGACGCTGGAGCGCAGGGCTTGAGGCTTCGCCAGGCCCCCTCCCCGCCCAAGGCGGGCGCTCAGGCGCTTTCCCGCGTTACCGATTTTTGGTAATCTCGGCTAGGGGAGCCTCACCATGGCCAAGAACACCTCCTTTGCGCTGGGCGATCATTTCGCCGCCTTCGTCAAAGAGCAGATCGCGAGCGGACGCTATGGCTCGGCGAGCGATGTGGTGCGTGCAGGCTTGCGGCTCCTCGAGGAGCGGGAGACCAAGCTCGCTGCGCTGCGCGCCGCTTTGATCGAAGGCGAGGAAAGCGGCGAGGCGACGCCGGTCGACATCGAGGACTTTATCGCGAAGAAGCGCGCTCGCGCGGCGAAGAAGGCATGATGCGCGCGGTGCTCACGCCGCGTGCGCAAAAGGACCTCGACGAGATTTGGGATTACACGCTGTCGCGGTGGGGTCTCGATCAGGCCGAGCGCTACGTTCGGGGCATTGGAGACGCGATTCGATCCGTCGCCGAAGACCCACGCCGAGGACGGCCTTGCAATGAGATTCGTCCCGGCTATCGAAAATATTCGATTGGCTCGCATGTTTTGTTTTATCGAGCGCGTCCAACCGGCGTGGAAATCGTGCGCATCCTGCATCAGCGCATGGATTACGATCAGCATCTGTGAGCGCAAGACCACGATTGAGGTCTTACGCACGCTGGAGCGTCGCGCGACGGCGGTTTGAAAGTCGGGAGCGGTTTTTCCGGTCGTTGCCGGGCGCTGGACGCCTTCGCGAGGGAACTTTCAGACGAAGTTTGCGTTGACTCTTGCCGTTTTCGTGCCTCTTCCGGAACACGGGATCATTGTTTGAGTTTCGAGTTTCGGATGCAGAAACAATGCCATAGGAGGAAGTCATGCCCTCGAAAATCGTCGATCTGTCGGCCCGCTCCGAGATCATCAAGAAAGAGCCCTTCCATTTGCATTTTTGGGAATGCACACCTGCGGAATATCTGGACTTCCTGAAGGATCCCCGAAAGTGCCTGAAAGGCATGGGCATCGAGCTTCCCGAGGATTGCCGCATCGAAACGACGATCGAAAATCACGATTGGCTCAGCGCGCACACCAAGGCGTTCGCCAGCGACAACGGACCCGTGATCATTTGCAACGTCGGCGGCGGCAATATCGCGCGCGCCGTCTACCGCATCGTCAGCTATGCCCATCTTCACGAGGCGATCGGCAAGCATAAGAAGACGCTACTGCACGACGAGAAAGCGCAAGAGCGGAAATAAAGTCGGTTCCCACGCGCGCTCGACGTTTCTTTCCCGCAAGCTGCGATTGGATTTCGCCATTGGATTGCATGGCGGAGCGCCGCGTGAGGGCGGTTTGAAGTCAAGGACGGCCCCTCGGGCCGCCGCCGCCGGCGGCCGCGTAGCGCGGTCCTTGAGTTCAAATCGCCCTCACGCATAATCGCCACCATGCAATCAATGGCTCGCCGTCGCCGCTCGCGGCGACTGACCGGAACTTTCGTTGACAAAAAGCGATCTTTGCCTCCGATAATGGTTCGTCGAAGATTTTCGAGGAACAATCATGGCCCCTCCCTTACCGAAGTGATCGGCCCCCAGCGACGGGTCCAGTTGGTATGTTAGTGCATTGTGGGCCTCTGCGCGAGTGCGGGCGGCGGAGCTGGTTGGGGTTGCGCAGCCGCCCGCACGGCAAAGCCAGGTATGAAGACCTCCGGTGCAGGAGGCTTGTAGCCCAATGATCCATGCGGACGCTCGGTGTTGTAGTGACGCCGCCAGCTTTCAATCACGACACGCGCTTCTTTAAGCGAATAGAAAATCTCGCCGTCGAGCAGTTCATCGCGCAGGCGCGCATTGAAGCTCTCGATGAAGCCGTTCTCCCATGGGCTGCCAGGCGTGATGTAGGCGGTTTTTGCGCCGACGGCCGCGATCCAGTCCTGAACCGCCTTGGCGATGAACTCGGGCCCATTGTCGGAACGAACATACACGGGCACGCCGCGCAGAATGAACAGATCGGACAGCACGTCGATTACCGCGGTCGAGTTGAGTTTGCGATCGATCCGAATGGCCAAGCATTCGTGCGTGAACTCGTCGACGATGTTCAACATGCGATATTTTCTCCCGTCATGGGTGCGATCCTCCACAAAGTCGTATGACCAGACGTGATTGGGCCGTTCGGCGCGCAGACGCACGCAGGATCCATCGGCGAGCCATAGACGGCCTCGTTTGGGTTGTTTGGCCGGAACTTTCAGCCCCTCGCGCCGCCAGATGCGCTCGACCCGCTTGTCGTTGACGATCCAGCCCGCTCTCGTTCGCAGCATCTCCGCGATCTTGCGATAGCCGTAGCGGCCATACTGACGAGCGAGTTCGATGATGTCGGCTGTGAGCCGTTCTTCATCTTCTCGCCCCGTCGGAATACGGCGCTGCGTTGAGCGATGCTGCCCGAGCACCCTGCAAACTCGGCGCTCGGGCACGTTCATCCGGGATCGAACGTGATCGATGCAGGCGCGGCGACGCGCGGGGCTTAGAAGTTTCCCCGAGCAGCCTCCGCCAGGATCATCTTGTCCAGCGTCAGATCCGACACCGCCTTCCGCAGCCGGGCGTTCTCCGCCTCAAGCTCCTTCAGCCGCTTGACCTGATCCGCCTTCAACCCCCCGAACTCCTTGCGCCGTCGGTAGTAACTGACCTGGGTCGTTCCGATCGAGCGCACGGCGTCCGCGACGCTTTTCCCTTGTGAAACCAGCACATCGACCTGGCGCAACTTCGCGACGATCTCCTCGGGCGTCGGTCTCTTCCTCGGCATAACGGTCCTCCTTTTCCTGTCCGAAGACATACTTCAAGGTGGACCCGTTCAATGGGGGTGGATCAGTTGGCGGAAGATTTCCGCGAGGAGCACCAAAACGCCATGAAATGGCTCAACAAACACCTCGAGAAAGAGATTGGTTTTTTCGCCTGCCGGATCGAAGCCTGGCAAATTGGGGCGAGCGAGAAGGCGCCTAGCTTCGAGGTGATCGTTGCTCCAGAACAAATTGAACACCCTCCGACAACTCCCGCGCGAAGGCAAGACCCGGAGGGCATCGACGTAAACCGCGTCGCGTACTGGGGGGCGTTCTCGGAAGAGCTGATGAAAAGTGGCCTGCCACTGAAAATCCGCTCCGAGCCACCGCGGATGGGATTCTGTACCTTCACAATAAGCGCGCCCCATGGCGTTTATCTCTATGTGTACCGAGAAGTCGCCACCAAGAAGATCGGCGCATATGTAAGCTGCGCCACCGTCCCGCCACCTATTCCTCGTTTAGTGTTTGAATTCCTTGAGGCGGAGAGAACCCAGATCGAGACTGAATACGGCGGTGACCTGGACTGGCGCTGCGTTAAGCCAGACAAAAATTACCGCGTCATGGTCGCTCCTATCGACGGCGATCCTCTGGATGAGAGCGATTGGCCTCGGCAACATGGATGGCTCGTCGAGCAGCTTGCAAAACTCTTACGGGTTTTCGAACCGCGTGTCCGCAAATTACCGCCTAGGGACCAGCTTCTGAGCAACGACAGCACCGCTTAATTTTGTAGATGAACGTGATCACTTAACCAGCAGAAGCGGAAATAAGTTGGGTCTGTCGAAAGACAGGCCCAAGCTGAGACCCGGAATCGTAGCTCGCTTCAGCTCACGAGCACCCCGTCGTCGATCCGCACGTCTCGCACTTCAGGCAAGTCCCGTTGCGCACGAGCGTGAAGTTCGCGCACTCCGGACAGGCTTCGCCGACATAGCCCTTCATGCGCGCCTCGGCGCGCTTCTCGGCGACGCCGTCGACGGCTCGCGAGGGCTCGGTCCAGCCAAGAAGAGAGAGCGGCGCGTCCTGAGGCGCGAGCTCCGGCTCCGCCTTCAGCGCCACTGCCGCTCCCGCCACAAGCGCTTGCGGCGCGTTGCGCACCAGGCTCAGACGGTCGGTCTTGTTGCGCAACAGCCCGCGCGAGACGACCGACGCGGCCTCCGGCGCCTTGCCCTCATGCTCACCCTTGCCGAGCACGTCATGGCCGATGTCGTCGGGCGAGACATGCGCGAGATCGTGTCGGCCGAGATAGGAGACCGCTAGCTCGCGGAAGACGTAATCGAGAATGGAGGTCGCCATCTTGATCGCATCATTCCCCTGCACGAGCCCGGCCGGCTCGAATCGCGTGAAGGTGAAGGCGTCGACATATTCCTCGAGCGGCACGCCATATTGCAGTCCGAGCGAGATCGCGATCGCGAAATTGTTCATCAGACTCCGGAAGGCCGCGCCCTCCTTGTGCATGTCGATGAAGATCTCGCCCAAGCGCCCGTCGACGTATTCGCCGGTGCGCAGATAGACCTTGTGCCCGCCGACCGCGGCCTTCTGCGTGTATCCCTTGCGGCGATCGGGGAGCTTCTCGCGCTCGCGCACGAGCTGATGCACGATACGCTCGACGACGCGCTCGGCGACTTGGGCTGCGCGCGCCGGGGCGTTTTGCGCGAGGAGCTCCTCGACGCGCTCAACCGCGTCTTCCTCCTCGTCGTCGACGGCAAGGAGCTGCGCCGAAAGCGGCTGCGAGAGCTTCGAGCCGTCGCGATAAAGCGCGTTGGCCTTGAGCCCGAGGCGCCACGACAGCAGATAGGCCTTCTCGCAATCCTCGATCGACGCGTCATTGGGCATGTTGATCGTCTTCGAGATCGCGCCCGTGATGAAAGGCTGCGCCGCCGCCATCATGCGAATGTGCGATTCGACCGAGAGATAGCGCTTGCCCAAACGCCCGCAGGGATTGGCGCAGTCGAAGACCGGATAATGCGCGTGCTTCAAGAAAGGCGCGCCCTCTAACGTCATCGCGCCGCAGATATGCGTGTTTGCGGACTCGATCTCCTGGCGCGTGAAGCCCAGCGCCGTGAGCAGATCGAAATTCTTATCCTCAAGCGCCGCCGCCGGAATCTTCAACGCGCCGGTCAGGAAATCCACGCCGAGCGTCCATCTGTTGAAGACGAATTTGATGTCGAAGGCGGAAGCGAGCGCCGCTTCGACGAGGCTGAGCTTCTCGTCCGTGAAACCTTTCGCGCGCAAGGTCGCGACGTTGATCGCCGGCGCGTTGGAAAGCGAGCCGTGACCGACCGCGTAAGCTTCGATCTCGGCGATCTCGGATTCGGGATAGCCCAGCGCGCGCAGCGCCTCCGGCACCGCGCGGTTGACGATCTTCAAATAGCCGCCGCCCGCGAGCTTCTTGAACTTCACCAGCGCGAAATCAGGCTCGATGCCGGTCGTGTCGCAATCCATGACGAGGCCGATCGTTCCCGTCGGCGCGAGGACCGAGACCTGCGCGTTGCGATAGCCGTACATCTCGCCGAGCTTTAAGGCCTCGTCCCAGGAGTTGACCGCGGCCTCGACGAGCGCCTTGTCTGGGCAGGCGGCGTGGTCGAGCGGCACGGGAAGCGTGGCGAGCTTCTCGTAGCCCTCCGTCTCGCCGCGCGCGGCGCGCGCGTGATTGCGGATCACGCGCAGCATCGCCTCGCGGTTCTCCATGAAGCGCGCGAAGGGTCCGCGCTCGCGCGCCATTTCCGCCGACGTGCGATAGGAAACGCCGGTCAGGATCGCCGACAGCGCGCCCCCGATCGCGCGCCCTTCAGCGCTGTCATAGGCGATGCCCGACGACATCAAGAGGCCGCCAAGATTGGCGTAGCCCAAGCCCAGCGTGCGGTAATCGTAGGAAAGCTGGGCGATCTCGCGCGAGGGGAACTGCGCCATCAGCACGGAGATTTCGAGCACGAGCGTCCAGAGCCGCGTCGCATGCTCGTATGCTTCCACATCGATGCGCTTGGTTTCGGGATTTTTGAACTGCAGCAGGTTCAGCGACGCGAGATTGCAGGCCGTGTCGTCGAGGAACATATACTCCGAGCAGGGATTCGAAGCCCTGATCTCGCCGCCCTTCGGGCAGGTGTGCCAGTCGTTGATCGTCGTGTGAAACTGAACGCCGGGATCGGCCGAAGCCCAGGCGGCGTAGCCGATCTTCTCCCAGAGCTCGCGGGCTTTCAGCGTCTTTGCGACCTTGCCGTCGAGCCGTCGCGTCAGCGACCAGTCCTCGTCCTTCTCGACCGCGTTGAGGAAGGCGTCGGTGACGCGCACGGTGTTGTTGGAGTTCTGACCCGAGACGGTCAGATAGGCCTCGCTGTCCCAGTCGATGTCATAGGTGTCGAACTCGATGTCCTTGAAGCCCTGGCGGGCGTATTGGATCACGCGCTTGATCAGCGCGTCGGGAACTTCCTCGCGCCGCGCGAGCTTGATCTCGCGCTTCAAGGCCGGATTGATCTCCGGATTGAAGCAATCGTCGTTCGGGCCTTCGCAATTGACGCAGGCGCGCAGGATCGCCTTCAGATGCTTCTTGACGATCTTGGAGCCGGCGGCGAGCGCGGCGACCTTCTCTTCCTCCTTCACCTTCCAGTCTATGAAGGCCTCGACGTCGGGATGATCGACGTCGACGATGACCATTTTCGCCGCGCGCCGCGTCGTGCCGCCCGACTTGATCGCGCCCGCCGCGCGGTCGCCGATCTTCAAGAAGGACATCAGCCCCGAGGAGGAGCCGCCGCCCGAGAGCTTCTCCTTCTCGCCGCGCAGCTTCGAGAAGTTCGAGCCCGTGCCCGAGCCATATTTGAAGAGCCGCGCCTCGCGCACCCAGAGGTCCATGATGCCGCCGTCATTGACGAGATCGTCGGCGACCGACTGGATGAAGCAGGCGTGCGGCTGCGGATGCTCATAGGCGCTCTTGGATTTGACGAGCTTGCCGTTCGAGAAATCGACGTAATAGTGCCCCTGCCCCGGGCCGTCGACGCCATAGGCCCAATGCAGCCCCGTGTTGAACCACTGCGGAGAATTGGGCGCCGCCATCTGCATCGCCATCATGTAGCGAAGCTCGTCGAGGAAGGCCTCGGCGTCCTCCTCCGCATCGAAGTAGCCGCCCTTCCAGCCCCAATAGGTCCAAGCGCCGGCGAGCCGGTCGAAGACCTGCTTGGCGCTGGTCTCGGAGCCGTAGCGCTTGTCCTTGGGCAGCGCCGCGAGCGCTTCGTTCTCCGCGACCGAGCGCCATAGGGAGGCGGGAACCGCATTCTCCTCGACGCGCTTGAGCTTTAAGGGCACGCCGGCCTTGCGGAAATATTTCTGCGCCAGCACGTCGCAGGCGACCTGGCTCCAGGCCGCCGGAACCTCGATGTCCTCGAGCGAGAACACGACCGAGCCGTCCGGATTGCGGATCTCGCTCCGGCCCGCGCGGAACTCGATCGAAGCGTAGGGAGACTGTCCAGCCGAGGTGAAGCGCCGCTCGATTCTCATCGTGGTCAATTCCTGGTGAGGCGCCCGTATTTATTTAGGGCGCGAGGGTTCGGCGTCGGCGCCGGTGTCGCCAAGGCGCAAGCTTGGCCCCGACGCGCCGGGTGAAAACGCTTCGTTTCGCAGACTTTGTTCAGGAACGCCGGTGGACAGGCGAATGGGGGCCGCTCGGCGCATTGCGGCCGGGGGCAATCTCGCCGCACCCCGCGCCCGCGTCTCCATTCGCCGCAGTCTCCAAAGATTGGGCCAAAGGCCGACCTTCGTCAAGATATTGTGACGAAATTCTTCACAAACCCTATATCTGGGGGAAAGTCGGGGATATCGGGGATAAATCCGGCTCCGGGCGTTCGGCGGGGCCGCGAATTGTACAGCGGACCGCCGGAATCAAGTCGGATCGAGCCCACGCGGCGCGGGTCTGGATAAATTCAGCCCGGAGCCGTTGCGCCTCGATCGAATTCGGCCTTCCCCAAGAGGCTGTGCAAGCCAACGCGCGGATGATATTACCTTATTCGGTAATCAGCCTCGGAGCGTGCGACGAGATGGACATCACAAAAGACATCCAGCCGATGACCTCCTTCCGCAATCATTCGGCGGCCTTTCTCGCGCATCTCAGAGAGACCAAGCGCCCGATGGTTTTGACGGTGAACGGCAAGGCGGCGGCCGTCGTGCAGGACGCCGAAGCCTACCAGCGTCTCCTGGACCTCGCGGCGGAAGCGAGCGCGACGGAGGGCGTTCGGCAGGGGCTTGAGGACGCCGCAAACGGCAGGACCCGTCCCGCCCGCGAGGTCTTCGAGGCAATGCGCGCCGCCGATGAGATATCTCGTTGAGCTGACGGAACGCGCGGCCCGCGACCTCGGCCGGCTTTACCGTCGCATCGATGCGGAAAACTCCCGGCGAGCGCGCGATTGGTTCAACGAACTGGAAGCGCTTGTCTTCAGCCTCGACCAAAATCCCGGTCGAGGAGCGGCCTGCCCGGAGGACGGCGCATTGCGACAGCTGCGGTTTGGCAAGAGGCGCGACGTCTACCGGATCATCTACTCGATCGACGAGGAACGTCGGATCGTCACGGTGCTCCACATTCGGCATTGCGCTCGGCGGCCTTCGAGCCGCAGACCGATGGCGAGACGCCGCCATGAGGCGTAGGGGTCGCGGGTGAGCGAGTATCTGGAGCGGCAAGGCAAGGTTTCGGCGGAGGCGCCGCTCGGCGGCGGGCCCGTCCCGCAGTCGCCGGCCAGCGGGAACGGCAAGTCGCGGCGCGACGGCGTCGCGGCGCTGCTCGGGCCGACCAACACCGGCAAGACGCATCACGCGATCGAGCGGATGCTCTCCTTCAAGAGCGGCATGATCGGCCTGCCGCTGCGATTGCTCGCGCGCGAGGTCTATGGGCGCGTCGTCCAGAAGGTCGGCGCGGACAAGGTGGCGCTCGTCACGGGCGAGGAGAAGATCAAGCCGCCCTCGCCCGACTACTGGGTCGCGACGGTCGAAGCCATGCCGCGCGATCTCGACGTCGAGTTCGTGGCGATCGACGAGGCGCAGCTCGCCGCCGATTTCGACCGCGGCCACATCTTCACCGATCGCCTGCTGCGCTGGCGCGGCAGGATCGAGACGCTGCTGATCGGCGCGCAGACGCTCGCGCCGGTGATCCAGCGCTTCGTTCCCGGCGCGCCGATTTTCTCACGCCCGCGGCTGTCGCGACTGACGCATGCGGGCGCGCGCAAGATCGTGCGCCTGCCGCCGCGCAGCGCCGTCGTCGCCTTCTCGGCGGAAGAAGTCTATGCGATCGCCGAGTGGATCAAGCGCCAGCGCGGCGGCGCGGCCGTCGTGCTCGGCGCGCTCTCCCCCAAGACGCGTAATGCGCAGGTCGAGCTCTATCAGAGCGGCGAGGTCGACTATATCGTCGCGACCGACGCGATCGGCATGGGGCTCAATCTCGACATCGATCTGATCGCCTTCGCCTCCGACAGAAAATTCGACGGCTGGCGCCATCGCCGGCTGACGAGCGCCGAGCTCGGGCAGATCGCCGGCCGCGCCGGGCGGCACATGAGCGACGGCGCTTTTGCGACGACCGGGCGCTGCCCGCCTTTCGACGAAGAGCTGATCGAAGCGCTGGAGGCGCATCGTTTCGATCCCGTCGGGACGCTGCAATGGCGCAATCCCGAGCTCGACTTCTCGTCGATCGAGGACCTCGCCGCCTCGCTCGATCGCCCGCCCAAGGAGGCCGGGCTCGTGCGCGCGCCCCCCCGAGAGGATCAGCTCGCGCTCGAAATTCTCGCTCGCGACGAGCGCGTGCGCCGCAACGCCAAGGTCAGAGCCGACGTGGAGCGCTTGTGGGAAGCCTGCCAGATTCCCGACTATCGCAAGACCTCGCCGGCCGCGCATGCGGAGCTCGCGGCGACGATCTTCGCCTTTGTCGCGAGACGCGGAAAAATCCCGCCCGACTGGATCGCCCGCCAGATCGCCGCGGTCGACGTGGTCGAGGGCGATATCTCGACCCTTGCCAATCGCCTCGCGCAGGTTAGAACATGGTGCTTCGTCGCAAACCGAGCCGGCTGGCTGGACGACGCCGCCCATTGGCAGGGCGTCGCGCGTCGGGTAGAGGACAGGATATCCTCCGCGCTGCACGAAGGCCTCATTCAGCGCTTCGTCGACCGCCGCGCCAGCGTTCTGATGCGGCGCCTCAGAGAGAACGCAATGCTTGAAGCCGAGATCACTTCCGGGGGCGACGTCATCGTTGAAGGCCAGCATGTCGGATCGCTCCAGGGCTTCCGCTTCACGGCGGACCCGAGCGTGGCCGGCGAGGCGGCCAAGGCGCTCAACGCCGCCGCGCAGCGGGCGCTCGGCGCCGAATATGATGCCCGCGCGACCCGGATCGCCGATGCGGTGGACGAGGCTTTCGCGCTCGCAAACGACGGGACGATCCGCTGGCTCGGCGAGCCCGTCGGCAGGATCGCGCCGGGGCCGGGCGTCTTGAAGCCCACCGCGCAGGTGCTCGCCGACCCCGAGATCGGCGAAGCCCTGGTCGACAAGGTGAAGCGTCGGCTGGAGCTGTGGCTCGCCCAGCGGATCAAGAAGCTCCTCGGCGCGCTCGAGCCGCTCGAGGCGGGCGAAGGACTTGCCGGGACGGTCCGCGGCGTCGCCTTTCAGATCGCCGAAGAGCTCGGCGTGCTGGAGCGCGCCCGCGTCGCGAGGGATATCCGGAATTTCTCGCAGGAGGACCGCGCGGCGCTGCGCAAGCTCGGCGTGCGCTTTGGGGCCTATCATCTTTATCTGCCGCTCCTGCTGAAGCCCGCGCCCCGCTCGTTCGCCTCGCTGCTCTGGGCGCTCCGCCACGGCGGGCTCGAGGGCGTGAAAGGCCTCGAAGAGGCGCCGCATCTTGCGGCCTCGGGCCGCACCTCCTTCGCCGCCGATTCCAATGTCGGCAAGGATTTCTACCGCGCCGCGGGCTACAGGCTCTGCGGCGACCGGGTCGTGCGGGTCGACATTCTGGAGCGCCTCGCCGATCTGATCCGCCCCGCGATCGCCTATCGCCCGGGAGCGAGCGTCGGCGACCCGCCCCCTGGCGCCGCCGACGAGGACAGCTTCGTCGTCACGGTGGCGATGACGTCGCTCACCGGCTGCTCGGGCGAAGCCTTCGCCTCGATCCTGCGCTCGCTCGGCTATGTCGGCGCCCAGCGTCCCGGGCCGGCGATTACCGTCCCGATCATACCGGCGGCTCCGACGACGCCCGTCGTCGCCGCGCCTGCGGCGGCGGAAGGCGAGACGCCGACCGCCGAGGCGGACCCCAGCGAAGCCGCGGAGTCGAGCGCCGCCGAGGCGGCGTCGACCGCCGAAACCCCAACGGAAACGTCTGAAGAGCCGGCCGTCGAGACCTCAATGGAGGCGCCGCAAGAGCCGGCCGCCGTCGAAACGCCAGCGGCTCTCGAAGCGGAAGGCGTCCCCTCGCCGGAGGCCGCGTCCGAGCCTGAGGCGACGGCGCCCGCGGAATCGCCGCAAAGCGAAATCCAGCCGCAAGAGACCGCGTCGCCGGAATCCGAGGCGACGGTCGCGATGATCGAGGTCTGGACCCTTCAGCGCCATTCGGCGCAGGGACCGCGCCGTCATCACGGCGGCGGCGAGGCGCGCGGCCCTCGACATGGCGCCGAGCGCGAGCGCGGGCCGCGCCGCTTCCCCGCGCCGCGCGCCGAGGGCGAGAGCGCCGCGCCCGCTCGAGCCGAGGGCGAGGAGGCTGAACGTCATTCCCCGCGCCCGCCGCGGCAACCTCATAAAAACGAAGCCGGCGGCGGCCGTGGCGAGCGCCGAGCCGATTATCGCGGGCCGCGCGACGAGAGAAACCGCAACCCGGGGGCCGCGCCCAAAAAGCCGAGGGAACGTCTGCCCGATCCGGATTCCCCCTTCGCCAAGCTTCTCGCCCTGAAGGCCGAGCTGGAGAAGAAAGGCAAGACGTAAGGCCCTGGGGCTCCTGCTTCTAGAATCTCGACGAGATCGCGCATCCTGCGCGCTTTGGCCACAGAGCGAGTTCCGCAAAAGTTGACAGACTTTTGCGATCAGAACTCGCTCCAGCTTTTTGATCTGGCGCGATTTCTTATCGCTCGAACGATTCCGTTCGAGCGGAAAGCGCGCTAGAGCGTGGCGGCGCGCCGGTAGCGAGACGCTCTTCATTGAAAGGCGGATCATGACGAAAATCCTGCCCGTGATCATGTGCGGCGGCTCGGGCACGCGGGTTTGGCCGGAATCGCGCGAGACGCTGCCCAAGCAGTTCATCCCGCTGATCGGGGAGCGTTCGACCTTCCAGACGACGATGCTGATGCTCGACGATCCGGCCTTCGAGCGGCCGATCGTGGTCTCGAGCGTGGACTACCGCTTTCTGATCGCCGACCAGCTGCGCGAGATCGGCGCGCAGGCCGACATCGTGCTCGAGCCGATGCGCCGCGATTCGGGTCCCGCGGTCGCGGTGGCGGCGGGCCTTGCGGCGCGCCGGTCGCCGCAGACCGTCGTCGTGGTGCTTGCGGCCGACCATGTCGTGCGCGATCAGCCGGGGCTCGTCGATCTGTGCAAGAAGGCGGCGGAAGCGGCCAAGGAAGGCTATATCGTCACGCTCGGCGTGAAGCCGGACGCGCCGGCGACGGGCTATGGCTATCTGCGTCCCGGCGCGCCAACTCACGACGGCGGCGAGGTCTTGAAGCTCGAGGCTTTCGTCGAGAAGCCCGACCGCGCGACGGCGCAGAGCTATGTCGAGCAGGGCTATTTCTGGAACAGCGGCAACTTCATCTTCCGCGCCGACGTGATGCAGGCCGAGATCGCCAAATTCGAGCCGGCGATCGCCGCCGCGGCCGAGGCCGCGATCGAGGGGGCGAAAACGGATCTGGGCTTCCTCGTGCTGGACGCCGCGGCGTTCCAGCACGCGCCCAAGAAGTCGATCGACTATGCGGTGATGGAGCAGACGACCCAGGCGGCGCTGATTCCGGCCGACATCGGCTGGTCGGACGTCGGCAGCTGGCGCGCGGTCTGGGAGCTCTCCGAGCGCGACCAGCACGGCAATTCCGTGCGCGGCCACGGCGTCGTGATGGACGCGACCAATGTGCATGTGCGCTCGGAGGAGACGCTCACCACTGTCGTCGGCGTCTCCGACGTGATCGTCGTGACGACGCAGGACGCCGTGCTGGTGCTGCATCAGGATCACGGCGACAAGGTCAAGCAGCTCGTGCAAAAATTGCAGCGCGAGAACCGGCGCGAGGCGGGCGAGCACAAGCGCATCTTCCGCCCCTGGGGCTATTACCAGTCGATCGACGCCGGCTCGCGCTACCAGGTCAAGCGCATCGTCGTGAAGCCCGGCGAGCGCCTGTCGCTGCAGATGCATTTCCACCGCGCCGAGCATTGGATCGTCGTGAAGGGCACGGCCGAGGTCGATTGCGACGATCTCACCAAGCTCGTGCACGAGAACGAGTCGATCTATCTGCCGATGGGCTGCAAGCACCGGCTGACCAATCCCGGCAAGATCGACCTGGAGCTCATCGAGGTGCAGACCGGCTCCTATCTGGGCGAGGACGACATCGTCCGCTTCCAGGACGCCTATAACCGGGGGTAGCGACAGGCTTTCACCTTAGCTCCAGATTCGGCGTGCGCATGCGCGCGACGCTTGCTAAGGGTGGCCCGCAACCAAAGAGGTCTTGCGAGCCGTGACGCAGAGCGCAATCGCCAGCATCGACGAGCGCCTGCAGGCCGCGCTCGAAAAATTCAGCGCCGCGGGATTTCTGCGCCGCGAGCCCGCTCTGCTCCTGCCCGCCGGGGTCTTCCTCGATCGGCTGGGCGAAGAATTCCGCGGCAAGCTCTATCTCACCGGCGAAAACGGCGGGGCTGAGCTCTGTCTGCGGCCCGAGTTCACGATCCCCGTCGCGCTCCAGCATCTCGCCTCCTCCTCGGCCGGCGAGCCGGGCGACATCGCTTATGGGGGGCCGGTGTTTCGCGCGGGGCAAGGCGAGCTGTTCCAGACCGGCGTCGAGAGTTTCGGGCGCGAGGAGCGCGCCGCCGCCGACGCCGAAATCCTGGGCGTCGCGCTCGAAGCGGCGAACGCCGCCGGCGCGCCGCGGCTCGCTCTTCGGCTCGGCGACGCGGGGCTGTCCCGGAGCTTTCTCGCGCGGCTCGACCTTCCGCCGGCCTGGCGGCGGCGGATCGAGGCGGGAGTCGCGCGCGGCGCCGCGCTCGACGATATTCTCGTCCCCGCCCCGCGGCAGAACGGCGCGCTCGGCGCAGGCGTGCTCGCCGCGCTCGAAAAAAGCGACGCGGCCGGCGCGAAACAGCTCGTCGAGGATTTGCTCGCCATCGCCGGCGCCGCGACCAAGGGCGGCCGCTCCGCGGCGGAGATCGCCGAGCGCTTCCTCGAGCAGGCGTCGCTGCAGGAGCCTTTGAGCGCGCGCGCGCGCCAGCAGATTGCGGATTTCTTCGCGGTCGAGGCCAGCCCGGACACGGCGAGCGAAAAACTCCGCGCGCTCGCGCGCGACAACAGGCTCGAGCTCGACGAGGCGCTCGAAGTCTTCGAGACGCGCGCGAGCTTTCTCGCCGCGCGCGGCGTGAAGCTGGAGGAGACGGTGTTCTCGACGCGCTTTCCGCACGCGATCGACTATTATTCGGGCTTCATGTTCGAGGCGCGCCCGGCAGGCGCGGCGGCGGCCGCGCCGCTGCTTTCGGGCGGACGCTACGACGGCCTCCTGAAATCGCTCGGCGCGGCGCAGGACATTCCCGCCGTCGGCGCCGCGATCTTCGTCGACCGGCTGGGAGCGGCTCGATGAGCGCCGCCCCTTCCGAGCGCCTCGTCGTCGCCGCGCCTTCCAAGGGAAGGCTGCAGGAGAACGCGCTCGCCTTTTTCGCCCGCGCCGGCTGCGAGCTGCAGCAGGGCCGCGGCGCCCGCGAC
Source organism: uncultured Alphaproteobacteria bacterium (assembly GCA_963829075.1). Classification (GTDB taxonomy): domain Bacteria; phylum Pseudomonadota; class Alphaproteobacteria; order Rhizobiales; family Beijerinckiaceae; genus Methylocystis. The sequence goes on along the minus strand of CAWHHH010000008.1, from coordinate 298,128 downwards.
TATCGCGGCCTCGTCGCTTCCGTCGACGACGCCGAAGCGGCGTTCCTCTCCGCCGGGGAAATCACGGCGCGTTTGGCGCGCGGCGAGGCGCATCTCGGCGTCACCGGCGAGGATCTGGTGCGCGAGGAGATCGCCGATCCCGATTCTTGCGTCGCGCTCCTTACGCCCCTGGGCTTTGGCTCCGCCAATGTCGTCGTCGCCGCGCCCGACGCCTGGATCGACGTGCGCACGATGGCCGATCTCGCCGACGTCGCGGCTTCCTTCCGCGCGAGGCATGGGCGCGGACTGCGCGTCGCGACGAAATATGTGGCGACGACGCGCCGTTTCTTCTCCGCGCATGGCGTCGGGGATTACCGGATCGTCGAGAGCGCCGGCGCGACCGAAGGCGCTCCGGCCGCAGGCACGGCCGACCTCATCGTCGACATCACGACGACCGGGGCGACGCTCGCCGCAAACGGGTTGAAAGTCCTGGACGACGGCGTCATCCTGCGCTCGCAGGCCAATCTCGTCGCGTCGCTGAAGGCGCCCTGGGGTGAGAAGGCGCGGGAAGCAGCGCGCGTGATGCTTTCACGCATCGCAGCCGAGGAGGAGGCGCGCACGACGCGCGAGATTAGGGCGCATCTCAAGGATGTCGCGAAGGCGCTGCTCGGCGAGGCGGAAAGCCGCTTCGGCGCGACGCTATGCGAGGGCTCGTCGGCGGGCCTTTCGATCTTCAGCGCGCCGGAAAAGCGCGCGCCGCAATTTTGCGACTGGCTCATCGCAAGGGGCGCGACGACGGTGACCTCGACGAAGCACGATTATGTGTTTCGGGCCGACAACGCCTTGTGGCGCAAGCTCGCGGCGCGGATCGGTTAGAGCAAAACTCGCTCTAGGAGCATGGAGGAGAGTCGTGATGCTTGACGCCGTCGCGCTGGTTGCCGACAAATTCACCCGCTCTCTGACGCAGGAGTTCCGACGAGCCTATAGTCACAGCGAAGGCCCGTATCTCGAGGTCATCGAAAACGCCTCGCGCCTGGCGATTGAGCGCATCGGCGTCAGCAATGCATTGTACCACAATTTCGAGCACACGATTCTCGTCACCCAGGTCGGCTGGGAAATTCTGAGAGGAAAGCGATTACACACGACGGTCAATGCGGTCGACGCCACGCATTTCCTGCTTGCTTGCCTCTTGCATGACATCGGCTATGTGCGGGGCATCTGCGCTGGGGACACGCGTGAAAGCGTCGTGATCAACGACGCCGGCGACACGATGAAATTGTCCTCGGACGTGTCGGACGCGGCGCTCGCCCCTTATCATGTCGATCGGTCGAAGCTCTTCATCCGGGAGCGCGCCGCGCTCGTCGATTTCGTGGATGGCGAGCGCATCGCGCGCGCGGTCGAGCTCACGCGCTTTCCCGTTCCCAATGACGCCGACCACGCCGAGACCGATACGGAAGCCGGGCTCGTCAGAGCGGCTGACTTGATTGGCCAGCTGGCCGATCCCTACTACCCCAGAAAATGCGTCGCCTTGTTTTATGAGTTCGAAGAGATCGGTCTGAACAGGCAGCTCGGCTATTCCAGCCCCGGAGATTTGATACGGAATTATCCGAAATTTTTCTGGCATTCGACATATAAATATATCAAGCCCGGCTTGAAATATCTGGAATGCACCGCCTCAGGGCGCCAGTGGACGGCCAACTTGTTCCGGCACGTGTTTGCGAGCGAGCATCTTGGAGACCTGGCGGGGTAGAGCGGTTCCTTGAAACTTTGAGGCTCTGGCCGGCGAAGCGCGGAGGATTGTCAGCGCTTCCCTTGTCGAACGACATCCCCAATCGGCCTCCCGCCGATGTATAGGTCTTCGATGACTTCCGCGCCGTCGAGCACGCGAAGGATCACGTAGGCGTCTTGCGCGCCTCGTCGGTTATGCTCGAGATAGAGCGCCTCCGCCGCCGGGGCCTTGGCCTCCTCCATATAGAAGCGGTCGAAGGGCAATTGCAGATTGACCCCGCCCTTGCCGTTCGGAAAGCCAGCTTTGACCTTGAGATAAGGCGTATCCTTGGGCGGCGAGAGCGAAGCAACGCCGAATTTGGCGAAACCGTCATCGCCCGTTTCGATCGTCGCGTAGACCGTCTGTCCGAAAGACACCGTTGCTCCTTCGGGCAGAGCCGCGTCGCTCTTGTCGATTCGCAAAGCGACATAGCGGCCTCGGAAAGCGTCATAGGGATCGACGGGCGCGGTGCGGAACTTGAAAGCCTCGCCATTGGCGAGCGTGCGCTCGCGGCTCAGGATCATGCTCGCGGGCGCCGCCAGTTGCACGAGCGCCATCGCGGCGAAGAGCCACAGTCTTGTTTTTGGGCTCATGGCTTCGCCGCTCCGCGTTTACGCATCATCACGACATTAACGGCGAGGAAGCCGGCGCCGAGCGCGATGAAGGCGACGCCGCGCGCGAGAAAGCCGAGATCGGCGTCGAAGAAGCGCGCGAGAATCACCGCCGCGAGGATGAGCATGCCGCCATTGACCATGCCGAGGCTCTGCGCGACGAGCCCCGCGACGAGCGTGCCGAGGCCGAGCGCAAAGAGATAGGCGTTGAGGAGCAGCATCGCCGCGAAGGGCTGTCCCGCGTGCGCGAGGGCCAGCCCGACCGCGACGAAAAGCGGAAGCGCGCCCAGAAATGTCCGCGCCCAGTCCCGGCAGCGAAAGCTGTCGATCCACAGCGCAAGCCAAAGCAGCAGCCAAAGCGCGACGATCGCGAAGGCGAAGGGATGCGACAATACCGCGTCCTTGAAGGCGCCCGCGCCCCTTTGCCAAGCGCTTTCTTGGGAGCGCCAGGCGTCCTCGAAGGAGAAAACCAGAGCCGAAGCGACGAGCGCGAGCGCGCCGAGCGTTTGCAAGGGCTTTTGCATTCGGGAGGTCCCCTCGCCCCAAAAGCGCCGTCCGGCCAGAAACAGCGCGGCGGCGATGGCGCTGGAGAGCGGCATCCAGGTTCCTTGAACGTCGAGCGCATCACGCAGGGAGGCGGCGACGCCGAAGGGCAGGACGAGAGAAAGGACCCACGCGAAGATGAGAGGACGCGGCCGATAGGGATTGTCCTTCGCCTCGAGCCGCCACCACGGCAGGATGAGAGCGAGCAGCCCCCAATAGCCCAACGCCGCCGCGTTCGAGGTCCATTGCGCGCCGGCCCAAGCCGTGACGCCGAGGAGATAGAGAAGCGCCGGAACTGTCGCGCGCATCACATAGGCGACGGGGAGCGCCAGCAGCGTCCAGGTCAGCAGAAAGTCGCCGAGATCGCCGCTGATGTTGTAGGTCTGCGCGACGAGCGCGATCGAGGCGCCGATGGCCAGCGTGAGAAAGGCGCCGGCGCCCTCGCGCCAGGGGAGGCTGTCGGGCCTGCGCCAGATGGCGAAACCCGCGAGCGCCTGCGCCAGCACGAGAGGGGCGAAGGAGAGCGCCGCGCGCGTCGCCCGAGAGAACTCGTCCCAATTATGGGCGAGGAGCAGAATGATCCCGCCGCCGACGAGCACGGCGCCGAGCACGCCGAACAAAGTCGCGGCCTGCAGCCCGCGACCTCCTTCCGCTGCGCCATAGCGCTGTCTTAGTCTTTGCGCGGCCTCGGTCGTGAGCGTTCCGTCGCTCACGAGGCCGGGAAGCTGCTCATAAAGCCAGGCGACGTGTTTCTGATCGCGCATGAGAGTTTTCCCGCGCGCAAAGGGAGGAGGGCCAAGCTGGGGTGCGTTCGGCTGCGAGCTTCCTCCAATTTGCGGCGCTTCACAAGGCCGCGCGGGGCCGAGGAAAGCGCGCTAAGTTGCGCTCAGACGCGGAAGCTCCGAGCCCCCGCGTCAGAATTGTCCGGCAAGAGCGGTGCGTTCACGAAATTTTTCGTCAACGACGCAGGGTTCTATTGCGATGTCGATTTCAAGGACGGAGGTCATATCGCGCCGATGCATCGAGACTTCGACTTTTTGCGGGTCGATCGGGATGTGTTTTGCGACGGCGTTCAGGACTTCCTTGTGGAGAACCGCAATGAGATCGGCCTGGTAGGCCGATTTTCGCTCATGCGCCAAAAGGATTTGCAGCCGTTCCCGCGCCACCGGCGCGGTTGTTGCGCGCCGATTTAGGAGCCCGAAGAGATTCATGCCGCCCTCCGACCGAACAGTTTGCGGAACAGGCTCCTTTGGTCCGATGGAATGTTCATCGGCACCTTGGCGCCGCAAAGTCGCTGGGCGGCGTCGATATAAGCCCGCCCCGCCGCGCAGGCGGCGTTGTGCAAGACAATGGGCGATCCGAGGTTCGAGGCGCGCAAAACCTCCTCATTGTCGGGGACGATCCCGAGCAAGGGAATTGAGAGGATCTCCAGCACGTCTTCGACGCTCAGCATTTCGCCTCGCGCGACGCGTCCCGGGTCGTATCGCGTCAAAAGAAGATGCTTTTCCATCCGATCGCCTTTCTCGGCGTGGAAGGTTTTGGCGTCAAGGAGACCGATGATGCGATCCGAATCGCGCACGGACGAGATTTCCGGGTTTGCGACGACAACCGCCGCGTCGGCGAAACGCATGGCGAGCGTCGCCCCGCGTTCGATCCCGGCAGGACTGTCGCAGATCACCCAGTCAAACCGACTTCGCAATTCATCGATGACCCGCTCCACGCCTTCCTCCGTCAGCGCGTCTTTGTCGCGCGTCTGCGAAGCCGGCAGGAGGGAGAGATTGGGGAGACGCTTGTCTCGAATGAGCGCCTGATGCAGTTTCGCGTCGCCCTGAGCAACATTGATCAAATCAAAGACGACTCGCCGTTCGGCGCCCATGATCAGATCGAGATTGCGTAAGCCGACGTCGAAATCCACCACCGCGACCTTATGGCCTTCTAAAGCGAGAGCAGCGCCGAGGGCGGCGGTCGATGTGGTCTTGCCGACGCCGCCCTTACCGGATGTGACTACGATTATCTTGGACATGTTTCCTCGTCCTCTGTCAGTCGAGCCGAGCGATTCTGATGTTGTCCTGTTCGAGCCAAGCTTGAACGGGCTGACCGCGCACATTGGTTCCTATTTCGTCCGCGGTCAGATAGACGCCCGTCACCGCCAAGAGTTCCGCCTCCAGGCGACGGCAGAAAATGCGCGCTTGCGCCTCGCCTTCGGCTCCTGCAAAGGCGCGCCCGCGGAGCGCGCCGTAAATGTGAATGGAGCCGCCGGCGATGACGTCTGCTCCCGAAGCGACCGAGCCAATAATGGTCACGTCGCCTTCAGGGTAATGTATCGTTTGCCCCGATCGCACAGGAGAATTGACGACAAGCGGCGCAATGATGTTCGACCGCAACGGGGGCTCGGCGGGCAAGCTCGTCGCCGCCTGCGCATCGACCGCGAGGGCGTTTGCGATTTCCAAAAACGCCGCCTGCTCGTTGGCGTTCAGCCCGTTCGCAGCGCCGGCAGTCTCCATGGCGCCATCGGCATTTGTTTGGTTTTCCTTTGCGGCGGTGCGCGCCCAGCGCAGGAGCGGCGGCAGCTCTTCGCTGGTCCAAGCCGGGTCCGCCCCTGCTAGCCCCAGAATGCGAATGCCGCGTCCGGTCAGGTCTTTCACCAATTCGACAGCTCCCCGCCGGTCGAGCTGGAGATTTGAAACGTCGATCACGATGGATTTACGCGCAAAGAAAAACGGAAATTGAGCAATGTAAACATCAAGCCGATCAATCCATGCGGAGAGGGGCGCGTCAGGTTCAAGCGCAAGCGCGTCGAACGAACGTCCGCGGAAGCGAATACTGCGGCAGGAGACTTCAGTCACGGCGACCTCGCTCGAACGACCGATAAATTATTAATGAAGACATGGTTAAGGAATGGTTAACGTCACCTCTGCAGGGGACGTGAAGGGACTGCGTCTGGGGTTCCGGCGCGAGCCGTGCCGCCAGTTTTCCGCGCGCCCAGGAAAGCGTCGACGCGGGCGAAAAGAGGCGAAGACGGAGCGTTCTGTCACCTTCGCGAATCGCGCTGATGGCGGAAATGCGCCACTCCCGCCGCCTCCTTACCGCGGCGGGAATCATGAATGAGATTCCACCCGATTCGGGAACATCATATCGATTGAGATCCTTCGAAGGCCGCCCCAACATTATCTTGAGCCCAAGCTAAACTCGGAGACGCAGAATAACGCCGCGCCCTTGGGGATCGCCCTCCGCGAGAGAGCGACAGAGTGAGCGAAAGGGGACGTCAGTGATTAACGCCCGCATCCGCCAACGGCATCCGTCGCGATCCGAAGAGACGCGATGTCTTGCATCAGGCCCGCTACGCTTCCAGTCGTTGACAAAATGACGGGCGCTATTCCTGCCGCGTTCAAATAAGGTTCCGCTGCGTCAAGCACACGCTGAATGCTGTCGATTGCAGCAGCCTTCTCGCTTTGAGAGACCGGCTCGTCGAGCAAACACTGAAGCGACTGCAACGTGATGCAAAGGAGGTCCCGGACAAAGGGAAGCGTGCTGGCAGGCGTGATGGTGAGCAAACAGGGTTCAAGCGCCACCGCCGAAGCCGTAAATTGCGCCAGAGCGTCCGCGGACGGCGAGGGCAATTGCGTCACAATTTGAATGAGTGGTTTAAGGAGCGCCAAGACCTTGATTTGGCATTCCATTGCGGCCAGATAAACGGAGAGCGGCTGAAAGACGTTCCTGACAGCCTCAACGCCGCAAGGCTCATCAATTCCCTTCAGAACAGATCCTGTAGGGACACGAATGACGCCAGGATCTCCTGCATCGGGCGGCGGCGCGTCATCCTGATCCCAAAGGACGCCGATTACAAACGGCCGGCTAACATCGCCTTGTTCAAACGCGACCAACACCTTGTCATTGATGTTGGGACGGATCGGCGCGAAACGCCGACCCATCGGAGCCGCCACGACACGCGCCCATTCCGCTGAGCTTGGAGGTTGCGACGATATCTTGATTTTGACGCGATAATGCGACGTAGGATCGTTTGTATCCACCACAACTGCGACCACGACACCACTGCATTGACTGAGCATCTCCTCCTCCCATTCATCGGCTTACGGGGGTTACAGCTCCGTCGGAGCCGTCCGCACGAACTCCGGTTTCGCCCTTACGGCACCTCGGTTCGCGACGACCTCCTGCGCGAGGGAACATTAACGCAGGCCAAGATGTTTATAAGACGGTAACTGAACTCTTGCCCCAGAGGGTGAAGTATGAAATCTCGGCTAATCTTGGCCGCCCTGCTGTCAGGCGCGCTTGCGGCGTCAGGGCCGGCGCATGCGCGCGGCTGCCTTAAGGGCGCTTTAGTCGGTGGCGTCGCAGGCCATTACATGGGCCACCATGGCTTCCTGGGCGCAGCTGCGGGCTGTCTCATTGGCCGCCACGAAGCGCAAAAGTCCCCCCAACACCACTATCAAGACAGAAATTTCGGCGGAGCATCCTAATTCACGCCAAAGCCGTGGCCAGGCGCGCGCCGCTCGCCTCAAACCCAAAGTCGGCGGCGTGATTTTGCGGGTCCTGTCCGAATGGGGAGCAAGTGAATTCCGACAGGGTGTGTATTCCTACGCCGCGACCAGCCCCATTTTAACCGTTACGCGCACGCCGAGGCGCATGCGTAGCGGCGTAGCCAGCGCGGGGGTGAGAGCAATCACCCCTGCAACGGACCCCAAGCGGGGTCGGACGCGAAGCCCGGCGTCGGCACTTGCGTTTCGGAGCGGCCGAAGACGTCGACCATGAAAATCTTCGGGCCCCCTCCCCCGCCGGAATCGCGGAAGAACATCAGGAAGAGCCCGTTCGGCGCCCAGGTCGGACCCTCGTTGTGGAAGCCTTCGGTGAGAATGCGCTCGCCCGAGCCGTCCGTCTTCATCACGCCGATCGCGAAATTGCCGCTGCCCTGCTTGGTGAAGGCGATGTAATCGCCCTTCGGCGACCAGACCGGCGTCGAATAGCGTCCGCCGCCGAAAGAGATGCGCTTCGCGTCGCCGCCATGCGCGCTCATCACATAGATCTGCTGCGAGCCCCCGCGGTCGCTTTCGAACACGATCTTGCTCCCGTCCGGCGAATAGCAGGGCGCCGTGTCAATCGCCGCCGTGTCGGTCAGGCGCGTCGTGCGGCGCGAGCTCAAATCGAGCGAATAGAGATTCGTTTCCGAGCCTTCGGAGAGCGACATCACGACCTTGCCGCCATCGGGCGAAAAGCGCGGCGCGAAGGCCATGCCGGGATATTCGCCGAGCGGCTCGCGCTCGCCGCTCTCGACGTTGAGCAGAAAGACCTTTGGGTCGCCTTCGCCGGCCATGGCCATATAGGTCACATCTTGCGTCGAGGGCGAGAAGCGCGGCGTGACGACGAGCTCGTCGCCGCGCGTCAGATAATGCACATTGGCGCCGTCTTGATCCATGATCGCGAGACGCTTGCGCCGCTGATTCTTGGGTCCGCTCTCGTCGACGAAGACGACGCGCGAATCGAAAAATCCCTTCTCGCCGGTGATGCGCGTGAAGACCGCGTCCGAGACGAGATGCGCGAGACGGCGCGCGCTTCCCGCGTCGGCGGTGAATTGCGTGCCGGCCGCCTGCTGTCCCGTCGTCGCATCGAAGAGGCGGAACGCGATCTGCCCGCTGTGCGCGCGGCCGGTAACGACGAATTGCGCATTGAGCGCGCGAAAAGCCTCGAGATTGGGGACCGCGTCCGGCTGCGCGGCGTTGGGACCGAGGCTCGACGAGTCGATCGGATTGAGGAACACCGAACGCTTGAAATTATTGACGATGACGCTCGTGGCGAGACGCGCATTGTCGTCGCCGACGAAGGGCGCGACCGCGACATTGATCGGCTGGAAGGCGCCGCCCTTGAGCTCTATGAGCCGGCCGGCCTCGGCCGGCAGGATGGGCGTCGCGGCGGCCCCGGCCATGAGTTTTAGCGCGCTGCGGCGGGTCGTGCTCATTGCGTCTTTCCTTGCGGTTCGGGGCGGGCACTCCCCTCCCCCTTGCGGGGAGGGGTTGGGGGAGGGGGTCGCGTGATCTCTCGATTCATTGCGTGACCCCCCACCCTAACCCTCCCCGCAAGGGGGGAGGGAACACGCCCCTCGAACTGATCATACGGAATTCGTACAGGGGTCGACCGCTTCGAGAGCCGTCACGGCGACGAGGCTCAGTCCAAGTCGCTGAACTTGATGTTCACCTCATGGAGCGCCTGCTCGTAATAGAGCAGGAATTCCGCGGGGATCTTCATCGGGCTGCAGCGGCGCACGGCCTGCACCGCTTGCGCGCTGCGCGCCTGCTCCACCGAGCCGGACGCTGAGTTGAGGAGCTGCGGCGCGCCTTCGAGTGCGCCTTCGCGCGTCAAGTGGAAGCGCACGATCGGCGCAAAGGTCGATTGGCCGAGCGACAGGCCCGATTTCCAGCACGGCTGATAATGATCCTTGATGTATTGGCCGATGCGCGCCTCCATGGAGGGCGACAGATGTGCGCCGGTCGCGGTCGGCGCGCCGAGCGAAGCGACTTGAACGCGCTCATTGGCGGTCGAGCCGCGCTGCTGCGGCGCCTCATGGCTCAGCAGATTGGAGATGGCCGCGGCGTTGAACTGCGATTTCGGCGCGTTCTCGTCGCCCGATTTCGGCTTGGGCGCGGCGCTCTCCTTGGCCTTCTGGTTAAGGAGCTTTGAGATGTCGTCGACCTTGAGGCGCGGCTTCTCCTTCGGCTTCTCGGGCGGCGCCGGCGTCTCCGCTTTGGCGGTCTCGATCTTCGGCCGCGTCGGCGGCTTAGGTCTAACGACCTCGGCGTCGTCCGGCGCGCTCTCTGCGGCGGCGGTCTGGACGGGCTTCGGCCGCGAGGGCGGCGTCGGCGTGGCCTCAGCAGCCTTCTGCGGAGCCTCGTTGGGGTTCGGCTCGCCGTTGGGCTTCGCCTGCGGCGGCGGCGCAGCGACGTCGCGCTTGGCCTCATGCGTCGGCGGCTCGGGGCGCGTCTCGGTCTTCTGCGCCTTCTCGGCGCGCAGCGCCGGCGGCGCGATCTTGGCTGACTTCTCGCCCTTGCTCACCTCATTGATCTGCGAATCGCTCACGACGTCGACCGAGACCGTCTCGAGCGCGTCGTCGAGCTTCGGCGCCCGCGAGAAGCTGATGAGCACCGCGGCCAGCAGCCCCAGATGGAGCGCCGCGGAAATCGGGAAGCCTGGCTCGGAGCGCGAGAACATGGCGAGGCGCGACCCTATTTGCGTTCCTGCTCGGTCACGAGCGCGACCTTGCGATAGCCGGCGGAGGTGACGAGCGACATGATCTCGGCGACGCGTCCGTAATTGACGGCTTTCGAGCCGCGCACATAGATGCGCTCGTCAAAGCCCTGCTTGGCGACGTCCTTGAGCCGGTCGACGAGCTGGCCGATCTCGACGGGCTGATCCATCAGATAGATGTCGCCCTTGTCGTCGATCGCGATGGCGACCGGCTTCTGGTCGATGTTGAGCTGGCCGGCCTTGGTCTGCGGGAGATCGACGGCGACGCCCGTAGCGAGCAGCGGCGCCGCGACCATGAAGATGATCAAGAGCACCAGCATCACGTCGATGAAGGGCGTCATGTTGATGTCGGCCATCGGCGCGTGGCGTCCGCGTCGGCGCCCACGCCTTCCGCCGGCCCGCGCCGCTGCCTGGATCATAGCGCCCATGTCGTCCCTCCCTTGGATCACGCTGCGTCCAGGCGGAGCAGCCTGAACGCAGAAAACGTGATCGATTTAAAAACGTTCGAGCGCGCTTTGCGCGAAAAACCGGTTTCCACTTTTTCGCGAGCCGCGCTCTATGCGGCGCGGTCGCGACCGGCCGTCTGGTCGATCTGTCGCGACAGAATGGCGGAGAACTCGTCGGAGAAGGTCTCGAGACGCGCCTGCGCCTTCGACACGTCGCCCTGCAGCTTGTTGTAGAAAATCAGCGCCGGAATCGCGGCGACGAGGCCGACCGCGGTTGCAAACAGCGCCTCGGCGATGCCGGGCGCCACGACCGCGAGCGAGGTGTTCTTGGAGGCCGCGATCGATCGAAACGCGGTCATGATGCCCCAGACCGTGCCGAAAAGGCCCACGAAGGGGCTGGCCGAAGCGACCGTCGCGAGCACGAGCAGCGATGATTCGAGCTTCTCGATCTCGCGGCCGATCGAAACGTCGAGCACCTTGTCGATGCGCGAGTGCAGGCCCATGAAGGAGGCGTTCGGGTTCTGCACCGAGCGCTTCCATTCGCGCATCGCCGCGACAAAAAGCGAGGCGGTGCCGCTCGTCGGCCGCTCGGAGACCTTGTTGTAGAGGTCCTCGAGCGAGTTGCCCGACCAGAAGGCCTCGTCGAAAAGATCCATCGTGCGGCGCGTGCGCCTCATCAGCAGGCTCTTGTCGATGATGACCATCACGCTCCAGATCGACGCGCAGAGCAGGCCGATGATGACGCATTTCACGACGATATGGGCGCCCCAGAACATGCTCCAGATCGTGATCTCGGCGATGGGGGCCGCAAGCGGGCTCGAGGCGACTTCGGCTGCGTTCATTCCACTTTCCTAGCGTCCAGCGCTTTGGCCGGCTTTGCGCCGGCTGGGGCTTTCGACGAGGGCGCCGTGCGCCACGAGAGGGCGCCCGGCGCGGGCGTCGCTTTCGGCGTCAAAGCCGCGCCCCGCCCGAATTTGGCCATGATCCCCGCCGCTTCGCGCGGCATTCCGCCGCCCGACGATCCAGGGTGAAGCCTATGCCCCATGATTTCGCCAATTCTGGGGCTTTTTGCAGCGCGGCGCCGGCATCGGGCGTTTGCTTTCAGGATGCGAGAGCGCGACGTGAGGAAAGGCGCGCGCGCGCCCGCTCAGCTTGCGAGCAGGCTCTCGAATTTCTCGCGCATCGCGGCCGTGAGCCGCCGCGGCCTCCCGTTCGAGACGAGCGCCACGGTCACGCGCGCCGCCGAAAGAAGGGCGTCGGCGCGACGAATTTCCTGGCGCATCGTCAAGGATGCGCCGCCGATCGCTTCGAGCCTCGTCTCGATCGAGAGCAGATCGTCCATATGCGCGGGCTGGCGAAAGTCGATCTCCATCGCGCGCACGACGAAAAAGAGCGCGCCGGCCGCCTCCGAGAGCGCCAGGTCGCTCTGTAGGAGTCCAAGCTCGCGCAGCAACTCCGTGCGGCCGCGCTCCATGAAGCGAAGATGGGAGGCGTGATAGACGAATCCGGAAAAATCCGTGTCCTCATAATAGACGCGAACGATGAGCTTGTGGGCGCCCATGGACTTGTCCTGCCGGTCCCCGGCCCGCTCCTCGAGCGGAGCGGCGGGCCAGGACTCTTGTTCTCAAGGCGTTCCCCGGCGCGTCGGCGACGACGAGGTTCGCGGGTCCCGACGATCAGTAGGAGTATCTGATGCCCGCGCTGAAGGTGTTCTGGACGTAACCGAGCTGCTGAGAGTTGAACAGGGTGAAATACGCGGGTTCGTTGGCGGAGGTTTTTATGAAGCCGTAGCTCAGCTGGATCGAGGTGTTGCGCCAGAAGTTATAGGAGAGCGTCGCGCCGGCGGACCAGATTTGGGTCGTAAAGTTGACCCCCGAGCTTCGCGTTTGACCGTAGCCGCCCCGCACGCTCAGGGACGTGTATGCGTTGACGCCATAGTCCGCCTCCGCATACCCTGCTGCGTATAGCTGGCGTTGGCGAAGGACTGGGGCACCGCCAGGAATCCGAACGGCTGGAACACCCCTGCTCTCGTGGGCTGGATCGAGCCGAGCGTCGAGTCGACGTTCAGTGACAGCGTCAGCAAGGGCGTCGGGAAATATCGGATGCGTCCGCCATAGGCCGGCGCCGATTGGCTGCCGAAATAGCCGTAAACGCTCGTTTGTCCCTGATAGCCGCCGAAGACCTCGCCCTGGAACAGGCCGACCAGGTCGGAGCCAGCGCCGGCCGTCACGCGGTAGCCATTCGAATCTTGAGTGGAGGAACCATAGCGACGCAGATCGACGCCTGGCTCGACGTAAACATAAATCTGCGGGGTCGCGTGAAAGCTCCCGCGCAGCATGGCGCCGTAGCTCGTGCCGTTGCTGCTGGGACCGTTGCTCTGCTGGAGGGGAACCCCACCCACATACTGCGTCGTCGTCGGGGTGCTGTCGTAGGACACCCCCTGCACATAGCCCGTCGCGCGCAGCGAGGCCTGCTCGTTGAACCGATGCTCGATGCTGAGCTGGCCGCCATATTCGTTTATATATTGCTGCTGCGGAGAAAATGTGCCGATCGTGGGTATGTAGGATGGCGTCAGGGCCGGCGCGCTCACGCCAGCCGTGCCGACGCCGAAGCCGTTGGCGGGGTTGCTCGCGCCGAAGAGCCCGTTGGTGCGGATGAAGTTGCCGTTGAGGATGACCGTCCAGTCCGCTCTCGGCGCCCAAACCTCGGTGACGTTGGCGTGACCGGTGACGTTGGTCGGCTGGACGTTGTGGGTCGACGTCTGCGTTAGATAGTTATTGAGGTTCTCCCCACCCGCGCCGGGATAGAGGACGCCGGTCGCGCCCAACGAGATGCTTGTTTTGTGCAGACCGTTGTCCAGCATGCCTTCGAGTGACGGAGCGATCTGGATGCCCGAAAGGCCGACGCGGTTGGTGCGCGTCGCATAAGCGTTGTCATTATAGATGTAGCCGCCGTAGAAGGACGGATAGAGCATCCAGCCCGCGACCGCCAACCCCTGGCTCGCGCGAGAGTTGTTCGGAGTGAATATGGTCAGGCCCTGGGAGTCTGAGCCCGGGCCGTCGCCCCCGCCGCCGGCGGACGCCGCCGCATCTTGGGCCTCGGCGCCCGGCGCAGCGAATCCCAAGAGGACCAGCGCGAGAAGTGCTGATTTGACGGATTGCGACTGCATTTTACAGAACACCTCTGCCAAACCGCCCCTCGTCGCCAGTTCCCTGACGAGGAGCCCAGTGTAGACTGCCGACCACGCGGACGCAATGTTCGTACACAACTTGTGGCGCAGTGTGTCATTTCTGCCACACCCCCAGAACACCTTGACTCTACGAGGGGTTCCAGATCAGATGCGATGCCCTTTCATGCAGGCCATCGCCCCTACCTTTTTAGCCTCTCAATGTAAACGAACGGTTAAATGGCTTTGACTCGCCTTAAAATCCTCGTCGCGAGGGTTGGAGATGAATCGTTCCACGACCGTTCCTCGCGGCGCGCGGCGGTGGGGCGTCCGCAATTCGCTTCCCATAAGGGCTTCGACCCTCTAAGAAGCCGCGCATGATCTGGGTCGTCTTCGCGTTTCTCGCCGGCCTCGCCTGTCTCGCGCTCCTGGCGCCGCTTGCTTTCGAGAGCGCGGAATCCGATCCCGCCGAGAGCGACCGGACGTTTTACGCCCGGCAGATCGCCGAAATCGAGCGAGAGCGCGCCGAGGGCCGGCTTCGCGCCGACGACGCCGAGGCGGCCCGGGTGGAAGCGGCCCGCCGCCTGTTGCGCGCCGGCGAAACGCGCGGCGCGCCGGCGCGCCACGGCTCGCGAGGGCTGCGCATCGCCGCCGCTCTGGCGCTCGCCACGCTGATCCCGGCCCTCGCCCTCGCTCTTTATATGAAGATCGGCGCGGTCGAGCTTCCCGACGAGCCGCTCGAGGCGCGGCGGGCGCAAGCCGCCGCCGCCGCGCCCGACCTCGCCAAGGCGGTCGCGCGCATCGAGGCGCACCTCGCCGAGCACCCCGATGACGGACGCGGCTTCGAGGTCATCGCGCCTTATTATCTGCGCGCCGGTCGCTACGAGGAAGCGATTCACGCGCGCGAGGAGGCGCTGCGCCTGCTGGGCGAGACGCCCGAGCGCCACGACGATCTCGGCGAGGCCTTCGTCGTCGCGGCGCAGGGCCGGGTTACGGGTGAGGCGGAGAATCACTTCGAAGCCGCGGCGCGGCTCGCGCCGGGCGACCTGATGGCGGCCTATTATCTGGGCCTTGCCGCAGCGCAGCAGGGCCGTGCCGCCAAGGCTCGGGAAATCTGGGGGCACCTGCTCGCCGACGCGCCCCCGGACGCCCCTTATCGCGAGATCATCAGCCGGCAGCTCGAATCGCTCGGCCCCGAGGAGACGCCCGGCGCGAAGGCCGAGGCGCCCTCCGGCGCGACAGCCGAGGCCGTCGCGGCTCTCCCCGACAAGGAGCGGATGACGGCCATTCGCGGCATGATCGATCGGCTGGCGGGGCGCCTCGCCCGCCAGGGCGACGACGTCGAGGGGTGGCTCAAGCTTCTGCGCGCCTATACGGTGCTGGGCGAGCGCGACAAGGCTTCGTCCGCGCTCGCCGACGCGCGCCTCGCGCTTGCGGCGAAGCCCGCCGAATCGGCCCGCGTCGACGCCCTGGCGCGCGAGCTCGGCCTGTCGGAGAAGACTGCGCCATGACCCGCAAGGGCAAGAGACTCGTCTTGATCTTCGGCGCGCTCGCGGCGCTGGGCCTCTCCCTCGCGCTGGTGCTCTTTGCGCTGCGCGAGAACATCGTGTTCTTCCGCACGCCGACCGAGCTTGTCGAAAAGAAGCTGCCGGCCGGAACGCGGCTGCGAATCGGCGGGCTCGTCAAGGCCGGCTCCTTCGTCAAAAGCCCGGGCGGCGAGGCGCGGTTTACGGTCACAGACAACGCCCACGACGTCGCGGTCTCTTATGTCGGCTTGCTGCCGGATCTTTTTCGCGAGGGACAGGGCGTCGTCGCCGAAGGCGTCGTCACGCCGGAGGGCGGCTTTCGCGCCGACAATGTGCTGGCCAAGCATGACGAGCGCTACATGCCGCGCGAGGTCGCCGACGCCCTGAAAAAGCAGGGCGTCTGGCAGGGAGAAAAGAAGTGAGCGCGAAATGATCGTCGAGACGGGCCACTTCGCGCTTATCCTCGCCTTCGCAATCGCTCTGGCGCAGGCCATTGTCCCCTTTGTCGGCGCGAGGCGGGGCGATGCGGCGCTGATGCGCGTCGCCCGTCCGGCGGCGATCGTGCAGTTCCTGCTGATCGCGCTTTCCTACGGGGCGCTCACCTACGCGCATGTCGTCTCGGATTTCTCGCTCGTCAACGTGATCGAGAACTCGCATTCCGCGAAGCCGCTGATCTATAAAATCTCCGGCGTATGGGGCAATCACGAGGGCTCCATGCTGCTCTGGGTCCTCGTCCTGTCGCTCTGCGGCGCGCTGATCGCGTTTTTTTCGTCCGCGATGCCGTCAAAGCTGCGCGCCGACACGCTCGCCGTCCAGGGTCTCATCGGCGCGGCCTTTCTGCTCTTCATCCTGTTGACCTCGAATCCTTTTCAGCGCGTCTCGCCCGCGCCCTGGGAGGGTCGCGACCTCAATCCGATCCTGCAGGACCCCGGCCTCGCGATCCATCCGCCGCTGCTTTATCTCGGCTATGTCGGCTTCTCGATCGTCTTCTCCTTCGCCGCCGCCGCCATGATCGGCGGTCGAATCGACGCGGCCTGGGCGCGCTTTGCACGGCCGTGGACGCTCTTCGCCTGGATCAGCCTGACGCTCGGCATCGCGATGGGCTCCTACTGGGCCTATTACACGCTCGGCTGGGGCGGATTCTGGTTCTGGGACCCGGTCGAGAACGCCTCGCTCATGCCCTGGCTCGCGGGCACGGCGCTGCTGCATAGCGCCGCCGTGATGGAAAAGCGCGAGGCGCTGAAGATCTGGACGATGTTCCTGGCGATTCTCGCCTTCTCGCTGTCGCTGCTCGGCACCTTCCTCGTGCGCTCCGGCGTTCTGACCTCGGTGCACGCCTTTGCGAACGACCCGGAGCGCGGCGTGTTCATTCTCGCGATCCTCGTGCTTTTCATCGGCGGCGCCTTCGCGCTCTTCGCGCTGCGCGCCGGCGCCCTGCCCCAAGGCGGCCTGTTTTCGCCGATCTCCCGCGAAGGCGCGCTGGTGCTGAACAATCTCCTCTTGACCGTCTGCTGCGCGACGGTCGTCGTCGGCACGCTCTATCCGCTGGCGCTCGAGGCGCTCACCGGCGACAAGATTTCGGTCGGCGCGCCCTTCTTCAACACGGTGCTGATCCCGATCGCGCTGCCGCTCGCGCTGCTCATGCCCTTGGGCCAGATGCTCGCCTGGAAGCGCGGCGATCTCCCCGGCGCCTTGCAGCGGCTGCGCTTGGCCTTCTTCCTCGGCGTGCTCACCTTCGGATTTTTCGGCGCCTCCCACGGCGCGCCCTATCTCTCGGCCGTCGCCGCGGCGATCGCGGTCTATGTCATCGTGGGGGCGCTGATCGAGCTCGCGCAACGCGCGATGACAAACGCAAGATCTGCGCGCGGCGCGCTCTCGCGCTTCTTCGGCCTGCCGCTCTCGGCTTTCGGGACCGCCTTCGCGCACGCCGGCGTGGGTCTCACGCTGCTGGGCCTGGCGGCGACGGGCTGGGGAGTCGAGAACATCACGACGATGCGACAGGGCGATTTCGTGGCGCTTGGCCCTTACAGAATTGGCATCGAGGAGCTCGCCCAAAGGCGGGGCCCGAATTACCTCGAAAGCTACGCGGTCATGCGGATCGAGCGCAGCGGACAGCCGGTCGCGCGGATCGAGCCGGGCAAGCGCTCCTATCCGACGCGCAAGATGACGCGCGCCGAGGCCGGCATCGCGACCTTGGGCTTAGGCCAGATTTACGCCGCGCTCGGGGAATCCCACGAGGACGGCGGCGTCGACGTCAGGCTCTACTACAAGCCGCTCGTCACGCTGATCTGGATCGGCGCTTTGGTGATGGCGCTCGGCGGCGCGTGCTCGCTCGCCGACCGGAGGCTGCGCGTCGGCGCGCCGCGCCGGGCGCCGGCGGCCGTGGCGCAAGCGGCGGAGTAATACGGGTACCGAATGATCGCTTCACGCGAGCTCTTCAGGCAGAAATCCTATAAGCCGCGCTCAGGCGCGCCTCACTCCACCCGCCGCCAACCGTCGGCGCCGAGCCGCTCCTGCGGCAGGAAACGGGCCTTGTAATCCATCTTGGCCGAGCCCTCGACCCAATAGCCCAGATAGAGGTGCGCGAGGCCCATCTCCTTGGCGCGCGCGATATGGTCGAGGATCATGAAAGCGCCGAGCGAGCGCTGCACGAGCTTCGGCTCATAGAAGGAATAGACCATCGACAGCCCGTCGCTCAAACGATCGGTCAGACAGCAGGCGAGGAGGCGGCCCGAGGACGTCTCGCGATATTCGGCAAGGCTCGTCTCGACATGGCTGTCCTCGATCATCGTCTGATAGTCGGAGAAGCTCATGTCGGCCATGCCGCCGTCGCCGTGGCGCGTCTCCACATAGGCGCGAAACAGCACGAACTGCTCGACCGTCGCCCGCGGCGCGACGAAACGCAGCGAAAGGTCGGCGTTGCGCGCCGACACTCGGCGAAAGCCGCGCGAGACGACGAAATCGCGAACCGCGACGCGCACCGAAACGCAGCCGCGACACGCCTCGCAGGCCGGGCGATAGGCGATGGTCTGCGAGCGACGAAAGCCGGACTGGGTCAACACGTCGTTTAAGCCGGGGGCGCGGCGGCCGACGAGATGCGTGAAGACCTTCCGCTCCTCGCGCCCCGGCAGATAGGGACAGGGCGCAGGCGCGGTCAGATAGAATTGCGGGGCGTCGCGAAGCTCCCTCGTCACTTGGGTCGATCCTCAAGCCTAGGCGCGAAATCCCCCTTCCCACACCCGTAATTAGAGCAGCGGGCGCGAGCGGCGAAGCACGATCAGGTCGGCAAGAATATCATGGAGACAGCGTTTGTCGCTCGTCAGAAACGAAACGAGAAGGAGCGGCGGGAGCAACGTGGTTAAATAGAAGAGGACCGCATGCACCGCGGCGTTCAGGAAGGGCGCCGGCCGGCCGGCCATTGTCCTGACCTCGAGATCCATCGCGCGCATGCCGGGAGTAGCCATGGCGGCGCCTGAGATCGTCAGGCCATTGTAAAAGAAGGCGACGAGCGGAAAGAGCGGCGGCAGGACGAAGAGCGACATGCCGAAGCTCAGGAACAGCAGGCCGACGAAGACGATCCCCGAGAGGAACGACACCGCGACGAAGTCCAGGAGGACCGCGAGGATGCGGCGCGTGCGCACGCCCTCCAGTGCCGCGCGCGGAATCGACGGCGCAACCGGGCCTGGACCAGGCAGGGGATCGAGGCGGTCGCTGTCGCGAAATTCTGTCATGACTTGCCTTCGCTTTCGCGCCAATGTCGTTCGTCCGCCCGGTCAATTCAAGGGCGTCCCGCGGGGGGTCGTGGATAAAGCGCGCCGCGGGTGGATAAACCGTCGCCTCCCCAGGCGGACGGCTTGACGGCGCGCGCTGGCGCGTTGCAAGCCAGGGGCCCAGCGGGCGGCGCCTCCCTTGGCGCCCTGCTCTCCCCCAAAAGAGACCTCGGCTCATGGACAGCAACGCGGTAGACGGCGGCCATCTGAAAGCCTTCATCGAGCGGATCGAAAAGCTCGAGGAGGAGAAGCGCGCCCTCGCGGACGATGTGAAGGACGTCTACGGCGAGGCGAAAAGCATGGGCTTCGATCCCAAGATCATGCGCAAGATCATCTCGCTGCGCCGCCAGGACAAAGGTAAGCGCGAGGAAGAGGAAGAGATTCTCGGGCTTTATCTTTCGGCGCTGGGGATGGAATAGACGCGCATCGCTCGCCCAGGCGACAGGCGCCCGGTCCACCCGGCGCCCGGGCAAATCTTGAACTGATTGCGGACATCGTCTTTCAGCCGCGTTGCGCATCCTAAGGCGAGCCCCGGGCAAGGCGCCCGTGCCACGTAACCGCCGATGAGCGGCACGGGACCACGCATTTTCGAGCGCGCCGCCGCCCCACGGCGCGCGACTCTCGCGGCGATCCTCGCTGTCCTTCTTGGCGGCGCGGGCCGGCCGGGCTTTGCCCAGGACGCCCTCGGTCCGACACTCAAGTCTCTCGCCCTTCCTGGCCTTCCGGAGCTTTCCGGGCCGCAGCCTCCAGCCCCGCCGCTGTTTCCAACCGACGCGGGCGCGGCCTCTCCCCGGGCTTCTCCCTCCAATGAGGAGCTGCACGGGGCCCTGCCCGGCTCGACGCCGCGCGAGGACGAGCCGCGCCAAAGGCTCCGGCAGCCTCGGGTCTATCCGCCGCAGCGCCTTCATGCCGGGGATCCCCGGGGCTTCAGGCACGATCTGCCGCCGCTCGAGGCCTATAAGACTTCCCCCATGGCCCGCCGCGCGCTGCGCCTTGGCCGCTCGCTCGGCGATCGCTCGAAGGAGGCGCAAAAAAGGCCGCGGGAAAAAGTTTCGCCGACCATCGCCGCGATCCCGACCTTGAAGGCGAAGCCCAAGCCCAAACCCGATCCGCAGCCTTATGATCTCGTCGGCATTGGCGTCGGCTCGATGCGCTTCTCTCCCTTCCTCGAGACCTCGGGCGGATACGACACAAACCCCAACCGGCTGCCGGCCTACACGGGCGGCGGCGCGCCGCCCAGCGTCTACAACAGTCCCGTTCCCTCGAGCCTCCTCCGCGTCGATACGGGCATGAAGCTTCGCACGGACTGGGCGCGCGACGATTTCAAGGCGGACATGCGGCTGGGCTATGTCGACTATTTCGACAATCAGCCGGCCAGCCGTCCCGACGGCGCGGGCGGCTTCGTCGGGCGCTATGACGTGACGCGGGACACCGCGATCGACTGGCTCGGCCGCTTCTGGCTCGACACGCAGCGTCCCGGCTCGCCGGCGCTTTCGTCGGGCCTCCCCAATGTCTACGTGACCAACCGGCCGCTCGTCATCACCGCCGGGACGAGCCTCGGCGTCACGCAGAAATTCGGTCGGCTCGACGTTTCGGTGCGCGGCGCCTATGACCGCGCCCTCTTCCAGAACGCCACTTACAGCGACGGCTCCACGCTCAATCTGGAGAGCACGGACTACAATGACTATGGCGTCCTCGGCGAGGTCGGCTACGAGCTGACGCCGGATGTAAGACCGTTCTTGAAAGCGGCCTTCGACAGCCGGATACACGACTCGTTTCTCGATCCCTATGGCTATGCGCGCGACAGCACGGGCTTTCTGGCGCGCGGCGGCGTGAAGCTCAAATTCAGCGAACTCCTGACCGGCGAGGCCGCTATGGGCTACGCCGAGCGCGAATATCGCGATCCGCGCCTGCCGCCCATTTCGACTCCGACGCTCGCCGGCTCGCTCGTATACACCCCGAGCGCGCTGACCACGGTGACGCTGCGGATGACGACAACGATCAACGAAACAACCCTGCAAGGCGCGTCGGCGCAGGTCACGCATGCGGTGGGCTTCGAGATCGCGCACGACCTCTTTCGCAATCTAAAATTCACCCCGCTCGGCAATTTCTTCGAGAACAATTATGTGGGCTCCTCCACGGTCGAGCGCGGATATAATCTCGGCGTTAAGGTCGACTACAAGATCACGCGCTCGATCGCGCTCAAGGCCAGCTATTCGCATGAACGGTTGAACAGCACGGCGCAAAATAGCAATTACCAGGCGGACGTGTTCATGGTTGGCGTGCGATTGCAGCCCTAGCGCGATTTCCGCTCGAACGGGATCGTTCGAGCGATAGAAAATCGCGCCAGCCCCAATTCGCTCTGAGACCAGGAAGAGGATTTGCGACGTGCTGACCATCGGCGTCTTCACCGCCAACAGCCTGCTCAATTTCGTCGTGGGACTGCTGGTCGCAAAATTCTTGGGGCCGGCGGAATATGGACGCTTCACGCTCGCCGTCTCCGCCGCTTCCGTCGTGCAGCTCATTGTCTTCGAGTGGCTGCGCTATTGCGTGCCGCGCTTCTATACGCGGCAGGGTCAGGCCGGCAATCCGCAAATTCGCGCGACCCTCGACGCCGCCGTCGGCTGGCTCGCCGTCCTGGCGGCGGGCGTGGCGCTCCTCGTCTATGCGAGCGGGCTCGATCTCGCGCTCAGCGCCGATCTCGCCGCGCTCGCAATCGGCGTTTCGATCGCCAACGGCCTTTTCGACTTTGCGGCGGCCTTGCTGCGCGCCCGCTTCCTCGAGCGTCCCTACGCCGTGCTCGTGGTGGCGAAGAACGTGCTCGCCTTCGCGCTGACGGTCGGCGGCGCCTTCTGGTTCGGCTCCGCCCAGATCGCGCTCGTCGGCATGATGCTCAGCGTCGCCGGAGCGCTCGGCGCCGCGAGGAGAGGCCTTGTCGACGAGGCCGCGCGCGGGGGACGCGCGGAGCGCTGGCTCGTCTCGAAATTCCTCGGCTATGGCATGCCGATCGTCGCGGCGAACGTCCTTTATCAGTCCATCCCGCTGCTCAACCGCATTCTGGTCTCGCGGCTCTTCGGCTTCGCCGAGGCGGGCCAGTTCTCGCTCGCCTATGACATCGGAACGCGAATCGTCAACACGCTCGGCTCGGCGCTCGACGCGGTTCTATTCCAGCTCGCCGTCCTCGACGAGAAGACGCTCGGCGCGCCGCATGCGCGCGAGCGGATCTCGAGAAACATGGGCGTCATCTTTGCCCTCATCGCGCCGGCCGTGCTCGGCAGCTGGGTCGTCGTCCCGAGCTTCGAGCGGCTCCTCGTGCCCGAGAGCTTCCGCGGGCCGTTCCAGCATTATTTCACGCTCGTCGCGCCAGGCCTGCTCGCCTGGGCTCTGATCAACTACGCGATCAATCCGGCCTTCCAGCTTGCGCATCGCCTCGCGCCGCTGACGATCAGCGCGCTCGTCGCCGTCGTCGTCAATCTCGCGACGATCGCCCTCCTCCCCCCCGGCAAGGACGCCAGCGTCTTCGCCCTGGCGCAATCGGCGGGAGCGCTCGCCGGATTGTCGTCGCTCTTCGCGATGCTCGCCTGGCTCGAGCCGAGCTGGCCGAAGCCTCGCGATCTCATCGTGACGCTTGCCGCCTGCGCGGCCATGGTCGCCGTCGACCTGCCGCTGCGCGGCCTCGCGCCGGGCGTCGCGACATTGCTGCTGCAGATTGCATTGGGCGGCGGCGCCTATGTCGCGACGGCCGCGGCGCTAGACCTCGCCGGCCTGCGCAGCCTCCTCGCGCCCCGGCTCGTCGCGCGCTTCGCGAAGTGAGGCGCGCGCGCTTTCAATATTTGGCGATGACCGGCAGGACTGGCGCGGGAAGTTCCGGCGTGAAGCGGTAGTTCAAGCCTGCGCGCAAGATGTTGCCGCTGAAAGTGGCCTCCACGCGTTGCGCGAGCCCCGGCCATTGCAGCGCGCTGTCGGTCGTGAGGAAAGGCGACAGCCGGCTGGCCGCGCCGAGGTCGTATCGCAAATATTCGACCCGGCCGATGAGATTGGGCGAGATCGCATATTCGAGCCCGCCGCCAGCCGCAAAGCCGCCGCGCAGGCCGGCGTAATTGGCGAAACTGGCGGCAGCGAAGTTGAGCGGGAAGCTCACCGCCGCGCCGCTCGCGGTGAAGCCCGCCTGTCCGTAAGCATAGCCGCCCGTGCCGTAAAACAACACGCCCGGCGCTGCCTGATAACCCAGGCGCAGACGGACCGTGCCGAGACTATCGACGCGCTTCGTCCCCGTGACCGCGCCGGCTGCGCTCGTCAGAGCGGCCGCAGAGAGCCATGCGCTGTCGCTGAAGGAGAGGCCCTGAAAGTCGGCTTCGACGCCGGTCAGGAGACCGAACGGCCATTCGAAATCATAGCCGATCTGGGCGCCGCCGATCACGCCGGCGCCATTGGAGCCGAGCGTATGAGTCACGACGGCGCCGGCGCCGAAGTCCGCGGCCGGGCCCACGGGCAGACCGAGGAAATCCGCGGTCGGGGCGCCGTCCCAGGCGCCGCCCAAATTCGCGCCCACATGAAAGCCGCTCCAGTTTTGCCAGGGAGCGAGGTTTGGGGAAAGACTCGGGCGCAAGCTCGCATCGAGCGGCCAGGCGGAGCCTGGAACCGGCGTGAGCGGTAGCGCGCGCGCCGCCGTGACGGCGGCGATCGTCACGCCGCAGAGTGTCGCGAGCCTCAAAATCGTTGACATAATTCGCCTCCTTCATGGATGAAGGAATGATTGAGAAGCAGCGTTAATTTACTGTTGCGCGCTCGGGCCGACACTTTGCGGAAAACCCCTTGTCCTTCCAGCGAAAGTGACTTCGCCGCGCCCGCCATGGTAAGTCTCGCGCAAGGCCTGAAATGATTCCGCGCGGCGGACGCTCTGGAAGCTTGGATGAAGGACGAGCACGGCGACTTCAAAATCCTCGGATGGACGCCTCACGATGCGGAAGGCCGCGTCGAGCTGCATTATGGCTATCAATCCGGCCTGCGCTTTTGCGAGAGCGTCGACTTTCATGCGCCGCTGCCGCGCGCGAGCGGTCTGCGCCAAAGTTTTGACGCCGCCTGCTCGGCGCTCTGCGCCCTCGCCGGCGTCAGCTATTACAAGGCCTTCGTCCCGAAGCGGATCGTCGTCGAGGCGCCGCCGCTCGGCGCGTCGCAATTGGCGTTCTTTCGCGATCTCTATCTGAACGGGCTCGGCGAATTCGCCGTGCGCAACGGACTCGATCTCTCCAACCGCGTGCATTTCACGAGCGCCGCGCCGGCTGCAACGACGAGCGCGCCGGCGCATGAGCCGCTGCCGCGCCGTGCGGCGGTGCTCGTCGGCGGCGGCAAGGACTCGCTCGTCAGCGTCGAAGCGCTGCGCGCGGCGCATGAACCAATGACCCTCTTCGCCGTCAATCCGAAGAAGCCGATCCTCGACTGCGCGGCGGCGAGCGGCCTGCCGTTTCTCAAGGTGACGCGCACGCTCGATCCCGAGCTCTTCGCGCTCAACGAGGCCGGGGCCTATAACGGCCACGTGCCGATCACCGCGATCGTCAGCTTCATCGCGATCGCCGCGGCCTTCGTGCAAGGCTTCGACGCCGTCGTGCTCTCCAACGAGCGCTCCGCGAATGAAGCGACGCTGGAGAAGGACGGCGTCGCAGTCAACCATCAGTTCAGCAAGACCTCGGCGGCCGAGACAGAAATCGCGCGTTACGTCCGCGAGCATATTTCGCCGACGCTCGACTATTTCTCGCTGCTGCGTCCGCTCTCCGAGCTGCATATCGCGCAGATCTTCGGCAAGGCGAGCCGCTACGACGGCGCCTTCACGAGCTGCAACCGCGCCTTTCGCCTGCGAGCCGCGGCGCCGAGCGAGCGCTGGTGCTGCAATTGCCCCAAGTGCCGCTTCGTTTTTCTGATGCTCGCCACTGCGCTTCCTTTTGAGCGGATGATCGCGATATTCGGCGAGAATCTCCTCGACGACGAAAGCCAGCTTACCGGCTACGAGGAGCTCACGGGCCTTTCCGGACACAAGCCCTGGGAATGCGTCGGCGAGATCGGCGAGAGCTGCGCCGCGGTATTGAAGCTTTCGGCGCGTCCCGAATGGAAGGAGAGCTTCATCCTGCGTTCGCTCGCGCAGCGCCTCGAGCCTTTCGCGCCGCGACTTGAAGCAGAATGGCGCCGCCTGCTCACGCCGTCTCCCGATCACAGCCTGCCGCCTCGCTACGAGAGACTTCTCAATGCCTATCTCGGCGCAAGCTAAATCGATCGCGATCTGGGGCGCGGGGCGGGAGGGCGCGGCGGCGCTCGATTACGTCAAGTCGCATCATCCTGACGCCGTGATCACCGTGCTGAATGACTCGCCGCTTTCGGCCGCCGCTCTCGCGGCGCTCGGCGAGACCCCACTCCTCATCGGCGCGCAAGCGGCGTCGGCTCTGAGCGCGGGGACGTTCGACGTAGTGATCAAGAGCCCTGGCGTCAGCCCCTATCGGCCGGAGGTCGAAAAGGCGAAGCGCCACGGCGTCGATTTCACTTCCGTCACCAATCTCTGGTTCGAGGAGAACCCCAAGGCCAAGACGATCGCGGTGACCGGCACGAAGGGCAAGACGACGACGTCGAGCCTCATTCATCACATGCTGCGCGCCGCCGGGCTCGATTCGAGCCTCATCGGCAATGGCGGCGTGCCGGCGTTAACGCAGAAGACGGCGCATGAATTCACCGTGCTGGAGCTCTCCTCGTATCAGACCGCCGACCTCAAGCATGCTCCGACGATCGCCGTCATCACCAGCCTCTATCCGGAGCACGCGCCCTGGCACGGGAGCGTCGAGCGCTATTACGCCGATAAGCTTCGCCTCGCCCAGCTCGACGAGAGGACGCTGCTCGTGACGAACCGCGCCGATGCGCGATTACTCGAGGCTTTTGCATCCCGGCCCAACACGCTCTGGTATAACGACGGCGAGGGCTTTCGCGTCGAGGACGGCGAGCTCTACAAGGGCGCCGCTCCGTTCGGATACGCCCATTTTCCGCTTAAGGGCGCGCATAACCTCTCCAATCTCGCGGCGGCGCTCACCGTCGTCGAGCATCTGGGCCTCGATCCCAAAGCCTGCGAGGAAACCCTCGGCGATTTCGCGATTCCGCCGCATCGCTTGACCGAATTCGAGGTCAATGGCGTGCTCTGCGTCGACGACAGCATTTCGACGATCCCCGAAGCGACGCTCGCGGCGCTGAGGACCTTTGCGGATCGTCCTTTCTGCCTCATTCTCGGCGGCGAGGACCGCGGGCAGAACCACGCCGAGCTTTACGCCTATCTGAAAGTACGGCCGCCGCGTTTTGTCGCGCTGATGCCGGCAAATGGAAAGCGCATCTTCGACGAGCTCGCCGCGCTCGCCCTGCCATTCGAGCGAAAGCTGGTGGAAAATCTGGACGAGGCCGTGGACGCTTGCTTCCAAAGGCTCCAAAAGGGCGATCTGCTGCTGCTGTCTCCGGCGGCGCCGAGCTATGGGCAGTTCGTCAATTTCGAGGAGCGCGGCCGCCGTTTCGAGGAACTCTGCCGCGCCAAGGTCAAGGACGCCACGTGAGCGTGGCGCCGATCAAAACTCGGCTTCCAGCTCCTCGAAGCTCTCCGTCTCCAAGAGCGCCGCTTCGACCCATTCCTGCATGGCGGGCCACGCATAGATGCTCTCGCAATAGGCCTCGCACTGCGCGTCGATCGGCACGTGATAGGTGCGAAAGCGCGTCGCGACCGGCGCATACATCGCGTCCGCCATCGAGAATTTCCCGAAGAGATAGGGGCCGCCGCTCGTCTCCAGACAGTCGCGCCATATCTCTTGGACGCGGGCGATGTCGCCTTGAGCTTTCGACCAAATCTTGAACTTTGGAAAATCCCCTTTGAGATTCATCGGCAAGGCCGAGCGCAGCGACGTGAAGCCGGAATGGATCTCGCCGCAGATCGAACGGCAACGCGCACGCGCCATTTGGTCCCTGGGCAGCAGCTCCGCTTGCGGCGCAATCTCGTTGAGAAACTCGCCGATGGCGAGCGTGTCCCAGATCTTGAAGTCGTCATAGGTCAGGCAAGGCACGAGGATCGAGGGCGAGAGCAGCAAAAGCTCGGCGCGCACGCTCGGATCTTCGGGATCGACAGCGACCTCCTCGAAGTCTATGCCCGAGAGCTTCGCCATCAGCCACCCGCGCAGGGACCAGGATGAATAATTCTTGCTGCTGATTGTGAGCGTCGGTCGCGGCATGGCTCTCCTCTTCGGCTCATCGCTAGCAAGCCCGGCGCCATTCGCGGCCGGGGCCCTGGCACGGGCCTTGCCTAAAGGAATGGCGGAAAACCATGAGCCTCGCCAAAGAATGATATATGACGCCTATCAAGCTTACGCCGACTTGAGTCATCAAGTCCGCGTTTTGGCGTCAAGCTCCAATTGCATCCTGTCGCAGTGGGGCACGATGCAATACGCCTCGCCGCTGCGGCGCATGGCGGCCTATTACGAGCTCGTCGCGCTCGCGGGCTTCACCCATACGCGGCCTGACTACGAAATTAGCGAGATTGTGAACGGCTCCGGCCTGCGCCTTCCGGTGCTGGAGAGGGAAGTCCTCGCGACTCCTTTTTGCGGGCTGCGGCGTTTTTCGCGCGAGGGCGGCGAAAATGATCCGCGCGTGCTCCTCGTTGCGCCGATGTCGGGTCATTTCGCGACGCTTCTGCGCGGCACGATCCGGACGCTTCTCCATCATCATCAGGTCTATGTGACGGACTGGCGCAACGTGCGCGACATTCCGCTGGAGCACGGGACCTTCGGCTTCGAGGATTTCGTCCAGCATCTCGTCGACTTCGTCAAATTCCTCGGGCCACAAGCGCATGTGGTGGCCGTGTGCCAGCCGGCCGTTCCGGCGCTCGCCGCCGTCGCGGCGATGGCGCAGAACGACGATCCCGACCAGCCCGCGAGCCTCACGCTGATGGCCGGGCCGATCGACACGCGGGTCTCGCCGACCAAGGTCAATGAGCTTGCGACCTCCAAGCCGATCGAGTGGTTCAAGGACAAGATGATCGGCGTGGCGCCGCGGTCGCTGCGCGGGGCGGGGCGTCGGGTCTATCCAGGCTTCCTGCAGGTTGCCGCTTTTATGAGCATGAACGTCGAGCGGCATTCGAAAGCCTTCGTCGATCTCTTCAAAAGTCGAATCGACGGCGATTTCGAAAAGGCCAACCAGATTCGGGACTTCTACAAAGAATATTTCGCTATCATGGATCTCGACGCAGAATTTTATCTCGAAACTGTCGAGCTTGTCTTTCAAAAGCACGCCCTGCCGCAGGGGAAATTACATTTCCGCGGGCAATTGATCGAGCCAAGAGCCATCAAGAAGACCGCTCTTCTTACCGTCGAGGGCGAGAGAGACGACATTTGCGCGGTCGGACAAACCCTGGCCGCACATGATTTGTGCACGGGCCTGCGGCCCTACATGAAGACCCACGTCCTGCAGCCGGACGTGGGCCATTACGGCGTCTTCAGCGGGCGCCGATGGGAGACGCAAATCTATCCCCTGCTGCACGACCACATTTACGCAAGCCTTTGATCAGCGAGCTCACTTCGCCTCCGGGCCCAGCGCGCTCTTGATCAACTTCACGGCGTCAGCCGAGTCCCACGCCGCCGGGCCGGACATGCGGCCGATCTCGCAGCCCTGGGGATCGATCAGAAAGGTCGTCGGCAGGCCGGTGAGGCCGCCCTCCTGCCGCAGCCGAAAGAACACGTCCGCCTTGGGGTCGGAATAGAATTTGAGCGCGCCGATGTTGAGCTCGGCCAGGAGCGCCTTGGGCTTCTCCAAATGCGAGGTGTCGACGTTGATCGCGACGACCTCGAAAGCCGGAGAGCCGAGCTGCTGTTGCAGCCGGTCGAGCGCCGGCATTTCGGCGCGGCAGGGCACGCACCAGGCGGCCCAGATGTTCAATAGCAGCGTCTTGCCCTTGAAGGCCGCAACATCGAGCGGCGCGCCGTCCGGCCCGTTGAAGCTCAACGCCGCGAAGGGCTCGGGGTCGGCCGTGATAGTGAGCGCGGCGACGTCGCCCTTGGCGAGCGGCGCAAGCCGCGCGGCGAGGGGCTTTGACGCGGCGCAGGCCTCGGAGCCGGGTTTCTTGCGGCTTTCCCCGCCCTTCACGTATAGAAGCGCCGCGACGGCGACGATCGCCAGTGCGGCGAAGGCGAAGACGAGGCGGTGACGGCCAGGAGCCGCAGGCTGAGACTCGTTCATCGTTTTCTGCTCCCGGGTCGTCGCCACGGAAAGGGCGACATGACCAGCAAAATTTGGGGCGGACGTTTCAGCGACGCGGCGGACGCCGTATTGGACGCGATCAACGTCTCCATCGACTTCGACCAGCGGCTCTGGGCCCAGGACATCGAGGCCTCAAAAGCCCATGTCGCGATGCTCGCCGCACGGGGCGTCGTCACGAGCGCGGATTCGGAGCGCATCGCCCAGGGCCTCGCGCAGATCGAGGACGAGATCCGCTCCGGCGCCTTCGTTTTCTCGCGCGCGCTCGAGGACATTCACATGAATGTCGAATCGCGGCTCGCCGAGATCATCGGCCCCGTCGCCGGACGACTGCATACGGCGCGCTCGCGCAACGATCAAGTCGCGACCGATTTCCGCTTGTATATCCGTGACTTCATCGACCGGCTGGACGCGGCGCTCCTCGATTTGCAGCACGCGCTCGCCGAACGGGCGCTCGCCGAGGCCGCAACCGTGATGCCGGGCTTCACGCATCTGCAATCGGCTCAGCCCGTGACCTTCGGCCATCATCTTCTCGCCTATGTCGAGATGATCGCGCGCGACCGCGGGCGCCTCCACGACGCGCGGGCGCGGCTCAACGAATCGCCGCTGGGCGCCGCGGCGCTCGCCGGCACGTCCTTTTCCATCGATCGCGAGATGACGGCGAAGGCGCTGCGCTTTGCGCGTCCGACGGCCAATTCGATCGACAGCGTTTCGGATCGCGACTTCGTGCTGGAGACGCTCGCCGCCGCGGCCATCTGCGCGACGCATCTCTCGCGTTTCGCCGAAGAGATCGTGCTGTGGACGACCCCGCAATTCGGCTTCGTCGCGCTTTCCGACAAGTTCACGACCGGCTCCTCGATCATGCCGCAAAAGCGCAATCCCGACGCGGCCGAGCTCGTGCGCGGCAAGACCGGGCGCATCTTCGGTTCGCTGCAGGCGCTGCTCGTCGTGATGAAGGGCTTGCCGCTCGCCTATTCCAAAGACATGCAGGAGGACAAGGAGGGCGCCTTCGACGCGCTCGACTCTCTCGCGCTCTGCATCGCGGCGATCAGCGGAATGACGCGCGACATGAGGGTCGATCGCGACAGGATGCGCGCGGCGGCCGGCGCGGGCTACGCGACCGCGACCGATCTCGCCGACTGGCTCGTGCGCGCGGCAGGCCTGCCCTTCCGCGAAGCGCATCACGTCACGGGCCGCATCGTCGCGCTCGCCGCCGCGCGCAACGTCGCGCTCGAGGCGCTGCCGCTCGAGGAGCTTCGCGCGGTCGATCCGCGCATCACCGCCGAGGTCTTCGAGGTCCTGGGGGTCGACAAATCCGTCGAGAGCCGCACGAGCTACGGCGGCGCCGCGCCGGCGAATGTGCGCGAGCAGGCGCAGGCCTGGCTGCGCCGCCTCGCCGAGAGCGAATGACGGTCAGCCGGCGAGGCGAAGGCTCATCAAAGATTTATGCGCTTTGTCCGCGTTCGGGCTCCAAGCCGGCCGCGGACGCATGGCAATTGAATGACCGGAATAACGCCTCATTTACGCGCAAGTCCTAGCGTCGAGGGCGTCGCTGACTCGCGGTTGAAGGAAGACCCATGCCATTGCGTCACCCGGCTCTTCACGGCGCCTCGCTTTGGGGCGACGAGGAGTTCTTCCTTCCGCCCTCGATCAGCGCGCCCGCTCCCGCGCCTCCGCCGCCCGTGCTGACCCCTCAACTCGAATCCGTGCTGAATTCGATCGGCGAGCTCGTCTATTTCTGGGACCTCGTCACGGATCGGATCGCCTGGACGGGCGATCTCGCAAAGACGCTCGGCGTCCTGGGCGAGGTCGACCTCTCCACCGGCATCGCCTTCGGCGACCGGCTCTCGCCGGAGAGCATCGCCTCCCGCTACGAGGCGATCGTTAAGTCCGACCGCAAGGATGAGGGCGACGGCGTTCCCTATCAGCTCGTCTATGCGCTGCTGCAGCCCCGCGAGCTCGGCGGCTCCGGGTCGGTGTGGGTCGAGGATACGGGGCGCTGGTTTGGCGGCCCGGATGGCCGTCCCCTGCGCGCGCAGGGCGTGCTGCGCGTCGTCACCGAGCGCCACAACGCCGAGCGGCTGAACGCGCGCCACGCCCAGTTCGATCCCCTGACCGGCCTACTCAACCGCGCGCACCTTTCCGACAAGCTGCAGCGGCTCGTCGGCACGGCCGAACGCAGCCGCAAGCCTTTTGCGCTGCTTCTCGTCGGGCTCGAGAATCTCTTCGCGCTCAACCGCAACTATGGCTACGACGCCGGCGACGAGGTCATCGCCGCGCTCGCGCGACGCCTTGGCGCCAATGTGCGCTTCTCCGATCTTCTCGCCCGGCACGCCGGCAACAAGATTGCGATCGT
Organism: uncultured Alphaproteobacteria bacterium; assembly: GCA_963829075.1. GTDB lineage: Bacteria > Pseudomonadota > Alphaproteobacteria > Rhizobiales > Beijerinckiaceae > Methylocystis. The sequence continues at coordinate 266,449 of CAWHHH010000008.1, read as the reverse complement.
CGCGCCCGAATGCGACTCCGAGCAGTTGCAGTCCATCGCCACGCGCCTCGTCGACTGCGTTTCCGCAGAGCCATTCGAAACGAGGTCGGGCGCGGTGCCGGCGACGATCCGCGTCGGCGGGGTGATCGGCCCGCGCCACGGCCGCTCGAGCCAGATGTTGTTTCAGCACGCCGAAGAAGGGCTCGACGCCGCAAGGCAGAGCGCTCAATCGCGCTTTTCCGCCTTCACCCCGTCGCTCGCGCGCGGCGACCGCCGGATGCAAGCCTTGAACGTCGCCGAGAGCATCGTCTCCGCGCTCGACCAGAACCGCGTCGAGCTCGCGCTTCAGCCGGTGGTGCGCGCCAAGGACGGCGACGTCGCTTTCTACGAGGCCCTGCTCAGGGTGCGGCTCTCCGACGGCTCCCTCGTGACGCCCGGATCAATTTTGCCGGTCGCCGAGAAGGCGGGCCTGGTCCGGCTGCTCGATCAGCGCGTCATGGAGCTCGCGCTCGAAAAGATGATCGCCGATCCCGCCTTGCGGCTTTCGGTCAACGCCTCGCTCCCGACCGTGCTCGATCCGGAATGGCCTGACCGTCTCACGCGTTCGCTGGATGGGCGGCAAGGCGTCGCCGAGCGGCTGACGATCGAGATCACCGAGACCAGCATGATCGAAGACATCGAGACGACCGGCCATGTCATCGCCTCGTGCAAGAAGCTCGGGATCAAGATGGCGATGGACGATTTCGGCTCTGGCCACACCTCGTTCCGCAATCTGCGGGCGCTGGCCTTTGATCTCGTCAAGATCGACGGCGTCTTCATCCGCAATATCGTCAATTCGGAGGACGACCGTTTCTTCGCGAGCACGCTGACTGCGCTCGCGCGTCATTTGAAGCTCGAGATCGTCGCCGAATGGGTCGAGGACGAGTCGACGGCGGCCATGCTGCGCGAATGGGGCGTCGACTATTTGCAGGGCGCCTTCTTCGGGGATGCGGCCGGCGGCGCAGGCTGAACTCTCTCACCCCGCCGAGCCGGAGAGCTTGTCGACCTTCTGATTCAGCTCGGCGATCTGGCGCTTCAGCTCGTCCACCTCGCTCGGCGGGGTGGGCGAGGCGGGTTCTTCGCTGTCCTGGCGCAGCGCGACGCCGCCCTCCATCGCGACGCCGAAGGGATTGAGGATGCTGAGCGCCTGGCGGAACACCGCCATGTTCTTCTTCGCCTGCTCCTCCATCGCGTGGAAGGCCTGGCGGGTGGGCTCGCCGAAGGGGCCGGAGCCCAGGGCCGCATCGATCTGCTCGCGGAACTTCTGCTGGTCGCGCGTGAACTTGTCGATCGAGAACTCGAGGTAGCTCGGAACGAGCATCTGCATGGAATCGCCATAAAAGCGGATGAGCTGCCGCAGGAAGGAAATGGGCAGCAGGCTCTGGCCGTCCTTGCACTCCTGCTCGAAAATGATCTGCGTGAGCACGGGGCGCGTGATGTCCTCCCCGCTCTTGGCGTCGCTCACGACGAAATCCTCGCCCCGCTTGACCATGGCGGCGAGATCCTCGAGCGTGACATAGGTGCTCGTGCCGGTGTCGTAGAGTCGACGGTTTGCGTATTTCTTGATCGTCGTAGGTTTTTGCTCGGTCATGAGGCGCGCCAGTGCTTTCCCTTGGACGCCGGAGCCGCTCGCGCCGCCCCGCAAACAGGCTGTCCCAGTCCGGACGATAGGCACAAATCGGGACCTGCGGCAATATTTTCCTCGGCGACGGCTTTCGCTCCGGGCCAAACCGTGCAAAACGACCGGGCGCGCCCCGCTCCGTCCCGCGGGGCTCAGAGGATTCGTCCGGCCTTCCGAGCCGCCGGGCCCGGCCTCGCCAAAGAGGCCCAAATTCGAGGAGAGGATGATGACGACCGACATTGTGATCGTTTCCGCGGCCCGCACCGCCGTGGGGTCGTTCAATGGAGCCTTCGCGGGCGTTCCGGCCCATGACCTCGGCGCTGCCGTCATCAAGGCCGCGCTGGAGCGCGCCAAGGTCGCTCCGAACGACGTTTGCGAGGTGATTCTCGGCCAGGTGCTCGGCGCGGCGCAGGGGCAAAACCCCGCCCGCCAGGCGGCGATCAAGGCCGGAGTGCCGGACAGCGCCACGGCGTTCGGCATCAATCAGGTCTGCGGCTCGGGGCTGCGCGCCGTGGCGCTCGCCGCTCAACAGATTCAGGCGGGGGATGCGCAGATCGTCGTCGCCGGCGGCCAGGAGAGCATGTCGCTTTCGCCCCACGCCGCGCATATGCGCGCCGGCACGAAGATGGGTCCGGTGACCTTTGCCGACACGATGATCGTCGACGGCCTGACCGACGCCTTCAACAGTTACCACATGGGCAACACCGCCGAGAATGTCGCGGCAAAGTGGCAGATTTCGCGCGCCGAGCAGGACGCCTTCGCGGTCGCCTCGCAGAACAAGGCGGAGGCCGCGCAGAAGGCCGGCAAGTTCAAGGACGAGATCGCGCCTTACACGATCGCGACCAAGAAGGGCGACGTCGTCGTGGACAGCGACGAATATATCAAGCATGGCGTGACGCTCGAGAGCGTCTCGAAGCTGCGTCCGGCCTTCAGCAAGGACGGCACCGTCACCGCGGCGAACGCCTCGGGCATCAACGACGGCGCGGCGGCCCTCGTCGTGATGAGCGCGGCCGAGGCCAAAAAGCGCGGTCTCGAGCCGCTCGCCCGCATTGTCGCCTGGGCAACCGCCGGCGTCGATCCGTCGGTGATGGGCTCCGGACCCATCCCAGCGACGCGCAAGGCGCTGGAAAAGGCGGGCTGGAAAATCTCCGACCTCAATCTCATCGAGGCCAATGAAGCCTTCGCGGCGCAGGCGATCGCGGTGAACAAGGACCTCGGCTGGGATCCGGCGATCGTCAACGTCAATGGCGGCGCGATCGCGATCGGCCACCCGATCGGCGCTTCGGGCGCGCGCGTGCTGACGACGCTGCTTCACGAGCTCAAGCGCCGTGGCGGCGGCAAGGGCCTCGCCACGCTCTGCATCGGCGGCGGCATGGGCGTCGCGATGGCGGTGGAGCGGTAATCCAGTATAGGGCAGTCGGCAATCGGCAGTCGGCGAACCCGACTGCCCACTGCCGATCTGTCCACGAACAGTTTTAAACAAGGGAGAAACGACAGTGGCAAGAACAGCGGTTGTGACCGGCGGCACGCGCGGCATCGGCGAGGCCATTTCCAAGGCGCTCAAGGCGGCGGGTTACAAGGTCGCCGCGACCTACGCCGGCAACGACGAGGCTGCGAACAAGTTCAAGGAAGCGACCGGCATCTCCGTCTACAAGTTCGACGTCTCGAACTACGAGGCCTGCACGGCCGGGATCGCCGCGATCGAGAAGGACCTCGGTCCGGTCGAGATTCTCGTCAACAACGCCGGCATCACCAAGGACGGCCTCTTCCACAAGATGACGCTGGAGCAGTGGAACGCCGTCATCGGCACCAATCTGAACTCGCTCTTCAACGTCACGCGCCCGGTCATCAACGGCATGCGCGACCGCGGCTTCGGGCGCATCATCGTGATCTCCTCGATCAACGGCCAGAAGGGCCAGGCCGGGCAAACCAATTATTCGGCCTCGAAGGCCGGCGACATCGGCTTCGTGAAGGCGCTGGCGCAGGAATCGGCGTCCAAAGGCGTCACCGTCAACGCGATCGCGCCGGGCTATATCGCGACCGAGATGGTGAAGGCCGTGCCGCAGGAAATCCTCGACAAGAACATCATCCCGCACATCGCGGTGAAGCGCCTCGGCGAGCCCGAGGAGATCGCCCGCGCCGTGGTGTTCCTGGCCTCCGATGACGGCGGCTTCATCACCGGCTCGACGCTGACGATCAACGGCGGGCAGTACATGACCTAAGGCCGAGGCCGAGAGGAATCGCGACGATGCTCGGCGCGAAAAACCTGCTGGCGATGCTGGCGCTGACCCTGGCGCTGGCGGTCATCTACTTCACCGGGCGCTACTACGCCGGTCTGCGCCCGGCGAAGGTGGATCTCGGCGAGATCTCGCTCGCCCTCGAGCGTGAGGCCGAGGAGCTCAACGCGACCCTGCCCGAAATGGTCAGCGAGAATATCCGGCTCGACAAGGCGACGACCGGGCCGGGCAACGCCCTCACCTATTTTTATACGATCGTCGACGACGGTGAAGCCAGAGCGATCGCTGCCGACGTTCGAAAGACGGACAAGCTCAAAGCGCAACTCCTTCAGCGCGTCTGCACGATGATGCCGGACTATCGTGAGCGCGGCACGATCGTCGGCTACACATTGAGAAATCCAGCAGGCTCGACGATCGCCGAAATCTCGATCAACCCGCGGGACTGCCAGTAGGGCGGCGCTTCGTGACGAAGACCCCGCCAGGGCCAAAGGACGCCGCCCGCAACCTCGATCCGCAGGACTGGGACGCGTTCCGAGCCGAGGCGCATCGCGCGCTCGATGCGATGATCGACAATATTCGCGGCCTTCGCGATGCGCCGGTGTGGCGCCCCGCGAGCGAGGAGGCGCGCTCTCTTTTTCGCCGCGCCGCGCCGCGAGAAGGCCAGGATATCGACCGCACGCTCGAGGAGTTCTGGCGCTACGTCGCGCCCTTCTCGATGGGCAATCGGCATCCGATGTTCATGGGCTGGGTTCAGGGCGCGGGAACCCCGGCCGGCATGGTCGCCGAAATGCTCGCGGGCGGCCTCAACGCCAATTGCGGCGGACGCAATCACATCGCGCTCGACGTCGAGCGCCAGATCGGCCGATGGATGGCGCAGGCCTTCGGCTTCCCTGCCGACGCCTCCGGGATTTTCGTCACAGGCGCCTCCATGGCCAATTTCCTCGCGCTTCTCGTCGCCCGTCATCGCGCGACGCAGCAGGAGAATGTGCGGCTCAATGGGCTTGGCGCGCTGAAATCCACGCTCGTCGCCTATGCGTCGCGCGATGTGCACAATTGCGTTCGCCAGGCGATGGAGCTCGCGGGGCTAGGCGCGCGGCATTTGCGGCTGATCGCCTCAAACGAGCGCCGCGTGATGCGCGTCGAGGACCTTGCGCACGCGATCGCCGCGGATCGCGCGGCGGGCATGGAGCCGTTTCTCATCGTCGGCACGGCCGGGACGGTCGACACGGGCGCGATCGACGATCTCGACGCGCTCGCCGATCTGGCTCACGAGGAGGACATGTGGTTTCACGTCGACGGCGCCTTCGGCGCGCTCGCCGCGCTGTCGGAGACGCTCAGGCCGCTGCTCAAAGGCCTGGAGCGCGCCGACAGCATCGCCTTCGACTTCCACAAATGGCTGCATGTCCCTTATGACGCCGGCTTCGTGCTGGTGCGCGACCCGCAAGCGCATCTTGCGGCCTTCAAGTCGGACGCGGCCTATCTGACGCGCGCGCCGCGCGGGCTCGCAGCCGGCGAAATCTGGCCCTGCGATCTTGGCCCCGATCTTTCGCGCGGGTTTCGAGCGCTCAAAGCCTGGTTCGCGATTCAAACGTTCGGCCTGGATTTGCTCAGCCAGTGCATCGAGCGCACCTGTCGCCTCGCGAAGAAGCTCGAGACGCTCATCGAGGCCTCCGCCGATTTCTCGATGCGCGCGCCGGTCACGCTGAACATCGTCTGCTTCGGCGTCACGGAGGACCCCGAGGGCGCGCTGGCTTCCGAGATCGTCATGGCGCTGCATGAAAGCGGCGAGGCGGCGCCCTCGCTGACGATCTTCGACGGGACGCCGGCGATCCGCGCGGCCATCGTCAACCACCGCACGACCGAGGAAGACATCGACCGCTTCATGGCGCTGCTCGACGCCGAGCTCCGACGTGCGCGAGAGAAGCTCGCCGCCGCAGAGCAAAAAGCGCCCGAGCGACGCGAGGCGCCCCGAGGGCCTGGTCGCACGCCGCTTTCGCAGGATTGACCGACGTCATGCAGCAAGCCACTGTCGAGGAGAGGCGCGAGCCGGGCCCGGATCGCCTGCGCGGCCTCGTCATCGTGCTGATGGCGCTCGATCATATTCGGCTGTTCTTTCATGCGGGCGCGTTGCGCTTCTCTCCAACCGATGTGACGCAGACCTATCCGTCGCTGTTCCTCACGCGCTTCGTCACTCATTATTGCGCGCCGACTTTCGCGCTGCTCGCGGGGCTGGGCGCCTTCCTCCATTACGCCAAGGGCCATGACCAGGCGCGCACGGCGAAATTTCTGCTCACGCGCGGAGCGTGGCTCGTCTTTCTGGACGTGGCGCTCATCAGCCCGATCTTCACGCAGCAGATCGGCAAATTCGGACTCGGCGCGCTCTGGGCGATCGGCTGCGGCCTGATCGCCTTGAGCGCTCTGTGCTTCCTCGGGTCGCGCGCGGTACTGGCGATCGGCTGCGTCATCCTCGCCTCTCACGATCTCCTTGACGGCGTTCACAGCGCGTCACTCGGCGCCTTTGGGCCGTTCTGGAATCTTTTGCACGAACCCGGCCCCCTGCCTTTCGGGATCGCGGGCCGCGTGGCCTATCCGATCCTGCCCTGGATCGGCGTCGTCGCGCTGGGCTATGGGATTGGTCCGCTCTTCCTCGAGGACGCCGCGAAGCGGAAGCGGATTCTAACGGCGGCAGGCCTTGCGGCGCTCTTCGGTTTCATCCTGCTGCGGGGCATCAATCACTATGGCGACCCTAAGCCCTGGAGCGTCCAGCCGACCCTCGTCATGACGGCGCTCTCCTTCCTCAACGTCAGCAAATATCCGCCCTCGCTGCTCTATGCACTCGTGACGCTCGGCCCTGCATTGATCCTGCTGCCGCGCATGGAAAAGCTCGGCGGCGCGGTCGGGACGGTGCTCGCGAACTTCGGACGAACGCCGCTCTTCTTCTACGTGGCGCATCTTTATGCGGTCGGCGCGGCCGTCGCGGGCTTCATGTTGCTGGGCGTGCCGGCGGAAGCCTATACGGTCACCCTGCCATGGGTCTATCTCGTCTGGATCGCGCTGGTCGCGGCGCTCTATCCGCCGTGCCGCTGGTTCGCCAATCTCAAGCGGCGCAGCGACGCCTGGTGGTTGAGCTATCTTTAGAGCATCGATAGAGCATGTTCTTTTCCAAAAACCGCTTACGCACTTTTTGGGAACATGCTCCAACGCGGGTGTCGAATCGCCTTGAGCCGTGCTAAGCACGCGCCATGCTCGAAGGTCTGCCGCCCAACGGGGCAAGCACGCTGCTACGTTTCGTCGGCGACGCGCGTCAGGCGCGCGCCGTCGCCGATATCATTGTGGAGACCTTCGATCCGGCCGAGACCGCGGCTTGCGTTTTTGAGGACGAGAAGACAGGCGATTGGACGGCGGAAGTGTTTTTCCAGGAACCCCCCGACGAGGGAGAGGTACGCGCGCTTGTCGAATCCGTCATCGACGCCGAGACCGCGAAAGCCATAAGCTTCTCCAGCATCGAAGAGCGCGACTGGGTCGAGAACGCGCTGGCGGGCCTCGCGCCCGTCCGCGCGGGGCGCATTCTCGTCCACGGCGCGCATGACCGCGCGCGCCTCTCCGCCAACGACGTCGGCGTCGAGATCGAAGCGGCGCTCGCCTTCGGCACCGGCCACCACGGCACGACACTCGGCTGTCTCCTCGCGCTCGACGAAGTCCTCAAGCGACGCCGTTCCCGCCATGCGCTCGACGTCGGCACGGGCACAGGGGTCCTCGCGATCGCCTGCGCGCGATTGCTTCGCCAGCCTGTCGCCTGCGGCGACATCGACGCCGTCTCGGTCGCGACGGCCCGCGCCAATGCGGTCGCCAATGGCGTCGGCCCCTATGTGCGCCCGCTGCTCGCAACGGGCGTGCGGCACGACGCGCTGCGCGGGCGGCGCTTCGATTTGATCTTCGCCAATATTCTGGCCAAGCCCTTGCGCCTGCTGGCGCCGAGCCTCGCGCGCGTCGCTAGCCCGGACGCCGAGCTGATCTTGTCGGGGCTCCTCGCGCGCGACGTGGCGGGCGTGCTGACGGCCTATCGCGCCCAGGGCTTTCGGCTGCGAAAGCGCCGCGACATCGACGGCTGGGCGACCCTGATGCTGAGCCGGTGAGAGCCTGAAGGAACTCTGATGTTTTTCGTCGTCTCGAAAGTCCTCGAATTTTTTTTCGCGCCGTCGCATTTTGTGATCTTCTGCGTGCTCATTGGCGCGCTTTTATGCTTCACGCGCTATCGGCGTTTCGGCGCCTGGCTCGCCCTCGTCTCTGCAATCCTGCTCGTGGTGATGGGCTTCGGGCCGCTCGGCTCCTTTCTGATCGGCCCGCTCGAAGCGCGCTTTCCCGAGCTTCGTGACGATATGAAAGCGCCGGACGGGATCATCGTGCTCGGCGGTTCGGTTGACGAGGAACTCTCCGCCGAGCGCGGCCATGTCGTCTTCACCGAGTCGGCGCAACGACTGACCGCGCCGATCGAATTGAAGCGGCGCTTTCCCAAGGCGCGGCTCGTCTTCACCGGCGGCAGCGGCATGCTCGTGAGCTCGGGCGCGACGGAGGCGGATGCGGTGCGGCGCTTCTGGCGCGCGCTCGGGGTCGATCAAGGCGACGCGCTCTACGAAGACCGCTCGCGCAACACGATCGAGAACGCCGAATTCACCAAGGCGCTGGTTCAGCCGAAGCCAGGAGAGCGCTGGCTGCTTGTCACATCCGCGAGCCACATGCCGCGCTCCATCGGCGTTTTTCGCAAGGTCGGCTTTCCGGTGATCGCCTATCCGGTCGATTTCCACACGACCGGAGACATCTGGCGGCCGCGCATTCCGCACTCCACCTCGCGCGGCATTCTTCTCACCGACATGGCGGCGCACGAATGGATCGGCCTCGTCATCAACCGCGTGACGGGGAAAAGCAATGAGCTGCTGCCGGGGCCGTGAGGGCAGCCGCAGAGCCTGCGCTCTAACGAATTTTCTGACAAAGGGGATCCTTGGAATGCCGGAGGCTCGCGCTTAGCTCCTATTTCGAGCGAGCAGCCCGAATGTCCGATCTCATCCTCACCACCTTCGACTGGGTCCCCGAGAAGCCGCGTGGCTTCGTGCGGGACATACGCGTGCGTTGGGCGCTGGAGGAGGCCGAGTTGCCTTATCGCGTCGAGAGCACGCCCTTTCGCACGCGGAGCCCCGAGCATTTATTGCACCAGCCCTTCGGGCAGGCGCCCTGGCTGACCGATGGAGACCTCTCGATCTTCGAGAGCGGCGCGATCCTGCTTCATCTCGGCAGCCGTAGCGGAGCACTCATGCCTGTCGATCCGCGCCGTCGCAGCGAAGCCGTGCAATGGGTGTTCGCGGCGCTCAATTCGGTCGAGATGGCGAGCCTACCCTGGGCCATATTGAAGTTCTCCGGCGACGCCGGCGATACGCCGGCATGGAAACGGTTGGATGAGTTCCTCAAGGTCCGGCTTCAACGCATGGAGCCGGTCTTGGCAGGACGCGAATGGCTCGCCGGGACCTTCTCGGTTGCGGACATGCTCATGGCGGATGTGCTGCGCCTCGTCGACAGGTTCGACGGGCTCGCGGAACATCCCGCCTGTCGTGACTATGTCGCGCGCGCCACGACGCGCCCCTCCTTCGTGAAGGCCTACGCGGGCCAGATGGCGCATTTTGCGGCGGCCGACTGAGCAGTTGCGGCGCCGAGCCCCCGAAGATGATTGATTATCAATATTACGATACAAATCCCCGATGCTCGAAACGCTTCTCGCCAGCATCGAAGAAAAGAAGGCGCAGCTCGACCGCCTGCGTCCGCTAAGGCCGCACGCGCTCGACGACCTCGAACATGTGCAAAACCTCGAGCTGACCTACACGTCGAACGCCATCGAAGGAAACACGCTGACGCAGGTGGAAACCAACCTCATTATCGAGGAAGGCATCACCGTTGGCGGGAAAAAACTGAAGGAGCATCTCGAAGCGATCGACCACTATGAGGCCATCCGCTACGTCCGCGACGTGGCGCGGCGCTCGTCGTCGCCCCTGACGGAATTCGACATTCGCAACCTCCATGCCCTGGTGGTGAAACGGAGCGATCCTGAAATTGCCGGGCGCTATGCCCCGTCAGGGCGCTATGTAAACACGGACGCCGGACGTCATCATTTTCCGTCGCCGGCGGAAATCCCCGCCTTGATGGGCGATTTCGGCGCATGGTTGGGGCAGGCTCCGGCAACGCCGGAAACGGCGTTCGGTGCGCACCGCCGTCTCGTGGACATTCACCCGTTCAATGACGGCAACGGGCGCGCAGCGCGCCTGCTGATGAATCTCATCCTGATCCGTGGCAGCTATCCGCCAGTCGCCGTGCGCCCCGAGGATCGCCTCGCCTATATCCGAGGCCTGCAACAAGCGCAGGCGGGCCAAGGCGACGAGGCTTTTCAACATCTTCTCTACGAGCGACTGGAAGCGACCTTGGAAGAGTATTTGAGCGCCTTGCAGGAGGCGCTCCCCCCAAGCTGACCCAACTCAACGCCGCAAGCCAGACGACCCCACGCCGAACGGCTGAGCGCGAAAAGCGCCGACAAGTGTAAGGGGAGCGCTGCAGCCGTCATTGCGAGCGCAGCGAAGCAATCCAGGGCCACCGCCGAGATTTATATTGCTTCCTGCAATTGTAATAAACGACAAAGAAGGCTGTAGTTGCTCCTGGATTGCTTCGCCGCGCTCGCAATGACGCAAGTTTCCATGCGTCAACAGCTTATGAAGCCCCCCCTACTCCAGTCGCCCCTGCGTCTTGCGGCCGCGTCCGATCGGCTGGTCGAAGCCGCGCCCGCCGGCCCCCTGCCCCGTGGGCCAGGTGCCGTGCTTCATCTCGAGAAACAGCGCGATCGCCTGCGCGCGGTTCTTCACGTCGAGCTTCTCGAAGAGATTGCGCAGATGAAACTTGATCGTGTTGATCGAGACGCCAAAATCCTTGGCGAGCTGGCTGTTCGTCTGGCCGGAGCCGAGCGCCGCGAGCAGGCTCCTCTCTCGCAGCGTCAGATTTTCCAGCGGATCGGCGCGCATCTTGCGGATATCGACGAAGGGGAAGACCATATCGCCGGCGGCGACCGCGGCGAGCACGTCGAGCAGGCGCTCGGGCGGCGCGCGCTTGCTGACGAATCCGGCCCCGCCGAGCTGCAGCGTCTCGGCTGGAGCGGCGGGATCATTGGTGCCGCTGTAGATGACGATCTTGGGAGCCGCGGCCTGGCGAGACAAGGCGCGCAGCACGTCGCGCGCATGCAGCGTCGGCAATTGCCAGCCGATCACCGCCACGCTGAAGCGCGGGTGGCGCGCCGCCTCCAAAAACTCCTCGCCGTCCATGACCTTGAGCACCAGCCTGAAGCGGCGGTCGTCATTGATCAGCGCCTCAAGTCCAGCCAAAATGAGAGGGCTCTTGTCGCAGACCGCCACGTCGATCAGCTCAAAGGCGGCCGGGCGCGTCCTGTCGCCGACGTTCTGCCCTTGTTGCGCCGCAGGCCGCGCAGCCTCGCTTGGGCTCGCAGCGGTGAGCCTAGTCGCTTGGGTGGGCGTCATACGGGTCCTCACCTCGGAATCCATTGAATCTAGGGCTGTCGGCGAAGCATACGCCGTCAAAGTCCTACCCAATCTTACGGGAGGCGAGGACTATACATCTGGGCGGGGAGATTGCAATGTTGAAGTGATCTCGAACTCTCTGGGCGCCGAGTTGCCCATCGCCCGCCGCAGCCCCGCCGAAGCTCGACGCACGAGGGCCGAAAATTCTGGCCCGAGACGAAATTCCGCGTCGCGCGGCGCCTTGGGCGCGACCGTGATTTCCTCGACCACGCGCCCGCCGCCGGCCGAAAGCACGACGACGCGCGTCGAAAGGTAGACGCTCTCGGCGACCGAATGAGTGACGAAAACGATCGTCGTCTGTGTCCGTCGCTTCAGCTCGATCAACTCGTCATTGAGGCTGAAGCGCGTCACTTCGTCGAGCGCGGCGAAGGGTTCGTCCATCAACAAGAGCTTCGGTCGCGTGACGAGCGCGCGCGCGATGGCGCAGCGCATCTTCATGCCGCCCGAAAGCTCGCGCGGCAGCGCGTCCCGCGCGGTTTCAAGGCGCACCATCGCCAGCGCCTCCCGCACGCGGGGACCGGCCTCCTCTCTTCCCATTCCGGCGAGACGCAACGGCAGATAGACATTGGCGAAGACATTCGCCCATGGAAGCAGCGTCGCCTCCTGGAACACGAAGCCGAGGCCGTGGCGCGCCACCTCGCCAGACCAGGAGATCTCGCCCCGCGTCGGCTGCGCGAGACCGGCGATGAGCCGCAACGCCGTCGACTTGCCGCAGCCCGAAGGGCCGAGCAGCGTAAGCGTCTCGCCGGGAAAGACGTCGAGATCGAGCGCGTCGAGCGCGACGGCGCCATTGTCGAAAGTCTTTGAGACCGCGCGCAGCGAAACGAGAGGCGTCATTCACGGGCTGCCGCAGGCGAGAACGTCGCTCCCTCTCCTCGCAAGCGGGGAGAGGGCCGGGGTGAGGGGCTCGGGAGCTCTGTCAAAGCGAGCCGCAATTCGCCAGATCGAAGCGGCGTTCGGCGCCGTTGCGGGAACTCGCCCATGCCCCTCACCCTAACCCTCTCCCCGCAATCGGGGAGAGGGAATTCGGCCTCACACCCCGCCGAGGCAGACATATTTGATTTCGAGATAATCGTCAATTCCGTAACGCGACCCTTCGCGGCCGAGCCCCGATTGCTTCATGCCGCCGAAGGGCGCGATTTCCGAAGAGATCTGCGTCTCGTTCGCTCCAACCATGCCGAAGTCGAGCGCTTCGGCGACGCGGAAGATGCGCGAGAGATCGCGGCTATAGAAATAGGCCGCGAGCCCGTATGGCGTCGCGTTGGCGAGGCGCAGGGCTTCCGCCTCGTCCTTAAACGAGGCGATCGGCGCGATGGGCCCAAAAGTCTCCTCGCTGAAGATCAGCGCGTCCTCGCTCACGCCCTCGAGCACCGTCGGCTCGAAAAAGGTCCCGCCGAGCTTATGGCGGGCGCCGCCGATCAGGAGCTTTGCGCCCCGCGCGACCGCGTCCGCGACGTGCCGCTCGCATTTCTCGACCGCCGCCTCCTCGATGAGTGGGCCCAAGGCCACGCCCTCCTCGCGCCCGTCGCCGACCTTGAGCGTCGACGCGCGCGCCGCAAGCCTCGCTGCGAACTCCGCCATCACGCTCTCATGCGCGAGCAGACGATTGGCCGAGATGCAGGTTTGGCCGCCGTTGCGATATTTGGCGGCGATCGCCCCGGCGACTGCGAGATCGAGATCGGCGTCGGGAAAGACGATCAGCGGCGCGTTGCCGCCGAGCTCCATCGAGCACTTCTGCACATTTTCGGCGGCCTGGCGCAGCAGGATCTTGCCCACGGCGGTCGAGCCGGTGAAGGAGAGCTTGCGCACGAGAGGGTTCCAAGTGAGCTCCAAGCCGACGGGCGCGGGGTCCTTTGCCGTCACGACATTCACGACGCCCGCCGGAACGCCCGCGCGCATCGCGAGATCGGCGAGCGCCAGCGCGGACAAGGGCGTCTGCTCCGCGGGTTTCAGCACCATCGTGCAACCCGCGGCGAGCGCTGCGCCGACCTTGCGCGCGAACATCGCGGAAGGAAAATTCCAGGGCGTGATCGCGGCGACGACGCCGATGGGCTGCTTGAAGACGAGCTGTCGCCTGCCGCCGGCCGCCATCGGCAGGACATCGCCGTAGACGCGACGCCCCTCCTCGGCGAACCAGTCGATGTAAGAGGCGGCATAGGCGATCTCGCCGCGCGCCTCCGCGAGCGGCTTGCCCTGTTCTGCGGTGATGATCTGCGCCAGATGCTCGTCATCCGCGACGATGAGCTCGAACCAGCGGCGCATGATCGCCGCGCGCTCCTTCGCGGGCGTCGCGCGCCAAAGAGGAAAGGCGCGCGCGGCCGCTTCGATCGCCCGCCGCGTCTCGGTCGCGCCCATGTCGGGGACCTCGCCGAGCGTCGCGCCGGTCGCGGGGTCCTGCACCGGAAAGCGCGCGCTGCCGTCGGCTTCGACCCAAAGGCCATCGATGAGAGCGTCGCGTCGCGCGATGATCGACGAGCGCGCGTCCATGGCCCTGCTTCCTTTCAGCTTGCCGCGCGCGCTTATGCGAATTTCGGATGATCGCTTGGGTTCGAAACGCGCGCTCCCCTCCCCCTTGCGGGGAGGGGTTGGGGGAGGGGGTCGCGCGATCTGCGGCATCATCCCGCGACCCCCCACCCTAACCCTCCCCCGCAAGGGGGGAGGGAACACGCCCGACCGGCGGATCAACTGGATAACGCATCATATAGGCGGACCGCGCCCCTTTTTGAGCGGGCCCATCCTCACCCGCGCAGCCGCCCGTAGAGCGCGCCGCAAAGGAGCGCGGCCCAGAGCGCGGGAAAGACGACGGCGCCGTGTCGCGCAAAGAAGGTCGGCGGCGCGGCTTTCGGCAGCGGGCCGTCGATGACGCCTTCGACGCCGAGCGGCAGGCTTTGCAGCACGCGGCCATAGGGATCGACGATCGCCGAAACGCCCGTGTTGGCGACGCGCACGAGCGGCAAGCCCTCCTCGATCGCCCGCAGCCGCGCCTGGGCGAAATGCTGATAGGGCCCGCTCGTTCTTCCAAACCAGCCGTCATTGGTGACGTTGAGCATCCACTCGGGACCGCGGCGCGCCCCGTCGACGGCCTCGCCGGGAAAAATCGCCTCGTAGCAGATCAGCGGCGCGACCGGCGGCAGGCCCGGCACGGAAAGCCGTCGCGGTCCCGTCCCGACGTCCCAGATCCCCGGCACGAGATGATGCACGCCGAACGGCCGCAGCAGCCCATCGAACGGCAGATATTCGCCGAAGGGAACGAGGTGGATCTTGTCATAGGCGGAGACGAGGCGAGCGCCCTCCAGCACGTCGATCGCGTTGAAGAGCTTCGTGCGGCCGCTCCCCTCCTCGGCGCGCGCGGCGCCGGTGATCAGGATCTTGCCCTGCAAGGCGCGCGCGATCTCCGTCAGCGCCTTGGGCCTGCGCGTCACGACGAAGGGGAAGGCCGACTCGGGCCAGATGATATGGGTCGCGTCGGCGACGCCGCTGTGCCCCGGTCCCGTCGCGCGATCCGAGAGTTTCAGATAGCGGGCGAGGATGGCGTCGCCGTTCTCGGGGCGGAATTTGGCGTCCTGCGGCAGATTGGGCTGCATCAGGCGCAGGGCCGTCGAGGGGACGAAGCTCGTCGCATGCGTCCACAGGCGCAAGGCGCCGCCGAGCGCCATCAGCGCGAGCAGCGCGGCCGCGACGCCGATGAGCGGGCGCCGCCAGCCCCGGTCCGGGTCGTCGATCAGCGTCGCCGGCGCGGCGAGGATCACGATCGCCGCGAGGTCGAGGCCGTGAAGGCCGAAGAGCGAGGCGGACTGGGCGAGCGCGGGAATGGTCGCGAGCGCCATGCCGACGTCGTTCCAGGGGAAGCCGGTGAGAACATGGCCGCGCAGCCATTCCGCGCCGCCAAGCCCGACGGCGAGCGCGAGCACGCGCAGCGCGCCGGGCGACCAGAGCAGGCGGGCGAAGGCGAAGCCCAGCGCCGGGAAGAGCGCCAGCGCCGCCGGCATGCCCAGCGTCGCGAGCGGCAAGGCCCAGGCGAACTGGTCGGGCTCGACCAGCATCGCGGCCCCGAGCCACCAGAGCCCGGCGAGAAAATAGCCGAAGCCCCACCACCAGCCGACGCCCGCGGCAGCGCGAAGCGACGCCGTTCTGGCGGCGAAGCCCCGGCCGGCGCGTTTGTCCGCGCAGCCGTCGAGCAGCCAAACGCGCCAGGATCAGCGAGGCCGCCATCGCCGGCAGGAAGCTCACGGGCTCGAGCGCCAGCGCGCCGCAGGCGCCGGAAAGAAAGGCGAGACCGCGGCGTGGCCAGCCTTCGGCGAGAATGACCCGATGCGGCCAGGGCAGACCTGAAGCCGGGCGGTCCCGAATCTCTTGCATTACATTCATCAGGGATCGCCCCGCCGAATCAGCCGCGGCGACTTTAGCGGGTTTGACGGCCGCGTCGAAAGAAGCTCCGGGCCGGTAGCGCCTCAGTTCGAATTTTCTGCTCATGACCCTGGCTGTGTGAAAACGCTGCGGAGGTTGCGCCGCTGAAACAGGTCAACGAATTTTCGAGGCCTCAGGTCGATCAGACGATGGAAAATTGCAAAAAGTGGGGCTGAGAGCGGCCATTTTTGACTGAATTTAAGGCGCAAACCGCCAATGATTGCGATCCCAGATGCCGATGATTGCGGTTCGCTACAGTTAGCGGTGGACCAAGGGAGCAATGATCCGGGACACGTAATCCCCGTAAAACTTGATACCATCTGTATTTGGGTGGGGATCGAAGGGACTAAGATCGATTTTTGAAGGCACTGGCGGCCTATCCGGTGCGGACCAATAAGTAAAGATTTTTTGCCCAAAATCGGACTCGAGCTGTTGCCATATACGTGTCTGGGCACTATACAAAATTGGATGTCCAGCCTGAAGCTCCGCGAGCACTGGAATATGAACAATAGCTATTGGAATAGCCATTTCTTTTAGCCTCGCAATCGCGTCTCCGTACTCTTTGTCTGCGGAGAACTGATACGAATCTACGTGCGGTATTACTGACGCACCATAAAAAGGTTTACCAAAAAATCGATGCCAGAATTCATCAAGAACATATAATTTAGTTAACGAAGTGCCATCCCGCCCCTTTTTATTCAAATAGCTAGAATAGTATTTATTAGCCTCGTCTAAGACGGAGTCAGCCCGATCCTGTTCGATCTGGTTTAGGCACCATTCCTGCGTTGCCCTACCATCGACAATGTACTCATCGTTCGCAACATTCTCGTCCAGAAATTCGTCTAAATATGGACTAATCCTAGCCTTCACGCGTCCGTTATCCTTTATTTCCTTAGCCCACCATCGTCCACGGGTAAGGTCGTCAGAAATGAACTGGATAACTATAAGATTTGGCTTTATATCTTTGCCTTTTCCGACAGCAATAGATAGCATTTGTAGCACGCCATAGGTTCCTCTCCCATAGTTCAAATTAGCAATTGAGCGCCCTGTGCGGCTGATGAGATTTTGCTCGACTACATCTGGAATAGTTAGCCCATCTCGTAATTACCCACCCCCATTTTTAAGGCTCCGAACGGGGCTCGGCGGCTGATTTGGGGGCCGCTCTTGCCATGAACTCAAAACTCTAAATCCATGTGGGCATGGATCGCACTGATTTGCAGCGGCTGAGCAAGGACGAGCTGATTGAGCTGGTGATCCAGCTTCAACGACCGGACAAGTCGTCGCGCAATTCGTCGAAGCCTCCGTCCACCGACAAGAAAGAGAAGCGCGAGAACTCGCGTCCTGGCGGGGCGAAGCCCGGACATGAGCCGCACAATCGTCGGCTGGCCGACGATCCCGACGAATTCCGCGATCACCGACCAACGCATTGCGAGCTCTGCGGCGGGGCCATGGCGGCGGACGCCGACATGGAATTGATCGGCGAATACGACGAGATCGAAATCCCGCCGGTCAAGCCCCATGTCGTGCGCCACCGGCGTTTTGCCTGCCGCTGCGCGCATTGCGGCGCAAACGTCAAAGCTGCGCCGCCCGCGGTCGCCACGCAGACGCCGTTTGGACCGCGCATCCATGCGCTGGCGATTTATCTGAAGAGCTTTCAGGCGCTTTCCTACGAGCGTCTGCGCTTCCTGTTCCGCGACGCTTTCGGCCTGATCGTCAGCGAGGGCGCGTTGATGAACATGTTCATCCGCTCCCACGCCGGGTTCAAAACCGAGGCGGATAAGGCGAAGGCCATTCTCCGTCAGGCGAAGGTCGTCGCCAGCGACGAAACCGGTGTTCGCATCGAGGGGACCAACTCCTATCATTGGGTGTTCCACTGCAAGGATGCGGTGGTGCATCAGCCCGATCATTCGCGCGGCGCCCGCGTCGTGGAAGAGATGATGAACGGCCATGAGCCGAAAGTCTGGATCTCGGATCGTTACTCCGCGCAGCAAAATCATGGCGCCGCGCATCAAACCTGTCTGGCGCATCTGGCGCGCGATACGGCTTTCGCGCTGGAGCACGGCTCGGACGATCTGCCCCTGCGGTTCAAGCTGTGGTTCGGCAGGGCCTTCGATCTCGCCGCGGACATCGCCAATTTCAAAGCCGCGACCATCGCCAGCAAAAAGCGCGCGCTCGAACAGCAACTCGCCGCATATCCTGGGCGCGGCGACGCAATGCGATCTAGCGCGCGAGCTGCAAGCCAAGATCGGGCGGGCGCGGGACCAGCTGCTGACGTTCTGCGATTATCCCGGCGAGGTCGAGGCCACCAACAATGGCTCGGAGCGAAAGCTGAGGCCCTGCGTGATCCAGCGAAAGGTCACCAACGGCTATCGCGCCATGTGGGCCGCACAGGCCGAAGCGGATGTGCGCACCACCGTCGACACAGCAAGGCTCAAAGGCGCAAATCCCTTCCAGACGATCCTCGGCGCCCTGGCCTGAAGCCGCAAAAACCCGCGCACGCGCCCTAAAAATGGGCGTGGGTAATTACGTATCCAAGGTGTTGAACGGCACCACGCAAGATAAAAACGGGAATTATCCCATTCTTCAACCTCCCTATAATCTGCCTCCTTATAACATAAATTATCCCGCTCCCGTCCAAAACTGCGCCGGCACGCCGAACTTCGCGCTTACGAACCTCATCAACGGTAAGGCGAGAAAAGCGAACACCGACGTCATTGCGATCCGCGTGGCCACCACGACGGACGGGTTGAACTTCACGGATGTCGGAGCGGTGCCCTACGCGCCCGCCAATGGCGCCCTGACCGACCCGAACTCCGTGGGCACGGCGGGACAGCCCAACTCCTTTGGCGGCATTCGCTGGCTCGGGAGCGGCAGCATCGTCCCGCTCGCCAATGGCCACTACGGGATGTTCTTCGGCGCCGGCAACTGCCTCGACAACGATTCGGATGGTTTCCATTTCATCGGCTACGCGGAGACCCAGAAGGTGGTGAACGGGCCGAGCGATTTGCTCCTCTGGAACGTGATCAACGGGCTCGACAACCCGATCATGTCCACGGACACGGTCACCGATATTAACGGAACCCCTGCGATAAATTGGGCGTATCCCCATTCAACGCCCGTCGTAAACCAGACTGGCGTCAACCTTCTGACCCCGGCTCAGGTTTCCCCCTGGACCCCGCCGCCGTATTCTAGTGCGCCTTACCCAATTACTCCCCCGCACATCGTCGTTCCGCCAGGGGGCTACAACTCGAACTTCTTCAGCGGCCGCCTGTATGACCCACAGGCGCTCTATTCGGACAGCCAAACCTTGACCATTGTCTTCGCGGGTTACAACACCCCGCAGCCGAGCAACAATCTGGGCGACTACCGCTCCATCGGTCGCTTCAAGCTCCAGGTTCCGACCGGCTATTTCAAGCCCTTCTGATCGGCGGTCCATCTGAGAGAAGGGGCGAGCCGAGCGCTCGCCCCGTCGTTTCGCGCGCCCCGCATTCTCGCGTGCGAGAGTCCCGCCAGAGTTAAGAGGAGCGAAGCGCAGCTGCACGAGGACAACCGAGTGTGGGCAGCAACCTCTATTACAGAATAATGACAATATTACAGAACAGTGACAAGCCTGTTCGCGCTGGGATTGCTTCGCTTCCTTTGTGCAACAAAGGCGCCGAGGGCTTTTGAGTAGCGGAAGCGAGTGTGGTACTTGCACAACATCTTAAAAAAATCTTAAGCTCGACCGCTCACACACGTTTACAGAGAACGATTTTCCTGGCTTTTTGGCGCAGCGTGGGGGCGCGTGCAGGGCGGGACTGACCGCTTTGGCCGACAGCGGTCTTCCATGAACGATCCTTGGCGCCTCGGCGCCAGCCGGAGAAGGATATCTGTTATGAAGACCTGGAAAGCTTATCTTGTCCTCGCCGCCTCGGCGGCGGTCTTGGCCGTCGCCACGCCGGCGAGCGCCGGGGGCGTCACGAGCCCCGGCGCGGTCATCGACACGATCGACTGGTCGCAGCTTGGGGCTGAAGGGACCTTTGTCGCTACCCCGGCGACGGTGACAACGTCCCTCGGCGACGTTGTCACCGTTTCGAACGCGGCCAGCGCCAGCCTCCTGCGCGTCGACCAGAGCTCCGCCTGGAGCGGCAACTTCGCCCCCGGCACGACGCTTCTCTGGACGACGCCGTTCCTCGGCGGCTCTGACATCACCCTGACTTTCAAGAACCCCATCTACGCCGTCGGCGCGCAGATTCAGGCCGATGACGGCGGCCCCTTCACCGCGCAGATCACCGTGAACGGAACACAGAGCTTCACGGAGAATGGAGTCTCCAACGCCAATGCGGATAATTCCGCGATCTTCATCGGTTGGCAGGGCGGCCCAATCAACACGGTCGAGTTCACGCTCACGTCGGCGGCCACTAACCTCGGCGACTTCGCGATCGGCCCGGTTCTCATCTCCACCCCCGGCCCGGTGCCGGGCGCGGGCGTTGCGGGTCTCGCGGCGCTGGCGCTAGCGGGCCTCTATGCGCGCACGCGCCGCGTCTGAGGGCCGGTAGCCTAATCGTCCAACGCATCCAGCCGCCGCGGTTTCGCTTGTGCGCCCGGCGAGCGCGAGCTTGGCGTCCCGACGGCGACGGATCGGCTGATCCAGCAAGCGCTGCCGCACTCTCCGGCACAGCCCGTGATTGGCCCTTGGAGTGAAAGCTTCGAGGGCTGTCGGGTCAGGCGACCGCGCTTGCCGGCGCTAACACTTCTTCGGTCGTGGGAAGGACCTTCGGCTTCGCCTCGATGACGATCGCGTCGCCGCCGCCGCTTGCCGCGACCTCGAGCTCGCAGGCCTCTGCGACGAGCCCGGCGTAATAGGCCTGGATCGCGCGTGCGTCGAGCGTCGCCTCATCCGACTCGCCGGCGAGGAGCCTTGTGACCTCGGGCGCCAGACGGGCATTGGGCCCCTTCGCCTCCACGCGGAAGGAAATCTCGTCCCCCTCGCCCTCGCCGGAAATCGTCAGGGCTCCGCCGCGCGGGATCGCCATGTCGGCGATGAGGCAGAGATTGAGCAGGAGCTTCACCTTGTTCTTCGCCATCAGCACGCGCGGCAGCTTCCATTCCATGCGCGTGCGCTCGTCGGCGAAGAGCTGGCGCGCGACATGCTCGGCGTCGCCGGTGTCGATCGCCGCGCCCTTCGATCCGGCGGCGCCGAAGGCGAGGCGGCAGAACTGGAGCCTCGCGGAGGCTTCCGAGGCGCTCGACTTGATCAGGGCGAGCGCGTGGCCGCGCATCTCCGCGTCCCTCTCCTCCTCGAGCACCTCGAGTCCGTTGATGATCGCGCCGACCGGCGAGATCACGTCATGGCAGACGCGCGAGGACAGAAGCGCCGCGAGGTCGAGGGCGTCCAGCGAGAATTTCGGCATGGGGTCTTCCCTAATCTGGGTCGGATCGAAGCGTCCCTGGCGGGGCGAAGCCGTCCATCGAGAGAGGGCGGCGCCGGCGCGCCAGCGGAGGCGGGCGTGTTCCCATACGCGAATCACCGTGAGCGCCCGGTTAAATGCTAGTCTCCACGGAGAGCCTTTTCAAACCAGATGAGTCTCGCAAAGGACACGAATTGTCGCCTATACCCAGATCAATTGCGCCGGCCGCCGGCTTGGCGGGCGCGGGCCGCGCTCGAATTGGAGACATTCTGGATAACCATGATGACCTATCGCGCCCCCCTCGACGACATTCTCTTCGCCGCACGTCTCGCAGCAGGCGCCTCAGGCCTGGAGGCTGGCGGGATTTTCGCGGATCTCGGCGACGGCCTCCTTGAGGCGACCTTGAACGAGGCCGCCAAATTCGCCGAGGAGCGGCTGGCAAGCTGCTATCGCGACGGCGATCGGATCGGCGCACGGTTCACGGGCGACGCCGTCACGACCCCGCCGGGCTGGAAAGAGGCCTATGCGGATTGGGTCAAGGGCGGCTGGAACGCGCTGAAGGCCGACCCGGAATATGGTGGGCTCGGCCTCCCGCGTCTTCTCAACGCCGCCTGCACGGAGATCTGGCAGGCTGCGAATCCGGCCTTCGCAATTTGCCTGCTCTTGAGCCAGAGCGCGATGGAAGCGCTTGAACGGGCGGCGAGCGAGGAGCTCAAGAAGGGCTTTCTCGCAAAAATGGTTTCCGGCGAATGGGGCGCGACGATGAATCTGACGGAGCCGCAGGCGGGCTCCGACCTCGCGCTGATCCGCGCCAAGGCCGAGCCTCAGGCCGACGGCTCCTTTCGCCTGTTTGGGCAGAAAATTTTCATCACCTATGGCGAGCACGATCTGACCGAGAACATCGTGCATCTCGTGCTCGCAAGGCTCCCTGGCGCGCCGGCGGGCACGCAGGGAATCTCGCTGTTCCTCGCGCCGAAAATGCTCGCCGACGACGCGGGACGGCTCGCGCGCCGCAACGATCTGCGCTGCGCAGGGATCGAGCACAAGCTCGGCATAAAGGGCTCGCCGACCTGCACGATGGTCTTTGGCGACGGAGACGGCGCCGTCGCCTATCTTGTCGGTGAGCAAAACAAGGGGCTCGCGACAATGTTCGCGATGATGAACGACGCGCGGCTCGCCATCGGGCTGCAGGGCGTCGGCGTCGCCGAGCGCGCGACCCAGCAGGCGCTCGCCTATGCGCGCGAGCGGCGCCAGGGCCGCGCCCTCGACGGCGAGGAGCCGGCGCCCATCCTCGCGCATCCCGACGTGAAGCGCATGGCGCTGACGATGACGGCGCTGACGCATGCGGCGAGAGCCATCTGCTACGAGACGGCGGCCTCGATCGACCGCGCGCGGCGCGAGAGCGATCCAGCGCTCGCCAGCGAGGCGCAGGAGCGCGCGGATCTGCTGACGCCCGTCGCCAAGGGCTTCTCCACGGACATCGGCAATGAGGTCGCCTCGCTCGGCGTGCAGATTTTCGGCGGCCTGGGCTACATCGAGGAGACCGGGGCCGCCCAGGCGATGCGGGACGCGCGCATCGCAGCCATCTACGAGGGCACGAACGGCATCCAGGCGATCGATCTCGCCACGCGCAAATTGCACCGCACGGGCGCGGCGCTCGCGCGCGAGATCGAGGATATGCGCGCCATCGTCGCCGGCGCGAGGCTCGATGGGGCGGGCGCCCTCGCCGACGCCGTCGCCGAGTTCGAGCGCGCCAGCCGCTTCATGCGGGAGGCCGCGCCGGGCCTGGCGCTCGCCGGGGCGACGCCGTACTTAAGGCTCTTCGCGCTGGCGCGCGGCGGCACGCTGCTCGCCAAAAGCGCAGCGGAGGGCGACGCCCGCCGCGCCGCCATCGCCCGCTTCTTCGCGCGGAGCCTCGCGGTCGCCGCCTCGGGGCTCGCGCGCGAGGTCATCGACGGCGGGGCCGCGACGCTCGAAGCGGAGGCGGCGCTCGGCGCGTAAATTCTGCTCGAATCGCTCGCTTGCGCCCCAAGGCGCCGGCGTGCGACAAGCCGCGGGGGCGATGCGAACCCGTTGCGGCGACGATCGCTCGCGCCCAGTCCCCTGACGCCGCACGCCGAACTGCGCTCGAGTCATGTCCGCCAAGCATCCCATCATCTCGATCACCGGCTCGTCAGGGGCCGGCACGAGCTCGGTCAAGGCGACCTTCGAGCAGATCTTTCGCCGCGAGCGCATCGAGGTCGCCTATGTCGAGGGCGACAGCTTCCATCGCTACGATCGCGACGAGATGAAGCAGGCGTTGCTCGACGCACAGGCGCAGAGCAATCACCACTTCAGCCATTTCGGACAGGAGGCCAATCTCCTCGGCGAGCTCGAGCGCCTGTTTCGCGAATATGGCGAGACGGGCTCGGGGCAATATCGCCATTACGCTCATGACGAGAACGAAGCGGCGGTCTATGGCGTCGAGCCGGGAAAATTCACGCCCTGGAAGGAGCTTCCGCCCAATACCGACATTCTCTTTTACGAAGGGCTGCACGGCGCCGTCGTGACCGACGACGTCAATGTCGCGCGCTATGCGGATTTGAAAATCGGCGTCGTGCCGGTCATCAATCTGGAATGGACGCAGAAGCTGCTGCGCGACCGCGATTCGCGGGGCTACACGACGGAAGCCGTGACCGAGACGATCCTGCGCCGCATGCACGATTATGTGCACTACATCTGCCCGCAGTTCTCGGAGACCGACCTCAACTTCCAGCGCGCGGCGACGGTGGACACCTCCAATCCTTTCGTCGCGCGCTCGATTCCGACACCCGACGAGTCGATCGTCGTGATCCGCTTTCGCAATCCACGCGGCGTCGACTTCCCCTATCTCGTGACGATGATCGCCGGCAGTTGGATGTCGCGCGCCAATTCGATCGTCATTCCGGGCAACAGGCTCGATCTCGCGATGCAGCTCATTCTGACGCCTCGCATTCTCGCACTCGTGCAGCGCCAGAAGGGCGCCTGATAAAGGAAATTCAAATGCTGGATGTTCCCGCCTCTTGCTCGAGGGACGACGCCAACGCCATTCGCGCCCTGGCGATGGACGCCGTGGACAGGGCCAAGTCCGGCCATCCCGGCATGCCGATGGGCATGGCCGATGTCGCGAGCGTGCTTTTTCGCTCCTTCCTGAAATTCGACGCCGCCGATCCGCGTTGGCCCAACCGCGACCGCTTCGTGCTTTCGGCCGGCCACGGCTCGATGCTGCTCTATGCGCTCGGTTATCTCGTCGGCTATCCCGGGATCGAGATCGAGGACCTCAAGAACTTTCGTCAGCTCGGCTCCATGACGGCGGGGCATCCTGAGTATAAGCACGCGCCCGGCGTCGAGACGACGACCGGCCCGCTCGGCCAGGGGCTGGCGACAGCCGTCGGCATGGCGATCGCCGAGCGCCTCGCCAACGCCCGTTTCGGCGAGGCGATCGTCGACCATTGCACCTATGTCATCGCCGGCGACGGCTGCCTGATGGAAGGGATCAGCCACGAGGCGATCGATCTCGCCGGCCACTTGCGCCTCGGCAAGCTCATCGTGCTCTGGGACGACAATCACATCTCGATCGATGGCCCGACGAGTCTCTGCGACCTCGACCGATCAAGTCCTGCGTTTCGAAGCCAGCGGCTGGCATGTGCAGAAGATCGACGGTCACGATTTTGCGTCGATCGCCGCGGCGCTCAAGGCCGCGAAAGAAGACCCGCGTCCGTCGATGATCGCCTGCCGCACGGTGATCGGCTACGGCGCGCCGAACAAGCAGGGCAAGGAGGGCGCGCATGGCTCGCCTCTAGGAGCGGAAGAAAACGGCCTCGCGCGCAAGGCGCTCGGATGGGAGCATCCGCCCTTCGAAATCCCTCCGTCCATTCTCGAGGGCTGGCGTCTGGCCGGCGCGCGTGGCGCTCCGGAGCGGGCCGATTGGCGGAAGAATCTTGCGGCCTCGGGCAAGGAAGAAGAATTCGCGCGGTTCCTCAAAGCCGACGTCGCGCAGACCATCGCCGCGCCGCTCCAGGCGCTTCGCGAGACGGCGGCGCAAGAGAAGCCGAAGCTCGCGACGCGCAAATCCTCCGAGAACGCGCTCGGTGTGATCAACGCCGCGACGCAGGCGACGATCGGCGGCTCGGCCGATCTCACCCATTCGGTCTTCACGCTCACCAAGGGGCTCGGCGTCGTCGCGCCGGGGAGTTTCTCCGGCCGCTACATCCATTACGGCGTGCGCGAGTTCGGCATGGCGGCGGCGATGAACGGCCTCGCGCTCTATGGCGGATTCATTCCCTACGGCGGCACCTTCCTGGTCTTTTCCGACTATGCGCGCGCGGCGATCAGGCTCTCGGCGCTGATGGGGCTTCGCGTCATCTATGTGCTGACGCATGACTCGATCGGCCTCGGCGAGGACGGGCCGACGCATCAGCCCGTCGAGCACCTCGCGAGCCTGCGCGCCATGCCCAATCTCAACGTCTTCCGGCCGGCCGACGCGATCGAGACCACGGAATGCTGGGAGCTCGCGCTGAACGCGAAAACGACGCCTTCCGTGCTGAGCCTTTCGCGTCAGAATCTGCCGACGCTGGAGCGGCCCGTCACTGAGAATCTCTCCGCGCGCGGCGGCTATGTGCTGCGCGAAGCGGAGGGCGGACGCGATGTGACGATCATCGCAACAGGCTCGGAGGTGGCGATCGCGCTTGAAGCATCAAAACTCCTCGCCGCGCAAGGCAAGCGCGCGGCGGTCGTCTCCATGCCGAGCTTCGAGCTCTTCGCCGCGCAGGACGACGCCTATCGCGCCAAGGTTCTGGGCAAGACGCCGCGCGTCGGCGTCGAAGCCGCCGTCCGCTTCGGCTGGGACCGCTGGCTCGGCGAGCGCTCCGCCTTCATCGGCATGACGGGCTTCGGCGCGAGCGCCCCAGCCGACGCGCTCTACCCGCATTTCGGCATCACGCCCGAGGCGGTGGCGCAGGCGGCGCTGGGCCTCATCGGTAGCTGAGGACGCGGCGCGCTTGCAATTCAACGTCGAATGCTCGCCGCTACCGGCGACGGCTCGCCGTTGATTGCATGGAGGCGATTTTGCGCGAGAGAAAATCAAACTCAAGGATGCGAGCCATAGGGCGTCCTTTATGGACGCCCGTCAAACATGAGGGGCTATGGCTCGCATCGCGTAGCGGCGGCGCGGAGCGCCGTCCTTGACTTTGATTTCCTCTCACGCGACGCTCCGCCATGCAATGCAATGACAAGCAGTATTCCCTGAGTTTTGTCGTGAGACTCGCCGCCAAGCCCGTCATTGCGAGCGCAGCGAAGCAATCCAGGAGTTGAGGGCGAATCCTTCTTCGTCTCGCGCTTGCTACACAAATTGACGGCGTTCTTTGCTAGCTCTGGATTGCTTCGCTTCGCTCGCAATGACGCCCCGAAGGATCGCGCTTCGCGAGCGGTTCTTGACTTCCGCCGCGCAACCGCCCCTCACCCAAACGCAAATCCCGACACCGCCTTCCCCCAAAACTCGTCGTGAAACACCCGGCGTCCCCGGTCTTGCCCCGCGGCGCCGGCGATGACGAAGAGCGGCTCCAGATGCTCGGGCGTCGGATGACTTGCCCTCGCGCCCGGCGCGTCGAGCCAATCGTCGAGGCGGTTGTCGCGCGCTTGAGAATCTTCGAGCAGCAGCGTCCGCGTTAGCCAATCGTCGAAGTTCTTCGCCGCAGCTCGTGGGCCTGCATCGGTCGAGAAGAATTCGCGCAGATTGTGATAGCTCATGCCGCTGCCGATGAGCAGCACGCCCTCCTCGCGCAACGGCGCCAACGCGCGGCCGATCTCCAAATGCCGTGCGACCGAGGCGCCTTTCTGCAACGACATTTGCAGAACCGGCGTCTCGGCGCGCGGATGGATCAGCATCATCGGAATGAACACGCCATGATCGAAGCCGCGCCCGCGCGCCTCGCCGCAGGCGACACCCGCCTCGGCGAGAAGCCCCCGCACGCGCGCCGCGAGCGCCGGCGCGCCCGGCGCAGGATAGCTCAGCGCATAGGTGTGCTCGGGAAAGCCGTAATAGTCGAAGAGCATGCCGGGCGCGGCGTCGGCATCCACGGTCGGACGCTCCGTCTCCCAATGCGCCGAGATCACGACAAAAGCCTTCGGCGGCGCCGGCAGGCTCGCCTCGATCCCTTCCAGATAGCTGCGCAGTCCATCCCACATGCCGGGCGGACCAAAGTCCTGCATGAAGGGCCACGGTCCGCCGCCGTGCGGGATGAAGAGCGCGGGTTGTCTCTGCCTCATCTCTTTTACCCCTTCGCGCCAAAAACCTCGCGCCAGCTCGGCAAGGCGCCGGGAACTCTCAGCGGTGTCGCCTCATAGACTGCGCGCGCGATGGCGCGCGCCAGCGTGTCGGCGGCAATCATGCCGATCTCGGCGAGCTCGCGCGGCGTGGGCGGGCGCGGATTGCGCTCGGTCGAGGCGGCGAAGATGAGATCGCCGTCGAGCGCGGCGTGCGACGGACGCAGCGCATGCGCCATGCCATCATGCGCCTGGATCGCGAGGCGCTTCGCCTGCGCTTTGGAGAGCGGCGCGTCGGTGGCGACCGCGGCGATGGTGGTGTTCGTGAGCCGATCCGTCTTGAGGCGCATCGCGAGCGCGGTGTCAGGCGGCGGCGATGGCCAGCCGAGCCCGCCATATTCGGCGCCGCGCTCGAAAGGCGCAGCCCAGAAATGCGGGCCGTCGCCGATCGTCGCCTGCCCCACGCTGTTGACCGCGACGATCGCGCCGACGACATAGCCTCCCGAGGTCACGGCGCTGGCGGAGCCCAGCCCACCCTTGAGATTGACGGTGGTGGCGCCGAGCCCGGCGCCGACGGAGCCGAGCGCGAAATCCCGCGCGGCGTTCTTCGCGGCCGTGAAGCCCAGATCCCAATAAGGCGGACGGCCGCGCCAATCCTTGTCGCCGCCGTTGAGAAGATCGAACAGAATCGCGCCAGGCACAATCGGAACGCGCGCGTCGCCGATCGCAAAACCCCGCCCCTTGGCGCGCAAAAATTCGAGCACGCCGCCCGCCGCGTCGAGGCCGAAGGCCGAGCCGCCGGAAAGCGCGAGCGCATCGATCCGCTCCACGGTCATCTCGGGTTCGAGCAGGGCCGCGTCGCGCACGCCGGGGGCGCCGCCGTGAATGGCGATCGAGGCGACGGCCGGCTCATCGAAAATCACGACGGTG
Organism: uncultured Alphaproteobacteria bacterium; assembly: GCA_963829075.1. Taxonomy (GTDB): domain Bacteria; phylum Pseudomonadota; class Alphaproteobacteria; order Rhizobiales; family Beijerinckiaceae; genus Methylocystis. Next base: position 237,939 of record CAWHHH010000008.1, on the reverse strand, counting down.
ACGCCGGAGGCGAGAATCGCGTCATCGGCATGGCCGACGTTTACGCCCGGAACGTCGGTGATGAGATTGGCGGGCTCGGCCATCGTGGCGTGACTCAGCTCGCGAAACGCCGATACAGCGTCTCGATCGCTTCGGCCGCCGCCGCCTCGGCCTGCTTTTCGGGGAAGTTGGTCAGCACGACGACGCCGATGTCCCTGTCGCGATCGACGAGGATTTTCGCGAAGTTCATCCCGTTGGAGCCGTTGTGCGTGAGCACCGGCGCGCGCGTCCAGTCGAATTTCACGAGGCCCCAGCCGAGCGCATAGTCTCCTTCCTGCGGGGTTCCAGGACGCGCGTTCGGCAGCTTGCCGGTCTTAATATGCGCGCGGTGGATTCGGTCGAGCGTTTCCGGCTTCACCAGCGCGGGGCCGCGCCGCCCTCCGCCCGCGTTCCAGCCGGCCCAAGTCGCGAAATCGACCACGGACATATGCGCCGTGCCCGCGGGGCCGAGGGCGGGTGGCCCATCCGCCGCCGGCCCCCAGGGCATCGGCGTGGTCGCGCCGTCGTCGCCGATCTGATAGCCAATGGGCGCGTCATATCTTCCCGTGGTCGCCTGCGGCCCGAGCCCGGCGGAGCCAAGCCGGAGCGGCGTGAAGATCCGATTGACGATCAGCTCTTCCCAGGAGACGCCGAAGGCGTTCTCGATCATTGCGCCGGCGATGACATAGCCGAGGTTCGCGTAATGGAATTCCGCCCCCGGCTTCGTCGCGGGCGCATGGTTTTTCCATGCGTTGAGAATGCGCAGCCGCTGCGTCGGCAGATCATATTTGAATGCGTCGGGACTGAAATAGAGATTGAGAATCTCGTCCGTGTCGGAGGGTATGCCGCCGGTATGCGACAGAAGCTGCTCCAGCGTCACCGCGGCGAGTTGCGGCTCGATGCCAGGGACCTTGGCGCCGAGCGCGTCGCCAATCGTCGTATCCCAGCGCAGCTTGCCCGCCTCCACGGCCATGCCGGCGAGCGTCGCGGTCATCGCCTTGGTGTCGGAGCCGAGGTGAAAACGATCGTTGACGGCGACCTTCTTGTCGCTGTTCAACAGGCGCGCGCCCACGGCGGCGGCGGCGACGATTTGGCCCTTGCTCACGACGGCGCCGGCGAGCGCCGGCAGCCCATGCTTGACGCGCAAGGGCTCCAGCACATCGTCGAGCCGCGTTACGGGTTGCGTCCGCGCGAGAGCGGCCTCGGCAGGAGAGGCCAGCGCGATCAAAAAAGATTTGAGCCAGGTGCGTCGATTCATGGTCGACATTTTATGCCTTTGATCGCTTTCGCGAAAGCTGCGTTGCGCCGTCGCTTTCGCCGATCGCTGCCTCCCGGCTTCCCTCCCTGGGCTCGATCCCCCATATTGCGCTTATGCCCGCGCCAAAAAAGCCCAAGTCCCCGATTCGCGCGACGCGCGCCAAAGCCTCAAAGCCGGAGCTTTCGCCGCTCGAGCCGCATCTCGCTCAGTTGCTCAATCCAGCGCTGGTCGAGCGCGGCGGCGGCTTCGAGGATATGGGGCAAGCCCCCTATGAGGCGGGGCCGACCACCGCGCTCAGCGCCGAGGAGATGGAGCGCTATGGACTCTCCGAGCCCAAGACTGACGACAAGCCGAAGGGCTTTGGCGGGGCACAGGCGACGATCGAAAGTCTCGATGAATTGCTGCGGCTCGGCGATCCCAATGTGCGCGACAAGGCGGCCTGGACGCCGCATCGCCCGGAGCGGCCGCCGAAATCCGAAGGCGGCGTGAAATTCGAGCTCGTCTCCGAGTACGAGCCGCAGGGCGACCAGCCGCAGGCGATCGACGAGCTGGTCAAGGGAATCGACGCGCAGGAGCGCGATCAGGTGCTGCTCGGCGTCACCGGCTCCGGCAAGACTTTCACGATGGCGCAAGTGATCGCGCGCACGCAGCGCCCGGCGCTGATCCTGGCGCCGAACAAGACGCTCGCCGCGCAGCTCTACGGCGAGTTCAAGAGCTTCTTCCCCAAGAACGCGGTCGAATATTTCGTTTCCTATTACGACTACTACCAGCCCGAGGCCTATGTGCCGCGCTCGGACACCTATATCGAGAAGGAATCCTCGGTAAACGAGCAGATCGACCGGATGCGCCACGCTGCGACGCGCTCGCTGTTGGAGCGCGACGACGTGATCATCGTCGCATCGGTCTCCTGCATCTACGGCATCGGCTCGGTCGAAACCTATACGGCGATGACCTTCTCGGTCTCGCTGAACGAGAAGCTCGAGCAACGCCAGCTCATCGCCGATCTCGTCACGCTGCAATATCGCCGCGTCTCGGCGGACTTCATCCGCGGCACATTCCGCGTGCGCGGCGACACGATCGACGTGTTTCCGGCGCACTACGAGGACCGCGCCTGGCGCATCAATTTTTTCGGCGACGAGGTCGAGTCCATTCACGAATTCGATCCCTTGACCGGCAAGAAGACGGTCGATCTCGAATTCGTGAAAGTCTACGCCAACTCCCATTATGTGACGCCGCGCCCCACGCTCCTGCAATCGGTGAAGGGGATAAAAGACGAGCTGCGATTGCGGCTGGACGAGCTGAACCGCTCGGGACGCCTGCTCGAGGCGCAGCGGCTCGAGCAGCGCACACGCTTCGATATGGAGATGATGGAGGCGACCGGCGCCTGCGCCGGCATCGAGAATTACTCGCGCTATCTCACCGGCCGCAAGCCCGGCGAGCCTCCGCCGACGCTCTTCGAATATCTGCCCGACAACGCCATCGTCTTCGCCGACGAGAGCCATGTCTCCGTGCCGCAGATCGGCGGCATGTATCGCGGCGACTTCCGCCGCAAGGCGACGCTCGCCGAATATGGCTTTCGCCTGCCCTCCTGCATGGACAATCGTCCCCTGCGCTTCGAGGAATGGGACGCGATGCGCCCGCAGACGGTCTGCGTGTCGGCGACGCCCGGCAATTGGGAAATGGAGCGCACCGCCGGCGTCTTCGTCGAACAGGTCATTCGCCCGACGGGCCTCATCGATCCGCCCGTCGAGGTGCGCGAGGCGCGCAGCCAGGTCGACGATCTGCTGCATGAGGCGCGCGTGACGATCAACGCCGGCTATCGCGTGCTGGTGACGGTGCTCACCAAGCGCATGGCCGAGGATCTGACCGAATATCTGCATGAGCATGGCGTTCGCGTGCGCTACATGCATTCGGATATCGACACGATCGAGCGCATCGAGATCATCCGCGACCTGCGCCTCGGCGCCTTCGACGTGCTGGTCGGCATCAATCTTTTGCGCGAGGGCCTGGACATACCGGAATGCGGGCTCGTCGCGATCCTCGACGCCGATAAGGAAGGTTTTCTGCGTAGCGAGACGTCGTTGATCCAGACGATCGGCCGCGCCGCGCGCAATGTCGATGGGCGCGTGATCCTTTACGCCGACCGCGTCACCGGCTCGATGCAGCGCGCAATCGACGAGACGGACCGGCGCCGCAAGAAGCAGGAGACCTACAACACCGAGCACGGGATCACGCCGGCCTCGATCAAGCGCGGCATCGCCGACATTCTCGGCTCCGTCTATGAGCAGGACCATCTGACGGTCGAGACCGGCGTCGAGATCGCGCCGGGGCATAATCTTCAAGCGGTGATTGCCGAGCTCGAGAAGAAGATGAAGGCGGCGGCGGCCGATCTCGCTTTCGAGGAAGCGGCGCGGCTGCGCGACGAAATCCAGCGCCTGCAAAAAGCGGAGCTGTTGGCCGAGGCCGGGCCGATCAAATATCTGCGCACGGCGCCGGCAAGCGCGGGCGACGGCGTCATCCCCGGCAGCCGCGCGCGAAAACCGACCGACGCCGACATGGGTCCGCACAACTTCGGCGGCGGCGAGGCGAGGCCCGTGGCTCGGCCGCCGCCGCGCTCGACGATGGGGAGGCCCGGCACGCGCGCGGTGAAGGGAAAGAGCAAGTCGTGAGCGGCCCGCCGCCGATCCACCTTATCTCACGCTGATCGTGTGAAACGGCGCCGCCTGGCGCTCATCGAAGAAGGCGGCCGAAAGCGTCCCGCCGTAACAGGCGCCGGTGTCGAGATCGCATCTATTGGTTCTGATCTCGGGCTCGGGCTCGAGGCCCCGATACTGCACGGGCGTGTGCCCATGCACCACATATTTGGGAAAGGCGCCGTCGAAGCGCAGGAATTTGTCGCGGATCCATAGCTTCGTCTCGTCGTCCTGGGCTTCGAGCGGGCGGCGCGGCATGAGCCCGGCGTGGACGAAGATGCGCAAATCGTCCTCATAGGAAGTCGGCAGCGCGGCCATCCACGCGCAGTCCTCCTCGAACTCGTCGAAATGCTCATGATACGAGCGAAGCGTCTCCACGCCGCCATTACCCAAAAAGAGGTCGAGGTTGCCGTTGCTGCTCCGGCATTGAACCATCATCTCCTCGTGATTGCCGCGCAGACAGACGGCGCCCTGGTCTTGCAGATGGCGCAACAACTGCACGACCTCGCGCGAGGCCGGGCCGCGGTCGACATAGTCGCCGAGAAAGACCAGCAGCGGCGGTTCCGGCCATCCTTGGCTCTCGCCGTAGGCGGCGATCTTGCGCAGGAGGCGCGCGAGATGGTCCTGCATCCCGTGAATGTCGCCGATCGCCACCGTGATCATGAATTGCCTCCGTGCCCTCTGGAGCGTCTCCCAGCCCTCAGCATTGCCTCGCTCCGATAAAGGCTCGCGCAAGCGTCCCGGGACCGGGACCTCGTTGAATTCTCGCGCGGCGAAGCGAGGGATTAGCGAAGGCAGAGAGGGCGGCGCGGCGGATCGTGGTTTTCGATCATCCGCCCTGCTGCGTCGGAACGTAGATTGTCTCATAAGGCGGCTTTTGGCAATCTGGCGCTGAGCCATCTGGCGCTGAGCCAAATCGGATGAGCGCTTCTCGGGGAGGCAATCAGATGACTGGCTGCACATGCGGCGCCTGCGCGCGCCCAAACCGCCGCGCCGCGCTCGGCGGTCTGCTGACGGCGGGCCTCGCCCTCATCGCACGGCCGGCCTTCGCGCGCGCGACGCTCAAGCCCGCGCGGGCCGAGGACCAGGGGTTCATGCGCCTGGCGCTCGCCCAGGCCGCGCAGGGCGACTTTCCCTTCGGCGCGGTGATCGAGAAGAATGGCCGCGTGCTCGCCTCGGGATTCAACAGCGGCAAGCGCCTGAACGATCCGACCGCGCATGGGGAGATGATGGCGATCCGCGCCTTCACCGCCGCGCACCCGGCGGAGGAGATGAAAGGCGCGACGATCTACACGACAGGCGAGCCCTGCCCGATGTGCATGGGCGCGATCATCTGGTGCGGCTTCGGCCGCGTCGTCTATGCCGCGTCGATCGAGGAGCTGTCGAAGCACATCGGCCAGATCATGATCGATGACAAAACCATCGCGGCCGCCGCGCCTTTCACGGATGTCGAGATCACGGGCGGCGTGCTGACGAAGGAGGCGCTGGCGCTGTTTTCGCGCTGACGCGGGCTTCATCAATAAGTTGTGGAGAGCCCAACGAAGCGCGCAGCGCCCTTGCCCGCGGCGACGCCCGTCGAGAAGGCCGCCTGCAGCAGATAGCCGCCGGTCGGCGCGTCGAAGTCGAGCATTTCTCCGGCGATGAATATTCCTCGGCGCGCTTTGAGCATGAGGCCGGCGTCGAGCGCCTCGAAGGCGACGCCGCCGGCGGTCGAGATCGCGCGCTCGAATCCGGCGACGCCCGTGATTTTCAAGGGCGCCGCCTTGATGCGCGCGGCGAGGGCTTGCGGGTCTTGAGGCAGACCTTCGGGCGAGGCCTCGCGCAGCAGCGCAATGTCGATCTTGCTCAAAGCGAGCGTCTTGCGCAGATGCGTCGCGAGTGACGCCTTGCCGCGCGGACGCCCGAGCTTCGCAGCGAGAGTTCTCGATGCTCTGATCCGGACGCAGATCGACGGAAAGCGTCGCCGCCTCCCCGCGCGCGAGGCGCTGGCGCAGGGCGGAGGCGAGCGCATAGGCCGGGCCGCCCTCAAGGCCGCGCCGCGTCACGACGAGATCGCCGCGCGCGGCCTTGTCGCCATGGACGAGCCGCAGCGACTTTAACGGCTGGCCCTCGAAGGCTTCGAGGAAATGCGGGCTCCAGGCGAGATGCAGCGCGCAATTGGCTGGAGCCAGCGGCGTCAGCGGGATTCCCGCCTCGGCGAAGGCGCGAGTCCAGCCGCCATCCGTTCCAAGCCGCGGCCAGGAGGCGCCGCCGAGCGCGAAGACGGCGGCGTCGGGCGTGATCTCAAGCGCTGCGCCCGCGGGGTCGCGGAGTTTCAGCCCGCGCCCCTGTCCGAAGCCGACGAAATCATGCCGCATCTTGAAGACCACGCCCTGTCGGCCGAGCCTTGCGAGGAGCGCGCGCAGCAAGGGCGAAGCCTTGAAGCTTTTGGGAAAGACCCGGCCGCTCGTGCCGATAAAAGTCTCCTCGCCGAGCCCGGCGCAGAACTCGCGCAAGTCCTGCGGCGAGAAGGCGCGCAGATGAGGCTCGAGCCGCGCCGCGGCCGCGCCATAGCGCGTCAGGAACGGATCGAGCGACTCGCTATGGGTGAGGTTCAGCCCGCCGCGCCCGGCCATCAGGAATTTGCGCGCCGCACTGGGCATATGATCGAAAACCTCGACGCGCGCGCCGGCGCGCGCGAGCGTCTCGGCCGCGGCGAGGCCAGCGGGTCCGGCGCCGAGGACGGCGCAATAGGGAGCGGCGATGGGCGTATCCTTCTGAGTAGCGGACCGGGGGCGAGCCTCTCACTCCCTTTCCCCGCTTTGCGGGGAGAGGGCAGGGGTAAGGGGCGTTGGCGAGTTCCCGCAAAGGCTCCGATTTCCGCTGAGGCTCTGCGTTTGCGAGCGGGTTGACAATGGCCCAGGCCCCTCACCCTGACCCTCTCCCCGCTCGCGGGGAGAGGGAATTTCGCGCGTGCGCTTCATCTCTTGCGTGGCATTAGCATGAAAACGCAGGAGCAAAGGAGCTCCGGACGGGCGTGCTCCAAAAGGCGTCTGCGAAGGCGGCGATGCGCCCTTCTGGGACGAGACTTGCTATAGTCTAGCGATGATCCCGCTTCCTCTCGCCCTCACGCAGGGCGACCCTTCCGGCGTCGGCCCCGAGATCGCGCTCAAAGCCTTCCTCGCGCGAGAGGCGCAATCTTTGCCGCCTTTCTTCGCTCTCGGCGATCCGGAACTCTACCGCCGCGTCGCCGAGACGCTTGCGCTTGATGTCGCGGTGGAGGAAACGACGCCGCGCGAAGCGAATGAGGCGTTCGAAACCGCCTTTCCGGTCGTGCCGCTCGGGCTTTCCGTAAAGGGCGAGCCTGGCAGGAGCGATCCCCCGGACGCAGCGGCGACGATCCTGTCCATCGAGCGCGCCGTCGAGTGCGTCGCGAAGGGCGAAGCGCGCGGCGTCGTGACCGCGCCGATCGCCAAGGCTGCGCTCTACGCCGCGGGCTTCGCTCATGCCGGACACACGGAATTTCTCGGCGCGCTTGCAAAACGCTTCTTCAATGTCGCGGCGCGGCCCGTGATGATGCTCTACGCCGAGGAGCTCGCGGTCGTTCCCATCACGATCCATGTCGCGCTCAAAGAGGCGCCGCGACTTCTCACCCGCGAGCTCGTCGTCGAAACCGGCCGCATCGTCGCGCAGGATTTTGCGCGCCGCTTTGGGGTCGCGCGCCCGCGCCTCGCCTTCGCCGGACTCAATCCGCATGCAGGCGAAGACGGCGCGATGGGGCGCGAGGAGATCGACATCATCGCGCCGGCGATCGCGGCGCTGCAAGCCGAGGGGATCGACGCAAAGGGCCCCTTCCCCGCCGACACGCTGTTTAACGCGCGAGCGAGAGAGCGTTACGATGTCGCGCTCTGCCCCACGCATGATCAGGCGCTGATCCCGATCAAGACGCTCGCTTTCGATCGCGGCGTCAATGTCACGCTGGGCCTGCCCTTCATCCGGACCTCGCCAGACCATGGCACGGCCTTCGACATTGCGGGCCGGGGAGTCGCCGATCCCACGAGCCTGATCGAGGCGATCCGGCTCGCCGGCCGTTTGCGGGCATGAACGACGGCCTGCCGCCGCTACGCGAGGTCGTCGCGCGCCATGGGCTCGACGCGCGCAAGGCGCTCGGCCAGAACTTTCTCTTCGACCTCAATCTCACCGGGCGCATCGCACGCGCCGCGGGGCCGCTGGAGAGCGCGACGATCGTCGAGATCGGCCCCGGCCCCGGCGGACTGACGCGCGCGCTGCTGAGCGAAGGCGCGGCGAAGGTCATCGCAATCGAGCGCGACGCGCGCTGCCTTCCCGCGCTCGCCGAGATCGCCGCGCATAATCCGGATCGGCTCGACGTCGTCGAAGGCGATGCGCTCGCTCTCGACCCCGCCGCGCTTGTGCGCGAAAGAGGCGCCGGCGGGCCGGCGCGCATCTGCGCCAATCTCCCTTACAACGTCGCGACCGCGCTTTTGACGCGCTGGCTCGAGGCCGAGCCCTGGCCCTCGATCTTCGATCGCTATGTGCTGATGTTCCAGCGCGAGGTTGCGGAACGCATCGTCGCGACGCCGAAGGAGCGCGCGGATTATGGCAGGCTCGCCGCGCTTTGCGGCTGGCGGACGCGCGCGCGCATCCTCTTCGACGTCGCGCCCTCAGCCTTCACGCCGCCGCCGAAAGTCACGTCCTCCGTCGTCGAGCTCGTCCCCAATCCGTCGCCGCTTCCCTGCGACGCGCGCCTTTTCTCGCGCGTGACGCAGGCCGCCTTCGGTCAGCGCCGAAAGATGCTGCGCCAAAGCCTCAAAGCGCTCGGCGTCGAGCCGCTGGCGCTACTGGACGCCGCCGGCATCGAGCCCACGCGACGCGCCGAAGAGGTGGAGATCGAGGGCTTCGCGGGTTTGGCGCGCGCGCTCGCACGGATGCGGCGCGGGCCGGACGATGAAGAGAGCCGCGCGCCGAAAACGAACTGAGCATCGCCACGACACGTCGCGCCACGGCGAACATCAAGGAAAGATTTGAATAGAGATTCCCGGGGCGGCTGCCGCAGCCTCGTGATCTTTTTCTCGGCTCCCACCCCTCTCGCCGGCGAGGGCGCCGGCGAGAGGTTCCGAGGCCTCAGTAGGAGGCGACGACCGGCGCCACAGGAGCCGGCGCGGGTGCGAAGACGTCGAACAGGCCGAAGGGGTTCAGCGTCGCCGCCGCGACCGGGGCGACCGGAGCCGGCGCCACAGCGACCGGGACCACCCGAACCCGAACCGGATCCGCGGCGACGATCGGCGCCGGCGCCGCCACGGCGACCGGGAGCACCGGAGCCGTCCAGGCGCCCCAGCCCCACCACCAGCCGGGAGCGGGAACCGCGCCGACCAGAACGGGCGTGTGGACGAAGCCCACGACGCCGTTAGGCGCCGCGGCCTGGCACCAACCATGACGGCAGCCAACGATGTTGATCACCGTCGTCGGGGCGAGCACTTCGATCACCGCCGAGCGATGCCAGGGATGGGTGTGCAGCGCCTTCGGCGAGGACAGGATCGCGTCGAAAGCGAACGCGGAGGTCGCGCTCGCCGCCAGAGCGACGCCGGCCAATACAGTGAGGAACCTTCTTGACATTTTTGCCTCCGTTAGAATCTCTTGGCTCCGCTGGAGGCTCGTTAAAGCTCCAGACGCCTCATAAACGCGATTGCTCCGGTTTCGTTCCGGCTTGGGCGTGTGAATTGCGTTTTTATGCTTGACGCCCCGCAATTGATTGAAAACACTCGATCTCTCGCGAGGCGTGCCGGCGGGGGCTCGCGAGCGGACATCAAACAGAAAACATTCGCCCAAGTTTCCGCAAATCTTCCCTCTCCAACCCCGGCTCCAATTGTCAACGCGATCTGTAAACTCCCGCCTGCTCGTTTTTTTGAACCGAAACGCACGCCGCCGCCGCCCAAAGGCGCTATAAAGGGTCGCAGCACTGGGCGATCGGGTGAACGCCTTATCCTCAAGTCCTCACCCTGAGGAGCCCGCGAAGCGGGCGTCTCGAAGGGCGCCAACCGCGGAATCTCGGTAGATTTCACGGAGGCCGCATCCTTCGAGACGGCTCCTGCGGAGCCTCCCCAGGATGAAGAGGAAGGAAAATGCGACTCTACCCGATCTCGCTGTGTCGCAGCAGCCTGCCGCTTGGTCTGCCCACGGCGCTGGTCTAAATCTGCAGGCCGATGCGCAAAAAAAAACGCCACCGCCAAAAGAGATCTGTTCCGAGCTGATGAACGCCGCCTCCCTCGCGCTCGCCGAGCGCTCCGCGCCCCGCTACACGAGCTACCCGACTTCGCCGCATTTCTCGCGCGAGATTGGCGACGAGACGACGCGCGCCTGGTTTGCGGCGCTTGCCCCAGATGCGACGCTCTCTCTTTATTTCCACGTCCCTTTCTGCCGGGAAATTTGCGCCTTCTGCGGTTGCCACACCAAGGCGCTGCGCCAGGACGCGCCGCTCACTAGCTATAAAGAGACGCTCTTGCGCGAGATCGAGCTCGTCGCGGGCGCGACCCGCGCGCGGCGCGTCGTCTCCATTCATTGGGGCGGCGGCACGCCGGGCATTCTCGGGCCTTCGCGCTTTCACGAGATCTCCGAGACCATCGCGCGTCACTTCTCGATTGGGCCCGAGACGGAACATTCGATCGAGCTCGATCCGCGCGTGCTGACTCAGGAATTTGTCGAGGCGCTGGCGCGCTCGGGCGTCAATCGCGCGAGCCTGGGCGTGCAGGATTTCAACCCGCATGTGCAGGAAGCCTCCGGCCGCGTGCAGCCCTATGAGCTCGTCGCGAAATCGGTCCAGATGCTGCGCAGCGTCGGGATCGATGCGATCAACATCGATCTGATGTATGGCCTCCCGCGCCAGAGCGTCGAGGACGTGCGCCGCACCGCGACGCTTGCGGCCGGGCTCGCGCCGTCGCGTCTCGCCGTCTTCGGTTATGCGCATGTGCCCTGGTTCAAGACGCATCAGAAGCTCATCGACGCCGCCGCGCTCGCCGGCGCGGCCGAACGGCTCGCGCAAGCCGACGCCGTGCGCGAGACGCTCGAGGCCGCGGGCTTCGTCGCGATCGGGCTCGATCATTTCGCGCGTCCCGAAGACACGCTGACGCAATGCTGGCGCGCGGGAAAGCTGCATCGCAATTTCCAGGGCTATACGGTCGATCCCGCCGATGCGCTGCTGCCCTTCGGCGTCTCGTCGATCGGCAAGCTGCCGCAAGGATACATCGGCAACGCCGCCGATCTCGCCGGCTGGCGGCGCGCGATCGAGGCCGACCGTTTTTCGACGAACCGCGGTCTCGCCTTTTCGCCCGAGGACATCGCGCGCGGCGCAGTGATCGAAAAGCTGATGTGCCAGTTCGAGGTCGACTATGGCGCCGAGGCCGCGGCGCAGGGTTTCCCTGAGGACGCGTTCGACGACGCGGTTCCGCGGCTCGAGACGCTGCTCGATCTCGGCCTCGCCACGCTCGCCGCCCGGCGCCTCGCGATGACGCCGCCGGGTCGCCATTTCGTGCGCCTCGCCGCGACGGCCTTCGACGCCTATCTCGACAAGGGCGCCGCCCGCCATTCCGCGGCGGTGTGAGGATCGACGCGGCTTAGGGGTTAAGATCTAACACTCGGAGCGCCCGCGACACGGAGATTGGGCGAACGGCTGCCGCTCAACCTGTTGATCTTGAGCGGCCCTCGTAGGCGTTCCGACGGCAACCGGGGCCTCCAAAAATCCGCCTCTCTCGGGTCGTCCACGGCGAGGACCAAATCTTGCCCCAGCCTTACTTGGAGGCAATCTGAACCGGCCAGCCCGATCGCAGGGATCAGAACAGTGAAATTTGCACTTATCACTTTTCGCTACAGCGTCGATACCCATATCGGCGCTACGGCAGGACCAGATGCGCTCTTAAATTCAGGTTTAGCGGATTTGTTGCGCGACGAAGGGCACGAAATACTGGGGCCGCTACACACCGAGCTCACCGCCGAAGAAGAGATGGCCTATGGCGCTTGGAACAGGATCGGTCTCGCCAATGCGCAGCTGGCGCGGCTCGTGTTTCAGGCGATCAGGGATCAGGCCTTTCCGCTTGTGCTGGAGAGCAACTGCTATGCTGCGCTTGGGGTCTTGGCGGGCCTGCAATCGTCAGTGACTCAAACATCTGCGCGTCTCGGCATGGTCTGGATCGACGCGCATGGCGACTGCAACACCCCCGAGACGACCATGAGCGGAATGCTCAGCGGCATGCCCGTCGCCATGGCCACTGGAATGTGTCTGCACCCGCTTCGCAGACAAGCCGGACTCGATCCGCCGATCGCGCCGCATAACGTCGTGATGGTGTGCGTGCGGGCCAACGACCCGCTGGAAAAAGAATTGATCGATAATGCTGGCGTCGAAATTGTGCCTGTAGCGGACATCAAAGGAGACTGCCGCCAACTGCAGGCTGCGATGAAGCGCCTGAGCGAGGCTGTCGATCTGATCTATGTACACTTCGATGTTGATGCGCTCGATCCCTCCGAGCTCGCGAACCTGCGATTGACCGAACCCGACGGGCCTAGGCGAACGGAATTGGCCGCGGCGGTAAAGATGATCATGGCCCATCCCAAGGCGGCGGCTTTTGGAGTGGCCGACATCAACCCCGAACAGGATGTCGATGGACAAATTATTCAATCCGCGTTCACGGTTATCCGAGGCGCAATAGAGGGGCGTCCGAGCCGCGTGTAAGTAAACCGCTCTTCGGCCGGCGCCTCGCGATGACGCCGCCGGGGCGCCATTTCGTGCGCCTCGCCGCGACGGCCTTCGACGCCTACCTCGACAAGGGTGCCGCGCGCCATGTGAGGAGCGGGCGGCGTAACCGCTAAAATCCAGCAATGGGGATCCGCGACACGGCGTTTAGGCTTACGACCGCCGCTCAAGCGTTGTTGAGCCGAAGCCGTCACGAAGCAACGCCAAAAGACGCCGCCTGGACAGAGCTCCTCCGAACGCGTCGCGGGTTCGAAACGCTACGGGAAGTGGGCTACTCGAATGCGAAGACGCGTGTCCAGTCATTCTTCATGCTGATCGCCGTCCAGTCATTCTTTTTCGCCTCGTCATAAAGCGCTTGCGAGAATTTGCCGACCTTGGCGTCGGGCAGGCCCGTTGCCGGGCCATAGGCATACTCGCGCGCCGCGTCGTCGTGCAGCACGAGCATCTTCAGGCGCGCGCCGGCGCCGGCGGCCGTCCATTCCAGCATCTGCTGATCGCCGACCGAGTTGCCAAAGGCTGCGTAAGGCCGGCGACCGATCATCATCTGGATGCCCTCGGGCTTGCCGGCGTGGTCGTCATTGAGCAGCAGCTTGGGCTCCTTGATCAGGAACGGCTTGCCGTCCCTGCCATAGCCAAACTTCGTCCCGCCCATTGTGCCGACCACCTGCTCCGGCGGAATGCCATAGACGCGGTCGGCATAGACCCTCACGAAATCCTGGCCGCCGCCGGTCGCGATATAGGTCTTGAAGCCATTATCGCGCAGGTAGCGCAGCGCTTCGAGCATCGGCTGATAAACCAGCTCGGTATAGGGCCGGCTCCAACGTGGATGCCGCGCGGTCTCCAGCCATTGCTTCACTTCCTCCGCGAACTCATCCACCGTCATGCCGGTCTAGGTCGCGGCGAGAATTTTCTCGAGGTCAGGCATCGTCAGCCTGGCCATCGCCTCCCGATTTCCCGAGAGCACGGTCTTGAAGGGTTCAACATGCGCCAAGCCCGGGCGCTGCTTCACCCCCGCCGGGACGCGCTCCAGGCAATAGACCACTTGCGTGTACATCAGATGCTCGACCCAGAGCGTCCCGTCCTGATCGAACGTGGCGATGCGTTCCTCCGGCGGGACGAAAGTTGCGCTTCCTCGATCGGTGGTGACGCGCACGAAGTCGAGGATCGCCCGCTTCGCCGCTCCGTCGCTCCATGACGGCAGCGCGTCGCCTGGCGTCACGGTCTGCGCCGGGGCTGAGGCGGAGAAGAGCGCGCGAGACAGAATCGGGAAAGTCGCCAGTGTCGAGGGTAGCGCCCGATGGCTGACCCACGAGAAAAAAGGGTTGGGTTTCATCGTCGGTCCCTTTCAGATGCCTCGTAGATGAGCAGCGCGTCATCGCATCAGGTTCACGCAGCTCGCGATTGCTGATCGCTTTTCAAGCCATCACCTCAGGGCTTCAACGTGAGCGCCTTGAGTTCCTTGCGAGCGGTTCCAAAGCTGCCAAGTTGATAAACCGACGCTCCAACCGGCGAGAACGTGAACGCCTCGAAGGGTTCTGCGAGCATCTCGTTCAGATAGGTTTCGGTTCCGACGCCAATTGTGACGTGCGGATTGAATTTCTTGCCCGCCGCGATCTTCACAAAATCGGCCACGTATTCAATGAGGAATGGTTGAATATCGTGGCCTCCATCGTCGGACACGAAGGCTGCGGCGCTCCCGCCCTTGGCAGCGAAGGGCGCGATGGCGCGGATTAATTTCTCTTGAAGCTTGTGCAGATCAGGGGTCGGCTCGACGACAATCCCTGCAAGACCGATTGGCGGTGAGTGAATGTAATAATACTTGAACGCCTTCAGCTTCCAGCTCGTCGGCTTCTCCCTAGCGAAAACCTTGTCGGCTGCCGCGTAGACTTTATCGAGGTCAGCCGTACGGACGAACTGCTGCAGGATCGAGATGTGCGGATGGTGCGTTGCGTCCAGGGCAAAGCCCTTCGGAAAAGCCTTGAGCAGGCGAGCGTTGGCGTCCTGCGCATGCTGGATCATCGTTGTGTCTGGCTCTAGCGCAATATCGATGGCCGTGATCGGGTTTTCCTGCGCGCTCGACGGCTCGTCAAAGCCCAGCAGCGATGTCAGGCCGATGCCGAGTGCGACCAACGCCTTCTGGTATCTAGCCATACGATCCTCCTGCTGTTGATGGGGACAAACATCCAAAACTGCTCAGGCGTCACGGCGGAGTCCGCGCCCCCTGACTCTCTCCCTTCGCGGAACCTTGTTTTATGAAACGCAGTTGTGTCGCCGAATTCATTGGAGCGCGTGAGAGTCGAAAACGCGCAAACAGGCGCCCTTGGGCGCCTGTTCTTCGCATCGCTAATTGTCGCTCAAGCGGTCAATCGGCCGGGTGACTGCCGTGGGCTTTCTTGACCGCCTCTAGGACCTGACTGAGGTTGTAAGTCTCCGCCGGCTGCAACGGCGGGTACTTTTCGTAGGAGAGCAGATGCTCCAACCATAATTGCTGGCCGATCGGCAGCATGTTCCAGTCATAGAGAAAGGCGGTGATCGGCCCCCCGAGCGCGCCGCCCAGGGCCATCGCCGACTTCTGGTCGATGCCGACATTTTGCTCGAACGGGTCGCGCTTGATGTTCTGAACCAGCGTGAAGTGGAACGGCACGAGCGGCAGGATCCAGCCCGCCGGCCCCGGCTGCGACATGGTGTAGTACATCTTCCAGTTCTTGTAGCGCACCGCTGACGGCGTTGCGCCGGAGAAGTAGAAGAAATGATCGCGCGCGGAAGTGGGCGATTTGCCTTCGAGATAGTCGCGCTGGTCAAAGCCGTCGAGCGTCGTCTTGACGATCCCCTTATATTTGCCCGTCTCGATTTGCTTCTTCAGCTCGTCGCCCTTCGGGCCGCCGGCGATGTCGACCAAGGTCGGCAACCAGTCGAGCGCGGCGAAGAGCTGCTTGTGCACGGTTCCTGGCTTGATGTGGCCCGGCCAGCGGACAACCAGCGGCGCCCGATAGCCGCCCTCCCAGGCTTCGCCTTTCTGACCCTTGAACGGGGTGATGCCGCCGTCGGGAAAGGAGATTTGTTCTGCGCCGTTGTCGGTGGTGAAGACCACGATGGTGTTGTCGAGCTGGCCCATGTCCTCGAGTTTTTTCAGCACATAGCCGATGTTGTCGTCGAGCTGCTTCATGCCGGCTTCGTTGACGCCCCAATCCTTGCCGCCCCGCGCGCCCAACATGGCCTCATACTTCGGCGGCAACACGGTCGTGACATGCATGCGCGCCGGGTTGTACCAGACGAAGAAGGGCTTGTTCGTCTTCTTGGGGTCGTTGCGGTCGAGGAAGTCGATGACCTTGGCCGAGATCTCCTCGTCTACCGTCCTCGATCGATCGAGCGTCAGCGGACCCTCGTCCTTGCAGGACTGATTCTTCTCGGCTCCGTCGGAGGAGTGGCACCACAAGACCGGACGCGGCGGGGTCAGGCAAATCGTTGTTTTCGGGTCGACGGCGCCGGGGACGTCGGGCACGCCGGGGATTGGCGTGTTTTTGCACGGCGGCGCCACGCTCTGCTCGGTCGGCGACTTGTTGATGTCGGGAAAGCTCACCTGCTGCATCGCGTCGAGGTGATAGAGATAGCCCCAAAACTCTTGGAAGCCATGCGCAGTCGGCAGAGCGGCGGTGTGGTCGCCCAGATGGTTCTTGCCGAACTCGCCGGTGGTGTAGCCGAGATCGTACAGAAATTTGGCGAGCGCGGGCGTTCCCGGCCGGAGATATGACGGACTGCCCGGCAATTGCGGGGGGATCATGCCCGTGCGCAGCGGATACATGCCGGTGAAGAAGGCGTTGCGTCCCGAGGTGCAGCTCTGCATGGCGACGTAGTCCATGAAGAGCGCGCCCTCCTGTCCGATGCGATCGATGTTCGGCGTTTCCCCGACCATCAAGCCGCGATGGTAGATGCTCGGCTGCATCCAGCCGATGTCGTCGCCCATGATGAAGAGAATATTGGGCTTTTCGGAACTGGTCTGCGCCAAAGCGGCCCCCGACATCGCCGCCGCCCCGGCCCCGAAGGCCAGCAAGGCAGTTCTTATCTTTCTTCTAGGCTTCATCGCGTTTCCTCCCGCATCGATTGATCGATCTTTACGTCGTCGTGGCCCACCGGCAGATCGCTCATTTGAAAATGCTCGCCGACGCGATCTCCGCCTTGATGAGCGCGTCTGAGGCTCTCCTGAACACGAGCCAGAGCGAATTTCCGCAAAAGTTGACAGATTTTTGCGATCGGAATTCGCTCCAGGTTTTTGATCTGGCGCGATTCCTTGTCGCTCGAACGATTCCGTTTGAATGACAAGCGCGCAGAGGCGCCCGGCAGGCTATCTGAGCGGCCCGGGGCGGATTTTGCAAACACCTAGATCTTAATGATTGGGTTGGTCCTTCGTTCCCTCGGGTGGGAAGGCAATTCGTCGCGGGGTCGCAGCTAAGAGACTGTCCACTTTGGCGTCACCGCCCCGCAAGCAGGCGCGCGATCCCCGCGCGTAGCTCCTCCAGGCCCTCGCCTTCTTGCGCCGAGGTGAAGGCAATCTCGGGATAAGCCGCGGGGCGTTTTTCCAGCGCCTTGCGCGCCGCCTCCAGCGCCGGCTCGCGTTCCGAAACTTTCAGCTCGTCGCGCTTCGTCAAAACGAGCTGATAGGAGACGGCGCTCTTGTCCAGGAGCTCGAACATCTCCTCGTCGAGCTTGCCCACGCCGCGCCGCGCGTCGACGAGCGTGAAGACGCGCAGGAGTTTCGCGCGGCCGCGCAGATAGTCGCGAATGAGGATTGGCCAGGAGGCGGTTTTCTCCTTGCCCACCGCTGCAAAGCCATAGCCCGGCATGTCGACGAGGCGCAGCCGGGGCGGCGATGCGAGCTCGAAGAAGTTGAGCTGCTGCGTGCGGCCTGGCGTGCGCGAGACGCGCGCCAGCGACTTGCGGAAGGTGAGCGCGTTGAGCAGCGAGGACTTGCCGACGTTCGAGCGCCCGACGAAAGCGATCTCGGGAAGATCGTCCGGCGGCAGATCGCCCTTCTTGGCGCTGCCGAACACGAATTCGCAGGCGCCCGCGAAGAGCAGGCGGCCGGGTTCGGTGAAGTCGGGTTCGTCGGAATTCATTGGCAGAATAGGCAATGGGCAGTCGGCAGTAGGAGATTCTGTTCGTAATGCCTACTGCCTATTGCCGACTGCCTATTCCCCACTGCTCCCTCACGCTTTGCTGAAGAAAGTCTTGCGCAGATTGTCCCAGAGCTCGAATTTCTGGCCGGCGCGCTTGTAGATGACCCACTGCTGGGTGATCGACAGCAGATTGTTCCAGGTCCAGTAGATGACGAGGCCGGACGCGAAATTGCCCATGGTGAAGGTGAAGATCACCGGCATCCAGGAGAACATGCTCTTCTGGATCTCGTCCGTCGGCTCCGGGTTCATCTTCATCTGCAGCCACATCGTGACGCCCATCAGCATCGGCCATATGCCGAGCACGAGGTAGGGTCCAAAGAGCGCGACCTTGGTCGGATCCCAGTGGATGAGCCCGAAGGCCGTGAAGATGTTGGTCGGGTCGGGCGCCGAGAGGTCCCTGATCCAGCCGAAGAACGGCGCCTGGCGCATCTCGATCGTGACGACGAGCACCTTGTAGAGCGAGAAGAACACCGGAATCTGCAACAGCAGCGGGACGCAGCCGCCGAGCGGATTGATCTTCTCGCGCTTGTAGAGCTCCATCTGCTCCTGGTTGAATTTCTGCTTGTCGTCGCCGTACTGCTCCTTCAAGGCGGCGATCTTGGGCTGGATGGACTTGATCTTCGCCATCGACTTGTAGCTTGCATTGGCGATCGGCAGGAAGGCGGCCTTCACGATCACCGTCACGGCCATCACGGCGAGGCCGAAGTTGCCGAGGACTTTGTAAAGGAAGTCGATCAGCCGGAACATCGGGCGGGTGATGAAGTAGAACCAGCCCCAGTCGATCAGATGGTCGAAGCCCTTGAGACCGTCGCTCTTCTCATAAGCGTCGAGGAGGTCCACCTCCTTCGCGCCGGCGAAGACGTGGAGCATCGTCGTCTGGGCCTGGCCGGGCTCGATCGTCTTGGGATCGGCGACGGTTTCCGCCTCATAGGTCTTCTGCGCGGCGCCGGTCATCGAATAGCGCGCCTCGATCGTCGCGGTCGGGTCGGGCGCGGTCACGACGCCCCAATATTTGTCGGTGAAGCCGACCCAGCCGCCCTGGCCGCGGAAGGTCTTGCGCGCGTCCGGCTCCTTCTCGATCTTATCGTATTTCATCTCCTGCGCGCCCTGGTCGCCGACGACCCCGACGAAACCTTCGTGCAGCGCGGCGTAGCCGGAGCCCTTGGGCGTGCCCACGCGCGTCACCCGCGAATAGGGATAGAGCTGAACCGGCCGATCGGACGCGTTCTCGACGCTGTCCTCGATCTTGAACATATATTCGTCGTCGACCGAGATCTTTCGCTTGAAGCGCAGCCCCTGGCCGTTGTCCCAGGTCAGCGTCACGGGGTCGCTCGCCGTGAGCTTCTGGCGGTCGGCGGTCCAGAGCGTCTCGTTGTCGGGAAGAGCCGGCGCGTTCTCGACCTGGGCCGAGAGGAATCCCCAATCCGCGAAATAGGGCTGCTCCGTCTCCTCGGGAGAGAGCAGCACGATGATGGGGCTGTTGGGCTCCACCGTCTCGCGATAGTGCTTGAGCGCGAGGTCGTCGAGGCGCCCGCCCTTCAGCGCGATCGAGCCCTTGAGCGAGCGCGTCTCGATGGCGATCCGCGGGGAGGCGTCCAGAGCCGCCTCGCGCGACTTGACCGCCCCTGCCGCGGCCGGCGCGGCGCTCTTCGCCGAGGAGCCGAGCTTGGGAAGCGTCGCCTCCTTCGCCGCCTGCTGAGCGGCCTTCGACTGCTTCGCCACTTGCGGCTGAAGATAGAAATGATTGTAGATGCCGATGAAGATCATCGACAGGGCGATGGCCAGGAGCCAATTCTTGTTGTGTTGGGTCATGGCTCCTTCGAGGCCTGGTCCTGATGGGTTTTCGTGCGGTCGCGCGAGAGGCGGCGGAAGGCTTGCGCCATCTGCGCCTCGAGATCGGCGAAAGGTGCCGTGAGCGCCTCGCGGCGGGCGACGAAGACGTAGTCGCAGCCGTGCGCCGCGGCAAGAGCGCCCGAGAGGCGCAGCGCCTCCTTCAGCCGGCGCCGGATGCGGTTGCGCCCGACGGCCTTGGCGACCCGTTTCGTCACGGTGAAGCCGAAGCGCGGCTCGCTAGAGCCATCCTCGCGCGCGGCCATCTGCAGCTTGAAGGTGCGCGAGGAGCGCGAAAGCCCGCTCGCCGCGGCGCGCAGAAACTCGCTCCGGCGCTTGAGCCGCGCGGGAGGGCTCTTCTTGGGCTGTTCGGCCTTTTTCATCTCGGTCGAAATCCCCGCGCGGAGGCCTGCGGCGGATGTTGGGCGCCTCGGGCGAGAGCCCGGCTGCCCCTTACGCCGAAAGGCGCTTGCGGCCGCGGGCCCGGCGCGCGGCGATGACCCTGCGGCCGCCGACCGTCTTCATGCGCGACCTGAAACCGTGGCGGCGCTTGCGGACGAGCTTGCTCGGCTGATAAGTTCTTTTCACTGTCGTTCTCCGCTCGCGACGAGGCTTTTGCCCCGCCGCCTTTGACCGCGCCGCGAAATCTCAGGCCTTCGTCGCGAAGCCCGGCGATTGCGCAGCGAAATTTTTGCGTTTCGCGCCGCGAAGCCTCTTAGGGGGTCCAGCGAGACCGCCTTGCGCCGGAAGAAAACCCATGCGCGTAAAGAGGCCGGCGCCGCCCCTTTCGGAGCGACGCCGCCGCCGCGCATATAGGGGGAGAGACCGGCGTTAGTCAATTGCGCGATAAGCGCGGAAGAAGGATCCGCCTCTCCTGGAATACGCCCGAGGCCGACGCCCGGACAGGCGCGAGCGTGGCGGGTCGTTGTTCGCAGCGTGGGGAGCTACAGCCGCGGCCGCCGCCCCCGCGCCGGGCTCTTCTCTACCTTCTCTTTCAAGCCGACGGACGGCCGGAAGTTCAAAGTCTTGCGGCGCCAGATCGCAGCGCTCTCATCCGCGAGAGGAATGCGACCGCGCGGCGCCGCTCTTTCGCGCACGAAAAACGTTCCGAATTCGTGCAGCTTGACGTATTCCTCCCCCTGCAACAGCGCGCTCGCGATTTCCTGCAAGACGAAGTCGAGCATTCGCCCCGCTTCCCGCTGCGACAACTTTGGCAGCCGCCTGTTGATGGCGGCAGCGATGTCGCTTCGCGTCACCGTTCGCGCGTGCTCCTCTGACGCCGAGCTTGCGTTCTCAGAATTTGTTACGGAAGGGAGCAGTCCACTGCCGATGCACATCTTCAAAACTCCTTACGTATGACAATTTCCAGGACCGGCAGAATTCTCGCGCGGCCCTCGAATGATCGCTTCGATTCGCGCCGTCCGCTCCCCTCCCCCCCGAGGGAAAAGGCAGGCGCGCCGCTTCGATGCGACGCGCCTGCTCAGGCTGCTCGACGATCGGAGGTCCGCACCGACGGTTTTGCAGGCAAGCCGGGAACGGCTGGTGATCAGCTAACACGCAACCCTAGGTTGTGCAACACGTAATGTCCAAAATCAGCGCTTTCCACATATTGCGCTTTGACCGCAACCCTCAACCGAAACGCATCACACGTTTCCGCCTGATGAATTCGCGAAGAATGCGATCACTTGGAAGTCATATCACTCCTCGCGCGCCCAGAGGCCGAGGTCGCCGCCGAGCGCGGCAGTGTTCGTGGACACCGTGATCTCGCGCGTGAAACGCCGCAGATAATCCGGCCCGCCGGCTTTCGGCCCGGTGCCGCTCAGCGCGAAGCCGCCGAAGGGCTGCGAGCCGACGACGGCGCCGATCATCGAGCGGTTGACATAGATGTTGCCGGCGGGCGCGACCGCCGCGAGCCGCCTGGCGCGCGCCTCGATGCGCGAATGGAGGCCGATCGTGAGCCCGTAATTCGAGGCCATGATCTCGGCGAGAGTTTTTTCAAATTCGCTGGCGCGCCAGCTCGCCACGTGCAGCACGGGGCCGAAAATCTCTTGGCCTAGCTCTCGGCCCGAATGCAGCCGCACGACATGCGGCGCGACGAAAAGCCCCTGCGCCGGCGCCTCGCCCGCATAGACGACGCTGCCTTCAGCCTTGCGGCGCGCGAGATAATTCTCGAGCGCGGCCTTCGCCTCCTTGTCGATCACCGGGCCGATATGGGTCCTGGGCTCGCGCGGATCGCCAAGGCGCAATTCCTTCGCCGCGCCGACGATCGTCTCGAGACAGGGCTCGAAAATCTCCTCCTGCAGATAAAGCAGGCGCAAGGCCGAGCAGCGCTGTCCCGCCGAGCGAAAGGCCGAGGCGCAGACATCGTCTGCGACATGCTCGAAGAGCGCGGTTGAATCGACGATCATCGCATTGACGCCGCCCGTCTCGGCGATGAGCGGAACGATCGGTCCGTCTTTCTTGGCGAGCGTGCGGTTGATCTCCTGCGCCACCGCGACGGAGCCGGTGAAGGCGACGCCCGCCGTCAGCTCATGCGCGACGAGCGCCGCGCCGGTCGCGCCGTCGCCTGGCAGGAACTGCAACGCGCCCGCGGGAACGCCCGCCTCATGCAACAACGCGACGGCCTCGCAGCCGATGAGCGGCGTCTGCTCGGCGGGCTTCGCCGCGACGGCGTTGCCCGCGACGAGCGCCGCCGCGATCTGTCCGATGAAGATCGCCAGCGGAAAATTCCAGGGCGAGATGCAGACGAAAACCCCGCGCCCGACGTGACGCAGCAGATTCTCTTCCCCCGTCGGACCGGGCAACGCGCGCTCGCCCATCAGCTCCCGCGCTTGATTGGCGTAATAGCGACAGTAGTCGGCGGCCTCGCGCACTTCGGCGAGCGCGTCGTCGAGTGTCTTGCCGCCCTCGCTTTGCAGGAGCGCGATGAGCCGGCCGCGCCGCGCTTCGATCAAGGCCGCAGCGGCTTCCAAGATTTGCGCTCTGGCCTCGACCGGCAGCGCGCTCCATGCGGAGAAAGCTTTATGCGCAGCAATCATCGCGGCGTCGACGCTCGCGGCGTCGGCCCAGACGACATAGCCTAGGGCTTCTCCGTTGAACGGCGAAAGAACTGCGCGCTTAGACGCCTTTGACGCGCTCGAAGGATGCGCCGAGAATTTCTCGCCGCGCGAGGCGTCGATCTCGGCGACGAGCGCTCCCAGCGCTTCACGGTCGCCGAATTCGACGCCTTTCGAATTGGCGCGCAGCGGCCGATAGAGGTCCTTGGGCAGCGGCAGATGACGATGGCGGGCGCGCGACGGCTCACCGATCGCGGCGTACGGATCTTCGAGCAGATCTTCCAAACGGCAATGCGGATCGGCGAGGCGCGTGACATAGGAGGAATTGGCGCCGTTCTCGATCAGACGGCGGACGAGATAGGCGAGCAGATCACGATGTTTCCCGACCGGCGCGTAGACGCGCACGGCCGCGCCCTTTTTGAGCAGCAGATCGAAGAGCCCCTCGCCCATGCCATGCAGGCGCTGGAACTCGAAATCCTCAGGCCGGGCGCCTCGTGCGAGGATCGCGGAGGCGGTCATCGCGTTGTGGGTCGCGAATTGAGGAAAGAGCTTCGGCTCGGCAAAGAGTCGCGCCGCGCAGGCGAGATAATTCGCGTCGGTCATCGCCTTGCGCGTGAAGACCGGATAGTCGCCGAGCCCCCGCTCCTGCGTGCGCTTGATCTCGAGGTCCCAATAGGCGCCCTTGACGAGGCGCAGCATCAAGCGGCGATGCAGCGCCTTGGCCCAGCCCGCGACATGGTCGATCACGGCCTCCGCGCGCTTTTGATAGGCCTGCACGGCGAGACCGAAACCCTCCCAACCCTTCAGCGAAGGGTCGGCGACGACGCGCGCCATGACCTCTAACGAAAGCTCGAGCCGGTCGGCCTCCTCCGCATCGACCGTGAAGGCTAGATCGTGCTCCTTGGCGAGCCGCGCGAGATCGAGTAGGCGCGGCGCGAGCTCCGTCAGCACGCGCTCGCGCGAGATCGCTTCATAACGCGGATCGAGCGCCGAGAGCTTTACCGAGACGCCCGGACGATCCGGCAGCGCCTGCATTCCCGCCGCTTTGCCGACGGCCTTGATCGCATGGGCGTAAGCTTCGAAATAGCGCTCGGCGTCCGCGCGCGTGCGCGCCGCTTCGCCGAGCATATCGAAGGAATAGCGCAGCTGCGGCGCGCGGCGCGACAGCGCGTCCTCAATCGTCTCGCCGAAGACGAAATGCGCGCCCATCAACCGCATCGCCTGCTTTGCCGCGAGGCGCAGCGCCGGAAGCCCAAGCCGCTGCGCGATGCTTTCAGCTACGCCATGCGGCGTCGCGCCGTCCTCGAAGAGCCGCGCCGAAAGGCCGAGCGCGAAGGCGCAGGCCTGCACGAGCAGCGCGTCGCCGGCGATCTGATGGTGCGCGAAGTCGCCGACAGCGAGCTTGTCGGCGAGCAGACGATCGAGCGTCTCGTCGTCCGGCACGCGTAGCAGCGACTCGGCGAGCGCCATTACGGCGAGGCCTTCGCGCGAGGTCAGCGAGAATTCCCGCAAAAAATCTTCGATGCCGCCGATGAGCAGTCCCTGTGGGCGCGAGGCCGCGACGAGCTCTCGCGCCAAAGCCTCCGTCGCGGCGCGCGTATTGGCTTCCGGACGGCGCGCGAGCAGCCGCGCCGCGATCTCCTCATCGTCTGCCGCATAGGGCGCGGCGAAGGGCGCGAGGAGCCTATCCTCGCTCATCGCGCCTCCGCGCTCAATTTCAGCGTCAGACATTTCGCGGCGCCGCCGGCCTTGATGAATTCTCCGAGCGGCGTCAGCGTCGGCGTGAATCCCGCCTCGCGCAGCCTGCGCTGGAGATCCTCGGAGGCCTGGTTGAGGATGACGCGCCCGCCGCTCTCGACGGCGTTGCAGGCGAAATGCAGCGCGTCCGCGAGCTCGACCTCGAGGCGGCGCTCGGGCGGCGCGAGCCTCTCGATCGTCTCCACCAACTCCGCGTCGAAGGCCGCCGGATAGTACATCAGCCAGCCGTCGGAGAGCGGACAGAAACAAGTGTCGAGGTGATAGAAGCGGGGGTCGACGAGGCGCAGGTCGACGACGCGTCGTCCAAAAATCGCTTCGAGCAGCGGCGGCGCCTTATGGCTCGTGCGCCATCCGTGGCCGCACCAGATCAGCCCACGCGAATCGTCCGCCAAGGCGTCGCCCGCGCCCTCGAAGGCGACCTCATCCGGCCAAGGCGCGATTGCAAAACCCTGCGCTTCGAAGAAGGTGTGAAAGAAGGGCTCCTCCGGTCGGCGCTCATCGGTCATGAAGCGGCTGAGGACGACTGTCCGGCCAAACGGCAAACCGGCGTTGGCCGTGAACACCATGTCCGGCAGGCCGGGCCGAGGCGGAACGAAAAGCAGCTCGGCGTGCTCGGCGAGCAGGCCGCGCAGCGCCTCCCATTCCTTGCGGGCCTGGGCCATATCCGCCTGCCCGATCTGATGCTCCATCCACGGATTGATGACGTAGTCGACGCAATAGTGGTCCGGCGCGCACATGACGATGCGGTCCAGGCTCGTCATCGCGGCGCTACTCCTCTGCTTTGGCGTAGTTGTCGATCGGCGGGCAGGAGCAGATGAGATGTCGGTCGCCATGGACATTGTCCACCCGGTTCACCGGCGGCCAATACTTGTCGACGCGGAAGGCGCCCTTGGGGAAGCAGGCCGCTTCTCGCGAATAGGGCCGCGTCCACTCGCCGACGAGGTCCTCGACCGTATGCGGCGCGCGCTTGAGAGGGTTATCCAGCCGGTCCATGCGCCCCTCGGCGATGGCCCGCGCCTCCTCACGTATGTAGAGCATCGCGTCGCAGAAGCGATCAATCTCGGCCTTGGTCTCGGACTCGGTCGGCTCGATCATCAAGGTTCCGGCGACCGGCCAGCTCATCGTGGGCGGATGGAAGCCGCAATCGATGAGGCGCTTGGCGATGTCCTCGACGGTGACGCCTGCCTCCTGCTGCAGGGGCCGCACGTCGACGATGCATTCGTGCGCGACGCGTCCCTTGGCGCCCGTGTAGAGCACGTCATAGGCGCCGCTCAAGCGGCGCGCGATGTAATTCGCGGAAAGGATCGCGATGCGCGTGGCTTGCGTGAGCCCCGCGCCGCCCATCATCAGACAATAGCTCCAGGAGATCGGCAGGATCGACGCCGAGCCGAAGGGGGAGGCGGCGACCGTCAAGGACGCGCCGCCCGTCTCTGGGTGACCGGGCAGAAAAGGCGTCAGATGCGTCTTGACGCCAATCGGCCCCATGCCGGGACCGCCGCCGCCATGCGGAATGCAGAAGGTTTTGTGCAAATTGAGGTGGCCGACGTCGGCGCCGATGTCGCCCGGTCGAGCGAGCCCGACGAGCGCGTTGAGATTGGCGCCGTCCATGTAAACCTGGCCGCCTGCGTCATGGACGATCGCGCAGATTTCGCGCACGCTCTCCTCGAAGACGCCATGCGTCGAAGGATAAGTGATCATCGCGGCGGCGAGCGTGTCGCGATGCGCCTGCGCCTTGGCGCGAAAATCGGCGACGTCGATATTGCCCTTGGCGTCCGTCGCGACGACGACGACCTGCATCCCGCACATCGAAGCGGAAGCCGGGTTCGTGCCATGCGCGGAAGCCGGAATGAGGCAGATGCGGCGCTTCTCCTCGCCGCGGCTCGCGTGGTAGGCGCGGATCGTCAGGAGTCCCGCATATTCGCCCTGCGCGCCGGAATTGGGCTGCATCGAAAAAGCGTCATAGCCGGTGATCGCGCAGAGCTTTTGCGACAGATCGGCGATGAGCTCCATGTAGCCTTCCGCCTGATCTGGGGGCGCGAAGGGATGCAGCTCGGCGAATTCCGGCCAGCTGATCGGAAGCATCTCTGCCGTCGCGTTGAGCTTCATCGTGCAGGAGCCGAGCGGAATCATCGCGCGGTCGAGCGCCAGATCGCGGTCCGCGAGACGGCGCATGTAGCGGTTCATCTCGCTCTCGGCGCGGTTCATGTGAAAGATCGGATGCGTCAGATAGGCCGATTGCCGCTCGAGCGCCCTGGGCAGCCGATATTCGGGGTAGTCGTCGCGATAGAAGAGATCATAGCCGCCGAAGGCTCGCCAGACCGCCTCGAGCGTTGTGGGCCGCGTGCGCTCGTCGACCGTGATCCCGATGCGGTCGCGCCCCACCTTGCGCAGATTGACGCCGTTGTCGACGGCGTTCTTCATGATGAGCCCCTGATAGGGGCCGACCGCGACCGTGATCGTGTCGAAGAATTCCTGTGGCGCGATCGTAAAGCCGAGCGAGGCGAGGCCCTCGGCGAGGCGCGCGGCCTTGCGATGCACGCGCTCGGCGATGGCCTTCAGCCCCTTCGGTCCATGGAATACGGCATACATCGAGGCGAGGATCGCCGGCAGCGCCTGCGCCGTGCAGATGTTCGAGGTCGCGCTCTCGCGCCTGATGTGCTGCTCGCGCGTCTGCAGCGCGAGCCGATAGGCGCGGTTGCCGCGCGCGTCGATCGAGACGCCGACGAGGCGGCCGGGCAGCGCGCGCTTATGCGCGTCCTTGACCGCGATATAGGCTGCGTGGGGACCGCCGTAGCCCATCGGCGTGCCGAAGCGCTGCATCGAGCCGACCGCGACGTCGGCGCCCATCTCGCCCGGCGGCTTCAGGAGCGTCAGCGCCAGCGGATCGGCGGCCATAATGGCGATCGCCTGGGCGGCGTGGAGCCTGCGCGATCGGCTCGGAGAAATCATGGAAGGCGCCGGTCACGCCCGGATATTGGAAGAGCGCGCCGAAAACTTCCTCCGCCTTGAGGTCCTTGAACGGATCGCCGACGATGACGCGCCAGCCCAGCGGCTCGGCGCGCGTGCGGACCACGGCGATGCTCTGCGGCAGCGCGTTCTCGTCGACGAAGAAGGCGAGCGCCTTCGACTTTGCGACGCGATGAGCGAGCGCCATGGCCTCGGCCGCCGCCGTCGCCTCGTCGAGCAGCGAGGCGTTGGCGACGTCGAGCCCTGTCAAATCCGAAACGGCAGTCTGGAAGTTCAAGAGCGCTTCGAGGCGGCCCTGGCTGATCTCCGGCTGGTAGGGCGTGTAGGCCGTGTACCAGGCCGGATTCTCCAGGATGTTGCGCTGGATCGCCGGGGGCGTGATCGTGCCGTGATAGCCCTCGCCGATCAGCGATTCGAGCACGCGATTCTTGTTGGCCGTCTCGCGCAGGCGATCGAGCGCGCCGCGCTCGGAAAGCGGCGCGCCGAAATCGAGCGGCTCCTTGGCGCGAATGTCGCGGGGAACGGTCTCGTCGATCAACGCCTCGAGCGAGGGAGAGCCCACGACCGCGAGCATGTCGCGGATTTCCTCGGGCGAGGGGCCGATATGGCGGCGATTGGCGAAATCATAAGGTTCGTAGCGATCTTCGCTCATGCGCCTCTCCGCGACAGGCTTTTCTCTCAGAGGAGAATTTTAGATCCGTCTAGAGCGCGTTCGGAGAATTCGGAGTCGAACGCGCTCTCAACGTCATTGGTTGAGCGTGTCCTTGTCCAAAAAACCGCTTCGCACTTTTTGGGGACACGCTCTAATCGAGCGTCGCGCGATAAGCGGCTTCGTCGAGCAGCGCGTCGAAAGCGCTCGGATCGGCGACCTTCAATTTGAAGAACCAGCCGGCGCCTTGCGGATCGCGATTGACCGTGCCGGGGTCCTCGACGATGGCGCCATTGACCTCCACGACCTCGCCTTCGAGCGGAGCGAAAACGTCGGAGGCGGCCTTGACCGATTCGACGACCGCGGCGCCGTCACCCACCTTGAAGCGCGCGCCGACTTCGGGAAGCTGCACGAAGACGAGATCGCCGAGCGTCTCGGCCGCATGATTGGTGATGCCGACCGTCACGACATCGCCGTCACGCTTCAACCATTCATGATCTGCAGTGTATCTCAGCAAGGCTCGTCTCCCGTGGATTGAAGCGAATCAGGCGCGCCGATAATGATGCGAAACGAAGGGAAGAGCGACAACTTCCGCCGCCGCCTTTTGACCGCGCAGCTCAAGGAAGACGCAAGTTCCGGGCTTGGCGAGCAAAGCCGGCACATAGCCGACCGAGATCGGCGCGTCGAGAGTTGGGGAAAAGCCGCCCGAGGTCACGCGGCCGATGGCGGCGGCGTCCGTCTCGGCGGCGAAAATGGCGGCGCCGGCGCGCACCGGCGCGCGGCCCTTGGGCCTCAAGCCGACGCGCAGACGCTTCGGCCCGGTCTCGAGCTGCGCGAGAATCGTCTCGTCGCCCGGAAACCCGCCAGCGCGCGCGCCGCCGCGGCGGCGCGCTTTTGGAATGGCCCAGGAAAGATCGGCTTCAACCGGCGTCGTCGCTTCGTCGAGATCGGCGCCGTAAAGGCAGAGCCCCGCCTCGAGCCGCAGCGAGTTGCGCGCGCCGAGCCCGACCGAGGCGACGCCGTCCGTGGCGAGCAGCGCCTTTGCGATCTCTTGCGCATGCGTGACCGGGACGGAAATCTCGAAGCCGTCCTCGCCCGTATAGCCCGAGCGCGTCACATAGCTCGGAGCCGTGCAAATCACCGTCTCGCGCGCGTCCATGAAACGCATGTCGTGGACTTCCGGCGCAAGGCCCGAGAGCGCCTGCTTCCGCGCGCGGACCTTGCAGCGCGATCAGCGCGCGATCGAGCGTCTCGATTTCGCAGGCTCCCGAGAGTCGCGCGCGCAAAAGCGCTTCGTCCTCCGCCTTGCGCGCGGCGTTGCAGACGACGAGCAGCGCGTCGCCATAACGCGAGATCATCAGATCGTCGAAGATCCCGCCGTTCTCGCAGGTCAGAAAGCCATAACGCTGGCGCCCCGGCGCAAGCCCCAAGAGATCGACCGGAACCAGCGTTTCCACCGCGCGGGCGAGATCGTCGTACTTCCCGGATTTTGCGGTGAGCCAAAGCTGACCCATGTGCGAGACGTCGAACAGGCCGGCGCCGCTGCGCGTGTGCAGATGCTCCTTCAGCACGCCCGCTGGATATTGAATTGGCATGTCGTAGCCGGCGAACGGCCCCATGCGCGCGCCAAGCGCAAGATGCAGCGAGTGGAGCGGCGTTTGCCGCAAAGCCTCGGCCATGTTCCCTTCCCTCGCGCGACGGCGCGGCGTTGCATTAATAAGAGCAGAGCGACGAAAAAGCGACGCTTTCGGCAAGCGTTTCCATTCGCCCGGATGGCGGTGTAGGACAAGGGGCCTTCTCCGTGCAGGGGCGAGGCCAAAAGCTTAAAAAAAGGGCGACGCATGGGTTCGGGAGGCGCAGCGGAGGCGGACGATCCCCTGGCCAATCCCGCCCGGACCCTGGCCTTTCTCTCTTCCGGCGCGCCGGAGGCCGAGGAGTTGCGCGCGCGCCTCGTCGAAAAATACGGGGACGCGCCGCCGGAAGAGGCCGACTGCATCGTCGCGCTCGGCGGCGACGGGCTGATGCTGCGCGTGCTGCATCGCTTTCTCGGCGACGGCAAGCCGATCTACGGCATGAATTGCGGCTCCGTCGGCTTTCTGATGAACCAATATCGCGAGACCGGCCTGCGCAAGCGCATCGCGGGCGCGAAGCGCTCGATCATCCACCCGCTCTTGATGCAGGCCGTCGACGCCAAGGGCTCGGAATTCCGAGCGCATGCGATCAACGACGTGTCGCTGCTGCGCCAGACCTCGCAGATCGCCAAGATCCGCATCCTCGTCGACGGCAAGGAGGCGATGGCCGAGCTCATCGCCGACGGCGTGCTCGTCTCGACGCCGGCGGGCTCGACCGCCTATAATCTTTCGGCCAACGGGCCGATCCTGCCGCTCAACGCGCCGCTGATGGCGGTGACGCCGATCTCGGCCTTCCGCCCGCGCCGCTGGCACGGCGCGCTCCTGCCCGACTCCGCGACGGTCCGCCTCGAGGTGCTGGAGGCGGAAAAGCGCCCCGTCTCGGTCGTCGCCGACCACGACGAATTCCGCGATATCGCCGCCGTCGACGTCTCGATGGACCAATCCACCCGCCACGTGCTGCTGCACGATCCCGGACACTCGCTCGAGGAGCGGATACTGAGGGAGCAGTTTGGGTATTGAGGGGCGTTGCTCCCTCTCCCGCGAAGCGCGCGAGAGCGGGGGAGGGCTGGGAAGGGGGCACGCGCTGGAAGCGAACGTCAGCGTCGCCGTGTTTTTCGCGGAAGGCGGCGAAATTGGCGGCGCTCTTTGCGCTGATTCGGATGCTCGTCGCCGAGCGCCGCGCGCATTATGGCTTCGGCGCGGATGAAATTTTCGCGCGCCTCGCGTAGATTTTCCGCTCCGCCGAGGTCTTGCAGCACCAGCGCGAGATTGGAAAGGCGGATCGCGACCTTAGGATGCGTTGGCGCCCACGTCCTTCTCGTCGATGGCAAGCGCGCGGGTAGAGATGCGCGCGCGCCGCCGTCAGATTTTCTATTCCTCCGAGGTCCTTGCAGCACCGTCGCGAGATTGGAGAGGCCGATCGCAACATATGGAGATGGTCTCGACTTCCATAGGTTTCTTCGATGGATTGCGAGCGCCGCTGCGCTCAGGTGCATTGTCGCGCCAAGCAGAAGATTCTCTCTCCGACCCGCCGGATGGAGTGGCAGAATCCGCGCCAAGTCGGCCGTGCCGGATGCCAACATGCTGAGGATGCTCCGGCCCGAGCGCCTTCTCGTCGATGGCGAGCGCGCGGGTCAGATGCGCGCGCGCCGCTTCAAGATTTTCCGCTCCGCCAAGATCTCGCAACAAGGTCGCCGAGGTTGGAGAGCTGCACGGCGATTTCGGGATGGTCCGGCGGGTAATGGCGCTCCGCCAGTGTCAGCGCTGTTCGCGCCAACGGCAGCGCCGCGCGATAGGCGCCGAGCGCAGCCTTGACGATAGCTGGCCGAGCCCGGTGAGGAGTTCAATCGCCGCTTCCTCCGCTCCTTCGAGCGGCGCGCCGTCCTCGACCAGCGCCAGCGCCAACGCGTCGAGCCGCCGCGCGCGCGGCCAGCACTTCGGGTCGTCGTAGACCGCCCTCGGGATAGACCGCCCGCATCGCCCGGATCAGCGTGCCGCCGCATCGCGTCGACGAAGGCCCCCTCCCTGACCCTCCCCCGCTTCGCGAGGGAGGGAAATCGCCAGCGACGAAGCGCACGAGCCGATGCAGGCGCAGGCACTTCGTCTTCTGCGCCGCATCGCGCTCGTCGGCGATCTCTTCCAGATCGACCAGCGCAAAACGCCGCAGCGTCGCTATGGCGTCTTCCAGCCGAGCCGCGGCGGTCAGGCGCGTCCCCTCTCCCGCGAAGTGGGAGAGGGTGGCCCGACGAAGTCGGGTCGGGTGAGGGGCCGGCGTCGTGGGCGCAGTCCTCGCCAGCTTCGCTGGGGCGGCGAAGGCCCTCATCCGGCTCGCTTCGTTCGCCACCTTCTCCCGCAAGCGGGAGAAGGGGTTGCGCGAAAGTTCCTCCAAAAAGAACAGCGGGATGGGCTCCGGGGCGAGCAGCGCGGCGTGGCGGATCAGCGGCTCGGCGAGCGGATGTCGCTTGCCCGCCTCCTCGATCGCCAGCGCGAAGGACCTGCGCCACCGTCTGCCGGTCGTTGTGCTCCTGCGGCGTGAACTCCTCGTCGGCGAGATGCGCGACGGGCGCGGCCTCGAAGCGCTTGAGATATTCGGCAAAGCCCACGTCCAGCGCCTCGCAATAGGCCGCCGCCTGCTCATGGGCGAGCGGCAGGCCGCCCAGCGCGACGGAAAGCGCCTCCGCCTCCGCGCGCTCCTCGGTGCGGCCGGTGCGGGCGATCAGAAAATCCGCGCCGACATTCTTGGGCCAGACGCGAATTTCGACCGGCGCGGCGACGGCGCGCCAGTTCGGCGCGTTGGAGGTGACGATGACCTTGGCCGCGCCGCCCTTCGGCAGGAAGGGGCGCAAGGAGTTCGCGTCGATCGCATTGTCGTAGATGAGCAGGACGCCCTCGCCCGCTTGCGCGAGATGCTGCAAGACCGCCTCGACCGCCGCCTCTTCCTTGGCGTCTTGCGCGACCCAGCCGAGCCGCACGCCGAGGCCGACGAGATCGGCGCGCAGCGTCTCCGGCGGTCTGCGCGCGCAGCCACCATGTGGCGCGATAATCCTTGGCGTGCTGGTCGGCGTAGATAGGCCGCGAGCACCGTCTTGCCGACGCCGCGCAGGCCATGCAGCGCCGTGATCGCGACGCGGCCGTTGGACTGCTTCAGGCCCTTCTCGATCGCCTCCATCGCCGCCTCGCGGCCGAGAAAAAACTGAGGCAGGCCGATCGGAATGTTGGAGATTGCGCGCTTCTTCGGGGCGCAGCGGCGTGACTGGTTGCGTCTTGCTCGTCGAGAGCGCGCCGGAGCAGCGCGATCGCATTGGCGATTTGCGTCGAGAATTGTTCGGGGCTGTCGAATTCCTCGTAAACGCGATGGACCGGAGCATCGTCGCTCATGCGTTTCGCGCGCTCGCGAAAGGCCGCGAGTTTTTTGCGCTTTTCCGGGTCGTCCTCGACATCTTCAAGGAGAACAGGGTGCTTCTTGCTCATTAAGAAGAGCAGGATAGGCAGACCGAGTTTCTGCGCCGCCTCAAACTCCAATTCGGTGATCGACAGGCCTTTGGGATTTTCGGGACATTCGGGCGTCTGCCCATAGCGATGGCCGATCAGAAGCACATAGGCGACAGCCCCCTGCGCCATCTTGAGCGAGGTTTTGACGACGTCGTCCGGGACGTTCGCGCCCGAATGCTCCATGTCGATCGGTCTGAGGCCGTGTCGCAAGAATGGCGTCGATGACCTTCTGCCGATGCTCCTTGAGATCGGAATAGGTGCTCGACACCATGACGGCGCGATCTGGTTTTCCGGACGGCAAGCCGCAAGTCTCCAACGCAAGAGCGACGACAGCAATTCGAACGGGCGGCTGAGACTATAGCGGCATTTGCGGCGGCGGGAATGGCGTGGAATTCCCTCTCCCCGCTTGCGGGGAGAGGGTTAGGGAGAGGGGCTTGGGCGAGTTTTCGAAGCGGCTTCGATTGCGCTTCGAGTGGGGTGTTTGGGTCGAGCGGATAAAACCCCCGGCCCCTCACCCCTGCCCTCTCCCCGCAAGCGGGGAGAGGGAGGCGCAATTCCCGTCGCTCCGCGACTACCTTGTCCCGAAGGGAGAAGGGCGCGCCCCAAACTCAAAGGGCGCTCCGAAGAGCGCCCTTTTCGATCAATTCGCCTTCTTGGCGTCGGTCTTGCCGGTGGGGTCCTTCGGCGGCTCCTTCGCCGCCTCTTTCTGACCGTCCTTGGCGAGGTCCTTCGCGGCGGCTTCCTTGGCCGCCGCGACCTTCGCCGCCTCGACCTTCGCCGCCTCGGCGGCGGCGACGATCTGCGCCTTGGTCTTGCCGTGCAGGAGCTCGATCGCGGCGCTGAGCTGCTTGTCCTTGGCCTCGTCCGTCGGGACATAGGCCTGCGAGCCGCCCTTATCCTTATCCTCCTCGCCGTTCTTCAGGTGTCCGCGCAGCGACGCCTCGCCGCGCGTCTCGTCGCGGCCCTTCTGATCGTCGGGCACGTCCTGAAGCAGCACGATGTCTGGATCGATGCCCTTGGCCTGGATCGAGCGGCCCGACGGCGTGTAGTAGCGCGCCGTGGTGAGGCGCAGCGCGCCGTTGGCGCCGCCGAGCGGGATGATCGTCTGCACCGAGCCCTTGCCGAAGGATCGCGTGCCGATCAGCGTCGCGCGCTTGTGATCCTGCAACGCGCCGGCGACGATCTCGGAGGCCGAGGCCGAGCCGCCGTTGATCAGCACGACGACCTGCTTGCCCTTGGAGAGATCGCCCGGATGCGCGTTGTAGCGCATCGTCTCGTCGGCGTTGCGGCCGCGCGTCGAAACGATCTCGCCATGGTCGATGAAGTCGTTCACGACCTGGATCGACTGCTCGAGCAGACCGCCCGGATTGTTGCGCAGATCGATCACATAGCCCTTGAACTTGTCGGCCGGAATCTCTTCCTGGAGCTTCTGCATCGCGGTCTTGAGGCCGTCCGCCGTCTCCTCGTTGAAGGCGGAGATGCGGATGTAGCCGACGTCGTCGTTCAGCTTGTGCCACTTCACCGATTTCACGCGGATTTCGGCGCGCGTGAGCTTGACGTCGAGCTTCTGCTTGTCCTTCGCGCCGCGCAGGATGGTGAGCTTGACCGGCGTGTTGATCTGGCCGCGCATCTTGTCGACGGCCTGATTGAGGGTAAGGCCCTGCACGCTTTCATCGTCGATGCCGACGATGAGATCGCCGCTCGTGATGCCGGCGCGCGAAGCGGGCGTGTCGTCGATCGGCGAGACGACCTTGACGACGCCGTCTTCCTGCGTGACCTCGATGCCGAGCCCGCCGAAGCGGCCTTCGACCTGGGTGCGCATTTCCTTGAAGCCCTTGGCGTCGAGATAGCTCGAATGCGGATCGAGCGACATCAGCATGCCGTTGATCGCCGACTCGACCATCTTCTGCTCGTCGGGCTTCTCAACGTAATCGCTGCGCACTTTGTCGAACACGTCGCCAAAAAGGTTCAAATTCTTATAGGTGTCCGCAGGCGCCGCCACCGCTTCCGCGCTGAGAAGGCTGCGAGCCTGCTGGCCCAAGGTCGCGCATCCGGCGCCAATCGCGATGCCGGTCGCAAGGAGTGCAGTCTTTCGAATCATCCGCCAACCTTCCGGGTGTCAGACCGGGCCCACCATGGACTCGGGTCTATCGAGTTTCCGTCCTTGCGGATCTCGACATATAAAATGGGCTGTTTTGCGCCGATCGCGACAGCGGCGGCAGTTTTCACCGATCCGTCGCCCATGTTCGCCACAGGTTCTCCTGCAAGAACGAACTGTCCCACGCCCACATTGATTCTGGCCACCCCAGCCAAGACGACATAATAACCACTGCCGGCGTTGATGATCAAGAGTCCGCCATAGCTGCGGTAGGGACCGGCATAGGCCACCCACCCATCGCAAGGAGCTGAAACGAGGCCGTTTTCCCGCACCTGCAGCGACTCGCCCTTCTCCGTGCCGCCGTAGCCGTCCTGCTCTCCGTAGCGTCGCACGAAGGGTCCGATAGCGGGTAGCTGAAGCTTGCCTTTGAGATCGACGAAGCCGACCGCGGGCGCGAGCCGGGCCGGGTCGCGAAACGGCTGGGCGAGCGCCTTGGCGCGCTGCTCGCGCGAAGCTTGAGCGTCCGCGGCCTCGCGCCGCGCCTCCGCGTCGCGCGCCGCCTGCGCCGCGAGGCGCGCCGCCTCGCTTTCCTTCTCCATGCGCGCGATGAGATCCTTCACGCTCGTCGCCTGCGCCGCGAGCTTGCGCGCACGTTCTTCCTGCGCCGCGCGCTCGCTCGTCATCTGCTGAGTCTCGGCGCGCCGCTCCTCGATCATCTGCTCGAGATTGGCGCGCTGCAAGGTGAGCTCGTCGCGGCGATGCGCGAGCGCAACCCTCTCGTTTTGCGCCGCGTCGCGAAGCCCCACCAGCTCGGCCAGATCAGTCTGCAGCTTCAAGGTTTCGGTCCGCATCTGCGGCAGCACGGCGCCCATCGCCATCGCGGCGCGCAGCGCTTTCAAAATATCTTCGGGCTCGGCGAGCAAGGCCGGCGGCGGCCGGCGGTTCATGCGCTGCAGCACGAGCAGCACCTCGCCGATCAACGCGCGCCTTTTTTGCAAGGAGGCGCGCAAAGCCTCTTGCCGGCCATCGATCTTTTGCAGCTGCGCTTCCGAGTCCGCCGTCTGTTTTTCGGTCTCGCGCAGCTTGGCCGCCGCGTCGATCATCACCTGCGCGAGACGGCTTCTCTCGGTCTCGAGACGCTCCAGGCCCTGGTCGAGCTTGCGCTTCTCTTCGGTGACGTTCTGCAGGCCCTGCTCCACGCCACGCAGCTCCGCCTTCTTGCCAATGAGCGGATCGTTCGGCGCCGGCGAGGTTTCCGCCGCGGCGCCGCTCGAAAGAACCGCCCAAGCGAGGGCGGCCGGCGCGGCTTTCTGGAGCTTCGTTGCTGTGATCACGCGGTGGCGTCCGCCCTCTCGCTCTTTCCCAAAAGGCTGGGGAGCGCAGGGCCTGCCGACCATATGCGCGGGCAAAATTGTTCAGATTACGGCGAGCCGCGCAGGCGCTCCCCGCTTTAGACCTTTCCGAGCATGGCGCCGGCGAAGCCGCCGACCAGGGCGCCGATCAGGCCCGCCGCGGAACCCATCGTGGCGCCGAACACCGCGGCGCAGACGAGCGCGCCGGCAAACGCCAAACCAATCATGACGGCGCCTGAGCTGTCGTGTTCCAAAGGTCGCGGCATCTCTTCCTCCGCCTGACGCGTCACGCCGCCCCGGCGCGCGCGCCGCCATCTCCATTTGGGAGTTGCGCGTTACATGTCGCGCGCCGCGACGCCGGCAACGGGCTGCGACCATTTTGCACGGGGCTGCAAGGAAGCGAGGTTTAAGGTATTATAATACCACCATCGCCGATCGCCCGTTTTCTCTGCGGCTCGCGTGGCTTGCCGTTTGACTTTTTGCGCCGGCTCGCCTATCAGCGCGGCTTCGCCGCAATGAGCGGCCCCAAAACCACACGGAAACTCTCCGCAGATGTTTGGAAAAACCTATTCGGCGAAGCCCGCCGACATCCAGAAGCAATGGGTGCTGATCGACGCCAAGGGTCTTGTCGTCGGCCGCCTCGCTTCGCTCATCGCGCTGCGGCTGCGCGGCAAGCACAAGGCGACCTTCACGCCGCACATGGACGACGGCGACAATATCATCGTCGTCAACGCCGATAAGGTGCTGTTCACCGGCCGCAAGCGCGAGCAGAAGGTCTATCACCACCACACCGGCTATCCCGGCGGGATCAAGGAGCGTTCGGCGAAGTTCATTCTCGAAGGGCGCTTTCCGGAGCGCGTGCTCGAGAAGGCGGTGCAGCGCATGCTGCCGCGCGGGCCGCTGGGCCGCCAGCAGCTCGGCAATCTGCGCGTCTACAAAGGCGCGGAGCATCCGCACGCCGCGCAAAACCCGACGCCGCTCGACGTCGCCGCCCTGAACGCCAAGAATTCCCGGAGCGCCTGACCATGCCCGAGACCACGCTCTCCTCTCTCTCCGACCTCAAAGGCGCCGAGACGGCCGCCCCGACCGCGCCGCTGCGCGAGCAGAAGCTCGACAAGCACGGCCGCGCCTACGCGACCGGCAAGCGCAAGAACGCGATCGCCCGCGTCTGGATCAAGCCCGGCACGGGTCGCATCACCGTCAACGGCCGCGACGTCGCGACCTATTTCGCGCGCCCGGTGCTGCGCATGATCATTCAGCAGCCGCTCGTCGTCTCCAAGCGCACGGGCCAATACGACCTGACCGTCTCGGTCGCCGGCGGCGGCCTCTCCGGCCAGGCGGGCGCGGTGCGCCACGGCCTCTCCAAGGCGCTCACCCATTATGAGCCGGAGCTGCGCGGGGCCCTGAAGCAGGAGGGGTTCCTCACCCGCGACTCGCGCGTCGTCGAGCGCAAGAAGTACGGCAAGCGCAAAGCGCGCCGCAGCTTCCAGTTCTCGAAGCGCTAACGGCAAGACGCTCTTTTCAGAGTGTTTTCTCAACGAAACAATGCATCAAAGCCGAGCAGCGCTCGGCTTTTTTGTTGCGCACAGGTCGTGTCCCCAGACATGGCGCCTCTCGGGCGGCGAGCGCGAGCGGCCAATGGGCTGCGGCGATGACGAGCGACACGGCATCCATACGGAATCTTGACAATACCTCTGCTTAGCCCGATAGGCAGGCTGCGGCCTAAGATTGTAGCCAAAGGGCTACCCGGGTGTTCCCTTGAACCAACATCAGCATGCAGCTCCGGTTGCCGTGGCGGGACCGGACGGCCTCGCGGACGCGAAGGGTTTGTCTCAGCGCATGGCTGCGCTGAGGATTTGGGCTCGCGAGAAGGGCTATTACAACGTGCCGTTCTGGGAGCAGGCGCTGCGCTGCGCAGAGCTCGTGGCGGCGCCTGCGCTGGCTTTCGCCTTGCTTGCGCAGGGCGGAATCGCCGCGGCGCTCGGCCTGCTCGTCCTCGGCCTGCATTATCCGCGCACCGGCTATCTCGGACACGACGTCGCTCACGGCCAATGGGGCCCGCGCGGCGAGACGAAGGCGCGCATCATGTTATGGCTCATCTCGCTCGCCCAGGGCTACGGCCCGACCTGGTGGGTCGAAAAGCACGAGCTGCATCACGCCTTCCCCAATGCCTGCCGCGTCGAGAAAGATGGAACCCGCGCGCCGATCGACGGCGACATCGATTCGCCTCCTTGGCTCGTCTGGGACAAGTCATTGGCGCAATACAACGCCAAAGCGCGCCAGACAGGTCTCGGCCGCGCGCTGTCGTTCCTGTTGCCACGCTTTCAGGTCCCGCTGTTCTTCCCGCTGCTTTCCATCGCCCGGCTCAATTGGAGCTGGCAGAGCATCGATGTCGCGGTGAAGAAGAAGCAATGGGCCGAAGCGACGCTCAGCGTCGCCCATTGGATATTGGGGTTCACACTCGCCGGAATTCTGACGCCGGGCCCGGCCTGGACGGGCTGGCTCTGGTTTCTCGGCGCGCAGCTCCTCGGCGGCTTCATCCTCGCCTTCGTCTTCGTGCTCAACCACACCGGCATGGAAGTCTATGACGCGGCGGAGGCGAAGGGGTTCTATGATCGGCAGGCGCGCGCGACGCGAAATACGCCGAGCTCGCCGTTTCGCGATTGGCTGACTGGCGGCCTCAACAGCCAGGTCGAGCATCACATGTTCCCGAGCCTCTCCCGCCGCCACTTGGCGAAGATGCGCGAGGCGACGAAAGCTGCGATGCTCGAGTGCGGCTACGCCTATGTGACGCTGGACAATCGCGAAGCGATGCGGGCCGTATTTTCCGCTCTCGACGAGGCGGCGCGGGCGTGAAGTGAAGCGCTGCTTCGCCCAATCTCGGTCGTCGACGGCAAAGACCGCATGGCCGTCGCCCTTCCGCAGAATGAGGATGGCGGCGCCAATCTCGTTCCTCGGCAATTTCACGCTGTGCTCATAGACAGCCCGCGGACGATCGCGAAAGTGCGGCGGCGCCTGCTGCCCTTTCTCGCCGTCTGCTTTTTCGCCAATTATCTCGACCGCGTGAACATCGGCTTCGCCGCGCTTGAGATGAACAAGGACCTCGGCCTCTCGGCCACGGTTTTCGGCCTGGGTTCGGGCATATTCTTTTTCAGCTATGCCGCCTTCGAGGTTCCGAGCAATTACATGCTGGAGCGCGTCGGCGCGCGCCTGTGGATCGCCCGCATTCTGCTGAGCTGGGGAATTGTCTCCGCCCTGATGGCGCTCGCGTGGAACGAGGCGAGCTTCCTCGCCCTGCGGCTGCTGCTGGGGCTGGCCGAAGCCGGCTTTTTTCCGGGCGTCGTTCTCTATCTCACCTATTGGATGCCGCACGCTTCTCGCGCCGTCGCACTAAGCCTGTTCATGCTGGCGATCCCCGTGTCGA
This sequence comes from uncultured Alphaproteobacteria bacterium, assembly GCA_963829075.1. Classification (GTDB taxonomy): domain Bacteria; phylum Pseudomonadota; class Alphaproteobacteria; order Rhizobiales; family Beijerinckiaceae; genus Methylocystis. The sequence continues at coordinate 197,799 of CAWHHH010000008.1, read as the reverse complement.
GCGTGATCGGCGCGCCGCTTTCCGGATATATTCTCGAGGCCCTGCAGGACGTCGACGGCATGAAGGCGTGGCAATGGCTCTTCGTGATCGAGGCCCTGCCCTCGATGCTGCTCGGCGTCATGGCATTCTTCTGGCTGACCGACCGGCCGAAACAGGCGCGCTGGCTCGAACCATCCGAGCGGGAATGGCTACAGAACACGCTCGACGCGGACCGCGCCGCGCATCCTGCGACGGCCCGCGAGCCCAGTCAGAAGATGCTGCTGACGCCGGATGTCGCGCGGCTTGGCGCGATCTATTTCGGCGTCGTGCTGACGCTCTATGGTCTCGTGTTCTGGCTGCCGCAAATCGTTCACGATTTCGGCTTTTCTCCTCTCCTCGCCGGCCTTCTCACCGCCCTGCCTTATGTCGCGGGGAGCCTCTCCATGTTTTTCTGGAGCCGGCATGTGGATCGCCACGGCGGCCATATCTTTCATGCAGCGCTGGCGTCGCTGCTTTCCGCCGCAGGGCTCGCCGTTTGCGGCGCGCTTACCTCGCCCGCGTTGACCATCATGGCCCTGTCGGTTTCCGCGGCGGGCACTTTCGCGATGTTTCCGATCTTCTGGGCTTTCGCGACGCGACGCCTGCCTCCCGCGCAGGCGACGGGCGCGATCGCGCTCATCAATGCGATCGCGGCGCTGGCGGGATTTCTCGGTCCCTATCTTGTCGGCTGGGTGAAGGACTTCACCGGCGCTTTTCACTATGCGCCGCCGGTTCTCGCGATCGGTCCGCTGATCTCGACCCTGTTGTTGCTGAGAATGGCGCGCGCATCCGCAAAGACCGGCGCGACGCGGACGCTGGCTCGGGAAACGAGCCCGATCGGATGAAAAATCTCCGAGCTATGCCCGACACGCCAGACGAGGGATCGACCGCGTGGGCCCACGCGTCGCGGCGTGTCTCTCCATCACTCGCAGATCAGCGCTGACGTCGCCCTTCCTTTTTCAGCTTAGACGGGCGCCGAAGGGACTTCGCCCGATCGCTCGCGCCACATTTTGCTGATGCGGCGGGGTCATATGCAACCCGAGCTTCGAGCGCCGCCACAACACGTCCTCGGCCGTTCGCGCCCACTCCTCCGCGATGAGATAATCCAGCTCTTGCCGCGTCAGGCCGCAGCCGAAATCCTCCCCCAAATCCTCCATGCATTGTGCGGAGCCGAGCACTCGATAGACTCGCTCGCCATAGGCCTTCGCGAGACGCAGCGCGAGCGGCTGCGGCAGAAACGGCCTTTCGTGCAGGAGTTGCGCAAGCAGCGGCGCAAGCGCGCCGTCCAGGCCTTCGCCGCCGGCAAACGGCGTCATCGCCGTCCAGGACGGCCCCATGCGCGTGAAGGAATCTTCGAGCGTTTCCAGCGCATGCTCGGCGAGCCTTCGCGCCGTCGTGATCTTGCCGCCGAAGATGGAGAGCGCCGGAGCGCCGTTAGAGTCGAGGTCGAAGGCGTAATCGCGCGTCACGACCGAGGCCTCGAAGGACCCGTCGTCGAAAAGCGGTCTGAGCCCTGCGTAGCTTGAAACGATGTCGTCGCGCGTGACCTCGCGCCGAAAACAGCGGTTCACGGCGGCGAGGAGATAGTCCGTCTCCGCATCGCCGATCGCGACCGGCCCCGGCGCGCCCTCATAGGGAACATCCGTCGATCCGATCAGCGTGAACTCGCTTTCATAAGGGATGACGAAAATGACGCGGCGATCGGGGTTCTGCAGGATATAGGCGTGCGCGCCTTCGTAAAGTTGCCGTGTGACGAGATGCGAGCCCTTCACGAGCCGCACATGCTTGCGCGAGTTGATGTGAAGCGCGTCGTGCAGCACCTGAGAGACGTAAGGGCCGGCGGCGTTGACGAGCGTTTTGGCCTCGATCTCCTCGAGGCCTTGCGGGGTCTCGAGGCGCGCGATCCATCGGTCGGCATGGCGCTCGGCGGAAACAAAGTTCACGCCAGGAGTGATGAGCGCGCCGAGATCGCTCGCCGATAGAGCGTTGGCGACGACGAGCCGCGCATCGTCGACCCAGCAATCCGCGTAAGTGAAGCCTTGCGCAAAGCCGTTGCGAAGCGGCGCGCCGAGCGGGGTTCCTTTCAATGAAACGCCGTGCGACGCCTCGAGCCGCCCGCGTGGCGCGAGATGATCGTAAAGGAAGAGTCCGAGCCTGATCATCCAGGCCGGCCGCAGTTGCGGCTCGTGAGGAAGCACAAAGGTCAGCGGCGAGACGAGATGGGGCGCGGTGGTCAGCATCACCTCGCGCTCGGCGAGCGCCTCCCGCACGAGCCGGAACTCGAAATGCTCGAGATAGCGCAAGCCGCCGTGAATGAGCTTCGTCGAAGCGGAGGAAGTGCAGGATGCGAGATCGTCCTTCTCGACGAGCCGCACGTTGAGACCGCGTCCGGCCGCGTCACGCGCGATGGCGCATCCGTTTATGCCGCCGCCGACAATGAGGAGATCGAGCATGGGCGCTCTCCAGCAAATGGCTTGGCCCTAAGTATAGAGCGTTTTTTCAGTCCCGAAAGCGCGGGCTAAAGCCCTGCGGAGCGAGGTCGAAACGCGAAAACTCGAATCCGGGCGCGACGGTGCAGCCCACGAGCGTCCAGGCCCCGAGGCTTTTTGCGCTTTGCCACCAGCCGGCCGGCGCGACAAGCTGCGGGCGTTCTCCGGCGGCGAGGTCATTGCCAAGGCGCTGTTGAGCGGCCTCGAGGCCGTCCTCGCTCAAGGAGAGCTCGAGCGGCGCGCCGGCGTAAAAGTGCCAAATCTCCGGGGCGTCGACCCTATGCCACTGGGATATCTCGCCTTGCGGCAAGAGATAGTAGATCGCGGTCGAGGCCGCGCGTTCGCCTGACGCCGACCCTTTGTCGCGGAAGGTCTCGCGGAAGAACCCGCCCTCGGGATGCGGCGCGAGGGAAAGCCTGCGGATCACTTCCTCGGCGGAAACCATGAGCGATCCGTCACCGCACGCGCATCCAACTGTCGGACCCGCAAATATTCGTGCCCACGACGCAGCCTTCGAGCGTCAACTGCGACTCGCCCGTTTGCGTCAGGTTCGCCTGATAATTCTGGCCGTCGTTTGCGTTATAAACCACGCCCACCCATTTGTTGTCGCCGCTCTTCTTCAGATTGAGTATAGGGAGGCCGAGCAGGCGGCGAGCGCGCTGCGCCGGATCGGGATTGTTGTCGTCGAGCGCGGTCCTCTCGGGTCCTGCTTCGATCACGCCGCAAAGATTCGCCCCACACATATGCAGGGCGACCACCGCGGTGCCGTCGCCGACGCGCCATTTTCCGATGGGTCCTCCGGCGGCCGCAGCGGAAGCCGTCAGAAACGTCAAAGCCGGGATCGCGAACATGAGCCGCCCGCTCTTCATTCTACCTACTCCATTTCGTCTAGCTTGATCTGGGGAGTATAGAGCAGGATCGCCGCGAGAGGAAAGCGCCCCGGCGCTTTTATCCTGGGCGTTCTTGCGACTGCGTAGGCCTCTGACTGTTGACGATGACAACGCCCCGCGACGAAATCGCGCAAGATCGTGACCGCGCGCCGCGACTGCTGCTGCTCGGCGGCACGAGCGAAGCGCGCGCGTTGAGCGAGCGCCTCGCGCGCGAGGGGGACGTGGAAGCCGTCGTGTCGCTCGCCGGCCGCACGCGCGCGCCCCTCGCCTCGCCCTTGCCGACGCGCATCGGCGGCTTCGGCGGCGTCGAGGGTCTGCGGCGCTATCTCGTTGAGAACCGCATTGACCGGGTGATCGACGCGACGCACCCTTTCGCCGAGCGCATTTCCGCAAATGCGCGCGAGGCTTGCGCGGCGCTTGGACTACCGCTCGCCGTGCTCGCGCGAGAGCCCTGGCGCCGACAACCCGGCGACCGCTGGATCGAGGTCGCCGACATGGCCGCCGCCGTCGCGGCGCCGGGAGAGAAGCCGCGCAGAGTCTTTCTCACCGTCGGCCGGCTTTCGGTCGGAGCGTTTCGCGCGGAGCCGCAACATTATTATCTCGTCCGCTCCATCGAGCCGCCGGAACCCGAGGAGATGCCGCCGTCCTCCGAGCTGATCCTCGCTCGCGGGCCCTTCAGCCGCGAGGACGAGATGCGGTTGATGCGCGAGCGGCAAATCGACGCCCTGGTCACCAAGAACAGTGGCGGGCCATTGACCTACGCCAAGATCGAAGCCGCGCGCGAGCTGGCGATCGAAACCATTGTCGTCTCGCCGCCGAGCGCGCAGACGGAGCGGCGGCTCGAAAATCTCGAGGCGGCCCTTGATTTCGCTCGCGAGAAGCGCCCCACATGACCCGGGCGCTGATGATCCAGGGCACGGGGTCGGACGTCGGCAAATCGCTCGTCGTCGCAGGGCTCGCACGCGCCTTCGCGAACCGGGGCCTCAAGGTCGCGCCCTTCAAGCCGCAGAACATGTCGAACAACGCCGCGGTCGCGGGCTCAGGCGAGATCGGCCGCGCCCAGGCGCTGCAAGCGCGCGCTGCGCGTCTCCCCCCGCAGGTCGACATGAATCCCGTGCTGTTGAAGCCGCAAAGCGGCGCCGGCGCGCAGATCGTCGCGCAAGGGCGGGTCGTCGGCCAGGCCTCGGCGCGCGACTATCAGTCCTGGAAGCCGCGCCTGATGCCGCTCGTGCTCGAGAGCTACGCGCGCCTCAGCCAATCCGTCGATCTTGTCGTGATCGAGGGCGCGGGCAGCGCCGCGGAGATCAATCTGCGCGCGGCCGACATCGCCAACATGGGTTTTGCGCGCGCAGTCGAAGCGCCAGTCGTGCTCGTCGGCGACATCGATCGCGGCGGCGTCATCGCGCAGCTCGTCGGCTGCCGCGCCATCCTCGAGGAAGACGACGCGCGGCTCGTGCGCGGCTTCATCGTCAATAAGTTTCGCGGCGATCCGACGCTTTTTGACGAGGGGATGCGCCTCATCGCGGAGAGGACCGGGTGGCCGTCTCTCGGACTTTTGCCTTTCTTTCCCCCGGCGGCGCGGCTTCCCGCCGAGGATTCGCTTGCGCTCGCCCGCAACGACGCGAGCGGCGACGGGATCGAGATCGCCGTGCCGATCCCGCCGAACATCGCCAATTTCGACGATCTCGATCCGCTCAAGTCCGAGCCGGGCGTGACGCTGACCTTCGTTGCGCGGGGGACGCCGCTGCCGGCCTCGGCGCGGCTCGTCGTTCTGCCGGGATCCAAGGCGACGCTCGCCGATCTCGCCGCATATCGCGCCGAGGGCTGGGACATCGATATTCGCGCCCATTGGCGGCGGGGCGGCTGGATTTTGGGCATTTGCGGCGGCTATCAAATATTGGGCAAGCGCGTCGCTGATCCGGCGGGCGTCGAGGGGCCGCCGGGAGAGGCGGAAGGGCTCGGCCTCCTCGACGTCGAGACCGTGATGGGCGAAGAAAAGACCCTGGAAACGGTTTCTGGCGAAAGCGTCGCCGATGGCGCGCCATTCGAAGGCTATGAGATGCACATGGGCGCAACCGGAGGAGCAGACTGCAAGCGGCCTTTGCTGCGCCTTTCGGACGGAAGGTTGCAAGGCGCCGTCTCGGCGGACGGGCGCGTCTGCGGCGCCTATGTGCACGGGCTTTTCGCAAACGATGCGCAGCGCGCCGCCTTGCTCGCCCGCCTCGGCGCCGCTCCCTCGCTTTTGCGCTACGAGGCGATGGTGGAGGAGACGCTCGACGCCCTGGCCGATCATTGCGCGCGCCATCTCGATCTCGACCGTCTGCTGGAGATCGCGCGATGACGCGGCTTGCGGAAATCGAGACGCTGAACGGCGGAAGCACGCTCGCCGCGGCGCCGATGCACGGCGGCGGCGTCGACGCGGCCCGCCGCGCCTTCCCAAACGCGCCCTCGCCCTGGGTCGACCTCTCGACGGGCGTCAATCCGCGCGCCTATCCGCTGCCGGCCTTCGCGCCCGAAGCCGTGACGCGCCTGCCGGACTCCTCGGCTTTCGAGGCTGCGGAAGCCGCCGCCGCCCGCGCCTATGGCGCGCCGCCGGGTTTTTGCGTCGTCGCCGGCGCCGGCGCGCAGGCTTTCATTGATCTCCTGCCCCGAGTTTTTCCCGCTCGGCGCGTCGCGACGCTCGGCTTCTGCTATGCCGAGCACGCCGCCCACTGGCGCGCGGCCGGCGCTCTCGTGACGTTCGCCGAGTTCATTGGAAGACCTCGCCGCGATGGACGTCGCGATCGTCGTCAATCCCAATAATCCGGACGGGCGCATAACGCCGCCGCGAGACCTGCTGCGCCTCGCCCGGCGCCTGCGCGCGCGAGGAGGGTTGCTCGTCATCGACGAGGCTTTTGCGGATTTTGCGCCTGAGCTCTGCGTCGAGCCGCTGCTTGCCGAGGAGCCCGAGGCCAGCGAAAATCTCATCGTGCTGAGGAGCTTCGGCAAGGCGTATGGCCTCCCCGGACTGCGGCTCGGCTTCGCGCTCTGCGCGCCGGCGCACGCCGCTCGACTTCGCGCCGCGCAGGGGCCATGGAGCGTCTCCGGTCCCGCGCTCGCAGCCGGCGCGCGAGCCCTCGAAGACGCGGCGTGGTTGCATGAGGCCCGAGACTTCGCCGATCAATCAGCCCGCCGTCTCGACGCGCTGCTGTCGGCCGCGGGCTTCGGACTGGTCGGCGGCTCCCACCTCTTTCGCCTCGTCGAAAGCGTGCATGCGGGAAGAAGCTTCGCGCGCCTTTGCGCGGCGGGGATATTGACACGGCGCTTCGACGAGCGCCCGAGCTGGCTACGTTTCGGCCTGCCGGCGGGCCCGCGAGATTTTGAGCGGCTCGCCGAGGCGCTCGGCGTGAGGATCGATGGCTGAGGAGAAGGGCGAGGAGCTTGCGCCGGCGGCGACGTTCTCGCAGGCCGAACGCGACGCGGTCTATCGCGCGATCTATGAGCGGCGCGACGTGCGCGACGAATTTCTCGAGGAACAGATTCCGCGCGAGACGATTCTGCGCATCCTGCAAGCTGCGCATCACGCGCCTTCAGTCGGCTTTATGCAGCCATGGAACTTCCTGCTCGTGCGCGACGCCGCGGTCCGCGCCCGCATTCGCGAGGCCTTCGAGGCGGCCGTTGCGCGCGAGACGCGCGAGATCCCCGCGGAGCGCCAGGCGCTCTATCGCGGCCTGAAGCTCGAAGGCATCATGAAGGCGCCGCTGAACATCTGCGTCACCTGCGACCGCTCGAGACACGGCTCCACGGGCCTCGGCCGCACCCAGCAAAAGGACATGGATATTCTCAGCACCGCCTGCGCGGTGCAAAATCTCTGGCTCGCGGCGCGCGCTGAGGGCGTCGGCGTCGGCTGGGTCAGCATTCTCGGCGAGGACGATCTGCGCGCGATCCTCGGCATTCCGCAGGAGATCGCGATCGTCGCCTATCTCTGCGTCGGCTTCATCGAGCGCGCCTATCGACGCCCCGAGCTCGAGGTCAAGCGCTGGGCCAAGCGCGCTGCCGCTCGCCGAGCTGATTTTCGAGGATCGTTGGGGAGCGAGGAGCGAGTAGCGACGAGAGGCTTTAATCCTCGTGACGCCGCTTGTAATCCGTCAGCGCCTCGATGGTGCGCGACTGCAGCCGGTCGTTGGTCCGGCTTTCGATCACCCGCTTCACATATCGGTTCACGGCGGGAGCGTACCACAAAGTGACCTTCAGCGTCGCGCTCGGGCCGCCTCCCACGGCCGTGACGGTCTCATTCGTCTCGATCTTGAAGGCGTCATAGGTGAGGCCGAACCTGAAAGAGACTTCTTCATAGGCCGTCACGACGCTCGTCGCGTCGATGGCCGACTCGCGGTCGGGGTTCTTTCGACTCGCGGTGAAATGCGTCTCCCACTTCGCGCCGACCTTGAGCGGCAGGCGAACGCCGGTCACGGGGTCGCCGACCTTGCGAGTCCAGACGCCATCGTCGAGAAGGCCCCAATTCTCGTCATACACATGGAGCCCAACCGTCGGCTGGCCCTGACCGACGGGGCTTGCGGTGATCGCGACGCTGAAGGCGCTGTCCTTGATCTCGGTGAGCGTGTAGGTCTGGTAGGATTTGGTCTCGCCGGTGATGTCGTCGATCCACCGATAGGTCCAGCGATCGCCGGGCTTCACGGGGATGCTGTCGACGACCGGCGGAATCTTGGGAAAATCCGGCTTCGTCTCTCCCTCGCTCTCCGCGCGTCCCGCGAAGGCGAGGAGGCACAAGGCCGCCGTCAAAATTACCTGCTCAATGGCGCTCGTCCTGCGACGCATCATAAAAAATCTCCGCTTCCCCGCTCACGAAATCATCGCCATGCCGCCGTTGATGTGCAGCGTCTGGCCGGTGATGTAAGCAGCCTCGTCGCTCGCGAGATAAAGGACGCTGGCGCCGATCTCCTCGCTCGTTCCGAAGCGCTCCGTCGGGATGAGCTTGAGCAGCCTCTCCCGCTGCGCCTCGTTGAGCGCTTGCGTCATCGGGCTCTCGATGACGCCGGGCGCGACGCAATTGACGGTGACGCCGCGGGACGCGACTTCGTTCGCGAGCGATTTGGTCATGCCGGTGAGCCCGGCCTTGGCCGCCGTGTAATTGGCCTGACCGGGATTGCCGACGGCGCCGGCGACCGAGGTGATGTTGATGATGCGCCCATGGCGTTTACGCATCATGCCGCGCAGCACGGCGCGCGAGAGGCGGAAGGCCGCCGTGAGATTGACCGCGAGCACCGCGTCCCAATCCTCGTCCTTCATGCGCATGAACAGCATGTCGCGCGTGATGCCGGCGTTATTGACGAGGATCTCGACGCCGCCCATGGCGGCCTCGGCGGCGGGGATGAGCTTATCGGTGTCGGCCCGGTCGGAGAGATTGCAGGGGAGAATATGGGCGCGCTCCTGCAATTCGGAGGCGAGCGCTTCCAGCGCCTCGCGCCGTGTGCCCGAGAGCCCCACCGTCGCCCCCGCCTTATGCAGCGTGCGGGCGATCGCCAGCCCAAGGCCGCTGCTTGCGCCGGTGACGAGCGCGGTCTTGCCAGTCAGGTCGAACATTTTTCCCCCTTTGTCTTTCGGGCCAAAGCCCGCGGCGCGTTCGTCGCCGAGCGTGGGTCGTCCCCGCGCAGGCTCGTCGCGCTGAAGTCCTGTGCGCCGGCCTCAATCGAAGAGGCTCGAGACGCTTTCCTCTTTCGCGGTGCGCGCGATGGCCTCGCCAATCAGCGCGCCGATGGGCAGGACCCTGATGTTGGGCGCGGCGGCGACCTCGGGGCGCGGCAGGATCGTGTCGGTCACGACGAGCTCGGTGAGCCTGGACTGGCAGACCCGCTCGACGGCCTTCCCCGACAGCACGCCGTGGGTGATATAGGCGGAGGCCGAGATCGCGCCGGCGTTAATGAGCGCCTGCGCGGCGTTGCAAAGCGTTCCCCCCGAAATCGACGATGTCGTCGACCATAATGCAGTTGCGCCCCTCCACGTCGCCGATGATGTTCATCACCTCCAACTCGCCGGCGCGCTCGCGCCGCTTGTCGACGATGGCGAGCGGCGCGTCGATGCGCTTGGCGAGCGCGCGCGCGCGCACGACGCCGCCCGCGTCGGGAGAGACGACGGTCGTATTGTTCACCTTGGCGCGGCTCTTGATGTCGGCGACCATCACCGGCGCGGCGAAAAGATTGTCGGTCGGTATGTCGAAGAAGCCTTGCAGCTGGCCGGAATGAAGATCGACCGTCAGCACGCGGTCGGCGCCGGCGCGAGTGATCAGATTGGCGACGAGCTTGGCCGAGATCGGCGTGCGCGGTCCGGGCTTCCTGTCTTGGCGCGCGTAGCCGAAATAGGGAATCACCGCGGTGATGCGCCGCGCCGACGAGCGCCGCAACGCGTCGATCATGATCAGCAGCTCCATCAGATGATCGTTCGCCGGCGCCGAGGTCGACTGGAGGACGAAGACGTCCTCTCCGCGCACGTTCTCGAGAATCTCGACCCAGATCTCCTGGTCGGCGAAACGGCGCACGACCGATCGGCAGAGCGGCAGGTTGAGATAGCCCGCAATCGCCTCCGCCAGCGCCCTGTTGGAATTGCCGCTGAGGAGCTTCATCGCCGCCATTCGTCGTCCCTATTCGCGAGCCCGCGGCCTCTTAGCAGCCGGGCGCGGTCGGAACAATACGACGAAATCGTGACCGGCGCGCTTGAGCGAGGAAATGCGCCGGGGAGGAGGCGGGGACGCGGCCCGCCGTGCAGCGCTTCGGGCATCTAAGCGCCGGCCTCTTTGGAATCGCGCGCCTTTCCGGCGCGCTCATCTTGGGCCGCCGCTTCCCTCTCGATCCTCGCGCCCAGGTTTTCGCGCAGCGCCAGCATGACCCGGTGCGCCGTCTCTATGTCTTTGACCGAGAGCCCCTCGGAGAGCCTGTCGCTCCAAGGAGCCTGCAGCCGCATGGCGGCGTCGAAAACCTGCTTTCCCCTTTTGGTGAGAATCACGAGCTGCGCCCTGCGGTGATGGGGGTTGGCCTCGAAGGCGACAAGTCCTTCCTTGGCCAAATCGTTGACGATCCGCTGCACGTTCTGGCGATGCGCCCCGAGGTCGCGGGCGAGCCAGGCGACCGGCTGCGGATAATCGGCGGCGACGATCGCCCCGAGAACTTGCCAACGCGCGCTCGTCAAGCCGAGCGGCGCGACGAGCCGGTCCCCGGCCGCCAGAAGCTGGTTGCTCAGCCGGAAGAGATCGAGGACGAGGCTTGTAAGAGCCTCGCCGGCAGGGGTTCGCTGGGGCTGCGCCATTTCACGCCATAGGTTGCACTTGACATCATAGTGTCAGATCGTTATGTAATCATAATACCATATAGACATCACCACTCCAAAACGGGCATCTGCGTCGCTCGAGGCCGATGAGGGAGGGGTGAGCCACCGCGTCATCGTCGCGGCGAAGCCGCCTTCGACACGACCGACCCGGCGCCGGTTCATGGCGGAGCTGAAAGATGACCTATGAGCTGCTGAAGTTCGCCCATCTCGTCGGCCTGGCGCTGATCTCCGGCGGGTTGATCGGGGTATGGATATTCGACCTCCGGTCACGCCAGCTCGCCGACCTGCCGCTCTTTGCAGAAGCGGTGCGCAACATCGCCGTGTTTTACGACGGCGTCGTCGTGCCGGGCGCGCTGCTGCTCTTCGCCTCCGGAAGCTGGCTAATCGTCTCCTTTTATGGCGGCTGGGCTTTTCTCGACACGCCGTGGCTTGTCGGCATGGTCGCGCTCTTCGCGCTCGAATTCGTCGAGGGCAACACGATCACGCGTCTCTATTTCATGCGGCTGCGACGCCTGACGAAAGCCGCGCTGGCGCAGGGCCGCGTCACGCCCGAGCTCGAACGCGCGCGTCAAGCCGAGATCGTTCCGACCTTCACGCACTTCCTCGACGTTCCGCTGCTCATGGTCATCATTTCGCTCGGCGCCATACGCCCGGCGACGTGGACGCAGTTTTCCCTCGGCGTCGTCGCGGCGCTTCTCGTCGCGACGCTGCTCACGCTTGTCATTCCGCGGCTCTATCCGTGGATTCCCCCGACAGGCGCGGAAGGGTCGCCTTGACTTTTTCGACCTCGCGCGGTTTTGCAGCCACGTCGAAGACGCTCTGCGCCCGCGCCGATTAAGCGCCCCTCGACGCGGAAGCGCATCGGCGTATTTTCAGTGGAGAGAGCCGGCCGTGAGCCGCGCATTCCCGGAGCCCCGAACGACCATGCGCGAACCGCTGCAAGATTGCCGCCTGCTCGTCTGCGTCGGGCCGCGCTGCGATGCGGAAGGAGCGGGAACTGCGCTTCTCGCGAGGCTGCGCGGCCTGCTGGAGGACGCGGCCGGCGTCTCCTGCCAGAGCCGCGACTGCCTACGCCTCTGCACGGGCGAGCCCGTCGTGCGGCTGGAGCCCTCGGGGGACGTGCTCGCCAATCCTGACCCCGAGGAGCTTATGCGACTTGCTATCGGCAGAGGGGGCGCTTGAGGATCACCGCCGGGCTTGGCAAGTCCGTTGAAGATATGGCTTCGACTGAACATTGCTGTTTTTTTCTTAGTCTTACCGCCTCCCTGCTTCGAAATTTCGACGCAGGTGGCCGTCGCCGCCCGCGCAATCCTTATTCGCCCGGCGCGGGCTCCTTCTCCTCGAGCGCATGCCCCGCCTGCTCCCAGGCGTCGGCGCCGGCCGGATACCAGTAGATATTCGTGTAGCCGAGCGTCATCGCGCGCTTGCCGGCGTTCCACGACGCCCAGCAATTCGTCCGGCAATAAAAGACGGTCGGCTTGGCCTTGTCGCCACCCGTCGCGCGCGCGAGCCCCTTCTCGAAATAGCGCTGGGCGTCGGGCGAAAGCTCCCCGAAGCCCGTGTCGGCGAGCCAGACGCTTCCCGGAATGTCGCGGCGCGCCTCCGCGCTCCAGGGCTTGTCGGGCGCGAGATCCGCGGGGCGCTTTTGCCGCGCGATCGCGTCGATGAAGACGGCTGCCTTGCGCGTCCAGAGATCGAAGGCCTGCTCCGTGTCGATCACCGTCGCGCCCTTCAGCGTCATGGGCGTCGGCGCGTGATATTTTTCCATTCTGTAGCCTTCCGGCTCGGGCGCGCACGGCGGCGGCTCCTCCTGCGCGAAGGCACGCGCCAGGCCGAGCGTCCAGCAGAGCAAAGCGATCCCGATCCAACCGATTTTCTTCATGGCGCTCCGTTCCTTCCGATGGCGGGAGCCTATGTCGGGAGAGAGCTTGCAACAAGGCGCCGCCCGGCGCCGCCCCTCCCGCGCCTTGTCGCGCGGCGACGCCGCATGTTACCGGGAACGTTCCGCCAACTTTCCGAGTCTCGCCCTTGCCCTCGCTCGACTCCTTCTCCCGCATCGTCGTCAAGGTCGGCTCCTCGCTCATCGTGGAGCCGGGCGGCGCGAGCGTGCGGCGCGACTGGCTCGAGGGGCTGGCCGACGATCTGGCGGCGCTGCGCAAGCGCGGGGCGGAGGCGCTCGTCGTTTCCTCCGGCGCGGTGGCGCTCGGCCGCGGCGTGCTCGGGCTCCCGTCAGGGCCGCTCGCGCTCGAGGACAGCCAGGCGGCCGCAGCCGTCGGCCAGATCGAGCTCGCGCGCATCTGGGCGCATACGCTTGCCGAGCGCGGCCTCGTCGCCGGGCAGATCCTCGTCACCTTCGGTGACACGGAGGAGCGCCGCCGCTATCTCTATGCGCGCGAATGTGTGACCCGCCTGCTTGGCCTCGGCGCCGTGCCGATCGTCAATGAGAACGACACGGTCGCGACCGCCGAAATCCGCTACGGGGACAATGACCGGTTGGCCGCGCGCGTCGCAAGCATGGTTTCGGCGGATCTTCTGGTGCTGCTCTCCGATGTCGACGGCCTCTACACCGCGCCGCCGGGCGAGAACCCGGAGGCCGAGCATATTTCGGTGATCGCGCGCGTCACGCCGGACATCGAAGCCATGGCCGGCGGCGCCGCCTCGCAATTCTCGCGCGGCGGCATGCGCACCAAGATCGAGGCGGCGAAGATCGCGACGACGGGCGGCGCGCATATGGTGATCGCCGACGGCCGTGAGCCTTCCCCCTTAAAGCGCATCGCCCAGGGCGCGCGCTGCAGCTGGTTCCTTACGCCCTCGAACCCGATGACCGCGCGCAAGAAATGGATCGCTGGCTCGCTCGCGCCGAAGGGAGCCGCGCATCTCGATGCGGGCGCTACCGCGGCGCTGATGAAGGGCAAGAGCCTGCTGCCGGCGGGCGTCACCAAGCTCGAAGGCGGTTTCGCACGCGGCGACTGCATATTGATCCGTGACGCAAACGGGGCCGAGATCGGCCGGGGCCTCGCGACCTATGACGCCTCCGACGCCGCGCGCATCATCGGCCGTTCGTCGAAGGACATCGAGAGCATTTTGGGCTTCAAGGGCCCGGACGAGCTGATCCACCGCGACGACATGGCGCTCGCGGGGGAGTGAGCGGGGCCTGTTCCCTCTCCCCGTGAACGGACGTGAATGGGGAGAGGGTTAGGGTGAGGGGCCTGGGCTTCTTCCCGCAGCGTCCTCGCCCACGCTCGGACTCGGCAGAAGGTAAGTCGGCTGGACAATCTCCCAAGCCCCTCACCCTGCCCTCTCCCCGCATGCGGGGAGAGGGGCGGAAGACGAAGTAAGGCGTGTCTGGGCGAAACCCTAAACCCGCCCTCTACTTCACCCCCACAGCCATCGATTGCGGCCCGACGAGCGGCTCGATGCGCACGTCTGAAAATCCCGCCTCGCGCATCCACGCCTTGCAATCTGCGCCGGTGTAGTCGAAGCCGCCGGGCGTTTCGATCAGCATGTTGAGGCTCATCAACAGGCCGTGCGCGTTTTCGCGGCGCTCGTCGTCGATGATCGAGTCGTAGACGATCAGCGCCCCGCCCTTCGGCAGCGCCTCATAAGCCTTGGCGAGCAGCATGCGTTTTTGCGCCAAGTCCCAGTCGTGCAGTATGCGACCCATCACGATCACGTCGGCGCTCGGCAGCTTGTGCTTGAAGAAGTCGCCGGCAAGAAAGCGCACCCGCTCGGACAGTCCCTGGCGCGCGATGTAGCGTTCAAAAATCGGCTTCACCGCCGGCAGATCGAAGCCGGCCCCTGAAAGATGCGGATGGGCTCTGGCGACGGTCGCCGGCAGCATGCCCTGCGCGGCCCCAACGTCGACGAAGCTCTCATATTGGCTCCAGGAAAATTTCTCGGCGATGGCTCGCGCCGGGCCGGCGCTGCCGCCACTCATCGCGGAGAGAAAGCCTTCGAGGCGCTTCTCGTCGGCATAGAGCGCGGCGAAAACATCGTCCGACTCTTTGTTTTCCCCCTGCCGGCGGCCGGTGCGCAACGCCTCGGTCAAATGGCCCCAATGCGCATAGAGCCTGGTGCTTGCCATCTCCAGCATGCCGCCGACATAGCTCGGCTTGCCGCGATCCAAAAAGAGGTCCGTCTCCGGCGTGTTGGAATAAAGGCCCTTCTCGCGCTCCAGAAGCTTCATCGCGACGAGCGCGTCGAGAAAATCGCGAGCGCTTCGCTCGTGCAGGCCGAGCTTTTGCTTCAAGGTCGCAAGATTGGCGGGTCCCTGGGCGAGCTCGGTGAAAAGCCCGAGCTCCACGGCCGAGAGCAGCGTCTTCGCGCCCCAGAAACCCATGCCGATCGAGAAGATTTTTTGCGGCGAAATCTCTTCGCTCATTCGTCGGTTCCTTCACGGCTGGAGCGTCCTAATGCGGCCTGCGCGGCGGCGAGGCGAGCAATCGGGGCGCGAAAAGGCGAGCAGGAAATATAATCCACGCCGATGCGCTCGAAAAATTCAATCGAGGCGGGATCGCCGCCATGCTCGCCGCAGACGCCCAGGGTGATGTCCGGCCGCGCCTGCCGCGCGCGTTCGCAGCCGAGCGCGATCAATTCGCCGACGCCGGCGACGTCGAGCGTCACGAAGGGGTCCGTCGGCAGCACGCCCTTGGCCACGTAGGATTTGAGAAAGGCGCCGGCGTCATCGCGCGAAATGCCGAGCGTCGTCTGCGTCAGATCGTTGGTGCCGAAGGAGAGGAACTCGGCCGAGCGCGCAATCTCGCCGGCGAGCAGCGCTGCGCGGGGCAATTCGATCATCGCGCCGATGTGGTAGCGCGAGGCGATCCCGGTCTCGAGCTCCACGGCCTTCGCGGTCGCCTCGACGCGCGCCTTGACGAGATCGAGCTCCGCCTTCGCGAAGACGAGCGGGACCATGATCTCGACATGCGTCGGCTTGCCGGTCTCGATCGCCGCCTCGATCGCGGCCTCGAAAATCGCGCGCGCCTGCATGTCGACGATCTCGGGAAAGGCGACAGCCAGACGCACGCCGCGAAAGCCCAGCATCGGGTTGGACTCGGAGAGTTCCTGCGCGCGCTTACTGAGCTTTGCGGGATCGGCGCCCATCGCCTTGGCGACGCTCGCAAGCTCCGTGTCGGTCTTCGGCAGGAATTCGTGCAGCGGCGGATCGAGCAGGCGGATCGTGACGGGAAGCCCCGCCATGATCTCGAACAACTCCTTGAAATCCTCGCGCTGCATGGGGAGAAGCTTGGCGAGCGCGGCGCGCCGGCCGGGCGCGCCGTCGGCGAGGATCATCTCGCGCACCGCGACGATGCGTTCGTCCTCGAAAAACATGTGCTCGGTGCGCGCGAGGCCAATGCCCTCCGCGCCGAATTTGAGCGCGGCGCGCGCGTCGGCCGGCGTCTCGGCGTTGGCGCGCACGCGCAGCCGGCGCGCACTGTCCGCCCAACTCATCAGCGTCGCGAACTCGCCAGTGAGCGCGGGACGCAGCATTCTGACCGCGCCGGCCATGACCTTGCCGGCGGAGCCGTCGACCGTGATGACGTCGCCCTTGACGAAGCGGCGGCCGGCAACCGTAAAGCTCTGATCATCGTAATCGATGCGCAGGCCCGTCGCGGCGGTGACGCAAGGCTTGCCCATGCCGCGCGCGACCACCGCCGCATGCGAGGTCATCCCGCCGCGCGCCGTCAGCACGCCGTCCGCGGCGTGCATGCCTGCGATGTCGTCGGGGCTCGTCTCGATGCGCACGAGAATGGCCTTACGTCCGAGCGCCGCGACCTCTTCGGCGTCGCGGTTCGAAAAGACGATCTCGCCGCAGGCGGCGCCGGGCGAGGCGGGCAAGCCGCTCGCAAGCACGAGCGGCCGGTCGCTCGGATCGATGGTCGGATGCAGCAATTGATCGAGCGAGGCGGGCTCGATGCGAGAAAGCGCCGTCTCCCGGTCGATCAGCCCCTCGTTCGCCATGTCGATGGCGATTTTCAGCGCGGCGGGCGTCGTGCGCCTTCCGGATTTCGTCTGCAGCAGCCACAACCGCTCGGCCTCGATCGTGAACTCCATGTTCTGCATCTCGCGATAATGTCCCTCGACTCGCGCGGCGCATCGCTCGAGCTCGGCGAAAGCCTTGGGCAGCAGCGCTTCGAGCGAGCCGCCGTCGGGCTTGCCGGCGTCCCTGCGTATCGGCGAGGGCGTGCGCAGGCCCGAGGTCAGGTCCTCGCCTTGCGCTTTGGCTAGGAATTCGCCGAATATCTCGCGCGCGCCGGTCGAGGGATTGCGCGAGAAGGCGACCCCAGCGCCGCTGTCGCCGCCGATATTGCCGAAGACCATCGCCTGGACGACGACAGCTGCGCCAATGTCCTCGGGAATCTCATGAAGCGCGCGATAGCTTTGCGCGCGCGGGCTCTGCCAGGACAGGAAGGCCGCCCGGATCGCGGCCCATAGCTGCTCGCGCGGGTCCTGGGGAAAGCCGCCTTTCGCGATCTCGAAATATCGCCCGAGAATCTCGCGCCAGTCCGAAGCGGAAAGATCCGCGTCTCGCGCGTAGCCCTTCGCCTCCTTGAATTCCTCGAGCGGCTCCTCAAACTCGTGATGCTCATGATCGAGCGCCACGCAGCAGAAGAGCTCGACCAGCCGGCGATAACAGTCATAGGCGAAGCGCTCGTCGCCGCAGGCCTCAGCCAGCGCCGCGACGGTCTGATCGTTCAGTCCGATATTGAGCGCCGTGCCCATCAGACCCGGCGTCGAGACGCGTCCGCTCGGCCGCACCGCGACGAGCAGCGGCCATTTGGGGTCGCCGAAAGCATGGCCGGCGCCCGCCGCAAGTTTTTTCAGCGCCGCGTCGACGGCCTCGGTCAGTCCCGGCGGCGTCTGTCTCGAATGCGTATGGAAATGCCGGCAGGCGTCCGATGAGATCGTGAAGCCGGGCGGCACGGGCAGGCCCAATCGCGCCATCTCGGCGAGGCCCGCGCCCTTTGAGCCGAGGATGTCGCCGAGCGCAGCGCCGCCCTCGGCTTCACCCTGGCGAAAGCTGTAGCACCATTTGCTCATGGCCGATCGATCGCAGCGCGCTCGGTCTCAGGCGAAGGGCCTGAAACGCCGACGTAGGAACAGCGCAAGACCGAGCTGACCCGCGCCATACATCATCATGTCGATCCCCAGGAAAATGCCGAGGACATAGGGCGAGTTCTGGGGCCAGCCGAACACGATCAAGAGTCCGAGCACGGCGGTCAGCGCGCCGGCGACGCCGACCTGCCAGCGTGGCGCTTCCGGCAGCCTCGTCGCAATAAACAGACGCAGCGCGCCCGTCGCCATGAGCGCGAGGCCGAGAAGCAGCGTCAGCCCGACCGCGCTCGCCTCCGGGTTGGCAAGCGCGAAGGAGCCGGCGACGATGTAAAGGAGGCCTACGGAGCCGACGAGCAGCCCGCTCGTCCAGCGGTGGGCGTGCAGCGCGAGCGAAATGTCGAGGCCGCCGACGATGATGACGAAGATCGCGATCAGATAGACGAAAGCGATCGTCGCCGAGTTGACGAGCACGAGCGAGGCGATGCCAAAAATCAGCGACAGGGTCCCGAAGGCGGCGAACCACGGCCAGCGCGAGCGCAGATGCTCGACCGCGTGGCCGATATCGTGCGGAGAACCGCTGATGAGGGTCATGCTGCGCTCCTTACAACGCCTTGCGCGAGGGACGGATCGGGCGCCGTCGCTGGATTTTGCTGGTCTCGCCGGCCGGGAAAGCTTAACACAGCTTTAACCCTGGGGGCTTCGGCCGGCGCAAATATCGTTAAGGCGGTCAAGGTGGCGGAAGATCCGGACGATAAGCCCCGGGAGAAGCCGGAGCACAAGATCGGCCAAAAGCTTGACGACATCTCCGTCGCCGAGCTCGACGCGCGCATCGCGCTGCTGTGCGAGGAGATCGCGCGCCTGGAGTCCACGCGCGACCAGAAGCGCGCAGCGCAAGCGGCGGCAGACGCCTTCTTCAAGAAATAGCGGGATAGTCCTCTCCCGGCGCGCGGCGCTTGACAGTCCCCCGCCGCCATGCGCTTTTCCGCGCCCATCCCGGCTTTCGCCGCCAATCCTGGCAAAAAGACCACCTTATGCATCGCTATCGCTCGCACAACTGCGGAGAGCTCCGCGACGCCCATATTGGCGCAAAAACCCGCCTCTCCGGCTGGTGTCATCGCATCCGCGACCACGGCGGCGTGCTGTTCGTCGATCTGCGCGACCATTACGGCATGACGCAATGCGTCGTCGATCCCGACTCCCCCGCCTTCGCCCAGGCCGAGAAGCTGCGGTCCGAGTGGGTCGCACGCTTCGACGGCGAGGTGCGCAAGCGCCCGGCCGGCACAGAGAACGCCGAGATGCCGACTGGCGCGATCGAGGTCTATGTGCGCGAGATCGAGGTGCTGGGGCCCGCCGCCGAGCTGCCGCTGCCGGTCTTCGGCGATCAACCCTATCCCGAGGAGACGCGGCTCAAATACCGCTTCCTCGATCTGCGCCGCGAGAAGCTGCACGCCAACATCATGCTGCGCGGGAACGTCATCGACGAGCTGCGCGCCCGCATGAAGCGCCAAGGCTTTTTCGAGTTCCAGACGCCGATCCTGACCGCCTCCTCGCCGGAAGGCGCGCGCGATTTCCTCGTGCCGTCGCGCATCCATCCCGGCAAGTTCTACGCGCTGCCGCAAGCGCCGCAGCAATATAAGCAGCTGCTAATGATGGCGGGCTTCGACCGCTATTTCCAAATTGCGCCCTGCTTTCGCGACGAGGACCCGCGCGCCGACCGCCTTCCGGGCGAATTCTACCAGCTCGACGTCGAGATGAGCTTCGTTGAGCAAGACGACGTCTTCGCGGCGCTGGAGCCGGTCATTCACGGCGTCTTCGATCTGTTCAAGGGCGAGCGGATCGTGCGTCCCGGCCCCTGGCCGCGCATCCCCTATGCCGAGGCAATGCTGAAATACGGCACCGACAAGCCGGACCTGCGCAATCCGCTCGAAATCGTCGACGTCTCGGACGAGTTCGCGCGCGACGACGTTTCGTTCAAGGCTTTCAGGGGCAAGGTCGTGCGCGCCATTCCGGCGCCCGGCGCCGCCAAAGAGCCAAGGAGCTTTTTCGACAAGCTCAACGACTGGGCGCGGTCCGAGGGCGCGCCGGGCCTCGGCTATGTGATCTTCGAGGAGGAGAACGGCGCGCTCAACGGCAAAGGGCCGATCGCCAAATTCATACCCGCGGAAGTTCAAGTCGCCATCGCCGCCAAAGCGGGTGTGAAGGCCGGCGACGCCGTGTTCTTCTCCGCGGGCGAGGAGACGGCTGCGGCCAAGCTCGCCGGCCAGGCGCGAATCAGAATCGGCTCCGAGCTCAATGTCACCGCGACCGACAGCTTCGAATTCTGCTGGGTCGTCGACTTCCCGATGTTCGAATATAACGAGGACGAGAAGAAGGTCGACTTCTCGCATAATCCCTTCTCGATGCCGCAGGGCGGGCTCGACGCGCTCGACACGATGGAGCCGCTGCAGATCAAGGCTTACCAATATGACATCGCCTGCAACGGCTTCGAGATCGCCTCGGGCGGCGTTCGCAACCACAGGCCCGAAGCCATGGTGCGCGCCTTCGAGATCGCCGGCTATGGCGAGGAAGAGGTGGTCCAGCGTTTCGGCGGCATGTATCGCGCCTTCCACTATGGCGCGCCGCCGCATGGCGGCATGGCGGCGGGACTGGACCGGATCGTGATGCTGCTCGCCGGCGAGCAGAATCTGCGCGAGGTCACCCTCTTCCCGATGAATCAGCGCGCCGAGGATTTGCTGATGAGCGCCCCTTCAGAGGCGACGCCGAAGCAGTTGAGAGAACTGCACTTGCGGGTGAATCCGCCGCAAAAGACTTAAAAACAGCCCGGAGCGCCCCCTCGCGCATTCCCGCTGAGGGGGTCTTTACGCGCGCTCGCTCCCCCTTGCGAGAGAGCCCCTCCCCGCAAGGGGGGAGGGGAGACGGGGGCGCGGACGAGAGAGCATCGGGAATTCGCATTACGCCCCGGCTTCCAGATAGGCCCGGCGGGCCCGGGCGGGGGTCAGGAAAAAGTGCTCGCCCTTCTGATAGGCGGCGTTGCCGGCGAGGACCTCGAATTCGCACAGGGCGCCGCCCCCCTGTGCCCCCTGGGTGAAGGCCCCGCGCAGCAACCGCACCGTCTTGGGCAGCAGCGCCAGCGCGCCATGCTCGACGGCTTCCCTGACGAAGATGTTTGGCTGGCGGTCCATGGCGTCCTCTTTTCCCTCGACGCTGTGGATTTAACGCGAACTGGACCGAATAATCCAATTGCCATTTTCGATAGTTTGATGCATTTTTTGCATCATGGAGCTGCTCTGGATCGACGATTTCCTGGCGCTGGCCGAGACCCGCAACTTCACCCGCGCCGCCGAAATCCGCTTTACGACGCAGTCGGCTTATAGCAGGCGGGTGCAGCGGCTCGAGGAGTGGCTCGGGGCCGAGCTCTTCGACCGCGAGACGCGGCCCGTGGCGCTCACCCCTGCCGGCGAGGAGTTTCTCGCCCGCGCCCGCCGCTTGCGCGAAGAGATTTTCGACGCGCGCCGCGCCGTGCTCAGCGCCTCGAGCGTCTTCAAGAAGTCGCTGCGCGTCTACGCGACCAACACACTGGCGGCGACGCTTCTGCC
The DNA here is from genome assembly GCA_963829075.1 of uncultured Alphaproteobacteria bacterium. Taxonomy (GTDB): domain Bacteria; phylum Pseudomonadota; class Alphaproteobacteria; order Rhizobiales; family Beijerinckiaceae; genus Methylocystis. Next base: position 176,433 of record CAWHHH010000008.1, on the reverse strand, counting down.
AAGATGGATCGGTGAGCGCGGGCTCGAGAATTATTCGCTGATCGTCGCCTCGATCACCGGGTGCCTGGGCGCGCTGCGCCGCAAGCAGGCCGATCTCGCGCTGGTGCCGCATTTCGGCGACGACGAGGCGCTGCAGGGCCTGAAAACCGAGGAGATCGCCGAGGACCGGCTGGCGCTCGTCGCAACGCCAAGGCTCGCGCCTTCGGTGAAGCTCGACGGCGGAAGACTGAAAGGCCGGCTGATGGTCTACGCGCCTGGCACGAGCTATGGCGCGGAGATCGCGACAATGCTGGCGCGGCATGGCGTCGCGATCGATTCAGCCCCCGTCTGCGAGAGCGCCTCGGCCGAGGCGCTGCTCGCGCAAGCGCAGGCAGGCTTCGGCGCCGCCTGGATCCCGCGCCTGCTGCTCACAGGCGCCGCGCTCACACGCTGCGACGTCCCAGACTATTTTGACGCGCCTTATAAAATCCTGCTCGTGCGGCCGGGGAAGTGAGAGGCGCTTCCTTATCCCTCGCGCTTTCGGCAAAATGCCGAAACTCGAACGGCGGAGAATCTCATGACCAGCATCTACGATATCGAGGCGCGCGGAGTTGACGGCTCGCCGCACAAGCTTTCGGAATACGCCGGGAAGACGCTGCTCATCGTAAATGTCGCAAGCCAATGCGGCTTCACCCCGCAATACAAGGGGCTGGAGGCGCTCTATCGACAATATGCGCCGAAGGGTCTCATCGTGCTGGGTTTCCCCTGCGATCAATTCGGGCATCAGGAGCCGGGGAGCGAGGCGGAGATCGCCAACTTCTGCTCGACGAAATATGACGTGAGCTTCCCGATGTTTGCGAAGATCGAGGTCAATGGCGACGGCGCGCATCCGCTTTATCGCTTCCTCAAGGCCGAAGCGCCGGGGCTGCTGGGGACCGGAGCGATCAAATGGAATTTCACGAAATTTCTCGTCGACGCCGACGGCCATGTGACGAAGCGTTACGCACCGCAGGAAACGCCGGAGCAGATCGGCAAGGATTTGGAAAAGTCGTTCGGGGCGGGTTAGACACCGCGAAGCGATAGGCCCCCTCCCTCACCCTCCCCCGCTATTGCGGGAGAGGGGCCTGCCGGCGTTGCGCGAAATCTCGATGACGTGCGCGGTCAAACTCCCTCTCTCGCGATAGTGGGGGAGAGTTGGGGAGGGGGCACAAGGGACTTGGCATGACGGGGGCTCTCGAATTCTCTCACCGCCTGGACGAGGCCGCGCAGCGCGTCGAGGCCGCGCTCGACCGGCTGCTCGGACGCGCGCCACTCGCGGGCGAGATCGCGCGGCCGGAGCAGCTCCTCGAAGCCATGCGCTATGCGTCGCTCGGCGGCGGCAAGAGGCTGCGGCCTTTTCTCGTCATCGAATCCGCCAGGCTCTTAGGCCTCACCGGCGAAGCGCCGCTGCGCGTCGGCTGCGCGCTGGAGATGATCCATTGCTATTCGCTCGCGCATGACGATCTGCCGGCGATGGACGACGACGATCTGCGCCGCGGCCGTCCGACGACGCACAAGGCTTTTGACGAAGCGACCGCGATCCTCGCCGGCGACGGGCTGCTCACCTATGCTTTCGACGTGCTCGCGGACGAAGCGACGCATGAAGATGCGCAGGTGCGCGCAAAACTCGTGCTGGCTTTGGCCCGCGCCGCGGGGCTCGGCGGCATGGTGGGCGGTCAGGCGCTCGATCTCGCGGCGGAGACTGCAGGACGGCCACTGACGCAACAGGAAATCCTGACGCTGCAGGCAATGAAGACCGGCGCGCTGCTGCGCTTTGCGGTCGACGCCGGCGCGATCCTTGGCCAAGCGAGCGCGCTCCAAGCGCAGGCGCTGTCGCGCTACGGCGCGGCGCTCGGCGCGGCCTTTCAGGTCGCCGACGACATTTTGGACGCCGCCGGCGACACGGCGGCGCTCGGAAAGCGCGCCGGCAAAGACGCCGAGCGCGGCAAGGCGACGCTGGTCTCGCTCTTAGGCGTAGACGGCGCCAGCGCGCGCCGCGATCAGCTCGTCGATGAGGCGATCGCCGCGCTCGACGCGACCGGCTTTGGATCTGCGACGCAGGTTCTGAAAGACGCGGCAGTCTTCGTCGCGGCGCGCAAGAATTAAGGGTGAGCGGCGATGGACGAACCCGCGAATGATGACGAGGAAGGCCAGCCGCGCCCGCGGCTGCTAAAGCCCTTCCGCGTCGTGTGGACGCGTCCGCGCCTGTTCATTTGCATGATTCTCGGCGTCGCGATCGGCGCCGTCCTGCCGGAGCATATGCGGGTCGCGACGCGAGCGCTGATCGCCTGGAACATCGCGGTGCTCTGCTATCTCGCCGGCGCTGCGCGGCTCATCGCGAGGGCCGATTCGCTGACGGTGCGCGAGCGCGCCAAAATTATCGACGAGGGCCGGCTCACCATCCTGTTATTGGCGATTGGCGTCGCCTGCGCCTCCATCGGCGCGATCGTGCTGGAGCTCGGGCCAGTCAAAGAAATGACGGGCTGGTCGAAAGGATTGCATCTCGGCCTCACCGTGCTAACGATCCTCGATAGCTGGACCTTCATGCATCTGACCTTCGCCTTCCATTACGCACATGAATTTTACGACGAATGCGATCTCGATCCCTTGAAGAAGCGCAAGGACAGGGGCGGACTGCATTTTCCCGGCAGGGAAGATCCAAACTATGTCGATTTTCTCTATTACGCCTTCGTGATCGGGCTCGCGTCACAGACGGCCGACGTCGCGACGACCTCGCGGCCGATGCGCCTGCTCACCGCGCTGCATGGAACTCTCGCCTTCTTTTACAATCTCGCGATCATCGGACTGACGGTGAACATCGCGAGCGGGCTGGTGTAAAATCGGAGTCTGCCTCGGCGAAAAACACCCCATCCGCAGCGGAAGCGCCACGATGGAAGATCTGCCCCTCTCGAAGGTCTATCAATTGCTCGAGCCCGGGCCGGTCGTTCTGCTGACCACGGCGCACAAGGGGCGAGCAAATGTCATGACGATGTCGTGGCACATGATGGTGGACTTCAATCCGCCCTTGATCGCCTGCGTCGTGAGCAACCGTGATCACAGTTTTGCGGCGTTAAGGGCGACGAAGGAGTGCGTCATCGCGCTGCCGGCGATCGAGCTTGCGGAAAAGGTCGTGGCTATCGGCAACTGCTCGGGCCGGGACACCGACAAATTCGGCGCCTTTCATCTGACACGGCGCGAGGCGAAGCATGTCGCCGCGCCTTTAATTGCCGAGTGCTTCGCCAACATCGAGTGCAAGGTCGTCAACACGAGCCTCGTGAACAAATACTCTCTCTTCGTGCTGGAGGGACTGAAAGGCTGGATCGACCCGAAGCAGAAAGAGCCGCGGACGCTCCACCACAAAGGCTTCGGCAAATTCATCCTCGATGGCGAAACGATCGAGTTGAAATCCAGAATGCCGTGACGCGGAGCAGCGACCATCACCCTTCGCCCGGCCGGTCACGGTCGAGGCCTTTGGCGGCGAGCTCCTGGATATAATGCGCGAAATCTTCCTTCGCCGTCGCGCCGAGCGTATGCAGCTCGCGCCAGGTGTAGATGCCGGTCGAATGGCCGTCGTCGAAGTCGAGACGCACGGCGTAATTTCCGACCGGCGTCACAGTCAGAATGCGGACGTTGCGCTTGCCGCCGATGGTCTTGCGCCCGGCCTCGCTATGGCCGCGCACCTCGGCGCTGGGGCTCCTCACGCGCAGATGCTCGGCGGAGAGTGAAAAGCTCGCGCCGTCCTCAAAGACGACGACGAGTCGTCTGCCGTCGTCTTCGCGGCGAATCTCGCTCGGCCAGGGGTCGTTCGCGCTCATGCGGGCTCCGCCGATGTCGCGGCCGCATCCCGCATGATCGGCGCTGCGAGCGCGAGCGCGAGGTCCAGCGCGGCGAGCATGACAACCGCCGCGCCCATGAGGAAAAGTCTCGATCCGCTCTTCATGCCCCCTGCCCCACCGCTGCAAGCGCCGCGAGACGCCCAATAGCAAATTTTGCAGGAAGCGGGCCAGAGGAACGGGGACTGCGCGATTTTTCGTAAAGCGGCGCGCGCAACGGCGCGCTTCCTCAGGCCGCTAAGGGCACGGCGTCGCTGAGGTCGAAGTCGCGCGTCGCGGGCGTCGGCAGCTTGCGCCAGCTCGCGGTTTCGTAGCCCCGCGCGAGGAGCGTCCCGCCCTCTGCGGCGGACATTTCGACGACGAGACGGGTCGTATGGTTCAAAACCGGCGGGATCACCCAGGAAAAGCGCGAGTCTTCCGGGCGAGCAGCCTCGATCGAGCGCCGGCGGTCCGCATTGTTCTCGAGTTCCATGCGCCCCTTCCAGCCGCGGCGGGGCGTCTGCCAGTCGTTGGCGACGATCACCGGGCCGCGCAGGACGCGGGCTTCGCGCTCGGTGCGCTCGACGACGGCGATCTCCTCCGGGGTCACACCCGCGAGCGTGAAGAGCGCGGGGCGCGCCAGCGGCTCCCGCGACAGCAGGCGGATCGCATCCTCGAAATTTTCGCAGGTCTCGAAGGCATAGCGCAGCAGGTGGTCGGGCGGCCAGCCGTCCTCGCGCAGCAGCGCCTGGGCGAGGTTTATCGAGGCGTCAAACGGCAGAGCGACGGGCCCCGGCGCGCGCCGGCGCATCGGCGCCTGATTGATCACCGCGCAAAAGCGTCCGGGCGCCGTGGCGCTCAGCACGCCGACTGCGCCGGGCCATGTGGCGTTGTAAAATTCGCCGGCGGGACCGGCCTGCCAGGCGATCTCGACGCAGCGCCCGAGCCCGCCGAAAGGCCAGTCGAGCGAGCGGCGGATCATCGGCAGCCCTTCCGCTGAGAGGCTCGCGGAAGTCGTGCAGGCGAAGAGATAGGACATGTTGAGCGTCAGCGTCCCCGGAAATCCGAGGATCGTCGCGACGAGCTGCAGCTCCTCGCGGTAGGCCGAGATCGAGCTCTTCAGCCAGCGCGCCGCGACGCGGTCGATCGAGGCGAGGCAGACGCCGCGTCCCCAGCTCGGCACGGCCGCTACGCAATAGTCGCGCAGCGCCGCGGCGGCCTCTTGGCGCGACAACGCATGCGCGATCGGACCGCCGTCGCGCACATCGACGAGAGGGATATGGGTCACCGAAGGTGGGTGTCGGACGCTTGTCATCATACCGAAGAACTTTTCACATGTTTTCGTCATAATACAGAGGAAAAACTGTCATAATTGCTCTTTGACGTCCCGCGTTGCAGCATCGAGCCCCTTGCCCTGCCGCGACTCCCCGCCTATCGCCGCCCCGTCGCGTCCACGTCGCGAAACTTTGCTTTGCTGTCCCGAATCGAACCCTGCCGAGCCCAAGCGACATGCCCTTTCACGAAGCCCTCGCCGCCCTCAAATCCCACGCCGCCGCCCTCGAGCCGCTTCGCGCCCGCGACCTTTTCGCGCGCGATCCTGGGCGCGTTCAGGAGTTCTCGGTCGAGATCGACGGCCTGCTTTTCGACTTCTCCAAGCACAAGATCACGAGCAAGACCGTCCGGCTGCTCGTCGAGCTGGCACGGACGCGCCATTTCGAGGCGCGCCGCGAGGCGCTGTTTTCGGGCGAGTCCGTCAACAACACGGAAGGCCGGGCGGCCATGCATATGGCGTTGCGCGATCTCTCCGGCCGGCCGATCCGGATCGGCGGGAAGGACATGCGGCCCGAGATCGAGCGCGAGCGCGAGAAGGTCCTGAGCTTCGCGCGGGCCGTACGCTCGGGCGCGGTGAAGGCTGCGAATGGCGAGCGCTTCGCCGACGTCGTCAACATCGGCATCGGCGGCTCGGACTTGGGCCCGGCCATGGCTTGCCTTGCGCTGTCGCCTTATCGCGGCGAGGGACCGCGCACGCATTTCGTCGCCAATGTCGATGGCGCCGATCTCGCCGACACGCTGGCGAGGCTCGACCTCGCGCGCACGCTGTTCATCGTCTCGTCCAAGACGTTCACGACGCAGGAGACGATGGCCAACGCCGCAAGCGCCCGCGCGCGCGTCGTCGACGCGCTCCGCGAAGCCGCGGTGGCGCAACATTTCGCCGCCGTCTCGACCAGGCTCGACAAGGTCGCCGAATTCGGCATCGAGCCGGGTCGTGTCTTTGGCTTCTGGGACTGGGTTGGCGGGCGCTACTCGCTCTGGTCGGCGATCGGACTGGCGCTCGCGCTTTCCGTCGGCCATGAAAATTTCATGGAGTTTCTGCGCGGCGGCTTCGACGTGGACGAGCATTTCCGCGCGGCGCCAATTGAGAAGAACATCCCGGCGATGATGGGCCTTCTCGGCGTCTTCCACCGCAACGCGCTGGGGCGCGCCGCCCATGCGGTGATTCCCTATGACCAGAGGCTCGCGCGCTTTCCCGCCTATCTGCAGCAGCTCGACATGGAGTCGAACGGCAAATCCGTTCGGCGCGACGGCTCAAAGGTCGAGTCCAAGACGGGTCCGGTCATCTTCGGCGAGCCCGGAACCAATGGCCAGCACGCCTTTTTCCAGCTTCTGCATCAAGGGACGGACGTCGTCCCGATCGACTTTCTGATCGCCGCCGAGCCCGTCGCGTCTGACGAGCGCCATCACGAGCTGCTCTTCGCGAATTGTCTCGCGCAAGGCGAGGCCTTCATGCGCGGGCGCACGCTCGAGGAGGCGAAGGCTATGCTCGCCCGCGAGGGCCGCGCGCCAGAGGAGATCGAGCGACTCGCGCCGCACAAGGTTTTTGGCGGCGATCGGCCATCGAGCACCTTCATCTATCGTCGCCTCGATCCCCGAACGCTCGGGCGCCTCGTCGCGCTCTATGAGCACAAGGTTTTCGTGCAATCGGTCATCTGGGACATCAATCCCTTCGACCAATGGGGCGTGGAGCTCGGCAAGGAGCTCGCCAACCGTCTGGCTCCGATCGTCGCCGATCCCTCCCGCTCGCTCGCCGATCTCGACACCTCGACGGCGGGGTTGATCGAGTGGCGGCGCGCGCGCGCGGCCGGGCGCACGATATGAGCAGCGAGGGCGACGGCCTTCGACAAAGCGGATCGGAAAAGTCATGCCGATGGAGCTCACCGCAAATGAGGTTGCCGAACTTTTGAATCTCGAGCCCAATGCGACCTGCGGCTCGGTGCGCATCACCTATGTCGCCAAGGAGACGCTCCCCGAGGGCGCGTTGCCGCCGCCCTTCGCGCGAAGCTCTCCCATGGGCTCCGCGCTCTATTTCCTCGTCACGCCCGAGGCGCCCGTGCGTCTGCACCGCATTCGCAACGACCAGCTCTACCACTATTATCACGGCGATTCGCTGGAGCTGTACCTGCTCCATTGCGACGGCTCGACCGAGCGCGTCGTCGTCGGACCGGACCTCAAGGCCGGTCAGCACGTGCAGTTTTTCATTCCCGGAAGCACCTTTCACACGGCGCGGCTCCTCGGGAGCGGGAGCTGGTTCCTGGGCGCCAGCACCGAATGGCCCGGCGTGGTTCCCGAAGACGTCGAGATCGGCGATCTCGAGACGCTGGCGAAAAACTATCCGGGGGTCGCGACAGAGCTGCGCGCGATCGCGGCGTTGTCACCGAACAAGTGAATCGATCCCGCGCCCCCTCTCCCCGCTCGCGGGGAGAGGGCATCGATTATCTCAGGAAGCCGACGATGTCCTTGACCGCGTCCATATTGGGCTGCGCGATCTCGCGGGCGCGGCGCGCGCCGTCGCGCAGGACGCCGTCGATGAAGGCCGGATCGTTGGTGATCCGCCGCATCTCGGCGGTGATCGGCGAGAGTTTCGCCACTGCGAGATCGACCAGCGCGTTTTTGAACGCCGAGAAATTGGCGCCGCCGAACTCCGAGAGCACGTCGACCCTGCCGCGACCTGAAAGCGCCGAGTAGATATCGATCAGATTGGCGGCCTCGGGCCGGCCCGCGAGTCCGGCTTCCTCGCTCGGCAGCGGCTCGGGATCGGTCTTGGCCTTGCGAACCTTCTGCGCGATGGCGTCGGCGTCGTCGGAGAGATTGATGCGCGAATAGTCGGACGCGTCTGACTTCGACATTTTCTTCGTGCCGTCGCGGAGACTCATGACCCGTGTCGCCGGGCCGGAGATCAGCGGCTCGGGCAGCGGGAAAAAGACCCCGTCGCCATAGCCGTTGCGCGTGATCAACTCGGAGAAGTCGTTGTTGAACTTCTGCGCGATGTCGCGCGCGAGCTCCAAATGCTGCTTCTGGTCCTCGCCGACCGGCACATGCGTCGCGCGGTAGAGCAGGATGTCGGCGGCCATGAGCACCGGATAGTCGTAAAGGCCGACCGAGGCGTTCTCGCGGTCCTTGCCGGCCTTGTCCTTGAACTGCGTCATGCGGTTGAGCCAGCCGATGCGCGCGACGCAGTTTAAGACCCAGGCGAGCTCGGCGTGCTCGGGCACGAGACTCTGGTTGAAGATGACGTTCTTTCGCGGATCGACGCCGCAGGCGATGAAGGCCGCGGCGATCTCGCGCGTGTTATCGCGCAGCGTCAGCGGGTCCTGCGGCTGGGTGATCGCGTGGAGATCGACGACGCAATAAAGACAGTCGTAGCTTTTCTGCAGCTCGACGAATTTGACGATCGCGCCGAGATAGTTGCCGAGGTGCAGATTGCCGGTGGACTGCACGCCGGAGAAGACGCGCTCTTTGAAGTTGGACATGGGATCGGTCGGATGAGGGTTAAGTCGGCGGCCCTTATGGCGAAGCGCAGCCAAGCGCGCAAGAGGCGCAACGGCCGCTGCACGGGATCGCCCCGATGCGGAGGCCGATCAGATTGTTGCGAGTCGCAATGCCGTCGAATTCCAGGTGGGCTCGAGCAGGAACGGCTCGACGACCTCCGAACCTCACCCAGTTTCCCGACGTGAATAAACTCGCGCGATCTTGCCAAATGCAATAAATTGGAGGAAGTTTGTCCCAACGCGGGGCTTATCCAGAGAACCCGGTTTTAGACATTGCCCCCGCGCCAATCTCGCGTTGCCGCATCGGCGAGCAGCGTGGTGCATAGAGAAATTATGGGGGGAAATATGCGTTGCGGACGTCGATTGAACATGCTGGGCGCCGCGGTGGCGGCGCTTGCCCTCGTGACGAGCGCCCCACTGAGCCGCGCGGCGGAAAAAGTGGATCAGGGCCCGAACTGGACCGCGGCCGCACAAAAGGATTTCTATGCACGAGATCAAGGCTCGCGCTGGATCCCCTGGGCCTGGATCAGCGCCTTGAAACAGGCGAACGGCAAGCCTTTCATGGCAGACAGCCTCGATCGCTACGGTTATCTGCCAAATCCGGAGAGTTCGCCTCAGGGCCTCCCCGTCGGCTGGGTCGTCATCTCGCAGGACGGGGCGGACATGCTTGGCCTCACATGCGCGGCGTGTCACACGCGGCAGGTCGAGGTCCGCGGCAAATCCTATCGCATCGACGGCGGGCCGGCGATTGCCGATATCGGGTCGTTCTGGCGCGATCTCGACCTAGCCGTCGACAAGGTGCTGTTGGATGGCCCGACCTTCGAGGATTTCGCCACGACGGTGCTCGGCGCGGGCAAGACTCCAGAGAAGGAAAAGGCGCTGCGCGAGCAGGTGCAGGCTTGGCAGAAGCGCGCGCACGCCATTGCCGATCGCGGTCTGCCCAAGCCCAAGGACAGGCAATGGGGCCCCGGACGATTGGACGCCGTGGGCATGATCCTGAACCGAGTCACGGGCCTCGACATCGGCCCCGCGCCAAGCTTCTTGATCGAGGACAACATCGCGCCCGCCGACGCGCCCGTGCGGCCGCCTTTCCTTTGGAACGCCGCCATCCAAGACAAAACGCAATGGCCTGGATTCGCCGACAATGGAGATTGGCTGCTGGGGCTCGCCCGCAATCTCGGCGAGGTCTACGGGGTGTTCGGGATCGTTCATCCTCAGAAGGATCCTTCGCATCTGCTCGGCTTCGACTTCAATAAAGATTCGACCGCGCAATTCGAGGGACTGCTCGCGCTAGAGGGGGACATTCAGCTCATCGGTCCGCCGAAGTGGCCTCGCGAGTGGCCGCTCGACAAAGCGCTCGCCAGCGCGGGCGAAGCGATCTTCAACCGTCCGACCGCCAACGGCGGCTGCGCCGAGTGTCATGGGATACGCCCTGGCGCGAAGCGCCTGTTCAATCCTGACACTTGGGCCACTCCCGTGCAGGATGTGGGCACGGATTCACGCGAGTACAGGGGCTTGGCGCGCCCCGCCAAAACCGGCGCGCTCGAAGGCGCTTGGATTCCCGATACGGCCCCGCCCTTTCACACGCCGCCGCTCAAGCCGGTGGACGCCGCCGTCAGCGTGCTCGGCGTAGCCGTCAAGGGCGCCGTCGCGCAGCACTTAGTCCCGATCTTCGTGACGCCGCAACAGCGCGAGCACATTGATCAGTTGTTGCCGCGCCTCAATGAACTGCTGCCGCTGCTCGCGGAAGAGAAGAAGAAGATAGAGGCGCTGAAAGGCGCCTTCCCTGCAGAGGGGACGGCCAAGGCGGCAAGCGCTCCGGCGCCGGAATTCAAATATGAGGCGCGCGTGATGGAGGGCATTTGGGCGGCGGCCCCCTATCTGCACAACGCCTCCGTGCCGACGCTTGCCGAGCTTCTCAAGCCGGCCGCGGAGCGCGTGAAGGAGTTCAAGGTTGGTCCCCGTTACGACATCGACAACGTTGGACTGGCCGTGGATCAGACGAAGTTCGACTTCACGCTGCAGACGACCGACTGCTCCGCGCGCAACTCGGGTGACAGCCGCTGCGGACATGAGTTCGGGACGAAGCTTGCTCCGGAGGAGAAGAAGGCGCTGCTGGAGTATTTGAAGACGCTTTGAGGCTTCAATCCTCCGCGCCCCGCTGCGGGGCGCGGAGCCGCAATGTTGGAGAAGCAACATGAAACTCGCCCCAACACTAGCTCTGCTCCTGTCGCTTCCGATCCTTGGCTTTACGCAGGAGCGCCACGAAAGCTTTGTCGCCACAGCGAAGGCGGAGGAGGCCGCAAAGCCAGGCGTCTTCGCCCCCCCGCCCACGAAATTCGAAACCGTTCCGCCCGGAGAAGCTGCCGAGATCGCCGAAATCAACCGGCTCATGGTGGAGTTGCTGGATCAGCGTTATCCAGAAGGCATGGCGCGTCGGGGCGTTCACCCCAAGACCCATGGCTGCGTTCGGGCCTCCTTCACGATCAATCCCGACATTCCCGAAAACTACCGTGTGGGTCTCTTCGCCACGCCCGGCAAGACCTATGAGGCCTGGGTGAGATTCTCCAACGCGACGCCGCTGCTTGCGCCGGACGTGGACGAGCAGGGCCACGGCGCAAGCCGCGGCATGGCGATCAAGGTCATGGGCGTCGAAGGGCCAACGCTGCTTGGCGACCCCAGCTCGAAGGCGCAGGATTTCCTGCTCATCAATCTGCCCGGCTTCGCCTTCCCGAACGTCTCGGAATATTTGGCGGTGACGAAGATACAGGTTGAACATCACGACGACATCCGCGCCTTTTTCGCGCCGCCGCTGTCGCCGGATCGTCTCAAGACCTTGGCGATCGTGCAGCAGCTCAACCAGACCAAGGTCGGCAATCCGCTCGACATCCGCTACTTCTCGGCCTCGCCCTTCCTCTATGGGCCGGATCGCGTGGCGAAATTCTCGGCGAAGCCGAGAAACCCGGAAAACACGCCCGTGCCGGAGTTTCCGAACTTCGATTATCTGCGGCAGGCGATGCGCAAGACCCTGGATCAACCCTTCGGCGATCCAACCGTGTTCGACTTCCAGGTGCAGTTGCGTAACAACGACCAGCTGCCGATCGAGGACGCGACGGCAGTCTGGTCGGAAGGGGTCGTGCCGTTCCAGAACGTTGCGACGATCTCGATCCCCAAGCAGGCGTTCTCCAACGCCTACCAGGAAACCGAGTGCGAGCACATGTCGTTCACGCCCTGGCACGGGCTGACCGCGCATCAGCCGCTCGGCGGCATCAACCGATTGCGTCTCGGCGCCTATATCGCGTCCTCGCAGCATCGCTCCCAACTCAAAGAAATGCATGGATTTCCAAAATGGCCGCAATGATTTTCCTTTCGCGGCGCCTCGCGCCGAGCCTCATCGCCTTGTTCGTCGCCGTCAGCGCGTCAGCGCGAGCCGAAAGCTACGGGGGGGCGTCCGACGCCCCCGCCGCGCTACCGAGCGACTGGCCGGCGGAACAGCAGCGCCGAACCAAGGCGCTCGAGGCCTATGTCAAGAGCAAGGAAATCGCTTACGTCTGGTTCAAGGATTTTCCTTTCGGCAAGTCCTCGGGCGCGCCTTTCCTCGTGGTGCAGCTGCTGCCGCGGCTGGCGCCGGAGCTTTGGGGCGGCGTCGACAATTTCCTCGACGTTGCGGGCCTATTCGTTGACAGCCGCCATCCAGGCCGGCCGATCGCCCAAGGCTATGGCTGGACCGGTCTCAGCCGCGAAGATCCCGCTGGCGGCGTTGATTACGCGTCCCTTACCTGCGGCGCCTGTCATGTCGGACGCGTCCGCCTCGACGACGGCTCCTATCGCTATCTCGACGGCGGCGTAAACACGACATTCAACCTCGTTCAATATCGCGCCCGCGTCGCTCAGACATTCGCAAAAATCGTCGGCGACGCGCCGTCCGAGGAGGAACAGGTCAAGCGCGCGACGCAAGCGATCATCGCCGCGCTCGACAAGGCGCATGCCGAAAATCCGAACTTCTTCTATCGCAATTCGTCGCTCGGCTCGCGCCGGTTCGACGCCGCCTATGAAGCCAAGCAAATTGAGCTGTTCAAAAAGGACGCGCCCAAGATCGTCGCGGCCTATCTGATCCGCGTCAATCTGGAGCTCAATTCGTTCCTCGCGCTCGTGGACAAAAATTACAAGGGCTTCGAAAAACAGATGCTGGAAGGGTTCGGCGGCATGGTCGACGCGACCGGCGCCAACACCTCCTTGGCTTACGCGTCGGCCTTCGCATTCGGAGTTCCGGGCTCGGCGCTGCCCGAGCTTCCGCCGACGCAAGGGCTCACCGATTTCATGGTGGTCTGGGAGCAGGGCAAGCGCCAGACGCTCTGGTCGGAGGATCACAAGCGGCTCATCGACGGCGGCGGACAGTGGAACGGCAATATTGCTCTGCCCGTCTATCGCAATCTCGCCGCGGAGCAGACCACGGGCGCGGGATTTGACACGGATCTGCGCGTGGACGCGCTCGCCGAAGATCTGCTGCGCGGACTGCCGGCGCCGGTCTATCCCTTCCCTGTCGATCTTGCGCTCGCGAAGAAGGGCGAGGCGCTCTATCGCGAGAACTGCGCCGCCTGCCACCACCCGCACAATGGTCGCGTGTATGAGCTTGGCACCGACCTCGGGCGTGCGAAAGTCGTCAGCGAGAGGACCGCGGCGGAGGCGCGCATCGGCTTCACGGCGATTTGCTCGCCCGCAACCGAAATCACCATGCCGGACTCCGGCAAAAATGCGAAGCCCTGCGCCGAATATGAGGGGGTCTCGCTGCAAGGCAAGGGCGATCTCGCGATGTCGGACCCGAAGGATCATCTGGGCTACGACGCCCTGCCGCTCGGCGGCGTGTGGGCGCAGGCGCCCTATCTCCACAACGGGTCCGTGCCGACGCTTTACCACTTGCTTGTGCCGAGCGAACGTCCGAGCGCCTTCATGAAAGGGCGTCTCGACTACGACAAGAAGCTCGTCGGCTATTCCTGGGAGATGACGCCGCCAACGAATAAGGAGGAAGGATACCGGCTCGACACGACGGCTATCCCGGCGCTCTCCAACCACGGACATGACAAGAACTGGCGGGACGGCGACAGGACCTACAAGCTCGATTGGTCGGACGATAAGGACGGCGCCTGGGCGATCATCGAATATATGAAAACTTTTTGAGAGCCCTGATCTTCGAATTCTAATCCAGCCGTCCTGGCCGGGCGGAGAGTTTTCCATAGAGAGGAGCGATGCGCGGCGTTCCGTTCGCCCCAGCCGGTGGGCGGGCGGTCCCGGTCCTTCGCGCCCCAAGCCGCAATATTCTCGAATAGGCCGCCGCGATGCGCTTGCTATTTCGCCTTTTCTACGGCGAGCATCGATTGCATCAGCTGCTCGGAAATCTCCTTCACCGCTCCCGGCGAATGCGAAAGGAAGAGCGTGTTGGTCTTGTCACTCTCCCCGATGCTCTTCAGCGTGTCGAAATATTGCGTGATCAGCACGAGCTGCATCACCTCGAGCGTCGACGTCGTGCCGACGACCTTCTGGAACTCCTCGATCGAGCTCTGCAGGCCCTCGATGATCGCCTTGCGCTGATTGGCGATGCCCTGGCCCTGCAAGGCCTTGCTCTCGGCTTCGGCCTCGGCCTTCTTGACGACGAGCACTTTCTCCGCTTCGCCGCGCGCCGCCGCGGCGACCTGCTCGCGCTGCGCGGCGTTGATGTCGTTCATCGCCGATTTGACCTTGGCGTCCGGCACGATGTCGGTGACGAGCACATTGACGATCTCATAGCCGAAGCCCGCCATGTCGGCGTCGAGCTCCTTCTTCACCGCCGCCGCGATGCTCGACTGGCTGGCGAAGACCTCGTCGAGCGTCATGCCGGGCACATGGCCCAAAATCACCTGTTCGACATAGGATTTGATCTGCGCTTCCGGATTGGCGAGCCGATAAAAGGCGTCGTAAACGCTCGACGGCCGCACCTTGTTTTGCACCGAGATCGGAATGGTGACGAAGACGTTGTCCTTCGTCTTCGTCTCCATCGTCAGCGCGATCTGATTGACGCGCAGGCTCACACGCCCGGCGACGGCGTCGATCAAGGGCCATTTCCAGTTCAGACCGGCCTCGGCGACGCGCAAAAACTTGCCGAAACGCGCGATGACCGCCGCTTCCGCCGTGCGCACGGTGAAGAAGCTGCCGATCGCCAGCGCCAGCGCGACGATGGCGAGGAAAACGACAAAAGCCGTGAACGCGTTCGAGGTTGCGGCGTATTCCATAACGGCCTCCTGCGACGCAGAGCGCCGCCCGAAAAAATCTCTGAACTGGTGTCCTTACGCGAGACCGGAGCGACCAAAGCTTAGCCCGCCGACCCCGCCAGCATCGCCTGCACGCGCTCCACGAGCTCGCCTTCCGGCGCCGAGATCTGCGCGGGGCGTTGCGCCTTCCATTCCTCGTTGGTCGTGATCGACGCGGCGGCGACCGCCCCGGCCTCGAGGTCCTTGAGCTGCACCTCTCCCCTCGCCTGCTCGTCCGAGCCCTGGATCACGACGAGCGGCGCGCCGCGCTTATCGGCGTATTTCATCTGCGCCTTCATGCCGGCTGAACCGAGATAAAGCTCGGCGGCGACGCCGGCGTTGCGTAGTTGCGCGACCATGCGCTGATAATCGGCGATCCGCTCGCGATCGAGCACGAGCACCACGACCGGTCCGCGCCGCGCGGGCCCCGCGACGACGGGGCTTCTCACCGCCTGCAGCGCCGCGAAGAGCCGCGAGACGCCGATCGAAAAGCCCGTCGCCGGCGTGTTCTCATTGCGGAAGCGCCCAACGAGCCCGTCATAGCGCCCGCCGCCGCCGACCGAGCCGAAACGCACGGGATTGCCCTTCTCGTCTTTCGTCTCGAAGGTCAGCTCGGCCTCGAAGACCGGCCCCGTGTAATATTCGAGCCCACGCACGACGGAGGGGTCGATCCGGATGCGGTCGGCGCCATAGCCCGCGTCGCGCACCAGGTCCTCGATCTCCAGCAATTCCTCGGCGCCCTGCGCGCCGACGTCGCTCTTGCCGAGCAGGCCAAAGAGATCGACGCTGGCCTTGCCGTCGACGTACTGTCCGCCGCAACTGAAGGAGAGGAGCGTGTCGATCGCCGCGGCGTCGAGCCCCGCGCCTTTGGTGAAATCGCCGCTCTCGTCCTTGCGGCCGGGTCCGAGCAGGAGTTTCACGCCCTCGGGCCCGAGCCGGTCGAGCTTGTCGATCGCGCGCAGCACGGTGAGCCGCCGGCCGGCCGCCTCGGGGCCGCCGATGCCGACGATCTCCATGACGCCGTCGAGCACCTTGCGGCTGTTGATCTTGATCACATAGCCGCCGCGCTCGATCCCGAGCCGCTCCAGCGTGTCGGCCGCCATCATGGCGAGCTCGGCGTCGGAGGCGGGCGAGGCGGATCCCACCGTGTCTGCGTCGAACTGCATGAACTGGCGAAAGCGCCCCGGTCCCGGCTTCTCGTTGCGGAATACCTGGCCGAACCGATAGGAGCGGTAGGGCTTGGGCAGCGAGTCGTAATTTTGCGCAACGAAGCGGGCGAGCGGCGCGGTCAGATCGTAGCGCAGCGACAGCCATTGCTCGTCGTCGTCTTGAAAGGAGAAGACGCCTTCGTTGGGGCGGTCCTGATCCGGCAGGAACTTGCCGAGCGCGTCGGCATATTCGATCGCGGGCGTTTCCAGCGCCTCGAAGCCGTAAAGCTCATAGACCTCGCGGATGGCTTCGAGCATGCGCCGTGTCGCCGCGAGCTCGGCTGAGTCGCGGTCTTGGAAGCCGCGCGGCAGCCGCGCCTGGGCTTTGGCGCCTTGCGGCGAAATGGCGGAGTCTTTGGTCATTTTGTGCCTTTCGAGGCGATCTTTTAGCGGCGCCGCGCCGCGCTGAAAAGCGCGGAGGGATGAGGGAGGGTTTGAGGACGCGCGCTTCGTCGCCAGCCGACAAGAGGCGGCGAGCCTTCCGGCTGAAGCGAAACGCCGACCTGAGCTATCGGACCAGCGCATCGTCGTCGGCATGCGAGCCGATCCAAAACCACACGAGATCGCCATCGGTTTCGACGACCAAAGCACGATATCGCAGGCCGACGCGGGCGGACCAGAAGCGTCCGATTTTCTTGAATTGTAACGAGGGGTGTCGAGGATCGTCCTTCAGCAAGGCAAAGTTCTTGTCGGCGAGCACGCGCACCTGCTCGGGAAGCCTTGCATAGGCCTCCCAAAAGGCGCGGCTCGCGAAATGCCTCATAACTCGCGGACGCGGCCTCTGCGGAAATCCTCAACGGCCTGATCAGCCAGCGCGTCGAGCCTGCCGGCCTTGCCGTTGCGCTCGATCTTCTGATCGAAGCGCGCGGCGTCGAACTCTTCGAACCAGGCTCGGAATTCCGCGAACTGGTCGGGTGGCAGCTTGGCCACGGCCTTTTCGATGTCCTCGACGGTCATGAAGCTAAATATACATCACGAATGCCGCCTGCCGCCAGCAGGCCGGCATTTCTTCTTTACAGGCGCGGTGGCCAGCTAGCGCAGGTCCGGGCGAGATAGCCGCGGCGCAGCTATAACTTCGCCCCTCCAAGAGCGCGTCCCGCCGCAGGGTTCGAGGAGGGAGCGGGAGCGTTTCTTCTTTTTCCGCGCGCTCAATGGCCGCTTTTTGGCGCTTCTTCGCCATCCAAGGCGGCGCCAAGGCTTGCCTGCGACCGGTAAACTCACCCGCCATACGAAACTGTAACGAAGCGCCTTTCCGCTTCGGGGAAGATCAGCTGCGGTTTTTCGCTCCCCGCGCCAAAGGAGCCCAAGCGCTGAACGCGCGCCGAGATGCGGTTCGCCTCGGCCTCGAGCTCGATCCGCCAGCAGCCGCAACCACCGCCGCGATAAGCCTCGCTCTCGCCATCGTCCTCGAAACTTTCTGCGACGAAGGCGCCCGAGCTTTTGGGCGGAAAAATCATGAACCCGCGACGATCGGCGCGCTTCGCAAAACTTTGCTCGGCAATGTTGACGGCGATGGCCGATCCCTCGCGCGCGAACAGCACGGGCCGGTCCCACGCCGCCGGCCGTTTGACGATCTGGCCGCCAACGAAGGATTCGCCGGTCCAGAAATCATACCAAACCGTTCCGGATGGGAGATGAACGTCCCGTTCGACGCATTTGGGTTCGACGACGGGCGCGGCGAGCAATGAGCCGCCCACCATCATCTCGTCATTCTCCCGCCAGCACTGCGGATCGTCGGGAAAGTCCAAGAAGGTCGGTCGCAAAATCGGTTCGTAGTCGCGGTGGTAACGCCAGAGCAGATCGTAAAAGTAAGGGATCAGCCGGTAGCGGAGCTTTATGAGATCGCGAACGAAGGGTGTCGCTTGCGGGTGCATCCACGGCTCGTTGACCGTTCCGTCGTCGTTCCAGGAATGGATGGAGAAGCGCGGAAGGAACACACCAAACTGCACGAAGCGCACGAAAAGTTCCGGGTCGGGCGGGGGGCCGGAGAAACCACCGATATCGTGGCCGCTGTTGGAGACGCCCGAGAGTGACAGGCCCAAGCCCATTTTCAGATTGTATTTTATCGTCTCCCAAGACGTGGCGTTGTCGCCGGACCAGGTTTGGACATAACGATGCATGCCCACGCCGCCGGAACGCGAGACGAGGTAGGGTCGCGAGCTCGGCGCACGCCTCTGTTGCGCTTCGCGTGAAGCGCGCATCATTTGCAGGCTCTGCAGCGGCTTCGTCTCGCGCGCCGGCCGCGGCTCGCCGAAATTCTGCGCCAGCGCATCGGGAGATGATATTTCAAATTCATTGTTGTCGTTCCAGATCGCTGCAATTCCGTAATCCAGGAGTGTTTCCCGTATTTTTGCTTGCCACCAGCGAACGGTTTCAGGGTTGGTGAAATCGAGATAGACGCCGAGATCGCCCCAAAATTGGACGAAGATCGGTTCGCCCGCCGCGTTGGCCACGAGAATGCCGAGCGCGCGCGCTTCTTCGAATAAAGGATTATCCTTCAATAAGCAGGGCTTCACATTTGCGCAGAGCTTCACGCTCTTCTCTGCAAAAGCGCGCGCGAAGGCTGTGGGATCGGGAAATTTCGATCGGTTCCAGTTGAAGACATGGCGCTTGTCGCCGAGTGATGTGTAACCGGACGACAGGTGGAAGCTGTCGCAAAGAATATCATGTTCGGCGCAGTTTTCGAGGAACTGTACGAGGCGTGCTGCGGCGTCGGGGGCGTCCGTATAGGCCATGGATGAGCCCGAGTAGCCGAGACCCCATCGCGGTGTGAAGGCCGGGCGCCCCGTCATCCAAGTGAAGCGGCGCGTGACCTTTGCGGCGGCGGGGCCCGCGATGAAATAGTAGTCGAGGTCGCCGTGGTCGGCGGCGAAATACCGATAGGGACCATGATAATTATCGAGCTCCTTGCCGAAATCGAACGTGCAGTCGGAGAACGTATCGTAGAAGAGGCCAAATGCGGTCCCGCTGTCCGGTCGGCAAGTAAGATAGAAAGGAATATGCTTGTAGAGGGGGTCGGAGGTTCTCGCGTCATACCCCATCGCGTCGATGTTGCTCAGGCGATAGCGCTGACCCGCGCGATCCATAGCCCCAGCGCGCTCTCCAAGCCCGAAATACATCTCGCCGCGCTCGCGGGCGAGAAAGTGATAGACTCGCTCATCCCACCAGCCGAAGTTATAGGCCTGCGTGGCGCGGTCGCGTGCGACGGTGCGCCATTCCCTTCCCAAGCGCAGCGCCCAGGAACAGAAGAAGCCGACTAGCTGAATGTCGAGGCGGATCGCCGCGGTTTCGATGCGGAGGATGTCCATCCCTTCTGTCTCAAGCGAGAATTCCGGCTGCGAAAAGCCCGCAAGATCGAAACGGTCGCGGCCTTCTGGAGCAACGTCCTCCGCCCCCGGCGCCAAGGCGAAAGTTTTGGAGTGACCCAGCCGACCGCTCGGCAACAGCAAGATGCGGATGATGTCCGGCTCGAGCACGAAAACATGCGCCGCCTCGCCCCGCTCCCCGAGCAACGTCAAATGACCGGCGTCGCGCGCGGCCAGCGTGAAGCAAGGCGGCTTTTGCAACGACATGTCGGCAACAGCTCCTGGTCTGGCTGTTGGAGATCAAAGACCTCTCGCGTCGCATCTTGCCGCACGGCGCCGTCGATGGGAATGCGCCGCCGGCGAATTTTCCAACGATATGCGCGCGTCGCACCCGTTCACGAAGGCGAAGCGGTTTTCCGCGCGCCCAGCTTCAAAACTCCCCACAGACGCCCGCGCGCTTGACAAAAACCCGCGTCCGCCTATGGTGCGCGCCAATTCGGAGCTTCGCCGGCGCCTCTCGCGCCAGTGGGCCCGATATCTCTTTTTCTCGACACGGAACGAGCCCATGGCCAAGGCCGCAATGATCAAGATCAAGCTCCTGTCGTCCGCCGACACGGGCTTTTTCTATGTGACGAAGAAGAACGCGCGCACCAAGACCGAGAAGCTCGCGTTCAAGAAGTATGATCCCGTCGTCAAGAAGCACGTCGAGTTCAAGGAAACCAAGATCAAGTAAGGGGCCGCGCGCCGGAGCCGGTTTCCAAAAACTGCCAAGCGGTTTTTGAATCGGAACATGCTCGACCGCGCGTACGCGAAGCGCCTCAACGTGTCGTGACTGGTGAGGATGAAGCTGCGCCGCCCCGACTTAAGGCGGCCGGCTAGCGCGGGGCTTCAAGGAGGCCACTCCAACCCAACGCCAGCCGGCCAACCCCACGGACCCAGGAGATGCGGCGGACCTGAGCACTCCGTAGGGCATTCGAAAGTTCTGTCGAGACGCGCTCTGATGCGACGACCGTCGGGTTCTTTTAGGCCCTTTGACGCCATCGACTGCGCCCGCCGTTTTTGGCGGAACCTGAGAATACATCCGTTGCACAAAAATGCAACTCTCCGTTATGAAATTCCACAACCCTCCGAAACCAGGGCGTTTCGCGCCGAGCTTCACGGCTCACAAAAGGGCTTGAGAGGGAAAAAGCAGGCGCGGCGCCGGGCCGCGCGCGGAGGAGGTCGAATGAACGCTCGCTTTGCATTGTCGTTAGTCGTCGTCGCGGCGGCGTCCCTTTCAGCCTGTAGCGGCGGCGAGCCGGGAGACGCAGCGGGCGCCAAAGTGATGCGCAATCTGCTCGAGCGCTCGAAGGTGCCGGCGAAGCTCGTGTCCTTTAAGAAAACCAGCGGACGTGGCGCGCATATCGGCAATACCGACGTCTACGAATATCAGTATGAGGCGGAGGTCCAGTTCCCCGAAGGCTACGAGGCCAAATGCGCCGAGGAGAAGGAGCGCGGCCCTTGCGCAGCGCTCGGTCTCGCCTCCGATCAAAGCTTCCAGAAGAACGAGATTTTGAAAAGCGAGGGAATGCTGCATTTTTCGGGGACGGAAAAGGGCGGATGGACCGGCGAGGACGGGCAAAGTTATTGAGCAGCGGCCCACGGCGGCGCCTTCCCGCTTGAGGGCGATCGTCCTCATCCCGGCGCGGCTTGCGTCCAAGCGCCTGCCGAACAAGGCGCTTCTCCCGATCGCCGGAAAGCCGCTAGTCGCGCATGTCGTCGAGCGCGGCCTCGAGGCGGGATTAGGGCCCGTGCATGTCGCGACCGACTCCGAAGAGATCGCCGCGCTCGCGCGCGCCTTTGGCGTCGAAGCGACGCTGACCCGTCGCGAGCATGCCTGCGGCTCCGATCGTCTCGGCGAAGCGCTCTCAACAATCGATCGGGACGGGCGATACGACGCCGTCGTCAATCTGCAAGGCGATCTCCCCTTTCTACCCCCGGGCGCGCTAGCGGCGGCGCTCTCGCTTCTTGGCGACGAGGCTGTCGACATCGGCACGCTCGCGACTCTCGCCGCGCGAGAGGAAGAGGCCTCGCCCGACGCGCCGAAGATCGTCGGAACGCTCATCGCGCCGCGGCGGCTGCGCGCGCATTATTTCTCCAGAGCGCGCGTTCCCTTTGGCGAAGGGCCGATTTATCGTCATCTCGGAGTCTACGCCTTTCGCCGCCGAGCGTTCCAACGCTTTGTCTCGCTTCCCGTCTCGCTGCTGGAGGCGCGCGAGGGACTGGAGCAGCTTCGAGCGCTTGAGGACGGCATGCGCATCGACGCCGCGCTGCTGGACACGGCCCCGGTCTCGGTCGATACGATGGACGATCTCAGGGCATTGCGCGAGACGACCAACGACAGCGGAGGCAAAGCGTGAGTAACAAGATCGCCTATCAAGGGGAGCCCGGCGCGAATTCCGACATCGCCTGCCGCGAGGCCTATCCCCATTTCACCCCACTGCCCTGTGCGAGCTTCGAGGACGCCTTCACGGCCGTCACCAACGGCGAGGCGGCGCTCGCAATGATTCCGATCGAGAACTCGATCGCCGGCAGGGTGGCGGACATTCATCATTTCCTGCCGCACTCGGGACTGCACATCGTCGCCGAATATTTTCTCCCCGTTCACTTTCAATTGATGGCGCCCAAGGGCGCGACTCGCGAAGGCTTGAAGCGCGTCTATAGCCATGTGCACGCCCTCGGCCAATGCCGCAAGATCGTGCAGGAGCTTCACCTCGAAGCGCATACGGCGGGCGACACGGCGGGCGCCGCGCGCGAGGTCGCCGAATGGGGCGATCCGACGAAGGCCGCGCTCGCACCCTGGCTCGCCGCCGAGGTCTATGGCTTGGACGTGCTCAGCGAGGATGTCGAGGACGAGGAGCACAACACGACGCGCTTCGTCGTGCTCTCCAAAACCGCGCAATGGCCCCCGTTGGGAGAGGCGCAGACGATCACGACTTTCATCTTCCGCGTGCGCAATGTGCCGGCCGCGCTTTATAAAACGCTCGGCGGCTTCGCGACGAACGGCGTCAACATGACGAAGATAGAAAGCTACATGGTGGACGGCGAATTCGCCGCCACGCGCTTTCTGGCCGACGTCGAAGGACATCCGGAAGAGCCGGGGCTCGCGAGGGCGCTGGAGGAGCTTCACTTCTTCTCGCGCGAGGTCGAGATTCTCGGCGTCTATCCAGCGAGCCGGTTTCGCGAAACGAACATCAAGGCTTTTGCGTTTGGGGATTGAAGTCAAGCCATAGCGCAAAGAGGGGCATGCCTGCTTGTGTTTGCGCGCCTCGGCTGCCGCATGCGCCAAGGCGAGAAATTTGCTCTCTTCGGAAAGCGCAGCGCGCCCTTGGGCGCCAAGTCGCGGCGCCACCCGTTTGACGAAGGCGTCGAGCGGCCGCGCTCGCCTGCAAAGGCGCGCCGTGCTTAAATGTTTGTATGATCACGGCCCTGAAACAAATGCTCGCGTCGATCGAGAGCTGGCCCGAGGAGGACCAGGAGGCGCTGAATGAAGCCGCTCGCGAAATCGTAGCAGCGCGCACCGGCGTTTACGATCTGACGCCAGAGGAAGCCGCCGTCGCGGAAGGCTTGGCGCAAGCAGATCGCGGCGAGTTCGCCTCGGACGAGGAAATCGCGGCGCTCTGGAGGCGTTATGGGGCATGATCGTCCGCTACGCGCGGCGAGCGGAACGCGACTTGCGTCCATCTTCTCCTACTTGGCTGCGCGCTCTCCAGCGGGAGCAGCCCAAGTAGCGACGAGTCTTCGAGCCAGCACACAGTTCATCGCTGAAAACCCGCGCGGCGGAATAGCGACGCGCAACTCCAATCTGTTCGTCAAAATCGTTCCCAAATACCCCTACAAGATTTTTTACAGGCTTCACGATGAAGTCGTGGAGATTGTGCACATTCGCCGTGCCTCGAGGCGACCTTGGTTGAAATGACGGCGGGACCAATTGCGATCACGGAGTACGAGAGGCGATAGAGTTTGCGTCTCAACGCGCGTAGCGCGACATCCAACCCCTTTGACCAACGAGTTCATGCGGCGGGGCGAGTTTTGCCGACCTCAATGCGCGTCGCGGATCACCGGCGGCGCTAACAACCGCCCGCGCGGCGCGAAGCCGCACCGCATCATGAAGGCGGGCGAGCCTGTCCAGGGGCTCGCCACCTCGTCGAAGGCGACGGTGCGAAACCCCGCTTTCGGATAATAGGTCGGATGGCCGACGACGAAGAATAGATTTTCGCCGCGCTGCTCGAGTTGGCGAAGCGCGTGGCGCAGTAGCGCGAGGCCGACGCCTTGCCTCTGCCGATCGGGACGAACGCCAAGCGGCGTGAGAAAGGCGGCGGGCCGTCTCTCGCGGTCCGACTGCTCGAGATGCGCACGGGAGAAGGCGATGTGGCCGACAACGCCGCTTTCGTCCTCGGCCAGCCATTCGCCGATGATGCATTCCGCCGCGCGCAAGGCGTCGAGGAAGCCCGCGACGTCCTCCGGCGCGAAGGCCGCGTCGACGATCTCTCTTGTGATTGCGTGATCGCAGCGCTCGACGGCGCGGAAGTGAAGGGCCATTCGCGCTGAATAGTCTCGCAGGAAAGCAGGCGCAAACCCCGCCTTCCCGCTTTGCCGGTTCCATGCGATACATCGGCGACCTTTTTCAAGCCGCGAGGAGAGCATGGCCGTCGCCTACGATCCCGAAAACGTCTTCGCCAAGATCCTGCGCGGCGAGATCCCGTCACATAAGGTCTACGAGGACGACGTGGCGCTCGCGATCATGGACATCATGCCGCGCGGCGAGGGCCATGTGCTGGTGATTCCCAAGAAGCCAGCGCGCGGGCTACTCGACATCGCGCCGGACGATCTCGCCGAGCTCATGAAGCGCGTGCAGCATGTGGCCAAGGCCGCCAAGGCCGCGTTCCACGCCGATGGGCTCACGCTGCAGCAGTTCAACGAAAGCGCCGGCGGCCAGGTGATCTTCCACCTCCACTTCCACATCCTGCCGCGCTTCGAAGGCGTCGCGCTACGCCCGCCGGGCGCGATGGGCGACCAGGAAAAGATAAAAAGCCAGGCGGAGAAGATTAGGGCGGCGCTAGCAAGATTTGCCGGCTGAGAGGCGTCCGCCGGAAATCGGTGTCGTGCTTTTATCAGCGCAATGATTTCGGTTCGCAAAGGCGTTTCGGCGCTGACGTAGCGCCACAGCCTGTTCCGGCCTGTGTTGCAGTCGCAGGGCTCGGAAAACCGCCGTCCGAGCCTCGAAACTGCCTGGTCCTTACTCCTCCGCGGCCTTCGCCTGCTTGAACACCACCGGACGCAGCAAAAACGACGGCACATGATCGCCAAGGCCCACCACCGGCGGGCCGTCCTCCTCCATGCCGCGCGGACGGCGGTCGCGCCTCTCGCCCGAGGCCTGCACCCTTGCGGCCCGCGGCGGCTCGCTGCGCGCGGCCCGCGGCGGCTCGCTGCGCACGGGGCGGGGCGGCTCGCTGCGCACAGGACGCGCCTCACCCTCGTAAGTGCGCCTGCTGCGGCTCGCCTCTCCCTCGGCCGCGCCGCGCGGCCCGCGTCCGCCGCCGCGCCTGCCGCCGCGGCCGCGCTCATGCGAGCGCGCGCTCTCCAAGGGCGCCGGCAGCTCGGAGAGCCCTGGCCCTTCCCATTCGACCGACTTACCGATCAGTTCCTGAATTTGATCGACATATTTTTTGTCTTCGGGCGTCACCAGCGTGATCGCGACGCCGGAGCGACCGGCGCGGCCGGTGCGGCCGATGCGATGCACGTAATCCTCGCTATGCGTCGGCACGTCGAAGTTGAACACGTGACTGACGTCGGGAATGTCGAGTCCGCGCGCCGCGACGTCGGAGCAGACGATCAGCGCCACATTGCCGTTCTTGAAGGCGTCGAGCGAGGCCATGCGCGCCGGCTGATCCATGTCGCCATGCAGCGCGCCAGCCGAGAATCCGTGCTTCTCGAGCGAGCGGTGCAGGATCGCGACATCGCGCTTGCGGTTGCAAAAGATGATCGCGTTCTTGAAATTGTCGGCCGAGCGGATCAGCGTGCGCAGCGTGTCGCGCTTTTCGGCGTGGCCGTTGGAGGCGACGAGAATCTGGCGAATGGTCGTGGCGGTCGAGGCGGCCCTGGAGACTTCGACGCGCACGGGATTATGTAGGAAGGCCTCGGTGAGCCGCGTGATCTCAGGCGGCATGGTCGCCGAGAAGAACAGCGTCTGGCGCGTGAAGGGCACGAGCTTGCAGACGCGCTCGATGTCGGGGATGAAGCCCATGTCGAGCATGCGGTCGGCCTCGTCGATGACGAGAATCTCGATGCCGGTCAGGAGCAGCTTGCCGCGATCGAAAAAGTCCAGCAGGCGTCCGGGCGTCGCGATCAGCACGTCAGCGCCGCGCATGATCTTGGTCTCCTGGTCGCCGAAGGCGACGCCGCCGATGAGCAAGGCGAGGTTCAATTTGTGATTGGCGCCGTAAACCGCGAAGGCTTCCTCGACTTGGGCGGCAAGCTCGCGCGTCGGCTCTAGAATGAGCGTTCGCGGCATGCGCGCCCGGGCGCGGCCCTGTTCGAGTCGGCAGAGCATGGGCAGGGTGAAGGCGGCGGTCTTGCCGGTCCCGGTCTGCGCGATGCCGAGGATGTCGCGTCCCTGGAGAGCCGGCGGAATGGCTTGCGCCTGGATCGGCGTCGGGTTCGTGTAGCCTTTCGCGCTCACCGCAGCGAGAACCTTTTGCGAAAGGCCGAGTTCGTTGAATGTCATCAAGTTTCCTGGCTACGGCGCTGGCTGTCGAAAAACCCGCCCGCGCGTCGGCCGTAGGAAACGCGCAAATGTGCCCGAGGCGCTTCGCCTCTCAGGATAAAGCGGGCGTGAGGCGGACTTCGATCCGTCGGGGCCCTTGTATAGCCTTCCGCGTCGCAAGGCGAGCAAAAACGACGCCAAGCGCCGCCATTGCGTCACTGTCGCGCTTCGGACCTTGGAACATGGGGCGCCATTTCCTTCTTTGAGTGCAAGCCGCGACGATCCGAAAGCCTGAATTCGATTAACCGTCGCTTTGAAAGTTCATGCGCTGGTCGAGCCGCCATCCCCCACAAGCCGCGGGGACGCGTTCTGGCCTCGGTGCGCCTTCCCCGTCCGTTTCGCTCCTGCTTCCGGGGGCCTGGTTCGACGGCGCTTCGAGCCGGCGACGCCCTATGATCTCAGGGAGCTCCAGCTGGCGCCGCCTGTCGGTCGCGCGTTCTTCGGCCGCTGCGCAGATCGAGGCGCGGCGCCCGCCGCGTCTTATTCCTGTCTCTTCCTGTTCAAGGAGGGCGCGCTCGACGTCGAGCTGCGCTTTCACGCTTTGCCGCTCGCGCAATGGGAAAGCCTGAGCGAGGGCGCGAGCCGCTTCTCCAGCCATGGCGTGAGGCGCTGGCGCAGGGGCGAAAAAGTCGGGCACACGAAAAAATAGAGAGGTGAAATAAACAAAGGCGGAGATCTCTCTCCGCCCTAGAGCAACCTAGGGGCGCGGGCGCCTCTCTTTGCGAAGACTATACGCTGCTCAATGCAGCGTTTCAGCTTCCTTGAGCTTGGAGAGCTCGTCCTTGATTTGCAGTTTCTTTTTCTTCAGCTCAAAAACTTTCATGTCATCCCGAAACGGCCGCAAGCGTTCCTGTTCTATTTCCTTCTCCAGGGCCTCGTGGCGGCGTTGCAGTTCGACGACATGGCCTTGCAAGGACATCGGCAACCTCCTGGCTTTGAGCGGGCCTCCAGCCCGGACTGGCGAGTGTGGCACATTTGTAACGGCCTGCAAGCAAAAAGATGAGGCGGCCCGGTCCCGAAATGGGACGAAACGTCGCGCATCGAGACCACTCCGGCCTTGAAGAAGAGGCGTGAGAGGGGCGATAAGTGTAAAGAACACGCGATTCCGGCGGCCTCCGCTCCGAGCAGCCTCCGCCAGCCCCAGCAAGCCAACCATGGCCGACCAGTCAAGTGACGCCGAAAAGGCCGCCATTCGGGCAGAAATCGAGCGGTTGCGGCTCGAGCACGGCGATTTGCAGGCCGCCATCGACGCGCTGCTCGCCGTGGGGGGCGTGGATCAGCTGCAAATCCAGCGGTTGAAAAAGCGCAAGCTCGCCTTGCGCGATCGGCTGCAGCGGCTCGAGGACGATCTCACGCCCGACATCATTGCTTGAGCTCGAGCCGCGGCGCCTTCGGCAGGGCTTGGCGCCCGGCTTGAAGCGCGGGGCGCGACGAAGCGACGGCGTCCGTTTTTGAAACGACTCCCGCCGCGTTCCCTCCGACTTGAGGAAAAGAACCATGGGCAACGTTTCCGTCAGGATTCACGACGCTTTCCAGGCTCGCGCAACGCGGGAGAGGGCCGGTGCTTCCAGCCGCCCCTTGCGCGAGATGGGGACCTTGCTCGCGGATCGCGAGCGACCGGCTTTTGGCGCGCGAGTCTCGGCCGGTTTGAGCCGCGCCGGATCGCTTCTCTTCGAGCTTTCGCTCTTGCTCGGCTGCTTTTTCGCCGGCGCGCTGGCTTTCGCCTATTTGTGCCGGCGTTGGTGAGCTCGCGGACGCGCGAAACCTCTCATGGGTCCGCAATCTGCACAAAGGGCTGAAAGCGGCGAAAACGTCCACCCGAGCCGCGCTTGCGCGGCGGCGGCGCTTCCTCTATGCCGGATGGCTTCCCCTTCAATCAGCGGAAGCGAAACGTTGTGACCAAAAAGTCGAAACCCGTCGCCATCATCATGGGTTCTCAGTCCGACTGGGCGACGATGAGCCACGCGGCCGAGACTTTGAAGGCGCTCGGCGTTGGTTATGAGGCGCGCATCGTCTCGGCGCATCGGACGCCCGGCCGCCTCGTCGCCTTCGCCAAGAACGCCGAGCGCGAAGGTTTCGAGGTGATTCTCGCCGGCGCCGGCGGCGCGGCGCATCTGCCGGGCATGACCGCGGCGATGACCAATCTCCCCGTTCTCGGCGTGCCGGTCGAGGCGACATCGCTCTTCAGGACTCGATTCGCTGCTCTCGATCGTGCAGATGCCCGCCGGCGTGCCGGTCGGCACGCTCGCGATCGGCAAGCCCGGCGCCATCAATGCGGCGCTGCTCGCCGCGGCCATTTTGGCGCGCTCGGACGCCGCTCTGAACGAGCGGCTCGCCCAATATCGCACGCGGCAGACGGAGAGCGTCGACGAGCGCCCCGTCGAGGAAGCGCTCGCCGCGTGCTGAGCCCGGGCGCGACGATCGGCGTTCTCGGCACCGGCCAGCTCGCCCGCATGTTGGCGCTCGCCGCGGCGCGCCTGGGGTTCAAGACCCATGTCTTCGCTCCCGGCGCCGAGGAGCCCGCCTTCGATGTCTGCGCCGCGCGCACGATCGCGGCTTATGACGATCCTGAAGCGCTCGACGCCTTCGCCAGGGCGGTCGACGTCGTGACCTATGAATTCGAGAACGTGCCGGCGGCGACGGCGGAGTTCCTCGAGGCGCGGGCGCCGGTGCGACCCAATCCGCGCGCGCTCGCCTTGACCCAGGACAGGCTCGTCGAAAAAGAGTTCGTGCAGGAGCTCGGCATAGAGACCGCGCCCTTCGCGGACGTGCCCGACGCCGGCGCGCTCGCCCGCGCCGTGGCGAAGCTCGGGCGCCCCTCGATCCTCAAGACGCGCCGCCTCGGCTATGACGGCAAGGGACAGGTCGCGATCAAGGGAGGCGGAGACCTCGGCGCACTTTTTCGCGCGCTCGGCGGCGCGCCCTGCATTTTGGAAGGCTTCGTCAATTTCGCAAAAGAGGTTTCCGTCGTCGCGGCGCGCGGCGTCGGCGGAGAGTTCCACGCCTATGACCTCAGCGAGAACCGGCACGAGAATCATATTCTGACCGAGACGCGCGCGCCGGCCGCCGTCCTTCCCGAGACCGCGGCTCGCGCAAAAGAGATCGCACACCGCATTGCGGAAGCCGCAGATTACGTCGGCGTGCTGGCTGTCGAGCTCTTTCTCGTGAAGGACGGACGAAATGAGCGCCTCATCGTCAATGAGATCGCGCCGCGCGTCCATAACTCCGGCCATTGGACGCTCGACGGCGCGCTCACCTCGCAGTTCGAGCAGCATATCCGCGCCGTCGCGGGCTGGCCGCTCGGCTCGACGGCGCGCCTCGGGCGCGTCACGATGCGCAATCTCATCGGCTCGGACGCCGAGCGTTGGCGCGACATCGCCGCGGAAGACGGCGCCTGCCTGCATCTCTACGGAAAGCGCGAGATCCGCGCAGGCCGCAAGATGGGCCATGTGACACGGGTTACGCCGGAATGAGCCAGCCCGAACGATTCTATCCGAGGGACCAGGGCGCTAGCCAGCCCCATGCGTCTCGGTAAGGAAGGCGCGCCGCACCGCATAGTCGATGACGAGCGGCCCAAAAACCTGCGACAGCATCACGCCCATCAACACGACGGAAATTGCCATTTCCACCATCTGTAGGCCGGATGGCTGCAGGGCGCGCACCGTCGGCGAATCGGCGAAGGCCAGCATGAGGCCCATAGCCAGCCCGCCTTGCGACGGAAAGCACAGCCCGAGATATTTCTGCGTCGCCGCATCCAGCCGCAGCGCCAAGGACGCCAAATGGATCGCCGCGTATTTTCCGGCGAACCGCGCCAGAATGTAGACGGTTGCAGCGAGCAGAATGAAGATATTCGACGCCTCGTCGATGGGCAGGTGGGCGCCGGCGAGCACAAAGAAGATGATGTATAGCGGCTCCTCGATGTCGGAGATGCCGCCCTGCACCGCCGCGCGGTCCGGCTCGCTCGATCCGTTGCCGATGACGACGCCCATCGACAACGGCATGAGCAGCGGCGAAAGGCCAAGAACCGCCGCCAGGCCGACGGCGATTAGCAGCAGACTATAAAGCAACGCGCGCAGCCGGTCGGCGCAACCGGGGCTTTGGTCGGAGATCGCGCTTCGCGCAATCAGGAAGACGCCGCCCAAGGCGCCGCCCGCGAGCAGTGAGTTCGCCTCATTGAGCGCCGCGATTTCCATCGAAGCGCGAACCTCTGCTCCGGAGCCATGCGCGCCAAGCGCGGCCACGGTCGCCGCGGAGACGACGCTGAAGATCAAAACGGTCGCCGCATCGTTGATGGCGAGAATGCCGAACGCGCGGTCGATGAACGGGCCGGAGGCGTTACGCCGACGGATCACCGCGTAGGTGATGGTCGGCGCCGTCGCCGGCGCCGCGGCGGCGACGATCAGCGCGGTTTGCCACTTCATGCCAATTAACGCCTCCGCTCCGAACACCACGGCGAGAGGGGCGAGGAGTTGCGCGATCGCGAGCAGAGCGACGCTCGCTCCCATCGAGCGCAGGCGCTCGAGGGTTAGCCGGCTGCCGATGCAAAAGGCGATGACCGCGAGCGACGCCTGCGAAAAGCCGCCGAGCTTGGCAAGCGCGGAATGAGACAGCACGCCCAGCGAGTTCGGGGCCGAGCATAACGCCCGCGACGATCGATCCGATGATCCAGGGCGCGCTCAGACGCTCAGCGACCGAGCCGAGCAGCGCGCCCAAAAGCAGGATGGCGCCGAGGAGAAGCAGCGGGTTCAATAGATCCTGTGCAAGCATCATCGCCGCCCCTGACGCCAACGCCACAGCGATGAACCGCAAAACAGCGCCGTCGGCTCGAGCATACATGCAGAAGCCGTCGGCCGTCAGGAGCTTTTCGGATAGTCGGAGCGGTGCTTCAAAAGGCGACGAAGATCCCCGTGTAGCCCAGGGTGCGAACGATGTGCTGGTTCATGGCTTTCTGCTCCGCCGCGCTCTGCTCCCCAGCTCGACATGCCGACATGCGATCGCCCCTCGACTGCGATTGATTCTGGCCCACCTTCGGCTTCGGGCAAACCGTCGGCTTGAAGTAGGAAGACGATGGCGAAGCTAGCAAGTTGCGGCCTTTGGCGCGCGTGACAAAAACACAGACGCGGCAAAAGCACGCAGCCGCGAGCTTACTTGAAGCCAATAATCACGCCGTCGGCTCCCAAGGATAGCTGCAATCCACGGCGCTTGGTTTTCAAGCTGATGGTGACGCCCTTGCTGTTTTGAAGCCACAGCGTCCCGCGTCCCTGGTCGCCCAAGGCCCATCCTTTGCGGAGCTGGACATAAGCGCCCGCAAAATCTTCGCGCTGTCGTAAGCCATAGACGATGCCAGACGCCTTGAGCTCCGAAACGCCGATTCCGCCGACGCCTAGGCCGCCGACCGTTATTGGATATTCTCGGCCGCCATATTTCAGAGTCCCACCGCCGACGGCGCCCGAACCGTAAAAAGCCACCTGCACTTGCCGAATCGTGACGGAGCCCGACGGAGGGCCTTGAGGGCGCTCCTGAGCCAGCGCGAATTCGGTGACGAGGAAGCAGGCCACGAGGGCGATTGTGAGCCTTCTAAAAACCATGGAAACGCGCTCCTCTTTGGATATGATTCTGCGGCTACAAAACGCAGCGTCCGCGGATTCTTAAGGCGCGGCGTTCCGTGCTGTGGCTGTTGCGATGGATTGCCCGAAGCTGTATCAGGGTTGGACAGGGCCGCGATTGCGCTTTTATCTTCATCAAGGCGTCAAGTCACGTTTGAGAGCGGCTTCTGCATCTGTGCTGGATCCCGCTGTTTCGCGGTTCCTCGCTGCTTCCGCTTCTTCCCTGCGGTCAAAATCCATGCCCTGTCCGAGCCCGCGCCACGCCAAAGAGAGCGTCCTGCAGCGAGCAGGCGCATTTCTCCTTGCGGCAATGCTCTTCAGCCTCGCGCCGGGATCGAACACCGAGGCCGAGAGCGCGCGCGTGAGCGTCTCCGCCATTCCCGACGAGGTATGGAGCTACATGCAGGGGCGATCCTGGCGCGCCGGGCGCGGCTGTCCGGAGAGGAGCGCGCTGGCGCTGTTGCGGATTCCGTATCGCGATTTCGAGGGGCGCACGCAGTTCGGCCCGATGATCGTCGCGAAGAAAGTCGCGAGCAAGGTCGCCGCGATCTTTCAGGAAATTTACGACAGCGGCGAATTTCGTATCTATCGTATCCGGCTCGTCGATGATTATGGCGGCGACGACGATCAGTCCATCGCCGCCAACAATACGAGCGGCTTCAACTGCCGCACGACGGAGGGCGGCGGAGTTTCGCAACATGCCTTCGGCTTGGCGATCGACATCAATCCGGTGCAAAACCCCTATGTCTCGCACGGCGTCACGGAGCCCGAGGCGGGCAAAGCCTATGACTTTCCCGAGAAGCGTCATTCCGGCATGATCGGCGTCATCACGAGAGGCGACGTCGTCCACAAGGCCTTCGCCAAGCGCGGCTGGCGCTGGGGCGGCGAATGGGCGCGCTCCAAGGACTATCAGCATTTTTCCGCCAACGGCCATTGAGCGAGGCGCACAGGAAAGAAGCTCGGCGTCACGAAAGATGGAATCGGAAGAGCTTTTCGACTTCTGCGGCGCGCATGGAATCGTCTCCGATGTGGAGATCATCCGAATGGACGAGATCAACGAGGCCTATGAGCGTCTCTTGAAGAGCGACGTGAAATATCGCTTCGTCATCGACATGGCGTCGCTCAAGGAGTGACCTCTGTCCGAATGATTGCCGCCGCCCCATCCCTCCCCCTTGCGGGGAGGGTGTCGCGCGAAGCGCGACGGGCGGGGGCCGCCGCGCGCACTCTTGGCAGGGAACGCAGCTTCATCGGCGCAAGTACACGCAGCATCCTGGATGGCCCCCCACCCGGCCGCCTTCGGCGTCCACCCTCCCCACAAGGGGGAGAGATGGCGCTGTATCAAAGCGCGGCAAATTTTCTCCGAAGAATTTATCGCGGGGACCACCGCGAAAGCGCAAGAGGCCGCCTCAGCCCGTCGCGCCTTTCTGATAGTCCTTCACATCCGAGAATTGAATCGCCGGATTGCGCTCGGCGTCGTAGTTCAACGAGAAGGCCGAGGACGCCATGAAGACGGGGTCGCCGTCGATGTCGTCGGCGACCGCCGTGGTGTTGGCGTCGAGGAAGCTCTTCAGCTTGCTCTTGTCTTCCGAGTTCGCCCAGCGGCAGAGCGTGAAGCGCGTCTGCTCATATTTGGTCTCGAGCCCATATTCGGCCGCAAGCCGCGTCGCAAGCACGTCGAGCTGCAGCGCGCCGACGACGCCGACGATCGCGCCGGATCCGTCGCGAGGCATGAAGAGCTGCACGACGCCTTCCTCGGCGAGCTGACGCAGCGCTTCCTTCAGCTTCTTGGCCTTCATCGCGTCGCCGATCGTGATGCGGCGCAGGATTTCCGGGGCGAAGCTCGGCACGCCGCGAAAGACCAGCTCCTCGCCTTCGGTCAGCGTGTCGCCGATACGCAAGACGCCGTGATTGGGGAGCCCCACCACGTCGCCGGCGTAAGCCTCGTCGGCGATGGAGCGGTCGCGCGCGAAGAAGAACTGCGGCGCGTTGAGGCTTAAGGACTTGCCCGTGCGCACGAGCTTCGCCTTCATGCCGCGCGTGAGCTTGCCGGAGCAGACGCGCATGAAGGCGATGCGGTCGCGGTGATTGGGGTCCATGTTCGCCTGGATCTTGAAAACGAAGCCCGTCATTTTCGGCTCGTTCGCCTCGACCAGGCGCTTGTCGGCCTCCTGCCCGCGCGGCGGCGGCGCGAGGGCCGCCATCGCGTCGATCAGATCGCGCACGCCGAAATTGCGCAGGGCGCTGCCGAAGAAAACGGGGGTGAGATGCCCCTCGCGGAAGGCTCTGAGGTCGAAGGGCTTGCTGCCCTCCTCGGCGAGCGCCGCCTCCTCGCGCCAGCTCTCGAGCTCCTGCGGCGGGAGGAGCGCTGCAAGCCTCTCGTCGTCGAGGCCCGAAACCTTGAGCTCCTCGTCGTCCTTGTCGAGCCGGCGCACCGACTTTGTCTCGAAACGATAGGTTCCTGCAAATGTCCTGCCGCGGCTCAGGGGCCAGGTCACCGGCGCAGCATCGAGCGCCAGCGTCTTTTCGATCTCGTCCAAGAGCTCGAAGGGATCTCTCGCTTCGCGGTCGAGCTTGTTGATGAAGGTGACGATCGGAATGTCGCGGAGGCGACAGACCTCGAAGAGCTTTCGCGTGCGCGCCTCGATGCCCTTGGCCGCGTCGATGACCATAACCGCGGCGTCGACGGCCGATAGCGTGCGATAGGTGTCCTCCGAGAAGTCCTCGTGGCCGGGCGTGTCGAGTAGATTGAAGACGCAGCCCGCATATTCGAAGGTCATCACCGAGGTCACGACCGAGATGCCGCGCTCGCGCTCTATGCTCATCCAGTCGGAGCGCGTCTGCTGGGCGTTGCGCTTGGCGCGCACCTCGCCGGCGAGCTGGATCGCGCCGCCGAAGAGCAGCAGCTTTTCGGTCAGCGTGGTCTTGCCGGCGTCCGGATGCGAGATGATCGCAAAAGTGCGCCGGCGCGAGATCGGATCGGTGAGCGGAGATTTGGGGAGAGGGGCGTTCATGATTTCCCGCGGGAGGAGAAGTTGGCGGCGGTCTTAGCGCGAAGCGCGGGCGCTGGCGAGAGCGCCCCCTCCCCGGCCCCCGCTATCGCGAGAGAGGGAGTTCGGTTGCGCGCGTCATGGAATTCACGCGCAACGCTGGCCGCCCCCTCTCCCGCGATAGCGGGGGAGGGGGAGGGAGGGGGCGTCCCCGAATCGCAGGAAGCCTAAAACTCGATCCCCTCCTGCGCCTTCACGCCCGCCGCGAAATGATGCTTCACCGGTGTCATCTCGGTGACGAGATCGGCCGCTGCGATCAGTTCCGGCTTGGCGTTGCGGCCCGTGACGACGATGTGGAGATCGGCGCGGCGCGCAGCCAGCGCCGCGAGCACCTCATCCAAGGGCAAATGCGCGTAGCGCAGCGCAATGTTGAGCTCGTCGAGGATCAGCAGGCGAAGCTCAGGCTCCGCCATCAGCGCCAAAGCCTTGTCCCAGGCCCGCCGCGCCGCAGCCTCGTCCTTCGCGCGATCCTGCGTCTCCCAGGTGAAGCCTTCTCCAAGCGTATGCCACTCGATCCTTTCGGCGCCCAAGGCTTCGAGCATCTTGCGCTCGCCGCTCATCCACTGGCCTTTGCCGAATTGGACGACGCCGACGCGCCAGCCATGCCCGAGCGCGCGGAGCGCCAGGCCGAAGGCGGCGGTGGACTTGCCCTTGCCCGCGCCGGTGTGGACCATCAGCAGGCCCTTGGCGGAAATCGTCTTCCCGGCGAGCCGCGCGTCCTGCAGCGCCTTGCGCTTCGCCATCTTGAAGCGATGACGCTCGTCGTCCTCGCTCATCCGCGGCCGCGATAGGGCGGAACGCCCTGGTCGGGGAGCCACAGGCCCTTGGGCGGCTCGCCGCTCTGCCAGAACACGTCGATCGGAATGCCGCCGCGCGGATACCAATAGCCGCCGATCCGCAGCCAGATGGGCGAAAGCGCGGCCTTCAAATCGAGCGCGACGCGCAGCGTGCAGTCTTCATGGAAGGCGCCGTGATTGCGGAAGCTCGCGAGATAGAGCTTCAGCGATTTCGATTCGACCAACGTCTCGGCGGGCGCATAGTCGATGACGAGATGCGCGAAATCGGGCTGGCCGGTCACCGGACAGAGCGAGGTGAACTCGGGCGCGGTGAAACGGACGAGATAGGTCTCGCTCTTGTGCGGATTGGGGACGAGATCGAGTTCCGCCTCGTCGGGAGAAGCGGGAAGCGGCGCCCTCGAGCCGAGGAGCGCCGCGCCCTTGTGGGTCTTCGTCATGGTGGGAGTTGACCGCCGCCGAGCGAGCGCGTCAAGCGCGCCCGGCGGCGGAAGACCGATCAAAGATGCGCGACGACCGCGAGCCGCTTGATTTGGCCGCTCTGATAGGCGCGCAGGAAGGCCTGATAGTCGCGGAAGGAGACGCAGCCGTTCGAATCGCCGCGCGGTCCCAGCATAAAGGTGTGGGCCAGCAGGCCGGCGCGACCGAAGACGCTGCCGCTGATCGGCGTCAGGCGCAGCGCCGCGACGCCGTGGAAGAGCGCCTCGCGCGGCGTGAGCGCGTAGAGCGCCGGCGGCGTGGGCCCGCGCATGCGCTCATTCGCATAGGCCGGATTGTCGAGCCGGTCGCCGAGGCCGGAATGGGCCTCGAGCTTGGTGCCGTCGGGAAGATAAACAGTGCGCGCCGAGATGTCGTAGACGGCGGTGTAGCGATCCGAGCCGGTATTGGTGTTGGCCTGCAAATCGGTCGTCTTGGCGACCGAGGTGACGCCGCCGGCATCCGGCGAGGCGTAGGCGAGCGCCGGGCCCTGCTTCTCCGCAGGAGCGCTGGAGCTGCCGAAGAGCTTCTCGAAGATGTTGCGATTGTCGATGGCGGCGTTTGCGGCGTCCTCGCCGTCGCGATGCGCGAGGCGGCGAGCCAGCGCCTCCTCGGCGCGACTGACGAGGGCCGCGACCTTACCAGGACGGCGCGGCGGCACCGGCGTCGCGTCTTCCTCGAGAGCAGCCTGCTGCGGGACCACCGTGGTCTCAGTTCTCAGCTCGGGCTTCGCCTCGAGCCTGGCGACCTTCTGAGCCGGCGCGCTGAGGGCGGCGGGCGCGGCTTCAGCGGCCTTCATGAGCGGCTTTTGCGGCGCTACGGGCGCTTCGTCCTCAGGGAGCGCCGCAATCTCGGGCTCGAAGCTCGCGCGCATGCCCATGGCGATGGTTTCGGCGACGTCCTGCGCGTTGGCCGCAGCCTCAGTGGCCTGGGTCATCGCCGCGAGCTTGGCCGGGTCCTCCGCCTGCGGCTCCAGCGAGCCGTAGACGCAGGCGATAAAGGCAAGAGACAAGCCGCAGACGATAGGAACAGTCGGCGACACGATATCGCGAGACAAACGATCCAATACAAACGCGCGCATCTTTAGCCCAATCTCCTGCCTCATGCGTTCCCGCTCCCCAAAAGAGTCTCACAAGAGCCTTTCGACTTGCCTAACATTCGAGGGATCGCGGAAAGCTCCGGTTCATGCCGGAGTGGACCCGCCGAATGCGGCAAGGCGCATGAAACCAAGCCTTCAAGGCCTTGACTGGACGTCAATGGGGCGATTTGGGGACCAGATGTGGCGCCTCTGGGGCGGCCGTTTAGAGCGAATTTCGCAAAAGTTGACAGACTTTTGCGACCAGAATTCGCTCCAGCATATTGATTTGACGCGATGTCTTGTCGCTCAAGCGATTCCGTTCGAGGGACAAGCGCGCTAGCGCGCGGGGACGTCCTTCACCAGCTCGGCGAAAGCCTCCGCCAGCGCGGCGGGACTGCCGACGGGACGGCCGAAGGCGACGCGCCGACAGAGATCGCCCGAGACAAGGTCGAGGCCTTCGGGATCCAGGCCGCTCGCGCGCCATTTTGCCGCGCCGCCGCGCGCGCCGGCAAGGCGGGCCAGCGCTTTCCCCTCGTGGGCGTTGAGGCGGCCGAGGATTTCCTCTTCCGCGGAAAGAAGGCGCTCGGCCTCCGCGAGCGGGGTCAGGAGTTCCGCTGCGGAGAGCTGGGCCGCGCGGCCGAACCCGCCGTTGAGGAAGGCGCTCTCGACCTCGACGCGCCAGAAAGAAAAATCCGCAAAGTCGGCATAGAGCGCGGCCTTCGGATTGCGGCTGAGATAGCGCGCGCGCAGCCGCGGGTTGGCGTCGCGACGGGCGCTTCCCGCCAGCGTCAGCCGCGGATGCGCGAGCGGATCGCCGCCGCCGCCCCTCGCGAGAAGCAGCGATAAACGCGGATCATGCTCCAGATGGCGCGTGTGCTGCGCGAGCCTGGACATGAGCAGGATGGGCGCGCCTTCATGGTCTGTCGCAAGCGCGGTTAGCGTCGCGAAGGGCGCGCCGGTCTCGGTCAGCGTCGCGAGCGTCGCCGCCCGAATTTCCCGCAGCAAGGTTTTGGCGAGGCCGACCGCGTCGAAGTCCTCGGGCGCGGGCGGCGGGGCGGGAGCGTCGGTCATGGGGGCACTCGTTCGACGGGCGGCGGGGAGAAAACTAGCGCGTTACCCCGTGGCGAAAGAATGACGCCGGCGGTGGCGTGCTGCGAAATCCGAATGATTGCACCGAAACTGGAGGCCAAATCCTTCCCTCGCGCCGGCCGCACGGGGCTGGGACGACGTCGGATCAGCAGAGGCAAGAGCCCTCAGAGCTCGGTCACGGCACGCCGCGAACAGGCTCCACGAAATGACGCCCGCCGCTAAAGCTTCTCGAGAAATACCCGTCGCGCCCGGAATCGATAGGGGAAAGCAACCCCAGCACCGCGGCGGTAACCACGATCGCGACTACTGCGCTAAACGTCAACACCTGCCTTGTGTGTTCGAGCGCGAACTTCATCTGAGCCCCCATGGGCGTCGCCGCACGGTGAAATATCAAGCGGGCTCGCCAACCCCGTCAAGCCCCGAAATCAGGCATGTGAAAACAAATTGAAGGCGCGCCCGCCTGTCTGGCGTAAGCGCAGCTTTGGGGTCCATTGCTCGTGCCTGGAAGGGAGGCGACCTCAAGCGCTCGCTCGCTTACGCTCAAAGTCGCTGCTCGACCTACCCCGCCTGCATCGCCTCGGGCTTGGTCTTGCCGCGCTTTGTGATCAGCCGGTTCAGCGCCGAGACGTAAGCTCTGGCGGAAGCGACCAGCGTGTCGGGATCGGCGCCGCGGCCGGTGACGGATTTGCCGTCCTCGGAAAGCCGCACCGAGACCTCGGCCTGCGCGTCCGTGCCTTCGGTCACCGCATGCACCTGAAACAGCTCCAGCGTCGCCTCATGCGGAGCAAGCGCCTTGATCGCGTTGAAGATCGCGTCGACTGGACCGTTGCCGCTCGCCTGATGCGTGCGCTTCTCCCCGCCGACGTCGAGCGTCAGAGCCGCCGACTGCGGCCCATGCGTGCCGGCCATCACCATCAGGGCGTCGACCTTGATGAATTCATGCGCGTTGACGATCTCGTCATCGACCAGCGCGATCAGATCGTCGTCGTAGACGATCTTCTTGCGGTCGGCCAAATCCTTGAAACGCTTGAAGGCGTCCTCGAGCGCATTGTCGCCGAGATCGTAACCCAGCTCCTTCAGCTTCTCGCGGAAGGCGTGGCGGCCCGAATGCTTGCCCATCACCAGCGCGGTCTTGGCGACCCCGACGCTCTCAGGCGTCATGATCTCATAAGTGAAGGCGTTCTTCAGCATCCCATCCTGGTGGATGCCGCTCTCATGCGCGAAGGCGTTCCGGCCGACGATCGCCTTGTTGTATTGCACCGGGAACGACGTCACCGCCGACACGAGCTTTGACGCGCGAGTCAGCAGTTTTGATTCGATCCCCGTATGGAAAGGCAGCGCGTCGGGACGCGTGCGCATCGCCATGACGACCTCTTCCAGCGCGGCGTTGCCGGCGCGCTCTCCGATGCCGTTGATCGTACATTCGATCTGGCGCGCCCCGCCCTTGACGCCGGCGAGCGAATTGGCGACCGCCAGTCCCAGATCATTGTGGCAATGCACCGAGAAGGTCGCCTTGTCGGCGTTCGGCACGGTCTCGCGCAGACGCGTAAACAGCGCCTCATATTCGGCGGGGGTCGTATAACCAACGGTGTCGGGGATGTTGATCGTCGTCGCGCCGGCGCGGATGGCGATCTCTACCGCGCGGCAGAGAAACTCGAATTCCGTGCGCGTGCCGTCCTCGGCAGACCACTCGACGTCCTCGACGTGCTTGCGCGCCCGCGTGACCGAAGAGGCGATCATCTCCAGCACGCGCTCCGGCTCCATCTGCAACTTGTATTTCATGTGCAGCGGCGAGGTGGAGATGAAGGTGTGGATACGCGGACGCTTTGCCGCGCGTAGCGCCTCGCCGCAGCGGTCGATGTCTTTCTCGGAGGCGCGCGCGAGCCCTGCGACCGAGGAGTGCTTGAGGCGCTTGGCCACCTCGCTCACCGCCTCGAAGTCGCCCTGGCTCGCGATCGGAAAGCCCGCCTCGATGACGTCGACGCCCAACGCGTCGAGAATGTCGGCGACCTCGAGCTTCTCTTCCAGCGTCATCGAGGCGCCGGGCGACTGCTCGCCGTCGCGCAGCGTCGTGTCGAAGATGACGACGCGATTGGCGTCGTGGCGCTTTTCCTCCTGGCGCTTTTCCTCGGCGCCGGACTCGTGGTGATGCTTGTGCTTATGCTTGGACATGGTCAAAAATCCGGTTTCGACTGGCCCCGCTCCGGGGCGGCTCCGCTTGAAGTTCTTGAGGCTCACTTCCCCCGCGCGCCTGGGCAAAGCCCTTCGTGCGCTCAGGGGCGGCTAAGAAGCAGCAGCGGGAGGGCGTCGAAACGCGCGAGACCCTCCGCGGGGAAGCGGATTGACGGATTGGCCGGGGCGAAAAAGCGCGCCACGCT
Source organism: uncultured Alphaproteobacteria bacterium (assembly GCA_963829075.1). Lineage (GTDB taxonomy): Bacteria > Pseudomonadota > Alphaproteobacteria > Rhizobiales > Beijerinckiaceae > Methylocystis. The sequence goes on along the minus strand of CAWHHH010000008.1, from coordinate 135,706 downwards.
CAGTCATCCTCGTCTCGTGGCCGCTAGGGCCGAGTTTTCAGATACAACCAAGATAAACGCCTCCGCCTTCCCTGACAAGCCGCGTGTCGGCGCAGCTCAATTCTCCGCGCCGCCGTCGACGCCCGCAACGTCTCGCCCCATTTACAGCGTCAGCGGCCGCCCCCGCCCCGCCTTGAGAGCCTGTGACTCCTGGACACCTTGAGGATAAAAGGGGCGTGCGGCGGTGATCAAGCGGAAACGCAGCGCCGCGACATGGCGGCGAGGATGAGACCATGAGCAACGAAGAACCCAAAAAACCGCCGCAGTTCAAAATCTCGCGTAGCCTCTATTACCTGACCGCCGCCATCGTCGGCATGTCGATTTTCGTCACCTTCTTCCTGCGAAATCCTTACACGCAAGCCGTCTCGGGCGACTATTACGAAAAGCGTCCCTATGACGAGACCTCCTTCTGGACGCTCGTCCTCGTCATCGTGCCAGCGATCGCGCTCGCGGGCCTCGTTGCCTGGAGGAACCGGCGCCAGCGGAGCTAGTCAGCGTCGCCGCTCCGCGGCGCGCAGCGCCGTCGAAGAGAGCGCCGAGCGCCGCGCGTGCAGGATGACCCAGGCGGGCGGACGCGCCATGGCGAGCGTCCAGGCCGCGCGCTCCGGGCGGCGCGACTTGGCGAGCGCCTGGGTCGCTCTCGCGGCCTCGGTCCTTAGCGTGGAGCCCGGCCGGTCGATCACGGCGATCGGGACGAGGTCGGCGATCCCTCGCCAGTGACGCCAGCAGTGGAAGGACAGAAGATTGTCCGCCCCCATGATCCAAACGAAGCGCACGCCCGGACAGCGCCGCCGCAACTCGCGCAGCGTGTCGTAGGTGAAGCGCGTGCGTATTTGCGCCTCGACCGGCGTCACGACGATGCGCGGATGTTTGGCAAGCGCCCGACAGGCTTCGATGCGAGCGTCTAACGCCGCCGGCGCCTGACCCGCCTTCAGGGGATTGCCCGGAGTAACCAGCCACCAGAGCCGATCGAGCCTCAGGCGCCGCAGCGCGATCCGCGAGATTGCGAGATGACCCGCGTGCGGCGGATCGAAGGAGCCGCCGAGCAAGCCGATGCGAAGGCCCGGCGGATGCGGGGGAAGACGGGGGATCTGGTTGTAGGGGCGGGGCTTCGGCAAGCCGTCGGATTAGCAGAGGCGATGGGCGCTCGCAAACGCCGGTAGGTATCGAGGCGTCAAATGACGAGGATGCGATAGGCGACCAAAAGCCACATCAGCAGGAAAAGAATCAGAATAACGAAGCTCGTTTCGCAGATGAACAACGCGAGTGAATATTTGCTTCTTCGTTTCGAAAGTTCAGCAATGCAAATCTTTTCGAAGTCGTCGCCATCGCATGTCGCGCTGAGGCTTGTCGGCCCGAGTGTGTGCAAGCATCGCAGATCAATCCAGGCTCCGTAAATGAACAGGGCCAGAAAAACGAAAATACCCCCGCGAATGAGGCGCGCGTCGGGAGCGTGGCCATCCACCAGGCCCCAGTCCCGCGATCACAACGGATATGAAGGTCAGCAGCGCGGCGCTCTTGGAGTCGAGAACGGCCATGTCGTGGATCACGCTTTCGCTGATCGCATTCAAGCCGGGGCTGGCCTTGACGCGGACAGCATGGAACATTCGCTCCTGCTCGGGCGTGATACGGAATTTGGCCCAGGAGATCATGCAGTCGGCTCCCTTCGCTCGACCTGTGAGGCTAAGCAGCTCAATTACGGCCGCGTCTGCCCGCTCCCGTGCACGCGATATTTGAACGAGGTCAGCTGCTCGACGCCGACCGGGCCGCGCGCATGCATCTTGCCCGTGGCGATGCCGATCTCGCCGCCAAAGCCGAACTCGCCGCCGTCGGCGAATTGCGTCGAGGCGTTGTGGGTGACGATCGCCGAATCGACCTCCGCCAAAAAGCGCCTGGCTGCGGCTCCGTCCGAGGTCACGATGCAATCGGTGTGATGCGAGCCGTGCTGGGCGATATGCGCCATCGCCGCATCGAGCCCGTCGACGACGCGCGCCGCGATGATCGCGTCGAGATATTCCGTATCCCAGTCTTCCTCGGTCGCGGGCGCGACGCGCGGGTCGACGCCTTGCGTCGCCGCATCTCCTCTCACCGCGCATTGCGCGTCGAGCAGCATTTTCACGAGCGGCTCGAGATGCGTCGGCGCGCAGGCCCTGTCGACGAGCAGCGTCTCGGCCGCGCCGCAAACGCCGGTGCGGCGCATCTTGGCGTTGAGCACGACGGTCTTGGCCATCTCGAGTTCGGCCTTGGCGTGGACGAAGACATGCACGATGCCCTCGAGATGCGCGAAGACCGGCACGCGCGCCTCGTGCTGCACGCGCGCCACGAGGCTTTTGCCGCCGCGCGGCACGATCACGTCGATCGCCCCGTCGAGGCCCGCAAGCATGGCCCCGACCGCCGCGCGGTCCCGCGTCGGCACGAGCTGGATCGCTTCCGCCGGCAGGCCCGCAGATAAGAGCCCCGCGACGAGGCAGCGGTGGATGGCGGCGGAGGAGCGGAGCGAATCCGAGCCGCCGCGCAGGATCGTGGCGTTGCCGGCTTTGAGACAGAGCGCGCCAGCGTCGGCCGTCACATTCGGCCGGCTCTCGTAGATCACCCCGATCACGCCCAGCGGCGTCGCGACCCGCTCGATCTTCAAGCCGTTGGGGCGGTCAAACGTCGCGAGCACGCGCCCCACGGGATCCGGCAGCTCGGCGATCTCGTCGAGACCGCGCGCCACCGCCTCGAGCCGCGCGGGGCTAAGCGCGAGCCGATCGAGCGCTGCGGAGGTCGCGCCGTCCTCGCGCGCCTCCTCGACGTCGTCCGCGTTGACGGCGATGATGTCCGCGCTTTGCGCCCGGATCGCCGCGGCCGCGGCGCGCAGCGCCTCATCCTTGGCGGCCGTCGGCGCATGGGCGACGGCGCGGGCGGCCAAGCGCGCGGCGCGGCCGATCTCGGTAATCAGCGCGAGGGTTTCGGAATGGGTCGCTTCGAGGGGCGTGGGCATGAGCTCCATCGCGATTCTGCCACGGACGGCATCCGCCTAGCATGGCCGAGCGCGCGAAAGAAGCGCCGCGCGCGACGCTGCCGCGATGCTCAAAGATAAGCGGCGGCGATAGCGAGGAAGTCTTTCGCCTTGAGGCTCGCGCCGCCGACGAGCGCGCCGTCGACGTCGCTCACGCGCAAGAGCTCGCGGGCGTTGTCGGGCTTCACCGAGCCGCCATAGAGAATGCGCGTTGTTGCGCCCTTGCCGGCGGCGAGCGCGTCGATCCGCTGCCGGGCGAAGCCGTGCATCCGCGCGACGTCCTGCGGCGTCGGCGTCAGCCCCGTGCCAATCGCCCATACAGGCTCATAGGCGACGACGAGCCGCTCCGGCGGCGCTTCCGGCGGCACGGAGCCTGCGATCTGCGCCGCGACGACGCTTTCGGCCTTGCCCCCTTCCCTTTCGCTGCGCGTCTCGCCGACGCAGACGATCGGCGTGAGGCCCGCGGCGTGCGCCGCCCGCGCCTTGGCGAGCACGAGCCCGTCGCTCTCCCCGTGATCGGCGCGCCGCTCGCTATGGCCGACGATGACAAAGCGCGCGCCGGCGTCGGCGAGCATCAAGGCGGAAAGATCGCCCGTATGGGCGCCGCTCGGCTGCTGGTGGCAATCCTGTCCGCCGAGCACGATGTCCGTCCCTTCGAGGCGCGCGGCGGCGGCCGCGAGCAGCGTCGCCGGCGGGCAGATCAGCAGGTCGGTTTTTTCGCGCAAGCCCGCGTCGAATCCGGCCGCGATCGCGTCGATCTCGGCGAGCGCTGCGCGCAGCCCGTTCATTTTCCAATTGCCGGCGACGAGAGGGCGGCGAGCGAAGGTCATGGCGTCTCCGAAGCGTAAGAAAAACGAGGCATGATCCCAGATTCGCCGCCTGGCGCGCAAGCCGGGGCCCCGAGGCTGCGATCGCTCGCCGCTCGGGCACGGTCCCGAAACGGCTTGAAGCCCAGCCGTTGCCGCAGCGTTAGCGAGCACTAATAAACTCGTTAAATGCACCCGCTAAACGATAGAGGCGCAAATGTTGCGGAAACTCCTCCTCCCGATCGATCTCACCGAGCCCGCGTTCGCGCCACGCGCCCTTGAAGAGGCTCAAGTGCTCGCCAAGCCGCTCGATTGCGAGGTCCGGCTCGTCAATGTGCAGTCGCTCGTCCCGATCCGCTTTCTCGACTACGTTCGAGAGGATTTCGAGACCCATATCCGCAAGGCGCTGGAAGCGGAGATGGCGGCCCTTGCGGACAAGATCGATCGTCCGCGCGATCGCGTCTCCAGCGTCGTGCTCTTTGGCCCCGTCCACGACAGCATTCTCGACGAGGCCGAAAGATGGGGCGCCGATCTGATCATCATCGCCTCGCACCGGCCGGGCATGGATCGGTTCCTCATCGGCTCCGTCGCCAGCGCAATCGTCAAACGGGCGAAATGCTCGGTGCTCGTGCTGCGCGGCTGAGGTTTTCCTGAGCTTGGCGCTCCTATCGGGGCCGCGCGCTCCAGGTCGGCGCGTCTGGCGAAGTGAAATCCAGAGTCCAATAGAACCGGGTCACGAAATTATAGCCGAGGATCAGCGGCGTGCCGCGGCCAAGAACCTGGCGCAGCGGCCCCAAGTCGTAAGCGAGCGCATAGACGTCGCGCAGAAGGAGGCCGTCGCCGAGATCGATGGACTTGATCCGATAGAGATCGGGCGAAAAATTCCCGCCCGAGGCGCCGCCCGCGGCGATTCTTCTCTTCACCAGCGTGAAGAGCGGCAGGTGTCTCGCGACATAGGCGCGATCCACGGCGCAAAGCTCCGCGCCCGTGTCGAGGAAGCCGACCGCGGCCTCCTTGCCCATATGGAGATCGATGCCGACGAGGCTCTGCTCCGGGGTTAGCCGGCGGAAGGGCTTGGCGCTCGTCGGCGCGGGCGGGAAGAAGGTCAGCTCGCGCTTGCCGAAATCGAGGGCGAAGCGCGCGCCCTTGAAGAAGTTGAGCCCCAAAAGATCGCCCTCGCCCGCGGCGCAGCGCGTAACGAGGAGCTTCGTCCTGCCCACGTCATTGCCCTGCGCGGCCGGCAGCACGACATTTTGCGCCTCCACATCGTCGCAGGCGATGGTTTTTCCGGAAGAGCCGGTCGACGCGCCGCGCCCCAAAAGAGGCCAATCCTTGTTCCAGGGCGCGAGCATCACCCGGGTCGTGGAGGCGCCGGTGTCGAGCCGCATCGGCCCCTGAGTGTTGGCGAAACGCGCCGTGACGAATATGCGGCCGCCGTTCCAGTTGCTCTGGTTGAGCGTCAGCGGGATTGTGGAAGGCGCATCCTGCGCCTCCGCCGGCGCGGCGGCGGCGAGGAGCAGAAAGGCGCAAAGCGCGGCAAGGCGAAGCGGCGGCATCAGTGAAGTTGAAGCCCAAGCGAGGGGTTTCGGCAAGGGGGTGAGCGCGTCATCGCCTCTGGAAGGATTTCTGCGCCGGGGCAAGAAGCCTATTGCTTGCATCCCTCCAGGGGCGGCTCAGGCGTCTTCCAGTCGTTGGCTGGGACCGCGTCGTAAGGTGCGGGGAAGGTCTGCTTGACGATGGTGACTTTGGTCGGGTTCGGGCTCCTAGGGTCGGCATAATCCACGATCCAAAAGAAGTCGTAGTTCTCGCCCGACCAGGTCTCCGGAATTTCTTCGTTCGGGTGATGTCTGGCGTAATGATCGAGGTTCAGCAGCCGACGCAGGGTCGCCGGCGGGTCTTGATATTCTGAGTCCAAATCCTTGTTGGCGATGTGCTTATGCTCCCAGGTCATCACGACGATCTTGCCGTCGAAATTGTGGTTTTCGAGCACGTCCTTTGCGGCGTCCCGGGTCTCCTGATTCTCGAGCGCTGCTTTATCCGCGAAGTTTGTCTTGTCGGTTGAGGGAAGCAGGAGTTTCAGGCCCCAGCTCTGCGCAGACGGATCGATGGTTTCCTTGGCGTGACCGGTGATCGCATAAAATCCCGCCGGTTGATCCGCGCCGAACAGAGAGCTCGTCGCGCCTTTGCCAAGATAAACGTCCGCCAGCGCCTTGGCCCGGAGCGTGCCTGTAGGGCAAAGGTCGGGCCCGTCCGTTTTCTCGCCGTGCCGCAGAATGATGATCTGCCGAGGTTGCGCCGACGCCGCCTGAAGGTCCAGGAGCAATCCGATTGCTATGGTCAGGGCCGGGATAAGGCGCATCCTAAAAACCCTTATTTGCTTGGAGGCTACTCTCCACATTTGCGGCAGGCAAGGGTTCGAGCGTCGCCGCTAGACGTCACCGCCCGCGAATTTTCTTGCGCCGCCCTGCCCCCTTGGTGTAGAAGCTCGCCCAACTTCCGTCTCATAGCGGTCATCTCGAGTGGCCGATGTTGAGAGTGGGTCCTCCCGGACCCGCTCTTTTTTGTTTGGTCGAACGGATCGACAGAAAATTGGACCCGGAACGCAAGGCCGAAACGGCGCAGGAGCTGCTGAACGAACCGCGTCTCGTCACCGAGACGGGGCTCGCCGCGCGCGTCGCCGCCCTTGCGACGCCGGTCCTGGAGCAGCTCGGGTTCCGGCTCGTGCGCGCGCGGCTGATGAACCAGAACGGCCAGACCCTGCAGATCATGGCGGAGCGACCGGACGGGACGATGACCGTCGAGGATTGCGAGGCGGCAAGCCAGGCGCTCTCGCCGGAGCTCGACGTGGCCGATCCGATCAGCGGCGAGTATCGCCTGGAAATTTCGTCGCCCGGCATCGACCGGCCGCTGATGCGCGTCTCGGATTTTTTACGAGCGGTCGGTCACGAGGCGAAGATCGAGCTCACCCAGCCGCTGGAGAGCGGGCGCAAGCGCTTTCGCGGCGTCATCCAGGCCATCGAAGGCGAGGGACGCGACGCTATTCTGATCCTCGATCGCAATGACGCGCGCGCCGACGAAGAAAAAACGGTGCGTCTTCCGCTGCGCGATCTCGATGAAGCGAAGCTGATGCTGACCGAGGCGCTGGTTCGCGCTTCGCTCCGCGCCGCCAAAGCCGCAGAGGGCGCAAGCCCGGCGCAGGAGGAGAGCCCACAGGACGAGCGTCCGCATCGCGGGCCGGGCCGCTTCGCCCACCAGGCGAAGCACAAGGCGAGACCGCTGGTCCCGGCCGGCATTCAGACCCACTTCAAGAAGGGAAAGGGAGGCGAGCCGTCGCGCGGGTGAACGCCCTTAGCGCGCCTGTCCCTCGAACGGAATCGTTCGAGCAACAGGAAATCGCGCCGGGTCAATGAGTTGGAGCGAATTCTGATCGCAAAAGTCCGTCTACTTTTGCAGATTTCGCTCTAGCGCGAAACGCCGAATCCTTTTTAGGGAGCAAAACCATGGCTGTCAGCGCCAATCGACTGGAAATTCTGCAAATCGCGGATGCGGTGGCGCGCGAGAAGGCGATCGATCGCTCGATCGTGATCGCCTCGATGGAAGACGCGCTGCAAAAGGCGGCGCGCTCGCGCTATGGGCAGGAGACCGAGGTGCGCGCCGAGATCAATCCGCGCACCGGCGAGGTGCGCTTCTCGCGGCTGCTGCTCGTCGTCGACGAGGTGGAGAACGACGCGACGCAGATCGCGATCGAGGAGGCGAGAAAGCGCAATCCGGCGGCGCAGCCCGGCGACTGGATCTCCGAGACGCTGCCGCCTTTCGACTTCGGGCGCATTGCGGCGCAGTCCGCCAAGCAGATCATCGTCCAGAAGGTGCGCGAGGCCGAACGCGACCGCCAATATGAGGAGTTCAAGGACCGCATCGGCGACATCGTCAACGGGATCGTCAAGCGCGTCGAATATGGCAATGTGATCATCGATCTGCAGCGCGGCGAGGGCGTGATCCGGCGCGATGAGATGATCCCGCGCGAGACGTTCCGCCCCGGCGATCGCGTGCGCGCCTATGTCTATGACGTGCGGCGTGAGCAGCGCGGGCCGCAGATTTTCCTCTCGCGCACCCATCCACAGTTCATGGCGAAGCTGTTCCGCCAGGAGGTTCCGGAAATTTACGACGGCGTGATCGAGGTCAAGGCGGTGGCGCGCGATCCGGGCTCGCGCGCCAAGATCGCCGTGGTGTCGCGCGAAACCTCGATCGATCCGGTCGGCGCCTGCGTCGGCATGCGCGGCTCGCGGGTGCAGGCGGTCGTAGGCGAACTGCAGGGCGAGAGAATCGACATCATCCCCTGGTCGGCGGACGCCGCAACCTTTATCGTCAATGCGCTGCAGCCGGCGGAGGTCGTCAAGGTCGTGCTTGACGAGGACTCCAATCGGATCGAGGTGGTGGTGCCCGACGACCAGCTTTCGCTGGCCATCGGCCGGCGCGGCCAGAACGTGCGACTGGCCTCGCAGCTCACCGGCTGGGACATTGACATCCTGACGGAAGCCGAGGAGTCGGAGCGACGGCAAAAAGAGTTCGTCGAGCGCACGCGGGTGTTCATGACCGCGATCGACGTGGACGAGGTGGTGGGACGCCTGCTCGCCTCGGAAGGTTTCCGCTCTGTCGAGGATCTCGCCTTTTGCGACATCGGCGAGCTTGCGGGAATCGAAGGTTTCGACGAGGACACGGCGAACGAGATTCAATCGCGGGCGAGAGTCTATCTGGAGCGCATCGAGGCGGAAAATGAGGCGAAACGCAAGGAGCTCGGCGTGTCCGACGAATTGAAGGAGATCGACGGCGTCACCTCGCAGATATTGGTGAAGCTCGGCGAGAACGACGTGAAGACCCTCGAGGATTTCGCCGGCTGCGTGCCGGACGACCTCGTCGGCTGGAGCGAGAAGAAAGACGGCGAGACGATCAAGCACGAAGGTTTTCTGACCGGCCTCGACGTCTCGCGCGAGCAGGCTGAGGCGATGATCCTCGCCGCTCGCATCAAGGCCGGGTGGATCGAAGCTCCGGCGGAGACTGAGGAGACCGCCCAAGAAACAACGCCGATCGAAGGAGAATGAGCGCGCGTGCGGGAACGTTTGACAAGCGAGCGGACCTGCATCGTGACACGGGCCGTGCGGCCGCCCGGCGCGATGATCCGCTTCGTGCGCGCTCCGGACGGGGGCGTCGCCCCGGACATCAGGTCGCGCCTGCCGGGACGGGGCGTTTACGTGACCGCCTCGGCGGATCTCGTAGCCGAGGCGGCGAAACGACAGATTTTCTCTCGGGGATTTAAGGCCAAGGCGGAGGCTTCGCCAACGCTGGCGGACGAAGTGGACAGACTGCTCGAGGCTGACTGTTTGCAGATGCTGGCCCTGGCGAACAAAGCCGGTCTCGCGACCGCCGGATTCGCCAAGGTCGCCGCCGCCCTGGAGGAGGGGCGCGTCAGGGCGCTCATCGAAGCCAGCGACGGCGGCGCCGACGGTCGGCGCAAGCTGGGGCGGAGCAGCAGGCGCAGTGGGGGCGGCGAGCCGAGGCGGGTCGAATTGTTCACTTCGAGTCAATTGGATTTGGCTTTGGGCCGCACAAATGTGATACATGCGGCGCTCGCCGGGGGCGGAACGACGGAGGCGTTCCTGGCGCGTTGCGAACGGCTCGCCCTTTATCGGGGTGAAACCGCCGCGACTTTCGACGAGGAAGAGGCCGAAAGACCTCGCGCCTGCGCCCGAGGCGTCGGCGGCGAGGCGCAGTTTTTGCCAATGGGTCGTGAGGACGGCTCGGGATCGGGAACCGAATGAGCGAAATTGAGAACAGCGGCGACAAGACTTTGAGCGCCCCGACGTCCAAGACGCTGCACTTGAAGCCGCGGGCCGTCGAGCAGGGCCTCGTGCGCCAGAGCTTCTCGCATGGCCGCTCCAAAGTGGTCGTGGTCGAGAAAGTGAAGCGCCGCGCGGCAGGCGGGCCCGAAGCGAAGGCCCAGCCGGCCACGACGCCGGCGCCTGCGTCGCCGTCCGCCGCCGCTCCTTCGACCCCCTCGCCCTCGGCCAAGGCCGAACGCGCCACGGCGCCCTCACGCAACGCCAGCCCGGTCGTGCTGCGCGCCCTGACGGACGAGGAGCTGCAGTCGCGCAGCCGCGCGCTGTCCGACGCGCGCAGCCGGGAGGAAGAAGACCGCCGGCGCGCCGAGCAGGAGCGCGTCGCGCGCGAGGCCCGCGATGCGCGGGAGCGAGAAGAGCGCGCCCAGGCGGATATGCGCCAGCGCGAGGAGGCCGAGCGGCTTGCGCGCGAGCACGAAGCCAAGCACAAGGCCGAAGAGGAAGCCCGCCGCCGGCTGCCGCCAGGCGAGACTGGCGCGCCCCGTCCCGCCGCCCCGGCGGAGGCGTCCACGAGCGCAACGGAGCCGAGGCGCGTTGCGTCGGCCCCCGCCATGCCCCCGCGCCGCATCATCACCCCGCCCGTGCAGGTTCCGCGCCCCTCGGCGACTCGCGGACCCGGCAAGGACCGCGGCCGTCTGACCGTGACGACCGCGACGGCAGCCCCCGACGAAGAGCGGGTGCGGTCGCACGCCTCGTACGCGCGGCGCATTCAGCGCCTCAAGGGTCGAGCCGCCGAGCCCAAGGAAAAGATCGCCCGCGAGGTGATCCTGCCTGAGACAATCACCATTCAAGAGCTCGCCAACCGCATGTCCGAGCGCGGAGTCGACGTGATCCGCCTGCTGATGAAGCAGGGCGCGATGCACAAGATCACCGACGTGATCGACGCGGACACCGCGCAGCTCGTCGCCGAGGAGCTCGGCCATACGGTCAAGCGCGTCGCGGAATCCGACGTCGAGTAGGGGCTCATCGGCCTTCCGGACGCCGAGGGCGATCTCTTGCCGCGTCCGCCGGTTGTCACGATCATGGGCCACGTCGATCACGGCAAGACCTCGCTGCTCGACGCGATCCGCCACGCCAACGTCGTTTCGGGCGAAGCGGGCGGCATCACCCAGCACATCGGCGCCTATCAGGTGACCGCGCCGAACGGCTTGCCCGTGACCTTCATCGACACGCCCGGCCACGCCGCCTTCACGCAGATGCGCGCGCGCGGCGCAAAGGTGACCGACATCGTCGTGCTCGTCGTCGCCGCCGACGACGGCGTGATGCCGCAGACGATCGAGGCGATCCATCACGCCCGCGCTGCGAAGGTGCCGATCATCGTCGCGATCAACAAGATCGACAAGCCGGACGCCAAGCCCGAGCGCGTGCGCACCGAGTTGCTGCAGCACGAGGTGCAGGTCGAAAGCATGGGCGGCGAGACGCTCGAGGTGGAAGTCTCCGCCAAGCAGAAGCTCAATCTCGACAGGCTGCTCGAGATGATCGCGCTTCAGGCGGAAGTGCTGGATCTGAAGGCCAATCCCGATCGCTCGGCCGAGGGCACCGTCATCGAGGCCCGGCTCGACAAGGGCCGCGGACCGGTCGCGACCGTCCTGGTGCAGCGCGGCACGCTCCAGCGTCGGCGATCTCGTCGTCGCCGGCGCGCAATGGGGCAGAGGTGCGCGCGCTGCTCGACGATCAAGGGCCAGACGCGCCAGGACGCGGGTCCCTCCTTCCCCGTCGAGGTTCTCGGCTTTTCGGGAACGCCGGAAGCGGGCGACCGCGTCGCGGTCGTCGAAAGCGAGGCGCGGGCGCGCGAGGTCACCGAGTATCGCGAGCGCCAGAAGCGCGATCAGGCCGCCGCGCGCGAGCGGCTCGGCGCGCTCGTCGCTCACGGACATGATGAGCCAGCTCAAGACCGCCGGACGCAAGGAGTTCCCGCTCGTCATCAAAGGCGACGTGCAGGGCTCGGTCGAAGCGATCGTCGCGGCGCTGGAGAAGCTCGGCACCGACGAGGTCGGCGCGCGCATCGTGCACGCTGGCGTCGGCGGCATCACCGAATCGGACATCACGCTTGCGCAGGCGTCGGGCGCGGCCGTGATCGGCTTCAACGTGCGCGCTCATAAGGAGGCGCGCGAGGAGTCCGAGCGAGTCGGCATTGAGATCCGCTACTACAACATCATCTACAATCTCGTGGACGACGTGAAGGCGGCCATGTCCGGGTCTGCTCTCGCCGACCCTGCGCGAGACCATGCTCGGCAACGCGCTGATCCTCGAAGTGTTCGACATTTCGAAGGTCGGCAAGGTCGCCGGCTGCCGGATCACCGACGGCAGGGTCGAGCGCGGCGCCAACGTGCGCCTCATCCGCGACAACGTTGTCGTGCACGAGGGCAAGCTCTCGACGCTCAAGCGCTTCAAGGACGAGGTCAAGGAGGTCGACGCCGGCCAGGAATGCGGCATGGCCTTCGAGAACTACCAGGACATGCGCCAGGACGACGTGATCGAGTGCTACCGCGTCGAGGAGATCAAGCGCACGCTCTAGACCGCATTGCGATCCAATCGGACGGCAATGCGGAACTGATTCCTGTCTTGACGCGTTTTCCGCGGCCGAAGCGGCCTCCGCTTCGGCGGAAAACGCGCTAGCGGCGAAAGCCAGCGCGGCGTAAGCGGAACCCCATGTCCAGAACCCATCATCAGCCCGGCGCCGAGCCGTCGCAGCGCATGCTGCGCGTCGGCGAGCTCATCCGCCACGCATCCGCCCAGCTCCTGGCGCGCGGCGAGATCAACGACCCCGTGCTTGAAAAGCACGTCGTCACGGTCTCGCGTGTCAAGATGAGCCCCGACCTGAAGCTCGCGACGATCTACGTCATGCCGCTCGGCGGCGCGGACGAGCCGGGGGTTCTAGAGGCGCTCGAGCGCCACAAGAAATTCCTGCGCGGCGAGCTCGGCCATAAGGTCAATCTCAAATTCGCGCCCGAGGTGCGCTTTCGCATCGACGACAGTTTCGACAATGTCTCGCGCATCGACGCCTTGCTGAACTCCGATCGCGTGAGACGCGATCTCGCGCCTCACGACGGAGACGCGCCAAAGACCGACGTTTGAACATGAATCAGAAAAAATCAAATCGCGCCGTCGTCGACGGCTGGGTCGTGCTGGACAAGCCCGTCGGCATGACCTCGACGCAGGCGGTCTCGCGCCTGAAGCGGGCCTACAACGCCAGAAAGGCCGGACATGCGGGCACGCTCGATCCGCTCGCGTCCGGCATTCTCCCGGTCGCCTTCGGCGAGGCGACCAAGACCGTGCCTTTCGTGCAGGACGGCGAGAAGTCCTATCAGTTCACCGTGCGCTGGGGGGCCGAGACCGACACCGACGATTCCGACGGCACTGTAGTGGAGACGAGCGAGGCACGCCCGGCAAGTGGCGCCATCGAGGCGCTGCTCGGACTCTTCACCGGGGATATCCTGCAAGTCCCGCCACGCTATTCGGCCATCAAGATCGCCGGCGAACGCGCTTACGATCTCGCGCGCGAGGGCGAGACTGTCGAGCTGCAACCGCGCCGCGTGACGATCCATCGACTGGCGATCGTCGAACATCTCGGAGCCGAGACGCGGCTTGAGATGGATTGCGGCAAGGGCGCCTACGTGCGCGCCATCGCCCGCGATCTCGGGCGGCTGCTCGGCTGCTTCGGCCATGTCACCGCCTTGCGGCGCACGCGCGTCGGTCCTTTCCTCGAGGAAGATGCTTTCGGCTTCGAGGAGATCGAGGCTGAAGGCGGCGCTGGCGACGCCCTGCTGGCCGTCGATGCGGGACTGGCGGAGCTTCCCTGTGTCGTCGTCGATCGTGACGGAGCCGCCAGGCTGCGGCGCGGCGGTTCACTGATCCTGCGCGGCCGCGATGCGCCGATTGGCGGCGTCGTCTACGCCTGCTGCGGCGGCACCCCCGTTGCGTTCGGCGAGGTCATCGAGGGCGCGCTAGAACCTTCGCGCGTGTTCAATCTGCCGTTCTAGGGGCAGATGCGATTGCCGTTTTGCGTCTAAGTTAGGCCGAGGAGACGATTTTGTTCGCATTAAATTTAGCAATGGAGCCAAAAGCCGGGAAATTTTGAGACGCAACGTGAGGCGGTGGACAGCGTGCCGACCAAATCGTATATTTAATACTCTTACTCCCTCACATCAGCGACCGTCATGCTTCGCTTTCTCCTGCGCGCCATTGGCCTTCTCCTGCTCGCCGGGGGCTTCATCGCCCTCATCGTCGACGGCACGCGGTCGCTCGCCGGAAGCAGCCTATATGTCACCTCGATCGACACGGCGCTGCAGACCATCGCGCCCGCCGTCTATCAATCCTCCGAGAAGTGGGTTCTAGCGCATCTCCCGCCGTTCGTCTGGGATCCGCTGCTCGTCCATTTGTTGCGCGTTCCGCTCAGCGGGGCGCTGCTCGCCTTCGGCGGGATCTGCGTGCTTCTGACCCACAAGGCTCCCGAGGAATTCGGCTACCCGGCGGAGTGACGCCCTCCCCTTTCCTCTTCGCGCGCGGCGACTAGATTGCGCTTTCGAAGAGGGAAGAGCGCCGATGCTGAACTTCCTGTTTTCTCCGCCACCCGACAGGCCAACGCCCGTGGAGCACGGCCGCCTTCACTTTGTTCTCCGTCGCCCGCTCGATCCCCCTTTTCCCGAAGGCTCGGCGCGCGTGCTGCTGGGGATGGGCTGCTTCTGGGGCGCCGAGCGCAAGTTCTGGGAGGCGGGAGCGGGCGTCCACGTCACGGCGGTCGGCTATGCGGGCGGCGCGACGCGCAATCCGACCTACCGGGACGTCTGCACCGGCCGAACAGGCCATGCCGAGGTCGTCATGGTCGTCTTCGACCCCAAGGTCCTCACCTTCGCGAGGCTTCTCCAGATTTTCTGGGAGTCGCATGATCCGAACTCAAGGCATGCGCCAGGGCAATGACGTCGGCACGCAATATCGCTCCGCGATCTTCGCGGAATCAGAAGCGCAAGTCGAGGAAGCCCGCGCCTCCCGCGACGCCTATCAGCGGGCGCTGACCGAACGCCGCTTCGGCGTGATCACGACGGAAATTGCGCCCATGCCGCCCTTCTATTACGCCGAGGAATATCACCAGCAATATCTCGCGAAGAATCCCGAAGGCTATTGCGGCCTGGGCGGCACGGGCGTCGCCTGTCCGGTCGGGCTCGCGCAGTCGTAAGGGTCGCCGGCGGCGCGACGCGCTCGCGTCTACTCCAGCGGCTCTACCGCGGCGATCTCTATGCCGAAGCCCGAGAGGCCCACATAGGCGCGCGGCTTCGGCGTCGCCGTGCGCAGACGGATCGAGGTGACGCCGAGATCGCGCAGGATTTGCGCGCCAAGGCCCACGTCGAGCCACTGCCGGCGCCGATCTTCCTCGGCGCTCTCCTGACCGCGGCCAACGACATTGGCGGGAACGCCGGCGGCGCCGTCGCGCAGATAAACCAGCACACCGCGCCCCTCGCGATGAAAGCGCGCCAGCGTCTTGTTGATCGTCTCGGCGCCGCCGAACACGTCGGCGAGTATATCGGCGCGATGGAGCCGCGCCGGCACGTCGCGTCCGTCGCCGATCGAGCCCACGACGAAGGCGAAGTGCTGGACGCTGTCGAAAGGCGTCACATAGGCGTGGCCGATCATTGGAGCTGCAGCGCCTTGAACCGGAAACGTCGCGACGCGCTCGACGAGCTTTTCGCGCGCCTGACGATAGGCGATCAAGTCGGCGACGGAGACGACCATGAGACTGTGGCGCTCGGCGAATTCGGCGATTTGGGCGCCCGCCATCACCGTGCCGTCGTCATTGGCGAGCTCGCAGATCACGCCGACCGTGGGCAGGCCGGCGAGGCGGCAAAGGTCGATCGCGGCTTCCGTGTGGCCGGAGCGCATCAGCACGCCGCCTTCCTTGGCGATGAGCGGGAACACGTGGCCCGGCCGCACGAAATCGGTGGCCCCCATGTTCGGATTGGCGAGCGCGCGCACGGTGTTGCTGCGCTGCTCGGCGGAGATTCCGGTTGTCAGCCCGTGCCTCACGTCCACTGAAACGGTGAAGGCCGTGCCGAGCGGCGCGTCGTTTTGCGCAACCATCGGCGCAAGCTGTAGTCGCCTCGCGTCTTCGACCGTCAGGGGCGCGCAAACGATGCCGCAGCAATGGCGGATGATGAAGGCCATTTTCTCCGGCGTGCAGAGAGAGGCGGCGACAACGAGATCGCCCTCGTTCTCGCGGTCGTCGTCGTCGCTGACGACGAGGATCTCGCCTTTGGCGAAGGCTTCCAGGGCTTTGGCGATGGGTTGAGGCAAGGAGCGCTTCCTGATCACGCTGCGTTTGAGCGGAATCGTCCAAACGCGGAAAGCGTGATCGATCCTATTATCTTAGAGCGCGCTTCGCGCGCTTTACTTTTTCGCGCGGCGCCAGACAAGAGGCTCAGGATTTCTTGCGGCCGCGCCGTTCCGCGAGATAAGCGACGGCCAAGGCGACGAGAAATCCGAAAAAGCCGGCGCCGATTTCGGGCGCCGGCGCGGCGACCGCGACCTGGGCGCTGGCGGGACCGAGCAGGAGCCAGAAAAATGCGGCGACGGCGATCGGTCTCGACATGCTCTGCGCTCCTTCCAACGCTGGCCTCACGGCTCGCCGCCGCTTGCGATGCGCAGCGGACCATCCCGCAGCGCCCCCGCGGTCCGGCAAGAGACGGAGTCGAGCGCTCGCGTCACCGCCGCCAATCTCTCGTCGCATATGCCACAAGCCAGAAGATGTTCATAGGTGTTGCGGATATAGTCGGGGTTGTCGCCGGAGGCGCCGCGAGCGGCGGCGACGAGCCGCGCCATTTCCTCGGTCGACAGCCGGCCCGCATATTGGGGATGGGCCCGGTCGACGACATAGGTCACGGCCTCGACGCTCGACCCCTCGGCAAAGCGCGCGGTGATCATTTTTTCCAGATAAACCGCGGTCACGAGCTCGCGCTCGCGCAGATAGGCGAGAGTGGCGTCGCGCTGTGCCGCCGCGACGCGGAAGACCACGCCTTGGCACGAGCCGCCGCGATCGAGGCCGAGCACGAGGCCGGGCCGCTCCGGCGTGCCCCGATGCACATGCGAGAAGATGCAGAGCGCGCGGTGATAGCCCTGCACGAAGGCGAGCGCGCTCTCTTCATAGTCGAACCCCGGCCGCCACATCAGCGAGCCGTAGCCGAAGACCCAGAGGTCCTTCGCGCGTTGCCACGCGCTTCCGGCGCTCCGTCCCATCGATCGATCGCCCTCAAGCTCCGCGGCGAATCCTGACGCCGCGGAAGAATAGTCTTGAAAATGTCGTTAACCAAACCTTAACGCGCCGGTCCCGGCTCGCGGTCAGTAGCAGCGAATGTGGATCACGCTGGGGTTGTCGGTGTTGATCACCGCCAGCTGCCCCCAGTCGGTGAGCGCCTGAACGCGGGGTGACTTCTGGGGCCAGCCGCCGATCAAATATCGCCCGCCGCAGAGCGCATGGGCGCGCTGAAGGCACATCGCCGTCTTGCGGGGACAGTCGATCCTGAAGGCGGCCCCGCGGCCCGCGACGCGCTCCGGCCAGACGGTCGTATCCGTCCACGGGTCGTAGCCGAGCCCCTGCGCCAGACAATCGGAGGCGAAGAGCGCCGCCGCCAATCCGATAGCCGCACGCATTTTCATGAGCTCGGCCCTCCCCGCCCCAACGCCCGCGACCTCAGGTGTTGAAGCGAAAATGCATCACGTCGCCGTCGGCGACGGGATAGTCCTTACCCTCGAGCCGGAGCTTGCCCGCCTCGCGCGCGCCAGCCTCGCCGTTCAGCGCGGCGTAATCGGCATAGGCGATGGTTTCGGCGCGAATGAAGCCCTTCTCGAAGTCCGTATGGATGACGCCGGCGGCCTGCGGCGCCTTCGTGCCGTTCTCGATCGTCCAGGCGCGCGCCTCCTTGGGGCCGACGGTGAAATAAGTGATGAGATGGAGCAGGTCGTAGCCTGCGCGGATGACGCGGTTGAGGCCGGGCTCCACGAGCCCCACGGCCTCAACATAGTCCTTCTGCTCCTCGGCCGGCAGCACGGCGATCTCGCTCTCGATCTTGGCCGAGACGACGACGCAGGCCGCCTCCTCTTCCTTCGCGCGCGCAAAAACCTTTTGCGACTGGGTGTTCCCGTCCGCGGCCGACGCCTCTTCCACGTTGCAGACATAGAGAACCGGCTTCGAGGAGAGGAGGCCGAGGCCCGCGAGCAGATCGCGCTCCTCGGGCTTGATCTCGACGAGCCGCGCCGGCTTGCCCTCGCGCAGCAGCGCGAGGCAGCGGCGCATCAGCTCGAAAAGCTCCTTGGCCTCCTTGTCGCCGCCCTTCGCCTTCTTCTCGAGCGCCGGGACGCGCTTCTCGAGGCTTTCGAGATCGGCGAGCATCAGCTCGGTCTCGATCGTCTCGATATCGCGCAGCGGATCGACGCCGCCCTCGACATGCGTCACCTCGCCGTCCTCGAAGCAGCGCACGACATGAGCGATCGCGTCGCACTCGCGGATATTGGCGAGGAACTGATTGCCGAGCCCCTCGCCTTTCGAGGCGCCGCGCACGAGGCCGGCGATGTCGACGAAGGTCAGGCGCGTCGGAATGATCTGCTTGGAGCCGGCGATCTGGGCGAGCACGTCGAGACGCGGATCGGGCACCGCGACCTCGCCGACATTGGGCTCGATCGTGCAGAAGGGGTAATTGGCAGCCTGCGCCGCGGCGGTCTGCGTCAGCGCATTGAACAGCGTCGATTTGCCGACGTTCGGCAAGCCGACGATCCCGCATTTGAAGCCCATATCGGTCCCGATTGCTCTAAGGTCGTCGCGGCGGGGTATGCGGGGCGCAGGGGCAAAAGGCAAGGGCGCCGCCAGTCCGCCGGCCCGCGCTCCGGTCTCCCCTCCGCCGGCCCGCCGCGGCAGGTTAGACGCGGCTCGGCCTCGCCGTTGACGCTGCGTCTCACGGCGAAGGCGGCCGAAAGGATCAGAAAGAGATCGTCGCCCGCATGACTATCTCGCCCGGCGGCGCGCGCAACATCGCGCCCGCCTCCAGGATCAGCGCGACTTCCTCCTCCGAGAGGCGGCAAAAGAGCGGCGACCGCGGGTGGCGTTGAGCTTTGGCCTCGGCAAGCCAATGCAAACGCGGGCGATCGGAAAGGCTCGTCTGCGAATTCTTCTGGCTGAAAACGCCGGACGCTGAGCTTAGCTGTTTGATCCCGCGACAGGGAAGCTCGAACTTCGCCGGAAAGCCCGAGCCTGCGGCTCTCGACGGCTTCCGCGGAGTCCGGCGCCGGGGCTTTTCACCGGCGGTGGGAAGATGCAGAATCAGCGCAGCCGATGAAACGCCCCGTCCCCCTGCTCGCTCGCCTGCCGGCGCTCGCCGCGCGCGGTCTCATTCTTGTCTATCGCCTCACCTTCTCGGCTTTCGCCGGGCGCTGGTGCCGGCATGCGCCGAGCTGCTCGGCCTATGCGGATGAGGCGATCGCGCGGCACGGTCTTTGGGCCGGCGGTTGGATGGGCCTCGCGCGAATCTGCCGCTGCCGGCCGGGCGGCACAAGCGGCTACGATCCGCCGCCGGAGCGGATCCCCGAAGACGCCGACACGCTGCATCCCTGGCGCTACGGTCAATGGCGCGGACCGTTGCGCTGCGAGGCGATCCGGGATCAGGACCGCGCCATCTGCTCGAGGAGCAGGCTGTAAATCTTCGTGCGCGAGGCTTCCGGCAGGGTGCGCAACGCATCGAGATAAGCGAGGCCGATCGCGCACATGCGGGCATCGCGGAGCGGAGGATCCAGCGCTCGGCCGCCGATCAGGACGTCGATCTCAGTTTCATTGAGCCCGCGCTCGGCTAGTGCCTTCTCCAACGCCTTCACATCCGCCGGCGAGGGCGCGCCTCTCTCGATCCGCTTCGCCTGTCCATTGGCGGTGGCCTCGAGGCGCGCCAGCGCCATTTCCGCGACGAGTGGGCGTTTCGACGCCGCCGCCTTCTCAAAATCCTGCGACGTTGCGCCGTAAAGGAAGCCGACGCACATGCGCGGACTTTCCTGCGCCATGGCCCGCATCACGGCGAGCTGCGCGTCGAAGACGCGCGCGAGCGACTGAGGCTCGGCTTTCGCGACGAGCGCGCCCTGCGATTTGCGGAGCAGCCGGATCGCCTCCGAGACATAGTAGTCGGCGCTGTCCGCATGGCCGGCCGCCTTGATGCGCGCCTTGAACGCCGCCGTCGCGGCCGCGTAGTCGGCTGGGAAGGCCTGGGCGAAGCGAGCGAAAAAGTCCACATATTCGGGCGCCGACCCGAGAGCCTCGTTGAGCGCCTGCGTCGCCTGCGCATCGCTCATGGGCTGGCGGCGCGCCTCCTTGACCGCCGGAGGCGGCGCGACAACGCCTACGCCCCGTTTGGGCGGGGTCGTGGCGAGGATCAGCATCGCGACGCCGACGCATAGAAAGACGACAGCGCTGGTGCCAAGGATGAGGACGCGTTCCATGACCAACCCAAGGTCCCGCGCCGCCGCACAGGAGCGCCAAACTCTATGCATTTCGCTCAAAAAGGCAAAGATTTCGTTGATGAAGCGAAAGCTCGAGCGCCACGAGGCTTCACCGGAGGGGCGAGGCCGTCGTCTTCAGGCCTCCTCCCCCGCCAGCAGCTTCTGCTGGTGATCGCGCAGAAGCGCGTCAATAATTTCGTCGAGCGCCTCGCCCTCCATCACTTTGTCGAGCTTATAAAGCGTCAGATTGACGCGATGGTCGGTGACGCGCCCTTGCGGGAAATTGTAAGTGCGGATGCGCTCGGATCGATCGCCCGAGCCGACCTGCTGGCGTCGGTCTTCGGAACGGGCGCTGTCCAGCCGGTGGCGCTCGGCGTCATACAGGCGGGAGCGCAGGAGCGACATGGCTTTCGCCCGGTTGCGATGCTGTGAGCGCTCCTCCTGCATCATCACGACGATTCCGGAAGGGACATGCGTGAGGCGGATCGCCGACTCGGTCTTGTTGACGTGCTGGCCGCCGGCTCCGCCCGAACGCATTGTCTCGATGACGAGGTCCTTTTCGTCGATCGTGACGTCCACGTCTTCGGCTTGCGGCAGAACGGCGACGGTCGCAGCAGAGGTGTGGATGCGCCCCTGCGTTTCCGTTGCGGGCACGCGCTGCACGCGGTGCACGCCCAACTCGAATTTGAGCCGCCCATAAACGCTGCGCCCGAGGATCTCGGCGACAATCTCCTTGTAGCCCCCGAGCGCGCCTTCGCTCGCCGAGAGGATCTCGACGCTCCAGCCTTTGAGCGCCGCATAGCGCTGGTAGGCCCGAAAGAGATCGCCGGCAAAGAGCGCTGCTTCGTCGCCGCCGGTGCCCGCCCTCACTTCGAGGATAACGCCCTTCTCGTCGGCGGCGTCCTTGGGGAGCAGCGCGATCTTCAGGGCCTCGCTCGCGGCCTCGAGCCGTTGCAGCGCGGACGCGCGCTCTTCCTGCGCCAACGCCCGCATCTCCTCGTCGGTTGAAGGATCGCCGATGAGACTGTCGAGTCCGATCAGCTCCTTTTGCGCCGAGCGAAAGCCTTCGATCGCCGCCGTCACCTCGTCAAGCCCGGCGAGCTCGCGCGAAAGCTGAACGAAACTTTGCGAATCGGCGCCGCTCGAGAGCTTCTCCTCAATCTCGCGCCGCCGGCGCAAGATGAGATCCAGCTTGTCTTCTGCAAACATAAGACTGCTTTTTTTCGCTTTTGGGGAAGGCGCGGGGTTGTTGAAGAAGCGCGCGCCGCTACAGCGGAACGTCCATGTCGAGCGCGAAGCGCCGCAGCTCCTCGCGCAGCGAATCGGCGCCTTCGTGGTCCTTCAAGAGCTCCTCGAGCCGCTTCCTCGCCGCGCCGAGATCGAGGGCCAAGATCATCGCCTTGACGGGACCGATAGAGGACGGCGACATCGACAGCGAGCGATAGCCGAGCGCGAGCAACGCCAGCGCCTCGAGCGGCCGGCCTCCCATCTCGCCGCACAAGCTGACCGGCGTGCCGGCGCGCTCTCCGGCGTCGAGAATGAATTTCAGGGCGCGTAGCACGGGCTCAGAGAGATTGTCGTAACGCTTGGAGACGCGCGTGTTGTCGCGATCGGCGGCGTAGAGATATTGCACGAGGTCGTTCGAGCCGACCGAGAGGAAGTCCGCGCGGCGCGCAATCTGGTCGAGCTGCCACAGGAGCGCGGGCACCTCGACCATCGCGCCGAACTCGATCTTCGACGGAGGCTCGTAATTGTATTTCCTGATCAGGTCGAGCTCGCGCAGGGCGAGCGCCTTGGCCTTGTCGAATTCGGCGACGTTGGCGATCATTGGAAACATGACACGCAGCTCGCGGCCGGGCGCGGCCTTCAACATCGCGCGCAATTGCATGCGCAATAGCGCCGGACGATCGAGCCCGATGCGGATCGCACGCCAGCCGAGCGCGGGGTTCTCCTCTTCGATCTTCTCCATGTAAGGCAAGATCTTGTCGGAGCCGATGTCGAGAGTGCGGAACGTTACCGATCGACCGGGAACCGCCTCGAGCACCGACCGATAAAACAGCCGCTGCTCCTCCATGCGCGGGAAACGCGGCGCCAGCATGAACTGAAGCTCGGTGCGGAACAACCCGATCGCACCCGCGCCCGTCTCTCGGACATAGGGCATGTCCAAGGCCAGCCCTGCGTTCATGTGGAGCGCGATCGGAACGCCGTCCTTTGTGACGGCGGGAACATCGCGCAGCCGCGCATACTGCTCCTGGCGCTTCGCGCGCAGCCGCGCTTTGTCGGCATATGCGGTGCGCACATCCGGCTGGGGACGCAAATGCACCTCGCCCGTCGATCCATCGACGATGATGGGATCGTTCGGCTCGACGAGGATCGTGATGTTGGGCACGAGGCCGACCGTCGGAACGCCCAGCGCGCGCGCGACGATCGCCACATGGCTCGCGGGGCTGCCTTCCTCGAGGATCAGCCCACGCAGCCTCGTGCGATCGTAATCGAGCAGCGCCGCCGGCCCCATCGTGCGCGCGACGACGATCGCATTCTCCGACATGCTGAGGCGATCGGCGGCATAGCTTTGCCCGGTCAGCTGGTGAAGGAGCCTGTTGGCGAGGTCGTCGAGATCATGGAGCCGCTCGCGCAGATAGGGATCAGTCTGGCGCTGGATGCGAGCGCGCGCGTCGTTCTGCACGCGCTCCACGGCGGCCTCGGCGGTGAGGCCGGTCATCACCGCCTCGCGCAGTCGGCGCAGCCAGCCGCGGTCATTGGCGACCATGCGAATGGCCTGGAGAACCTCGCGATGCTCGCCCACGCCCATCCGGTCCCCATGCGCGACGAGCTCGTCGATCGAATGGCGCATCGCCTCGATCGCGGCGTCGAGACGGCGCAACTCGCCAGCCACGTCCTCCGCCAGCAGATTCTTCACGACGACGCGCGAACTCGTGCAGCACCACGTAGCCCAGTCCCACGCCGTCGCAGATCGGCGCGCCGCGCATGGAGCGGGGACTGTTGAGCGCGAGGAGCTCGGCAGATTTTGCGATCGATTGCAGCTCGCCCGAGGCGATCATCTCCGCGAGCAGCATCGCGGTCGTCTGCAGCGCCTCCACCTCCTCCTCGGAATAGCTGCGCCGCACCTTGTTCTGCACGACGAGCACGCCGACCGTCGCGCCGCCGCGCAGGATCGGGACGCCCAGGAAGGAGTGGTAGATCTCTTCGCCGGTCTCGGGGTGGTAGGAAAAGGCCGGATGCTCCTGCGCTTCGGAGAGCGCCAGGGGTTCGGCGGTCTTGGCGATGAGGCCGACGAGCCCCTCTCCCGCCTCGATCGTCGTCAGGTGAACCGCCTCGCGCTTCAGGCCTTCGGTCGCGTAGAGTTCGAGGCTTTGGTCGGCGCGCAGAACATAAACAGAACAAACCTCGGCCACCATATTGGCGGCGATCTGGACGACGATCTTGTCAAGCCTAGCCTGCGCATTGATCGGCTCCGCGCTGATCTCACGCAGCCGGCGCAGCAACAGACGCGGTCCGCCGAGGGCGCTGCGCATCTAAGGTCGGCTCCTCATTTGCTTCGGGCAGGGGCGCCCGCCTGACGCCACAAAGCCGGCTATGATGGACCGACCGAAATACAGGCGATAGCCCGCGCCTAGCCTATATTGTCGCGGCGCGACGCGCGCAAGATTGCGCCAAAACGGGCGCTCTCGCGAGCTTTCGCCAGCCGGCGGGTTGCGAGAAGGCGCTGGAGCCACTACCAATCCGTCGGCGATGGCGGATCGCAACTTTCGGCGGACGCCAAGCGGCGGCCCAGAACGCTCAAGAAGTGAATTCGTGCGGTTCACACAATACCTGCTCGCGCTCATCCTTACAACGATCTTCGCCTCGACGGCGGGCGCGGTGGAAAGCGTGCGCGTGCCGCCCGACGCGCCCGCCATTGATCTCACCTCTGCGGTGGAAACGCATGCCGCGCAGGGCGACCGCTTGCAAGTGTCGACGGCGCCGGGCTCGGATGGCATAACCCGCCGCATCGAGGTCGAGGCCAAGGAGCCGGGCTCGACGCCGAGTTGGATCGTCTTCGCCTTGACGAACGACACGGACGAGCAGATCGAGCGATTGATCGTCGCCCCGCACTTCCGCTTGCAGGGATCCGGGCTGATTTGGCCGGACCTCGGGGCCAAGCGTTTATCGACGGTCACCGCGAGCCAGGGATTTCCGCCGGAACGCGAGGATAGCGCCGACGCGGACGTGTTTCGCTTGACGCTCGATCCGGGCGCCACGGTCACCTATGTGGCCGAGCTGAAGACGCCCAATCTTCCGCAGCTCTATCTCTGGGAGCCGGACGCTTACAAGGACAAGGTCACGAGCCTCACGCTCTACAAGGGCATCGTGATTGGCATCGCCGGCCTCCTCGCGCTGTTCCTGACGATCGTCTTCGTCGTCAAAGGAGCCGTCATCTTTCCGGCGGCGGCGGCGCTCGCCTGGGCGGTCCTCGCCTATGTCTGCATCGATTTTGGCTTTTGGAACAAGATCTTCGGCTCTGATCCGGCGACCGACGGCATCTGGCGCGCCGGCTCGGAAACGGTGCTTTCGGCCACGTTGGTCGTCTTCCTCTTCGCCTATCTCAATCTCAATCGTTGGCACGTCAGAGCCTGGCACGTCGCCGCGTTGTGGCTGGCGATGCTCGTTGGCCTCGTGGCGCTCGCCGCGCTCGAGGCGCCGATCGCCGCTGGCGTCGCCAGGATTTCGCTCGGCACCGTCGCCGTCGTCGGCTTCGTGCTGATCCTTTATCTATCCTCGCACGGCTACGACCGCGCGATCATGCTGATCCCGACCTGGTTTCTCCTGATGCTCTGGGTCATCGCCGGCGGCTTCACCGTGCTGGGCTGGCTCACGAACGATCTCGTGTCGCCGGCGCTGATCGGCGGCCTCGTGCTGATCGTCATGCTCATCGGCTTCACGGTGATGCAGAACGCCTTCGCGGGGCGGCCTCGCGCAGGGCGTCATCTCCGACGTCGAGCGCAAGGCGCTGGCGCTCACCGGCGCCAACGAGATCGTGTTTGACTGGGACGTGCCCTCCGATCACATCTTCGTCAGTCCGGAGGTCGAGGCGCAGCTCGGTCTCGATCGCGGCGGCCTCGAAGGCGCAGCGGCTTCCTGGCTCAATCTGCTGCACCCCTTCGAGCAGGACCGCTACCGGGCCTGTCTCGACGCGATTCTGGAGCAGAGGCGCGGCCGCATCGACGAGGAGTTCCGTCTTCGCGCCGCGGACGGCCATTATCTCTGCTTCCGGCTGCGGGCCCGGCCCGTGGTGGGTCCCGACGGCGAGGTGATTCGGGTCGTCGGCACGCTGGTCGACGTGACGGAGGAACGCAGCGCGCAAGAGCGGCTGCTGCACGACGCTGTGCACGACAATCTGACGGGCCTCCCCAACCGCGAGCTCTTCTTCGATCGGCTCGATGCCGCGCTGAGCTTCGCCCGCGCCCAAAAGGACGTGCGTCCGACCGTGCTGATGATCGATCTCGATCGCTTCAAGCAGGTCAACGAGCAGGTGGGCGTCGCGACTGGCGACAGCGTGCTGCTCACCATCGCCCATCGCATCAGCCGCCTGCTGCAGCCGCGCGACACGCTGGCGCGAATGGCTGGCGACAGCTTCGCGATCATCGTGCTCTCCCAAACCAATCCGGAGACGGTCATGGCGACGGCCGAGGCGGTGCGCCGCGCGTTGGCTACGCCCGTCCGCTTCACCGACCATGAGGTCAGCCTCTTCGCCTCGATCGGCGTCGCGTTCTACGATTTGGCGCTGCACGGCTCCGCCGCCGACATGCAGGAGGACGCCGAGATCGCCATGCGCAAGGCCAAGCGCGCCGGCGGCAATTGCATCGAGGTGTTCCGACAGGCGCTGCGCGGTCAGAGGTCCGACCGCCTCACGCTCGAGACGGACCTGCGGCGCGCTCTGGAGCGCTCGGAGGTGAAGGTCTTCTTCCAGCCGATCGTGCGCCTCGAAGACCACACGATCGCGGGCTTCGAGGCGCTGCTGCGCTGGGACCATCCGAGACTGGGCCGCCTCGACGCCGACGAGTTCATGTCCGTGGCGGAGGAGAGCGGCCTCATTGTCGATTTCGCCATGCTGGCGCTCGATCGCACGGCGCGCGAGCTCGCCGCCTGGCAACGCGCGCTCACCGTCGATCCGCCAATCTTCGCCTCGGTCAATCTCCCCTCCCGCCAGCTCCTGTCGCAGGATCTTCTCAAGAACGTGAAGAGCGTGCTGATGCGCAATGAGATCGCGCGCGGCAGCCTGAAGCTCGAGCTCAGCGAAGCGGCGGTGATGGAGAATCCCGAATATTCCGCGCAAATGCTCGCGCGCCTCAAGGAGCTCGGCGCGGGACTGGCGCTGGACGATTTCGGCTCCGGCTATTCCTCGCTGGCCTATCTGCAACGCTTTCCTTTCGACACGGTCAAGATCGACCGCTCCTGCGTCAGGCAGACAGCCGGGAACGCCGGGGCTGCGGTGCTGCGCTCGATCATCCAGCTCGCGCGCGAGCTCGGCATGGAGGTCGTTGCGGAAGGCGCGGAAGGCGAGGCCGACGCGACCGAGCTTTACGGGCTCGGCTGCGCCTATGCGCAGGGCCACGCCTTCGGGCGCGCGATTAGCCTGCAGGAGGCGCGCCGCCTCATCGGCGCGGCGCCCGAGGCGGCGTAAGACGGAGGCGCAACCTTTTAATCGCGTCGGAGCATTAACCGTTGTGCCAAAGGGCCCGCCAGCGAATGATAAAAACCTCCTTGATATCCGATCCCACCGCGTAAGAGTTTGCTCTTGCGAGCGGCTCTGCTCGGCCCTCTCTAAGTGAGAGCTGCTATCACGAATAGGCGCAGATGTGGGAAACGCGAGTTCGACGCAATGTTCAAACCGCTGTCGCGAAAGCGCTAGAGGAAGCGTTACAGCATTTTGCGTTCTCAGACATAATGCAGGCATTGAATCACATTGACGGCAAGACCCTGGAGAGGATAAATGTTATCCTCGATTTCAATAA
The DNA here is from genome assembly GCA_963829075.1 of uncultured Alphaproteobacteria bacterium. GTDB lineage: Bacteria > Pseudomonadota > Alphaproteobacteria > Rhizobiales > Beijerinckiaceae > Methylocystis. The sequence continues at coordinate 108,486 of CAWHHH010000008.1, read as the reverse complement.
AGATATCCTTGCACGACCCGAGATAAAGAATATTATAATCAGCGAAGAAGAATTAGTGGAAGGCGTTGGGAAAGACGCCAATCCTGCGGAGACAGAAAGAGCACGCGCTAAAATTACGAAATTGGTGTCGAAGCTTCGCGAGGCATATGATCAAAATGAGCCCGTTGCCGAAGATTTTGAATACGATATCCTTAAATGGCTGCGGAGAGTAATTGACATCCTCGTCGGAAAGCCTCGACAGGCCGATCTATTGACATTCGACGTCGGCGCGGCGCCGGCCGAAAAATTTGCCAAGATCCGTCACGCCCTGCCGATGCTCTCGCTCGGGAACGTCTTTTCCGACGAGGAGGTCGTTGATTTCGTCGCCAGGGTTCGCCGCTTTCTGAGGCTTTCCGAAGAGACGAAGCTCGTCTTCACCGCGGAGCCGAAGATCGACGGCCTCTCCTGCTCGCTGCGCTTCGAGCGCGGGCGGCTCGTCTCCGCCGCGACACGTGGCGATGGTTTCGAGGGCGAGGACGTGACCGCCAATATCCGCACCCTCGAGGACGTCCCCGAGCGGCTCGCCGACAACCCGCCCGCGGTGCTCGAGGTGCGCGGCGAAGTCTATATGTCGCACAAGGATTTTGCGTCGCTCAATGCGCGTCAGGCCGCGTCGGGAGAAAAGGTCTTCGCCAACCCGCGCAACGCCGCAGCGGGCTCGCTGCGTCAGCTCGACCCCGCGATCACGGCCGGCCGCCCTTTGCGCTTCTTCGCTTACGCGCTCGGCGAGGTCAGCGAGACGCCGGGAAAGACTTAGTTCGATGTGGTCGAAGCCTTCAAACGTTTTGGCTTGGCCGTCAATCCGCTTATGGCGCGCTGCGAGAGCGTCGAAGCGATGCTCTCGCGCTACCGCGAAATCGAGACGCGTCGCGCGACGCTCGGCTATGACATAGACGGGGTCGTCTACAAGGTGGACGACCTCGCGCTGCAGGAGCGATTGGGCTTCGTCTCGCGCGCGCCGCGCTGGGCGACGGCGCATAAATTTCCTGCCGAACGCGCCACGACGATCCTGCGCGACATTGAGATTAACGTCGGACGCACGGGCGTCCTGACGCCAATAGCAAGACTTACGCCCGTCACCGTCGGCGGCGTCGTCGTATCGAATGCGACGCTCCACAACGAGGACGAGATCGCGCGCAAGGACATTCGCGTCGGGGACACGGTCGTCGTGCAGCGCGCGGGCGACGTGATTCCGCAAATCGTCGCGGTCGTGGCGGAGAAGCGCCCCGTGAGCGCGAAACCTTATCATTTCCCTCACGTCTGTCCGCGTTGCGGATCGGCGGCGCTTCGAGAGATCGACGAAAAGACCGGAGAGGCCGAGGTCGCGCGGCGCTGCACCGGCTCCCTCGTCTGTCCGGCGCAGGCGGTGGAACGCCTCAAGCACTTTTGCTCGCGCAACGCGATGGACATTGAGGGTCTGGGCGACAAGCAGATCGAATATTTTTACGAAGAAGGATTGATCAAAACGCCCTCCGAAATCTTCACGCTCGCCGAACGCGACGCGAAGAGCCTCTCCAAGCTCAAGAACCGCGAGGGTTTTGGCGAGACTTCGGTGCGCAATCTCTTCGCGGCGATCGAGGCGCGGCGGAGCATCCCGGTCAATCGATTCATCTTTGCGCTCGGCATACGCCATGTCGGCGAGACCAATGCGCGCCGGCTCGCCCGTCACTTCGCGAGCTTCGGGGAATTCCGCAACGCCGCGCGAAAACTCGAGCCCGGAGGCGACGGCGAGGCGGCTTTCGAGGGAATTCGACGGGATCGGCCCCGTCGTCATCGAGGCGGCGCGCGATTTCTTCGCCGAACCGCATAATGAAAACGAGCTCGACCGCCTGCTCGAGGAAGTCACGCCGACCCCGATGGAAGCGGTCGAGACTGCCTCGCCCGTCTCTGGCAAGACGGTCGTCTTCACCGGGAGCCTCGAGGCCTTCACGCGCGACGAAGCCAAGGCGCAGGCGGAGCGGCTGGGCGCCAAGGTCTCGGGCTCGATCTCGAAGAAGACCGATCTCGTCGTCGCGGGACCGGGCGCAGGCTCCAAGCTCGCCAAGGCGCGCGAGCTCGGCATTGAGGTGCTCACGGAAGAGGAATGGCTCGCGCGGATCGGGCGAAGCTGAGCGGCGAGCCGCCTATCCGCGCCGCCGGATCAGTCCTTCCTGCGCAGTGGAAGCGACGAGACGTCCCTCCCGCGTGAACAGGTGCCCGTGGGTCAGCGCGCGCCCTCCCGACGCGCTCGGACTTCTTGCGCATAAAGGAGCCATTCGTCCGCTCGGACGGGCCGATGGAACCAAACCGCGTGATCGAGGCTCGCCACCTGCAAGGATCGATCGAAGACCGTGCGTCCATGCGCGGCGAGCGCCGTGTTGAGCAGCGTCATGTCGGAGAGATAGGCGAGCAGCGCGCGATGAAGCGCGTCGTCCCCGGGCAAGGGCCCGTCGATACGAAACCAGAAGTACTGACGCACGGAAGCCGGCTTCGCGCCGAATGCCGCGACGGGATCGACGACGCGCATGTCGAGCGCCGAAGGCGCCTGCAAGCGCGCGAGCGCGGCATGCGGCAGAAAGGATTTCAGCCGCTCCGCCAGTGCGCTCGAGGTCGGAAGGCTTTCGGGTGCTGGAACCTCGGGCGGCTCGATTGCGTGATCGAACCCTCCCTCGACGACCTGAAACGAGGCCTCGAGCGAGAAGATCGTCTGGCCCTTTTGCCGCGCGGCGCAGCGGCGCGTTGTAAAACTCTTGCCGTCGCGCACGCGCTCCACCTTGTAGTCGATGGGCGTCTTCGGATCGCCGGCGAGAATGAAGTAGCCATGGAGCGAATGGACGGGCCTGTCGGACGGCACGGTGCGTTGCGCGGCGACGAGCGCCTGGGCCACGGCCTGGCCGCCGTAAACCGCCTGCGGCGCGTTCGGCGGGCTATGACCACGAAACTCGTCCTCGCCGAGCGTTTCGAGATCGAGCAGCTTCAAGAGCTCGACGAGCGAGGCGTTGAGCGCCATGGGGCGATCACTCGAGCGGTCGCGCCTCGTCGGTGAGCATGATGGGAATGCCGTCGCGGATCGGATAGGCGAGGTGAGCCTGGCGCGAGATCAGCTCCTGACGCTCCGCGTCATATTCGAGCGTCGTCTTTGTCAACGGACAGACCAGGATTTCAAGGAGACGCGGATCGACACGTCTCGGCTCCACCGCCGCCTCCTGCGTGGCAATCTCTTTGGGCTCGTCCATTCTCGTCTCCGATGTTCGATCTTCGGCCTGAAAATCCCGCTCAATGCGGCCTGACGCTGGGGTCTGCGGGCATCGCGCCCTGCGGCTGCGCCAGCTCGAATTGCGCCAGCGCGATCAGCATTTCGGCGCGCGTCTTGAGATCCTCCGCCTCGAGCAGCGACTGCTTCTCTCTTGCGCCGAAGGGGCTCATCATCGCCAGCGCATTGACCAGCGTTTCGGTCGGCGCGGCGTCTATGCTGGTCCAATCGACCTCGAGACGAGAGGAGCTCGCAAAGCTGCGCAGCATTTCGATCATGCTGAGCCGGTCGACCGCCGCCTCGCCCGCGCCGGCCTCGAGATCGCGCGCGAAGGGCGTGAAATCCACCTTGGCCGAGCGGAAGGGCTCGTCGTTGTCGATCTCAGTGAGGATGCGGAAGCGGCCGACCCCGCAGAGCGTGACGAGATAACGGCCGTCTCCGGTCTCTGCGAGGCGCGTGAGGCGGCCGGCGCAGCCAACCTCGCATAGGGGCTGCGACCGCTGCTCCGCGCAAGGCCGCATGGCCGGCTGCACCATGCCGACGAGGCGGTCGGAAGCGAGCGCCGCATCGACCATTGCGAGATAGCGCGGCTCGAAAATGTTGAGAGGCAGCTCGCCGCGCGGGAGCAGCAGCGCGCCGGCGAGAGGGAACAGGCGCAGCGTCTGAGGCAACTCGTCGGTCGAAAGGTATGGCCTGTTCATGCTCATGCCGCGACTCTCACTCGCGCCGACGCTCCTCTCCTCGCCGCGCAAAGTTGGCTTCAAGAGAAGAGCAGCGACGACAGCTTCCTGCGCGCCGCAATGGTCGCCTTGTCGGTCGGCCCCCAGGCTTCGAAGAACTGGACGAGCTGCTTGCGGGCGCCATCGTCGTTCCAACTACGGTCGCGCCGAACAATGTCAAGAAGCTCGGCTGCTGCTTCCTCGCGCAGCCCTTTCGCGTTGAGGGCCAGGGCGAAATCGAAGCGCGCCTGGGCGTCCTCAGGAGAAGCCAGCGTGCGGCGCCGCAATTCCTCCACCTCGCCCAGCGCGCTCGCCTGCCGCGCATTCTCGAGCGCGGCGGCGGCGGCGGCGATTGTGGCGTCGCGGCGCAGTCCCTCCGGCGCCGAAGCGAGCAGAGCCTCGGCTTCGTCTAGCCGCCCCGATTCGATTAGGAGCCGGACCAGCTCCGCGACCGCCCGCGCCGGCGGCGTCTCCTGCTCGACGAGCGAGCGCAGCAGCGCCTCGGCGCCGGCAAGATCTCCCTCGGCCTGCATTCTGCTCCAGCCTTCGGAACGCGTCTTCGTCGGCGGCGATCGGCCCCACCAGCCGCTCGAGAAAGCCCCGAAGCTCCCGCTCCGAAAGCGCGCCAACGAAGCCGTCCGTCGCGCGGCCCCGCTCGAAGACGATCGCCGCCGGCAAGGCCTTCACGCCGAGCTGGGCGGCGATTTCCGGCTCGGCGGCGACATTCAGACGCACATGCGCCATCTTGCCTTCCGTGGCCCCGATCAGGCGCGCGAGATTGCGTCCCAGCGCGGCGCAAGGCGCTGCGCCGGGGGCGTAAAATTCGACGACGACGGGGCGGCGCAGCGACGCCTCCAGAACGTCCGCGCGCAAGCTTTGGCTCGTCGCCTCCTTGGGCGGCGCGCCGTCCGGCGAGGGCGCGAAACTTTCAGGACTTCATCGAAGGGACTCCCGCAGCGTGACGGCTCGCGTCAATGGCGCAAAAAGGTCAAATAAACGGGTTTGCGTCCTTCCGCCATCGCCTTGCGCTCATATTTGGTCGACGTCCACCCCTCCCAGGGCCGCGTCCAATCCAGAGCGGAGGTCGCGCGCCAGGAGAAGGCCGAATGCGCGCGGATGCGGGCGAGCGTCCAGGCCGCGTAATCGTCGATATCGGTCGCAAAACGCAATTCCGCGCCGCGGGGCATCGCGCGCGCGAGAAGATCGAGAGTCTCCGAATTGACGAAGCGGCGCTTGCGTTGGCGGCGCTTCGGCCAGGGATCGGGATAAAAAAGATAAACGCGCGAGAGGCTCGCCTCCGGCAGCCAGTCGAGAACGAGCGCCGCGTCGCCGCGATGGATTCTGACATTTTGGACGCCCGTCTGCTCTATCGCCGCCAGGAGCTTCGCCACTCCGTTGACGAAGGGCTCGCAACCGATGAATCCGGCGCCCGCTTCGCGCGTCGCGGCGTCGATCAGGTGCTCGCCCCCGCCAAAGCCGATCTCGAGCCGAAGTTCTTTGACCCTCGGGGGAAAGAGCGAGCGTGCGTCGAAAGGACTTGCGAGATCGATCGAGAGCTGAGGGAGCAGCGTTTCGACGAGCTCGGCCTGATGGGGGCGCAGCGCTTTGCCTTTCGAGCGGCCGTGCAGCCGGCGATGCGGGAGGGCGTCGGTCATCGCCGGCGAATAGCAGGCGGGCTCGCGCGGGGAAAGCTGTCGTGGTCGCGCGGAGGCGGTTTCGTCCTCCGTTCTTTTAGTGAGGAGCGATCGATCCACCATTCAGCGTCGTTGGTTAAGACAAAATTTTCGAAGTGTTGAGCATTCCGGCGCGCCGTCGCCCATGCGTGTTGATATGGCCTTGTCAGAAATTTCAAATTAGAGGACTATGGCTGCCGTGAATTCCCCTATTACCGCGATTCAGCGAAGGAAGGTCGATGAGAGACAGGTTCCGCTCCATGTTCTTTCGCGTAATTCTATGGATAGCGTTGCCGATCGTGATGTTCGCATCTCCGGCGGCTGCTCAACCATTGCAAATTCTGGTCTTTGGCGACAGTCTCAGCTCCGGTTTCGATTTGGAGGAAGCTCAGGGATTTCCCGCCGTGCTGAAGCATAGGCTGCTCGCGGACGGCTACGACGTTGGGGTCTGGAACGCCTCTGGTCCCGGCGACACGAGCGGCGATGGCCTCGCTCGCATCGATCTCGCGCTCGAACATCATCCCGACCTCGTCATCTTGGAGTTCGGCGCAAACGACATGCTGGACGGCGTCGATCCGAAGGTGACCTATCAAAATCTCAACGCGATGATCTCGATTATCCAGGCGCGGGGAGCGCAGGTGATTCTCGCCGGCATGCTGTCGCTGCCGAAGAATGGTCCGCACTATGTCGTCGGCTTCAACAATATCTATCCGACCCTCGCGCGGGCGCGCCACGTCCCGTTTTATCCGTTCTTCCTGGAAGGCGTTTATGGCCATTCATCGTTGATGATGGACGACAAGGAGCATCCGAACGCCGCTGGGCGTCGTGCGCATCGTCGCAGGAATAGCGCCTCTCGTGGAGCGCACCTTGAAGTCGATGGCGTCGCACAGGACCGCAAGAGTTTCGCATTACCGCCCGCGTGAGATCATTGCAGCGCCGGGAGCGATGCAGGATCGAAGGGTTTCGCGCCCACTCCCGTCGCTGTTGCCGAGGGCTGAGACGGCGCAATGTAAGAGCATTGATCCTTGAATAGAATTTGAGGACCGCATTTCTGAGAACACGACCCCCGCACGCTGAAGAGGCCGCCGAGGGCGGGATTACGTACGTCGGCGCCGGTACTTTCCGCAGTTGGCGCTTCTTCGAGTCGCCCTTGTTTATCGACGCATTAACGCTGCGAAAACGCGCAACCGTTTCGGCAGCCGTTTCGATAGTCGGGCGTAGCCTGAGGCGGCGCCTCGACGCCAAGGGGCACTCGCATGAAAAACACGATCAGGATAAGCGTAGGGATTGCGGCTCTGATCTCGGCGGCCGCACTCGCCAACGCCCAGACGGAAACACCTTCGCCGCAAGGCGAGGCGAACTACGAGTCCCGAACGCTCGGACAAGATCCAGCGACGGAAACCCAGTCTCCGCAGCAAGGCGCCGAAGAGAGAGGCTCTGCGGCCGAAGAGCAAGGCGCTGCGACCGAGCGGCTCGCTCAGCCTCCGCAAACCGAGGAGCAGAGGGCGGAACGCACTGCTCCCGTCACCGTGCCCGGCACGAAAGAGAGCGGCGCTCAGCAAGGGATGGAACAGGGCGCCGAGCAGAAAAGGACCGAAGGCGTGCCTCGGACGGGGGCCTTGGAGGAACGTGGCGCCAATCCGCAAGGCGGAGCGGCTGAGCAGCGGCTTCAGCAGGGTCGCCACCCCTTGGCGCAGCAAGGCGCCCCTAATCCAGGCGCGCAGCAGCGCGGAACCATGCGGCAGGGACAAGCGACGCCCGCGCAGCCCGGCGGACCGGCGGCGCGACAGCAGTGGACGCAAGGCCAGCGGACCCAGGGGTCGACGATGATGTCGCCGGATCAGGAGGCCAGGATTCGTGACCGGGTCAGGAGCGAGCACTCGGCTCGCGCTGGTCGCGCAGACTTCGGGCTGAATGTCGGTGCGGTCGTTCCTCGCAGCGAGCGCCTGGCTGTGTTGCCGGAAGATGTGGTGACGATCGCTCCGCGGTTCAGGGGCTACAAGTTCGTCATCGTCGAGGATGAGATCGTGATCGTCGATCCACGCACCTACCGCGTCGCGGCGGTCATCCCTGAGGCTGGCGGTCCGGGCCTCGAGCCGGGCGGCCCTGCCCCCGCGCCAGGCCGTCCGGGAGTTCGCGGGTGCGTCCGCTGCTGATCCGTATCGTGGGAGACCGCGCGCTGCTCGAACCCCATGCGGATGCGCATTCCTTCCAGGATCGAACAAGTGCTCCGCGTTCAGGCGATTTCGCCTGAACGCAGGCTTAGCGGAATTCGCCTGAACTTCCCCACTTTATTTTCCAAACTCCCGACGCAGCGTCGCGCGCGCCGCTTCCACGTCCGCGCGCATCTGGGCGACCAGCGCCTCGACGGAAGTGAATTTCTCTTCGCCGCGCAAAAAATCGTAGAAGGCGACCTCGATCGTCTCGCCATACAGATCGCGGTCGAAATCGAAGACGAACACCTCGAGCACCGGCGGCCCGTCGTCGAAGGTCGGGCGCTTTCCGAAGCTCGCCACGCCCCAATGAACAGTTTCGCGCGCCTCGAGCGTCACGGCGTAGACTCCGTGACGCAGGCGATTCGACGCGTCGAGAGCGATATTGGCGGTCGGAAAACCGAGATTTCTTCCGCGTTGCGCGCCTCTGACGACTTCGCCCTCGATGAAATAGGGGCGGCCGAGCAGGCGCCTGGCGAGACGCACGTCGCCCTGCTCCAGCGCCTCGCGCGTCGCGGTCGAAGAGACGGCGTCGAGGCTGCCGGCTTCGTCCCTGACGATGCGCTCGACGATCTCCACCGCGAAGCCGAGCCGCGCGCCTTCGTTCTCAAGAAACTCCGCGTCGCCGCGCCTGCCCTTGCCGAAGCGAAAATCATAGCCCGCGACGACGGCGGAGACGCCGACCCGCCGGCTCAGCACATCGCGCGTAAAACTCTCCGCTGGAAGAGAGGCGAAGGCCGCGTCGAAGGTCAGGGTGATCATGCCGTCGAGGCCGAGCCGTTTTAAAAGAGCGGCTTTGGCGAGCGGCGGCGTCAGCCGGAAGATCACCGAGCGGCCGGCGAAGAAATCCGCCGGATGCGGCTCGAACGTCAGCACCGCGCAAGGGCGGCGAAGCCGCGTCGCGAGCGACTTCGCCCGCTCGATCACGCCGAGATGGCCGCGATGCAATCCGTCGAAATTGCCGAGCGCAACCACGCAGCCTTCAAGTCCCGGCGGAGGCGCGAGCGGATCGCGGCAGTCGACGAAGGGTGTTTGGCCGCTCACGAAGGCTCAGGCGGCCCCGGCGGCGCGGCTCGCCTTCTCGCGGCTCGGCACCATCACCATAGCCTCGCCGTCGAGCACCACCTTGCCGTCCACGAGGCATTCGCATTTGAGCTTGGCGCGGCGGCCCTTCTCGACGAGCTCGACCACCTCGACCACCACATTGATCACGTCGCCGATCTTGACCGGCGCGCGGAAGTTGAGCGTCTGAGAGAGATAGACCGCGCCGGGACCGGGCAGATACATGCCGATCACCGTGGAGATCAGCGAGGCGGTGTAGAGGCCGTGCACGATGCGCTCGCCAAACCGCGTCTTGCTCGCGAAATGCTCGGAGAGATGGATCGGATTGCGGTCGCCGGAAAGATCGGCGAAGGCGATGACGTCATCGTCCATGACGGCCTTCATCAAGGTTTCGCGCATGCCGACGCTCAGGTCTTCGAAGTGGTATATTTTGAACGGGATCGACATGGCTCGCACCGGATGGGCCCAAGCGGGCTCCCCGGCCCGCCGACCCTCTTTACCACACAAGTTCGCTCGCCATAGCCACGGGGCGCGCATTGGCGCGTAAAAACAGCCGCTCGAGCGCCTCCGGGTCGAGCACGCCGGCGGCGTCCCGGATTTCCTCGCGGTGCACGCCCTCCGTCACGAACAGGCAGTCCAGCCCGGTGCGGCCGGCGCCGGCAAGGTCGGTCTCCGCTCCGTCGCCGATGGCGAGCACGCGCACGGCGCGCTGGCGCGCGTCGAGGGCCGCCCGTGCCGCGTCATAGATCGCGCTGTGCGGCTTGCCGAAGGTCAGCACGCGTCCTCCCATCGACTCGTAGCGCTGCGCCAGCGCGCCCGCGCAGTAGAGGCGCCGGTCGCCGACCTCGACGACGACGTCCGGATTGGCGCAGAGCATCGTCAAGCGTCGGGCCAGCATGGCGCGCAAACGATCGTCGTAATCCTGCGGCTCGTCGCGCCTGTCATCGACAAGACCGGTGCAAACGACATACTCGGCGACCTCGAAGCTGACGAGCCGCGGCGGCGCGCCGATGAGACGCGCCGCCGCCTCGAAGAGGCCCTTGTCGTGCGGCGGGCCGAGATGGAAGCAGCTTTGGCCGCGTCGCGCGACGATCTCGCGAAGGGTCAGCTCGCCCGCGCTGACGATCGCGTCCCAGCAGTCTCGGGGCACGCCTAGCCCGTCGAGCTGCCGCGTCACCTCGGCGCTCGGCCGCGAGGCGTTGGTGATCAGCGCGACCCGCCCGCCCTGTCGGCGAAAGGCGCGCAGAGCCGCCGCGGCGCTCGGGAAGCACCGCAGACCGTCGATCAGAACGCCCCAGACGTCGCAGAGAATCGCGTCGTAGCGCGGCGCGAGCTCGGAGAGGCCGGAAATCGTCGGGACGGTCGTCGGGCTCAAAATCTCGCGGCCTCGAGCGCCAGGGCGTGCGAATTCGGCGCGACCGGCGAAAAAACGTTGCGAGCCTCGTCGAAAGCCAGCAGGCGTCCGTCCATCACGCCGAAATAGGCGCCGTGCAGGTGGAGATAGTGCCGCTTCTCGAGCGTCGTGATCCAGGGGAAGGTCCGCAGATTGCGCAGGCCCTGCTTGACCCCTTCGAGCTCCAGACGCTCGACATAGGCGCGATCGACGCGGCTCGGCGGCAGGCCGACGTGATCGACGGCGGGACCGAGAAGCTTGATCCAGCGGCCGATGAAGTCGCCCTCCGACAACGGCGGCACGTCGGGATTGGCAAGCGTATCGGCGAAGGCGGCGACGCCGCCGCACTGCGCGTGCCCGAGCACCACGATGTGCCGGACCTTGAGGGCCATCACCGCATATTCGAGCGCCGCCGAGGCGCCGTGATAATGCTTGTCGGGCTCGTATGGCGGCACGAGGTTGGCGACATTGCGCAGCACGAACAATTCGCCGGGCCTGGCGTCGAAGATCACTTCCGGCGAGACGCGGGAATCGCAGCAGCTGACGACCATCGTCGTCGGCCGCTGACCTTCCTCGGCAAGGGTGCGGTAGCGCTGATGCTCCTGACCGAACCGCCCGGCAAGGAAATTCTCATATCCTTGGACGAGGTGGCCGGGCAGCGGGCCCGAGCCTGCCGTCGGGCTGTAGTCGTCGGTCATGATCCGTCCGTGGTTTCTGGCCGATCGCAACGCCGGGCTTGGCGCGCCGCCACGCTTCCCCTTATGCTGGGGTCGAGGCCTTCAATCAAATAAAGAATCCCGCGGCAAGGCGGGATCGGCACCAAACGGGGAAGGGAATGATCCCGAAATTGAAACGCAGCGTCCTGGCGATGCCGGGCTCCAATGCGCGCGCGCTCGAAAAGGGCAAGTCCCTCAGCGCCGACGCGCTGATGTTCGAGCTTGAGGACGGCGTCGCCGAGAGCGCCAAGGCGACCGCGCGGGAACAGGTCGTCGCGGCTCTGACGGGCGGCGGCTACGGCGAGCGCCAGGTTCTCGTCAGGGTCAACACGCATGACTCGGAATGGTACAGGGACGATCTCGCCGCGCTGGCCGGGGCCCCGCCGGACGCGATCGTCATTCCGAAGGTCAACGGGCGCGAGGACGTGCTGCGGGCGTCGAGCGATCTCCTCGCCGCCGGGATGCCTCCGTCAGTCCGGCTGTGGGCGATGATCGAAACGCCGCGGGCGATTCTGGACGTGGAGAAGATTGCCGGCGCGGTCCTGTCCGCGCCACGCCTCGAGACGCTGATGCTCGGCCCAAACGACATCGCCAAATCGACCCGCGTCCGTCTGACTCAGGGCCGGCCGGGCCTCCTCGCCTGGCTGTCCGCCGCCGTGCTCGCCGCGCGGGTGCACGGACTCGACATCATCGACGGAATTTACAATGATTTCAACGATGAAGCGTGGCTTCGGGCGGAGGCTGAGCAGGGCCGCGATCTCGGCATGGACGGCAAGATGCTGATCCATCCCGCTCAGATCGGACCCGTCAACGAGATTTTTGCGCCGAGCCCGGCGGAGGTCGATTTCGCAAAAAAGATCCTCGCCGCCTTCGACTTGCCCCAAAACCGGGACAGGGGCGTCGTGCAGATCGACGGCCGCATGGTGGAGCGCCTGCATCTCGACGAGGCGCGGCGCGCGCTGGCGCTCGTCGGCGAGGCCGGCGCGTGAAGCCCTGCGCAACGCATAGGCGCCGGCGGTTTCGCCGAGCGACGGGGTCGACTATAAGAGCGCAGGCGAGGGACTGACGATGGCCGAGAACGAATCTGACGCGCCGCCGCCGGCGCCTGAGGAAGAAGAGGCGCAATTCGAAGGATTGGCGCCCGAGGCGGGGAGCGCTGCGCCAGCCCAGAGGAAAGGACGACGTCGCGGCGGCCACGGGCTCACCCTCTTTCTTGCGGCGGTCGGCCTGTTGGCGACGGCGCTGGGCGGGGCCGCTATCGTGTTTAGAAACCAGGACGAGCGCCTCGGCGCCGTCGCCGACGCGATCGAGCAGGCGGCCCAGAACCCCAAAAATTTCATCCTGAAGGAAAAGGAAGAGCTCGGCGCTTGGCTTGCCGAAAAGCTGCCGCGCGGTGAAGAAGAACGCAAGACGGTCCCTCCCCCGCTGGCCGCCGACGTCGGCTCGAAGCCGACGGCTGATGCGCCGCCCCCCGCTGAAAGCGCGCCAAGCGCTGCCGCGCCCGGATGGACGGCCCCGCGTGAAGTTCAGCCGAAGCCGCCGGAGCAGAGAGCGGAGGCCGAGCCCGAGCCGCCCGCCCCCGCTAAGCCGCCCCCGCCGCCTCCGGCGATGGAGCCGCCGGCTGCGGTGGCGAAGCCATCGCCGCCCAACGCCAGCGAAAGCGCTCAGCTCGCGCCACTGCTCAGACGCCTCGACGCCCTCGAGGCCGAGGTCCGCGCGGCGAATGACGCCGCGGCCGAGGCGCGTCGCGCGGCGGAAGCCAGAGCGCCGACCGAGCGGACCGAAGTCCCCGCGGCGATGGCCCCCGAGACGAAAACGGTGATCGCCGCGCTCGAGGCCCGGCTGGACGAGCTCGCGCAGTCCATGGCTAAGCTGCAGGCGCGGCTCGAGCAGCCCAAGGTCGGCACGCGCGCGACGCCCGATGTCGAAGCCGGGGCCCGTTCGCAGCCGGCGAAGGCGCTCCCGGCGCTCGAATTGCTCGCGCTCGCGCAAGCGGTGGAGCGTGCGCTCGAACACGCTAAGCCCTACGCCGCCGAGCTCGCGGCGCTGCGCCGGTTCGGCGCCGATCCGAAGGCGCTGGCGGAGCTCGCGCCTTTCGCCGAGAAGGGCGCGCCGACGCCGCAGGATCTGCTCAAGGCTTTCGAGCCCGTCGGCAAGAAGCTGCGCGCCTTCGAAAACAGGCCCGCGGAAGGGACGCCGCTGACAGAACAGTTGAAGCATGAAGCGCAGAGGCTCGTTCACCTGCGGCCGAAGGGAGAGGCGGCGAAGCCGACGGCGGACGATCTCACGCCCAAGATCGAGAAAGCGCTGGCGCGTGACGATCTCGCGGGGGCCATGCAGGCTTTCGCGGCTCTGCCCGAGGCGACTCGCGATCAGGCCAAGGAATTCGGCGAAATGCTCGCCGCGCGGCGCGCGGCGGAGGAGGCGGCCGCGGCGCTCGTCGCGGGCGCGATCGGCGATCTCGACGCCGGCAAGAATTAAGCTCTCAAGGAACCGTCGCCCATGTGGTCAATCCTGTTCTTCATCCTGCTGCTCGCCGCTTTGTCCTATGGGCTGGAGCAGGTGATCGATCAGCCGGGCTCCGTCGCGATCGACTGGGGTCCCCATCACGTCGACGCCTCCATCCCGGTCGCCGCCGCGGCGCTGCTGGTTGCGGGCGCCGGCATTGTGCTGATCTGGGCGCTCGTCTCGGGCACGTTGAAAATTCCCGGGCGGTTGCGCCAGGGCTCGCAGTGGCGCCGACGCGAGAAGGGATTCGCCGCCGTGACCAAGGGCATCGTCGCTGCTGCTTCCGGCGACGCGTCGGCGGCCAAGCATGCCGCCAAGGCGGCCGAAAAGCTTCTGCCGGATGAGCCGCTCGTCCATTACCTCAAATCGCAGGCGGCGCAGATCGAGGGCGATTTCGGCAAGGCCGAGGCCGCCTTCCAGCAGATGACGCTCAATCCCGAGACGAGGCTCCTCGGCCTGCGCGGATTGCACATCCAGGCTCAGCGCCGCGCGGATCCTGAAGCGGCGCATCATTTCGCCAAGGAGGCGCATGAGATCGCGCCCCTTCCCTGGGCGGGGACCGCGCTTCTCGAGCATCACGCCGCGGCAGGCGAATGGGACGAGGCCCGCAAGGTGCTCGAGGAAAATTACAAGGCCGGGGCCCTCGACGCCGCCACTGCGGAGCGCTACCGCGCCGTGCTCGAAACCGCTGCGGCGATGCAAAAGGAGGACCGCGACCCCCACGCGGCGCTGCATCTCGCCCACCTCGCGCTGAAGCGGCGGCCGAATTTCGTCCCGGCGCTGCTTGTCGCGACCCGGATCTTGATCCGGCGAAGCGACGCGAAGCTGGCGACGAAGCTCATCGAGAAGGCTTGGCCGAACGCGCCCCACCCCGACCTCGCGGCGACCTATTTCGATTCTTTTCCGGCCGAAACCAATGTGCAGAAGCTCGCGCGAGCCGAGCGCCTCGCCGCGCTGGCGCCGCAGGCGCCCGAAAGCCGGCAGGCGCTGGCCCAGGCCGCGCTCTCGGCGCGCAATTTCGCGAAGGCGCGCGCGGCCCTTGCGCCGCTCATTGCCGAAGGGAAGACGCCGACCGCGCACACTTGCCTGCTGATGGCGGAAATCGAGGACGCCGAGCTCGGCCCGAGCGGGCCGGTGCGCGAATGGCTCGCGCGCGGCTCGCGCGCGCCGCGCGACCCGGCCTGGATCGCCGACGGCGTCGTCTCGCGAAGCTGGGCGCCGATCTCGCCGAAGACCGGGCGGCTCGACGCCTTCGAATGGGGGCCGCCGCCCGCGCCGCCGACGGGGCAGGCCCAGGACGGCCGTCCGGAGATTCCCGCGGCCTTCCAGCACCAAGCCCCCGTCGTGGCGATCGCCTCAGAATCGGCCAGCGCCTGAGCCGCGATCGGCGCGGCGCAGGCGCACGTAGAGCGCGCCCTCGCCGCCGTGCCGACGCGACGCCTCGCCGAAGCCGACGACAATGTCGCGCAGGCCTGGCCCCTGCAGCCACAGCGGCGCGAGGCGGCGCAGCACGCCGCCGTCCGCGCGGCCGAAGCCCTTGCCCGTGACGACGATCGCGAGCCGAGCGCCGCGCGCCTGCGCCCGGCGCAAAAAATCATGCAGCGCCGCATGCGCGTCCTGCTGGCGAAACCCATGCAGATCGAGCTTGACGTCGACGTCGAGCCGCCCGCGCTTAAGCTTGCGCCGCGTCGTCTCGTCGAGGGTCATGGGCGGGTCGGCGCGCTTTTGCGGCGACGGCGCGTGACGCGGCGCCGTCACTACATCGGCGCTGCGCGCCGGTGGCGGCGAAGCGGGTTTCGGTTTGGCGGGGCGGTCGCGAAACGGCTTCACATCGGCCGTGACCGCCGACCACAGCTCGAGGTCCAAGGCGCTGACCTTTGTTGCTCTTCTTCCCTCTTCGCCGCGATCCATTCCGCTCCCCTCGCGCGAAGCTTGAGCATAGCTCATCCGACCTTCGGCAACAGCGCGAAAAATTGCGCCTCATGCCGAATTCCGCCTGCGAGCGCGCCTGCTTTCTCTCCTGAGCCAAAGTAGAGATCGGCGCGCGTCTCGCCAATGATCGCCGAGCCCGTATCTTGCGCGATCATGAGCCGCGCGAAGTTCTCGGCGTCGGCGCTCCGCCAGGGGATTTGCGCCTCGATCCAGAAGGGAAGCCCGTAGCACCAGATCGTGCGGTCAACGGCGATGGAGCGCAGCGGCGAAAGCGCCAGGCCCGCGCCCCCGATGGGCCCGAGGCCCCGCTCGGGGGAATTGTCCAGGCGGAAAAACACATAGGACTCATTTTCCTGCATGAGCCGCCGGCCCGCGTCGCCCGGGCCGGCCCCCAAAGCGCGCAGCCTCTCCTTCAAGACCGCAAGCGACATGCGCTCGGGCTCGACGAGGCCGCGCTCGATCAAGAGCCGGCCCACGGAAGTGTAGGGGCGGCCGTTCCTGCCGTCATAGGTCAGCGGCGCGCTTGATCCGTCCGGGAAAGAGAGCCGCGCCGCTCCCTGCACCTGGATGAGGAACAGCTCGACGGCGTCGGCAAGGTAGGCGAGCGGCGGGGACTGGCTCTGCCAGGGGCCTTCCTCGATCTCGCGGCGCGCGGCATAGGGCTCTAGCGCGCCGTCGGGACGCCGCCGCGCGGCGAAAAGCGGCGCGCCGCCTTCCACAATCAGCGGCGTCTCGTTCAAGGTGACGAGGTCCCCTGGCCGCGCCAGCACAGGGGTCGCAAAGCCCGGCTCGGCTTGACGGCGCGCCTCGACCTCGACCTCGTAATAGCCGGTCAGCAAGCCCCGCTTTTGCAAGCGAAAAGGCTGAAACCAGCGACGAAAAAAGGCTGCCGGCTCCTCGGGGTCGCCGAGCGCCGCGCGAGAAATCTCTTCAAGCCCGAGGAAGGCCGGACGCGCCGGCCGCAGCAGCGCCGCGTTGGAGACGATCGCCTCGGCGGAGCGGCGAAAGGCCGCGAACGCCTGCGCCAGCTCGTCGCGCTCGAAACCTTCGAGCGCTTCGAAGCCGACCGCTTCGCCGCGAAACGGCGGAAGTTCGGAGCTGTTCATCCGGCGCGGGCGGTCGGCGACGCCGCTAGTGCAGCGATTCGGTCGCGACGAGCTTCCAATTCGGGTCTCTCGAGGCCAGGGCGCGGGCGAAGGTCCATAGATCGACGACCGAAACGGGAGGCTCTCCCCCCTCGACGATCTGCCCTTCGCGATCGCGGCGCGTCGTCATGAGCTTCACCGCGAAGCGCAGCGTGACATTGTTCACGCCGCCCTCGGAGCGCGCGTCCTCGACGCGCGTGTCCTCGATGGCGACGACCGCCGTCTCGACGCTCTCGCCGTTTTCCTCGCGGCGCGCGATTTCGCGCGCGAAATTATCGTAGACCTCAGGCGAAAGCAGCCGGCGAAGCGTGTCGCGGTCACCCTTGGCGAAGGCCGAAACGACCATCTCATAGGCCTTGCGCGCGCCCTCGATGAAGCGCTCGCGCGTAAATGAGGGATCGGAGGCGGCGATGGCGTCCAGTCCGGCCCAGGCCTTGCTTCCCGGCTCGGCGAGGCCCGTCCAGCGCTCCGCGTCCTGAGCCGCGGGGGCCGGCGCCGCCGCCTCCCGCCGACCGCGGAAGAAGCCCCCTTGCGGGAGAGAGAAGCGATTGCGCGGCGAAGCTGGCGCGTCGCGTTCGCTGCGTATGCCGAGCACGGAATGCAACTTCCACAGCACGAAGATGGCGAGCGCCGCGAAGGCGAGGATTGACGGATCGAAGGCCTGCTCAATGTTCAACGGCGACGCTCCCGAAAGTTCCCTTACTGGGTTATCATGTGAGAGCGCATAAGTCACGAATCAAGCCGCGTCTGAAGACCCGGCGAAGCGTCGCCGGCAGAGCGAAATCCGCAAAAGTTGACGGACTTTTGCGTTAGAGTTCGCTCTAGCTTTATACGCGCCGTGAATTCTCGTCTCTCGAACGGTTCCGTTCGAGCGGGAAGCGCGCTAGAGCGCGGCGCGAAAAAGTGGGAACCGGTTTTTCGCGCGAAGCGCGCTCTAAACTTTTCGAGTAGATCACGTTATCTGCGTTTGAGCGATTCCCGCTCAAACGCAGCGTGATCTGAGGGTCTCTACAGACGTGAACAAGTCGAAATTCTTCGCCTATGCCTTGGCGGCCTGGCTGGTCTTGGAAGCGTTAGCCTTTGTGATCGTCGTCGAGCTCTTCGGCGTCACGGCAGCGCTCGCGCTCGCCCTTGCGACGACGCTGATCGGCCTCTTCGACATCAAGAAGCTCTTCGACTATCTGCGCCGCCGCTCGGGTTTCGCGCGCGCGGAGAAGCAAGGCGAGCCAAAGCCCGATATGGTGGAGACGGGCCTGCATGCGCTCGCCACGACGCTTTTGATCCTGCCGGGCTTCGCCTCCGATCTCGTGGGGCTCGCGCTGAAGGCGCCGTCGATCCGCGCGGGGCTGGCGAAACGCCTGCGCGGCGAGGGCCGCCGCGGCCCGCGCACGATCGACCTCAAGCCCAACGAATGGAAGAGCCTCGACAAGCCGCGACGAAGACGCAAAATTCCGAAATCGCCCGAGGCGCCGCCGGCGGGGTGAACGGGGCCGAGTGGCCGCGTCCAGGGAGAAAAGCGCAGTTGTCCCAATAAATCCTTGGACGAAATGCACTCGGTTGTCGGCGCCAGCGCATTGATCGCCGCGAGGAGTGAAAATTGACCTTCAGGCTTAAAAAGATCGCGGTCTCAGCGCTTCTCATTTATTTGGCGACGGCGTCAACCGCCGCAGTCGCGCTGCCAAACCCAGCGACGAAATATTGTCTCGCCTTGGGCGGGCGAAGCGAGATCACGCGCGAAACCGAGGGCGAGCAAGGATGGTGTGTGCTGCCGAACGGTCAACGTGTCGGTGAGTGGGCGCTCTTTCGGGCTCATCACCGCCGCCGCTAGATTTGCAGGCGACATGGCCGCGTCGATTTGGTGCGGCCTGAACTGCAAAAGCCCGCCGAACGCGGGCTTTTGTTCTTATGCAGCTCTTGGCGGCTCTTCCTACATGAAAGAGCCGAAAATTGTGCCGCCGATCCCGCCAAGCAGTGCGGCCGTGAGGAACCCCGGCAGCCCAAATAGCGCGCCGCCGATCGCTCCCCCCAACACCGCTCCGGCAAATCCGCCCACGGACGCCATCGTGACGTGTTCTTTGGTGGAGATCATCATTCCCTCCTCGTGCTCACGCCTCTTGCCGCAGAGAGGTAAGTGAGGACCTAGAGCTGACCTTGTGCAGGGCAAGCCAGCGAGGCGCCAAAAATCGAGACAGCACGGCTGCGCGCCGCTGCAGGCGACACGCAGTCGGCGCGTCACGTTCTCGTCGAGCACCCCAGGAGTTCCGGGGCCTTCCGATCAGGCCCGCTTGCTTTTCAGGCCGACGAGCAGCAGCAGGCCGAATGAGAAGAGGCCCGCGCCCGGCCGCGGCGACGGAACGAGGGCCCAGGCGTCGGCGGCAATAATTGCGTCGACGGCGGCCGTCGGGTGCAGTTGATCCCAGAACAGGTACGCGTTCGGCGTAGCGCAAACTGTGCCGCTGGGGACGCCGGCATAGCCAAAGTAGGTTCCAGTATAGCAGGCGTCCGTAACGTCCGTGAGCCCGAACGCTCCGGGATTTGCCACGGCTTGGTCGATCAGTTGGAAAGTGTCGAGGAAATGCACTCCGGCCACGCCGGTCAAGTCGGATTCCAGCAGAGCGTTATATGTGGACGCCAGCGAGCTCGCCCCCGCGACTCCCGAGCCTGCGGGGGTCTGGCCCAGGTCGGGCACTAGAGGAACGATCAACGTCTTGGCGCCCGCGTGGACCAAGGCTTTTATCGCGTTCGCCTCCGACTGCGCGGCGGCCATCGGGGTCACCCCGCTGAACAAGTCGTTGGCGCCGATCCAAACCGTGTAGAGCCCGTTCGACGGCGCAGAATTACCATGCGCGGCCAAAAATTGCCCAACCTGCGTATTGACATCCGGTGGCGCCAGGGATGGGCCATTTGCCCCCGTGATGGCGCCACCCCAGGCGTAATCGTTGCCGCCGAGGATCGACGGCGCGAGAACGCCCAGGGTCGCGATCTTCGACAGGTCCTGGACCCAAACCGGGCCATTCGAGAACTGGCCGTTCACATAGGGGGGAGCAGGCCTAGCGCCGCCTGTCGCAGCGAAGACGTTGCCGACATCCGAAAGGCTATCGCCGAAGGCATAGATCCCGGAGAAGGACCCCGCCTGCGCCGGCGCCGCCGCAAGCGCGGGGGCCAGAAGCGCGGCGATGATTGCAGAGAGCTTACGCAACATCTCGGTTCTCCTTTTTCGTGAGGGGCGCGCGAGGCTCGAAAGCCTATTTTGGAAGATACAGACGTCGCATACCCATTTTATCGATAATCAGAATCCCGGCGCGCCGTCGCTCGAGGAGCAACGCGGCTTCCATCCCAGATGAAGCGGACCACGAAAGTGGATTATTGTAAACATTGCGAGGGAGTTGGAGTAAAAAATTCCTGAAGTGTTGCAAATCTGCAACAGCATCTTGGGAGAGCGAGGCGAGAGGCTTGGGCCTCTCCGCCGGGCGGCGCGGCGGCCATCTCCCGAGACCTTGACGCCGCGCCTTGAGCATCGTCAAAAATAGCGATCTTCCCACCCGGCGATCGGGCTTCCGTGAGGCCAGGGGCCCGCGCCAGTTGGGGGTTTGCAGCGCAAAGCGGCTGCGTCGTCACATAATGGAGAAATTATGTGGCGATTATCTCAGTCATCTGACTATGGCCGCAGCTTGGCTGCCGCGACGGGGAGCGCTCGACGGTTATGCGGATTTTGGTGGCGACGGACGCTTGGCGCCCGCAGATCAATGGCGTTGTGCGCACGCTCTCGGCGCTCGCGCGCAGCGCGCGTGGGCTTGGCGTCGAAATCGATTTTCTTTCGCCGGATGGCTTTTGGTCGCTGCCGATGCCGTCCTATCCGCAGCTTCGCCTCGCTCTGCCGTCCCCCACCGGCATTGCGAGGCGCATCGAGGCTGCGAAGCCCGACGCCATTCACATCGCGACCGAAGGACCGATCGGTCACATGACCCGCGCCTATTGCGTCCGGCGCCGACGCCCGTTCACGACGAGCTACACGACGCGCTTTCCGGAATATATCGCCGCGCGCTACCCCATCCCAGTGAGCTGGTCCTATGGGGTGCTGCGCTGGTTCCACGCCGCGGCTTCCGTCACGATGGTGTCGACCCCTTCCCTCTACAACGAGCTGCGCGCCCGCAATTTCGCAAATCTCGGGATGTGGACGCGGGGCGTCGACACAGACGTGTTTCGGCCGGACCGCGCCATCGCGCTCGACTTGCCGCGTCCGCTGTTCGTCACGGTCGGGCGGGTAGCGGTAGAGAAGAACCTCGACGCCTTTCTGTCGCTCGACCTGCCGGGAACGAAGCTCGTCATCGGCGGCGGTCCGCAGCTCGAGGAATTGAAGCAGCGCTACCCCGAGACCGTGTTCCTTGGC
Source organism: uncultured Alphaproteobacteria bacterium (assembly GCA_963829075.1). Classification (GTDB taxonomy): domain Bacteria; phylum Pseudomonadota; class Alphaproteobacteria; order Rhizobiales; family Beijerinckiaceae; genus Methylocystis. The sequence continues at coordinate 87,464 of CAWHHH010000008.1, read as the reverse complement.
GAGCTCGAGCACGAGACGCTCGCCGGCTATCTTGCGGCGGCGGACGTCTTCGTGTTTCCCAGCAAGACCGACACTTTCGGCATCGTGCAGCTCGAAGCGCTGGCTTGCGGTCTGCCGATCGCCGCCTATCCCGTCACCGGCCCACTGGATGTTGTCGGAGCCAATCCCATCGGCGCGCTGAACGAGGATTTGCGGGCGGCGTGCCTCGCGGCGCTGGACGTCCCCCGCAGCGCCTGTCGCGACTTCGCGCTGGGCTACTCATGGGAGAACAGCGCCCGCCAGTTCATCGAACATATGAACAAGGTCGCCAACCAGGATTGCCGCCGCGTCGCGACCAAGATCACGGGCTCCGCCGTGGTTCAGGGATAAGAGGCCGGCGCTTCGGGGGTTTCCCTCCCGTCAGGAGGCGCCAGCCGCGCGGTCTCCGAAAAGACGATAGCCGATCATTTCCTTGAGAACGCCGCGGCGAATAGCCTTGTTCGTCAGCCCGCCCGGGGCGCGCCACCAGCCGTCGTCGCGCATGGCCTTCGCCGCCGTGACGAACCGCTCTGCCACGGCCGCAAAATCCGTCTCCGTGTAATTGAGGCTGAAGATCAGGCGTCCCGTCCCGGTCCAGGGCAAGGCGAGCCCCTCGGCGCGCATGTAATATTGCAGCATCCAATTATAGCGCGAGGGCTCCGTGTAGCAGATCATCATGATGGTCGACATGTTGGCGACCCGCACGGGCAGCTTCTCGATCTCGAAGCGCGCGTTGAGCCGCCGCGCGCGCTCGTCCCAAACGCGATCGAGATCGCGATAGAGGTCGCTGCAGAGGGGCGTCTCGAGTTGTTGCAGGAAGCGCCGCATCGCGCAGATCACGTAAGGATGGGAATTGAAGGTGCCGCGGGCGAAACAAATGTCCCCCGGGCGATCCTCGCGAAAGCGCCTCATCAGATCTTTGCGGCCACAGAGCACGCCCACCGGAAAACCGCCGCCGAGCGTCTTGCCGTAGGTGACCAGATCGGCCTTGACCCCGAAATATTCCTGCGCGCCGCCGCGCGCCAAGCGGAAGCCAACGAGCACCTCGTCGAAGATCAACACGATGCCCCGCTCCGAGCAGATCGCGCGCAGCTCGTTGAGCCACCGCGTATAGGCGGGTTTGTCGAAATGCGCCCGGCGCGAGCTGTCGACGAGCGAGGAGTCGGCCGGCGCCGGCGCATTGGGCGCGAGCGCCTGCAGGGGATTGACGAGAACGCAGGCGATGTCGCGGCGCGTGCGCAGGACATGCAGCGTCTGAGGCGACATTTCGCTTAAGGTAAAAGTCTCATGCGCCGGCGCCGGATTCCCTATCCCTGGCTGCACGTCGCCCCACCAGCCGTGATAGGCGCCGCAGAAGCGCAAGAGGCAGGAGCGGCGCGTATGGTAGCGCGCGAGGCGAACCGCCTGCATCACGGCTTCGGTGCCGGACATGTGGAAGGAGACCTCGTCCTGACCCGATATCTCCTTCAACATGCGCACATTGTCGAGGATCGCGGAATGATAGGGGCCAAGCACCGGCCCGAGCTCGCGCGCGTCCTTCTCGCCCTCAGCAATCGTCTCCTTGTAGAAATCATTGCCGAAAACATTGACGCCGTAGGAGGCGGCGAGGTCGTAGAAGACGTTTCCGTCGAGGTCGGTCAGCGTGACGCCGCTGGAAGCCTTGAGGAAAGCGCCGGACGGCAAATGGCGCGCGACGTACCGGCTGAATTGAAACGGCGCGCGATAACGCTCCGTGAATTGCAGGTCGGATATGCTTTGCGCGGCCTCCGCGCTCGGACGATTCGTCGCCGAAAATCGATCGCGATAGAATTCGGCAAGACGCATGAATCCGGCGCGCCGCTGCGCAGCGACCTCGGGAGGCGCTCCGTCGCAGCAGAAAAAGCGCGTTTCGTCATATTCGTAGAAGGGAAGGAAGGACGCCAGACGCCGCGCGATGCGCGGATGTCCGGCGAGCGAGCGGTGCTTGGCGCGAGAAAGCTCGAGCCGGCGTTTGAGCCTGACAAAGACGGCCGCGAGCGCCGCGCCGCCAAAGGCGATGAGAAGGAGCGTCTGGAGCGTGATTGTCATATATCGGCTAACTAAGCATCATAGTTGACCGCTCCATGACGCTCAAAAATCTCGTGGAGCAGGAAGACGTCAACTTCCTGCTCACCAACTGCATCCCGCGCTATGCGCTCACCGTCTTCATGGGCTGGTTCAGCAAGATCGAGCAGCCCTGGGTGCGCGACGCTTCCATCGGATTGTGGCGACGCTTCGCCGATCTCGATTTGAGCGACGCGAAGAAACAGGAGTTTAAAAGTCTGCACGATTGTTTCGTGCGAGAGTTGCGGGACGGCGCGCGGCCAATCGACATGAGGCCGGACGTTTTGGCCAGTCCGTGCGACGCGATCGTCGGCGCCTGCGGGGCCGTCGAGGGAAGCGAGGTGTTGCAGATCAAAGGCTCGCCTTACGACATCGGCGAGCTTTTGCAGGACAGGGATCTCGTCGAGGCTCACCGTGACGGCTGCTACGCCACTCTACGGCTGATGTCGAGCATGTATCATCGCTTCCATGCGCCGCATGACTGCCATGTCGATCAAGCGACATATGTCTCGGGCGACGTATGGAACGTCAACCCCATCGCCCTGCGGCGCGTCGAAAAGCTCTTCTGCAAGAACGAGCGCGCGGTGATCCGGACCCGGCTCGCCGCAACGGGCCACGCGATCACCCTCGCGCCGGTCGCGGCGGTTCTCGTCGCCTGCATGCGCTTCGAGTTTCTCGACGTGACGCTCGGCGTCAATCACAAGGGGCCAAAAGTCTTTCCGTGCGACGCGAATTTGCGCAAAGGCGAGCTCATGGGCTGGTTCGAGCACGGCTCGACGATCATCGTCTTCGCGCCGAAGGGATTTTCTCTTCACCCAGGGGTCGAATGCGGCGCGCGCATTCGCGTCGGCGAGCCGCTGATGCGCCTGCCGTCCTGAGCGGCGAAGAATGCGGCGTTCGCGAATGCGCGAACATTATAAGCTGCGTTCGCGACAACAAAAAAAAGAGACGCGCAGCTGCAGCCGAGCCGTTCACGCGCGAAAAAGTTTTACACGTTCGACATACTGACGAAAAACCGTCACGCCCATTTCACGAATCTTAAATAGCTAAACCCGACCGTCATAAATGAAGCCGGGAGGCGACGCATGGATCGGTTTTTATCAACTCTCAAAGAGCAACGCTGGGATGACCATCGCTACTATCATCAGAGCCGGGTCAACCAGTCGCTGCACTTCGTGAGCGCCGTCAGCTTCCTTTATTGCTACATGATCGTTTTCAAGGACCCCGCGCTTGCCGCCTTGATCGCTTGGCTCGTGTCCATGGTCACGCGGCAGAGCGGACATTTCTTCTTCGAGCCGCGTGGCTATGACGCCGTCAATCACGCGTCCCATGAGTACAAGGAAGAGGTCAAGGTCGGCTACAATCTGCATCGCAAGCGGATTCTCATGGCGATCTGGGCCCTCTCGCCCTTGCTGCTGCTGGTCGATCCCACGCTCTTCGGCGCGCTCAAGGCGGCGAGAAGCACGGGCGAGCTGGTTCATAACATCGGCTATATCTGGTTCGTCGTGGGCGCCGGCGGCTTCATGTTCCGCATCGTTCAGCTCATCCTGACGAAGGACGCGATGACCGCGGCCGTCTGGGCCGCCAAGATTTTGACGGACCCCTTCCACGACATCGCGCTCTATTACAAGTCGCCGCTCCATCTCCGTCAGAAGGCCGACTTGCGGCAGTTCCATGATGAGGCCGACGTCGACGAGACGGAGGAAGGCGAAGACACGCCCGGGCTGGCTCACTAACGCTGCTAGGCCGCCTGCTCTTCGCGGGAGCGGGCGGCCGCCATTTTTTGATTCATCCGAGCCTTTCGACCGGAACGCGGAAATGGTCTCGATCGAGACAGCCGCATCGGCGCTTGCAGCCGCCTATGGGTTCGTTGTCCTCGGCGTCGCCCTCTTTCAGCGCAGGCTTCAATATCTCCCCGATCGACGCCACACGGCGATCGCGCTCTCAGGCTTAGCGGGCGGAGAAGAGCTGCGTCTGGAGTCTTCCGACGGGGAGCTTTTGGTCGCCTGGCATTTTGCGCCGGAGCCCGGCAAGCCGATCCTTCTTTATTTCCACGGCGCCGCCGGCGCTTTGGTCAAACGCGTTCCGCGCCTACGTCTCTTTGTCGAGAGCGGATTTGGAGTGCTGGCGGTCTCCTACCGCGGCTATAGCGGCTCGACGGGGAGGCCAACGCAGGCCGGCCTGTTGCGGGACGCCGAATGCGCCTATCGCGAGGCCCGCGCGCGTTATGGAGCGGACCGCCTCATCATCGTCGGCACGTCGCTCGGGAGCGGCGTCGCCGTGGCTTTGGCGGCGAAGCGCGAAGCCAGAGCGCTGGTGCTGCTCGCTCCCTTTCTCTCGGCGATGGACATCGCGGCGAGGCGATTTCCCTTGCTGCCCGTGCGATGGCTGATGCGCGATCCGTTCCGCTCGGATTTGGCGATTCCCCAGGTGCGCATGCCCGTGCTGGTGATTCACGGAGAAAGGGATCCGATCGTCCCCATCAGCTCCGGCAGGCGGCTCTTCGGGCTGGCGAACGAGCCCAAGACGTTCATCAGCGTCCCTAAGGGCGGCCATATCGTACTCGACGCAAGCGGCGTCTTTGCCGAGATGAGCCGTTGGATCGACGGCGTCCTGCTCGCGGAGAGAGGCTTTGCGCCCACGCCGTCAGACGACTGAGCCTCTGGAAGGAGCGCAAGCTTAGCTTTTTAGATCATCGCTTCCGCTGGATGCGAACGAGCGTGAACAGCCCCAAAGACCCGCAGCGGCGCCGTTCGACGAGACGCATGTCCGTCCGCCCGTTGAGCCAATCGCCGAGGACGGCCCAGGGGAAATAGGGGCGCCAGCCGAGCCGCGGCCCGAATTGCCGCCCGAACCACCGCTCCAAACCGACCAAGGCGGAAGTTTCAGGGCTTATTCGGCTGACGATCATGATCTCGCCGCCCGGGCTCACCACCCGCGCGACTTCGTCCATCACCGCCGCCGGGTCGGGCACGACGGTCAAAACATACATCAGCAGCGCGCCGCCAAAGCTCGAGTCCGGAAAGGCCAGCCGGGTCGCGTCCATGCAGGCCAGCCCCTCGACATGGGAAAGCCCGCAGCGCCGCGCGCGAACGACGGCACGGCGCAGCATCGGCTCGGAGAGATCGACCCCAAACACGCGCGCGCCGGGCGCAAACATCGGCAGCTCGAGGCCGGTTCCCACGCCCACGTCCAGAAGGGGACCTTGCAGCCTCGAGGCGGCGACGGCGCCGGCCCGCCGCCCGGGCGCGAGCCACGCCGAGTAGATAAGGTCGTAAAAAGGCGCCCAGCGAGCCCAAGCAGCTTCGAGGTCACGATTATCGACCCTGGGCCGCTTCGACTGGCGGCAGAGCTCGCCGACCGCATTCAAAGGCGCTTCCCCATTCTGCATGGACCGGCTCGAAGCTATAATGAATCTAGTACGATTGATTGATGACGGCGGCGAGCCCCCGCGCGACTCACAAGAGTTGCGCCGGTGCATCGGTGTGGATTTGCGTAAATTGCTCAATATTTAGGCGCTTGCAGTCGAAGGGCTTCATGCTAAGATTTAAACTTGACGGTCATGGTCGTGATCCGGCCTGAAGCGCCTTCGATCCTTGACCGTGCTGGTGACGAACCTTAGATCACGGACATGAGCATCGCCTCGCCCGGGACTCGCGCCTTCGGGACACGATCAGCCCCGCTGTTCGTGGCGTATCTCTTCGTACTGCAAAGCTTGGCGATCGGCCTGGTCTCGCCTATCGGCGCGTTGCGGGCGAGCGGCTTTCCGAGCGGCGCCTGTATCCAGAGCGTCGATGATAGCGCGCCTGGCGTTCCCGGCGCGCCCCGTCCGACAGGCGGTCAGCCCCACGATCAGTGTTGCGTCTTCCATGGCGCCGGCGCGGGCATGGCGCCGCCCGAGACCGTCGCCAAGCTTCCGCCAGCCCCGCACGGGACGCCAGCCGACTGGTCCGCGCCTCCGCTGGCGGCCATCTCGCTCTGGCCCACGCTGCCCGTGGGCTCGCGCGCGCCTCCCGCTCACGACCTCTGACGGCGGCCCAAGGCCGCGCCAGCTGCGAAGCGCCTTCTCTTCAAGAAACGCTCGCATCTTTTCCCGGAATCCATCGCGACCCGAGTCGCGGAGAGCAGCCATTCTGATGGCGCAGGCGCAACAAGAGCCTGCAGGATTCCTAAAAGGTCAATCGGTCATGAACCAGCATTTTCCGCCCGCCAAGACGGCCGCGGCGGGGACGGCGGCAAAAAGAGCCCGCGCGCCGAAACCAGTCTCCCCGCCCCCAGCGCCTCAGGTCGATACGGTCGCCAAGACCATTGAGGTGATCGAGCGCTATTTCGACGCCGAAGGACGCCCGATCAAGCACAAGACTCTGGGCGCCGCCCGCATCGCCCGTCGATACGACAAGCGCGGCAATCAGCTCGAGGAGTCCTATTACAACTCCTGCGGCAAGCCGACGGAGCGGCGCGATCTCGGCGCGGCTTACATCGCCTGGCGCTATGACGAGAAGGGCCGTCGTCTCGGCGCGGACTTTTTTTCCGCCGACGGCGCGCTGATCGCGAGCGAAGAGGCGGACGCCACGAAAACGCCAGCCGCCGCCGAATAGCGGGCCGAGGCTTTTCTCCCGAGCCTCGCCCCCACGAAGCGTCGCGCCTCCCCTTCCCCAAGGGCGCGACGCTTCCCCCGACAATCTCTTTCCAGGTTACTTGTTTTTGGGCGTGAACATGCTGTGAATGCGCTGGCCCTGCGCCGCGCCGCCTTCCCTGCCGGAGCTGTCGCTCGCGAGCACATGCGCTTCCTTCGTCGTCAGGTCGTAGACGAGGTGCTCGCCCTTCACGACCGTCTCGCCCTGCGTCCAGGTCACATTGCCCGTGAGATGCACCTTGTTGTCGCCGCGGTCATAAGTGAGATGATCGCCTGTCGCGACCTGATCGGGCGAGACCAGCGTGACTGGCCCGTCCGCATCGACATGCCGGACCTTGTCGCTCGAGGACGCGCCGCCCCCTGCCCCGCCGGCGTCCTTGGCCGCACCCTTCTTATTGTCGAGGAAGATCGTCATCCTCGAGGTTTTCAGGGTCGAGGGTCCGTTCACGACGATGACGCTGCCGGAATAGATGAGCTTTTGCTCTTTATCAAAATAGTCGAGCTTGTCGGCGTCGACGTTGACGGGATCGGAGGCCGTCGCTCCAGGCAATATGCCGCCGCCTCCCGCTTTCGTCGCGGCGGGGGCGCCCGCGGCGGGCAAGCCCGAAAGAAGGAGCGCCGCGAGAGACGCCGCGATCGCCGCCAAGTGCGTGAGGCTCATCGCGTCATTTGCTCCCGGCTTCCGGCTCGGCCTTTTCGCCGTGGAAGACCGAATGCACCGCGCCGGTGAAGGTGACGCGGCTCTCCGCCTGGGCGAGCTCGACGGACTTGCCGTCGACGTCGCAGCACTCGAGCTTCAAGGTGGCGGGATGCTGCGAGTTCAGCTTGCTCGCCTTGAAATCCATCGTGGCGCTTTCAAGCCTGAGGTCGTAATTCTTCTCGTCGGAGATGCGAACCCCGTTCGAAAGCTCGGCGCGATCCTGCTTGCCGTCATAGACGGCCGCGTCGGAGGTCAGCAGAACGGGCAGGCCTCTGTCGGTGTCGAGCCGCGCCTCGAGCCCCTGAAGCTCGAAAATATCGGGCTTGTGGATGTCCTGAATGCCGACGCGCGCCTTCAGCTCATAAGCGCGGCCATCCTTTTGATAGCCGACGAGGCGTGGCTGCTCGATCGTGATGCGCGCGCCCTGAAAGCCGATATGCGCGAAGCGCAGATCGACGGCCAGATGGCTAATGAAATGGTAGGCGAGGAAGAGCGCGCAGATCGCGACGATGCCGCCGACGCCCCAGACGATGCCGCGCCGCAGCCGCGCGACGCGCTGCGAATGCCGCATCGCCACGGGGATCTCACTCTTGCGCGGGCCGCCGAGGGCGGCCAAACGATGGCGCGGCGGTGTGGCCGGCTCTCGATCGCGTGGGAGAGTTTGCGCCTGGGTCAACTTCGCCTCGCTGCGGGAAAACCCCCGGATTCGACAGGGATAGCGCGGAGGGATGGCGAATTCGAGGCGGGCGGCGACATCCGCCGCGCCCGTCTCAGTAGCCTACGAATGCGCAAAAATGTCGGTCTCGGCCCAGCCAGCCAAATCGAGCTCGGCGCGCGCGGGAAGGAACGCGAAGCATTGCGCCGCGAGCGCCGAACGGCCTTCGCGGGCGAGCATCGCGTCGAGCCGCGCCTTGAGCTCGTGCAGATAGAGCACGTCCGACGCGGCATAGGCGAGCTGCGCCTCGGAGAGCCTTTCCGCCCCCCAGTCCGAGGACTGCTGCTGCTTGGAAATTTCGACGCCGAGCATCTCGCGCACGAGATCCTTGAGGCCGTGGCGATCCGTATAGGTGCGCACGAGCTTGGAGGCGATCTTGGTGCAATAGACGGGCTGAGGGGTCGCGCCGAAGGCCGCCCGGAGCACGGCAAGGTCGAAACGCGCGAAATGGAAGATTTTCAGCGCCTTGGGGTCGGCGAGCAGCCGCTCCAGATTGGGCGCGCGCTTCTGACCCTGACTGATCTGGACGAGCTCGGCGTCGCCGTCGCCGCGCGAAAGCTGCACGAGGCAGAGCCGGTCGCGATGCGGATTGAGCCCCAGCGTCTCCGTGTCGATCGCGACTGCCGGCCCGAGATCGAGCCCGTCCGGCAGGTCGCCTTTATGCAGCCGCACGGTCATCGCGCGCCGCCCGGCGTGATAATGGTCGAAAGCGTCATGGATCGCAGCAATGCTCCAATGGGGGCAGATTTATGCCCTTCGGACTCAGAGCCCGAGGTCGCTCAGGCCCGGATGACTGTCGGGACGCCGCCCAAGGGGCCAGTGGTAGAGGCGCTCATCGGGCTTGATCGGCAGATCGTTGATGCTCGCAAAGCGCCGCCGCATCAAGCCCGCCTCGGTGAATTCCCAGTTCTCATTGCCGTAGCTGCGATACCAATGGCCCGAATCGTCATGCCACTCATAGGCGAACCGGACGGCTAGCCGATTCTCGCGAAAAGCCCAGAGCTCCTTGATGAGGCGGTAGTCGAGCTCCTTCGCCCATTTGCGCGTCAAGAACTGCTTCACCTCCTCGCGCCCTTTCGGAAATTCAGCGCGGTTCCGCCACTCGGTGTCTTCTGTGTAGACCAGAACGACGCGCTCGGGATCGCGCGAGTTCCAGGCGTCCTCGGCGAGCCGCGTTTTTTCAATCGCGCTTTCGAACGTGAAGGGCGGAACGGGCGGGCGCGTGTCCATGGGGGGCTCTACTGTTGTCACCAGCGCACTGGATCAGACAAAAGATGCAGCGTTCCGAAACCACTTTCAATAAGAGCAATGAGGCGCATCGAACTGGGATCGCGCACGCCGAAAGGCGTGGCGGGACTCATCTTGGGGCGGCTCGAGCCGAGGAGCAGAAGGCCTGAAGGCGCCGCCTCTTCGACGGCGCCCGCTTCTTGGCGTCGGATTCCATGCCCATTGGGCGCCAGCGCCGCAACGGCCTCAGAAGGGCCAGCCGTAGCCCCACGGCGAATACCAGCCCGAAGTGTAGACCACGGGCGCGCTATAGACGACCGGCGGGGCATAGACGACTGTCGGGCTATAGACGACTGGCGCCTCATAGTAGACCGGCTCATCGCAACCGTAATCGCAGGCCGGCGGCGCGACATAGTCGGAGGCCACGACACAGTCGTCGCGACAGGCGCGGCGGGGCCCCAGGTCGCAGTCAGAGGCTAGGACGCAGTCGTCGTGACGGACCCGGCGGGGGCCCAGGTCGTAGTCAGAGGCTAAGACGCAGTCGTCGCGACGCGCCCGGTGTCGGGGCGCGACGTCATAGTCGGAGGCTAAGACGCAGTCGCGGTGATGGCGGGCCCGTCGGCGGGGCGGCGCGACATCGTCGTCAGAGGCGACGACGGGACCGCGATGCCAGCCCTTGTACCAACCATAGTGCCAGCCGTAGTGCGTGCGCCAGCCGCCCCTGACACGAGCGCCGGCCGGACCGGAATAAGCGAGCGCGCCAACGCCAAGCGCAGTCGCCGCCAGAAGAATTTTCAAGCTTTTGACTGTCATCATCGCCTCCCACACCCATATCCCTGCGCGCCGAATTGGGCCGCGAGAATTTTCCCGCGAGCGCCCCACCTCTCGCCAAGGGACTCTCATTGAACTCGCGCTCACGCAAGAACCGTCAATGCCGGCCCTGAAAAATCGCGACCGTGGATCAACAGCACAGGCGAAGGATGAGTATGCTTGTGGAGCCATTTTTTGTAAAACTGCCCCAATATAAATTTAACTTAACGTAATATGGTTTATATTCTGGCGTCAGCTGAGTGATTTAAGCGAGAACTACGAAAACGAGCATACCTAGCTTCTCATAGCCAATAAGCCGTCAAATCTGACCGCCCTCGCTCAGCACTTGCGCTAGCCGGCCGTGAATCTTTTCTCGGTGTCTGAGTACTAGAACATGTTATGCAGAATAGGCCACCATGCCACGCCAGCCCAAGGCGCCCAAGCCGCCGCCGGAGCGCATGACGAGCTATCGCCAGAGGATGCGCGCTGCCGGATCGCGGCCCTTGCAAATCTGGGCGCCGGACAGCCGGGCGCCAGACTTTGCGGAAAGGCGCCGTCGCCAAGCTCGGGCGATCGCGAATTCCGATCGCGCCGGCGACGAGCTGATGCGCTTCATCGCCGAAGTCAACGAGTGGCCCCCGGCATGATGCGGCGCGGCCGCTTTGTCGTCGTCCCTACGGGGGATTTCGAAAGTTCATTATGGTACGAACTCAGCTTCGGAGCTAGCGCTTCTCTGACGCGCAAGCCGTCGCAAACTCGTACACGAGGAAACATTTTCGAGACCTATGAGCCCAGCGACCCAATCAAATTGGTGTTCACGAACCTGCATCCGGGCCAATCGAAGGGCCTGCAAAGTAGCGTCGGCCAACGCAGTATGTCCTAACGCAGACCGCACATTGGGGTGAGCCAACAGATCGATCGTTGTCGCCAGTCGCAGCGTGTCGAATCGTTCGCCAGCAACTCTTGTGGCTTTCTTCTCGTCGATAATCGCTGAGCTATCCGAACCGTACGCGAAGGCAAGCGTCGCCGCCTCGCCGTCGCCGAGCGATTCGGAAACGGACCCCGACGCGAGCCCAAAAAATAATTGCAAGGCCGGCTCTTCGAGCTGAGCCATGCGCACTACCTGATTCGCGATAAGCTCGTTTAAAAGGCGGCTCTCCGGCCCTCCATTCGGACTTCCACTTTCGATCTCGCCGACGACGTAATCTGTAACCACGATGGGCACGGCCAGCGCCCGGAGGATATTCGCAGCATAGCCAGTTGCCAGCAGATTGATAACAACACTGGAGTCCAGAACGAACTGGCGATCCTCGTTAGTGAGGCAGCTTGAAAAGGTCATCCACCTCTTCCTCCTCAGCAGCCGCCTCGTCAAGCAATTCGCGGACTTGTACGCGTCCGAGTTTCAGCATCTCGGACATTTGGCCTTCGCTAATCAAGCTTTTCCTGTATGCCTCGATCGCCATCAGATAGAGGCGCGAGGATAGCGGCTTCTCTTCGCCTACCGCCTCGAAAGCGGCCGGCCCGATGACCTGCCTGACTTGTTCGTCGGTTATTCCCGCGTTGTCTTTGAACCAGTCCCAGGTGCCTTTCTTGGTCAACTCGAGCTCTTCAAGCCGCAGCACAATGGCTTGTCGCGAGATGCAGAAGAAGTGCGCCAGCAGGATGATATGGCGACGGGTAAGATGGCTTGATCCCGCCGTCAGCTCCTTGAACTTCTGCATGACCGCTCGCGCCGGCGTCAGGAAGGCTCGGCCAAACGCATTGGCATAGCGCTCTTCGCGTGAGTTTTCGTATTTCTCGTCTCTGTAAATTTCCGGCAGCCGGCGCGTCGCCGTGAAATGTCCGAGTTCGTGGCCTCCGCTTTGGTTTCGACGATCCCGTCGATGACTCGCATTGATCAGGATGCATGCCCCGACGGCGTCATCATAGGCAAAAAGCCCGGACACTTTCGCGTCGAGCTTGCGGCTATAAACACGAATGCCAAGCTGCAAATCCATTAGCGCGAAAAGGTCCTGTACGGGCCCTTCGCCAAGGCCCAACCAGTGTCGCAAGTCACGGGCATCCTGCTCCGCTTGAGCGCGCACGTCACCTCTCAGGATGGTTCTTTCGGGCGGGTAATTCCGCGGTCTTTCGACCCCCAAAATGTTTTCCAGCTCGACTTCGGCGCGGACCAAGTCGTTCAGCATCCGTGCCGCTTCGTCGGTTCCTTCTTCTCCGGCGTCGGGGAGCGACCTGAAGCGCGGAACCAAATCCACGTGCACGGATTCGCGGCGAAGCAGAGAATTCACGGATACGCCGTAGCTACGCGCGAGAGCCTGCAATTCCTCCACGCGGACCGCACGTTGCCCTTTTTCGATAGCGATGAGCGTCGTTCGTGCGATGCCGGCCGCCTTGGCACCCGTCTCCTGCTTGAGGTTCGCGGTTTCTCTTGCGACCTTCAGCCGCTCACCCAGCACAATCGGGCTCAGTTCGTCGGCTCTGTTAGTCATGATACAGCGTTAACCCAGTTCCTCACGAACGACGTTTCGCTTAGTCCCTCCTTGAACGCCGACCACTCCAGGGCATGTTGCCGCAGCAGACGAGAAAACCGATCGCCTATCGTTTCCACAGGCTCATTCAGTGATCGAGCGAGTTCGCCCAGCGCGCGGCGCTTGACCAGCGTGTATTGAGCAGATTGCTGCAGCGCGGCAAAATGTTCAAGATGGAGCACGCCCGCGAGCGCGTATTCGCGCAGAGCACTGGTGACGCGGCTAAACTCTTTCTCCGCGCCATCTTCGAAGGTGGCTGCGTCGAGATTGTTCCAAAGGTAGATGTTGTCGCCTTCCTTCAGTCCAGCGGCGTGAACACTCACGCGGCGCAGCATGCATGCCGCGCAAATTCCGCATTGGGGTCGAGCCGCGGCGACGGAGATATGTCGTGATTGCTGCCAGCATGACCGGGTTCGTTCCCAGCTTGCAGCTTCGGGTCCGCAGGTTTCGATGAAGGCTCGCAGCGTTTCGCCTTTCGTCGACCACAGACGCGGGAAGTGATATTGTACTTTCCGTCCGAACAGCGCTTCGAGAAACCTTTCCATCTTCGCCGTGAACACTGGATGGTTCCGGTAGTCGGCGTACGCCTGCCCGACCGGAAGGATTGCCGGGGCCAGGGCCCCTTGGCCGCTTTCCGGAACGATGACGGCGGGCGCGTTGATGAGATAGGCCCCGATTGCGGACACCAGCGCAAACTTGAATCCCCGGCTTCTCGCGCTCGTCTCTTTGGCTTTCACGTCGGTCCGGACGGAATATGGCACGGCCGCAAACGGGGTATTGGCGCGCTGGTTCTTCGAAATGTCGGGTTTCTTATTGCCAATTCTGACGCGCACCAGGCGGCTTCCAATACACTTGCCTTCAAGTCCCGCAACCGCGCACGAGTCCATGCCTTCGCTGTAGGCGATGACAGCTTCGGCGTCATATGGAAATTCGATCCGGCCTTGCGCTGGCGACGTTGCCGGCGTGCGGCGTGGCCAAAATTCGATTTCCCACTTGTCCCCGGTCAACAGTTCGAGAGCGTCGATCAGCGCGCGCTTTACCCGCAGACCCGACCAGCGTTCGACATCGTGGACGGGGATACGGACGTCGAAGCACCGTCCCCAGTTCATCGTGCTGCGGGGCAGTCTTCGGTCGCAAAACTCGACAGCGGCGGCGACGACGAGCGCGTCGTAGACGAGCGCCTGCCAATTCGTAGACGAGAAGGATTCAAGGAGTTCCGTGTTGAACCTGACGTGCCGACCGAGTTCGCACGCAACAGCCCCTACTCGAGCGCGAGCGCCTGGTTCGATCACGTCAACCGACAGGTCATTCAGTTCGAGCAATTCAGCGGTGGCGTTCACTGCAGAGGCACTCCGTCGTCAATGTCCTTCCGCTTTTTGACCGTGCGTCCCGTCGAGTGCTGGGAATCGAGCAGGTCCTCCCCCAACATCTTTTCTGAAAGTCCCGATATGGCTTCTTCGATTCTGGCCTTTACCCCGACGGCGCGTTTCAGAGTTGCTTCACGCAAATAATGTTCTTCGACTTGCCGAGCCCCCGCAAAAGCGCGGTCTTGGATAGAGGAACGAACCGCATCGTAGAGCGTGTTCAGGTCCGTGCGACCGCCATGAACGAGTTCAATGCACCAATCAATGATATTCACTCCCAAAACTCGCCCCGCCGCGAGTCGTCTTGCGGCTTCCAGTTGCTCGATAAGAATTTTCTGGAATCCCAAAGAGTTCTCGTGTCGCAGGAACACTTTTTTTAGCGCGACAATCAGCGCGGCAGGCACTTCCTTCTTCCAGTCGCTCGACAGCGCGTGCAGCGCCGCCTCGCGCACCTGCTCGGGCTCGTAGGTGCGCTGGTCGGCGCACTTCGCTAAGTCTTTCCAAGCCTTGCGCATCGGCAGGCTTCTGTGAGGGCCGTCGCTCATCGCTCCTCCAATGTCAGCTTTATGATTTATTTTTCTGACAATGTCAATCGCTGTCGACGACTTTCGAGCCTCTCAAAGCGGCCATTGCGGGTGTGATTGAGGCCGCGGGTCATTGGCAGACACTAGAATGCGCGCGATGGAGGCTCATTTTTCAGCGTGCCCGATCTCGCCGAGCCGCGCGCTCTGAGGCTTCGCCTCTAGCCGCGATCGCGTTTAGGCGTTCGACGACGACTCCTCGCGCGATTTGGTGAAACAACGACGGTTAGATAAGTAGAATTAGCGCGTCAGGAAACGAATTGCGTCATTTATGAGCGTCTGCCCTGTCTTCTCTCCATCCCTTCCTCCTTCCCCCACGCCTCGTCCCCTTCTCACCCCCGCTCCAAGAACGCCGCCTTCACCATCTTCGTTCCCGCGTGATCGAATTCGACCGAGAGCTTGTCGCCGTCGACCTCTTGCACCGTGCCGGGGCCGAATTTCAGATGCATCACGCGCTGGCCCTTTTCGAAAGGCGCCGCCGTCGTCGACTTCGACAGGACACGGCCTTCGATGACCGGCGGCGCCGCGCGTCTGCCCTGCGGCTGCGATCTCGCTTCCTTGGCGCGCCGCCAGCCGGGCGTCTCATAGCTCGAGGAATAGCGGTCGAGACCGGCGAAGCGCGAGACGCCATAGGCGCCATATTGCGAGGCCGAGGCCGATTCGACGACCTCGACATTTTCCGCCGGCAGCTCGTCAATGAAGCGAGAGGGCATCGTCGCCTGCCATAGCCCGTGAATGCGCCGGTTCGTCGCGAAGAAAATCTTGGCGCGGCGTTTGGCGCGCGTGAGGCCGACGTAAGCGAGGCGGCGCTCTTCTTCCAGCCCCGCGCGGCCGTTGTCGTCGAGCGAGCGCTGGTGCGGAAAGAGTCCCTCTTCCCAGCCCGGCAAAAAGACCGTCTCGAATTCGAGCCCCTTCGCGCCATGCAGCGTCATGATCGAGACGCGTTCCGAGCCCGCCGCCTCGTCCGCCTCCATGACGAGCGAGACATGCTCGAGAAAGGCGGCCAAGTCAGGAAACTCCTCCATCGCGCGGACGAGCTCCTTCAAATTCTCCAAACGCCCCGCGGCGTCGGGCGTCTTCTCCTCGCGCCACATGTCGGTGTAGCCCGACTCTTCCAGCACGATCTCGGCGAGCTCGTGATGCGGCTTCGTCTCGATCTGCGCGCGCCAGCGCTCGATGTCGTTGATGAGGCCCCGCAGCGCCCCGCGCGGCTTCGGTCTGATCTCCTCGCTCTCGGTCAAGACGCGGGCCGCATGCGTCAGCGGCACGCTCTCGCGCCGCGCATATTCGTGCAACAATTGCAGCGTCGCGTCGCCAAGCCCGCGCTTGGGCGTGTTGACGATGCGCTCGAAAGCGAGATCGTCGGCGGGAGAGGAAACGCAGCGCAGATAGGCGAGCGCGTCGCGAATTTCCGCGCGTTCGTAGAAGCGCGGGCCGCCGATCACGCGATAGGGGAGCCCCAGCGTGATGAAGCGCTCCTCGAACTCGCGCATCTGAAAAGAGGCGCGCACCAGGATCGCAATCTCCTCCAGCGCGTGGCCGCGCCTTTGCAACTGCTCGATCTCCTCGCCGACCGCACGCGCCTCCTCCTCGCTGTCCCACACACCGGTCACCGTCGGCTTGTCGCCGAGCGCGCCGTCCGTGAAGAGCGTCTTGCCGAGACGGCCTTCGTTATGGGCGATGAGATGCGAGGCGGCGGCAAGAATATGTCCCGTGGAGCGGTAGTTCCGCTCCAGCCGCACGATCTTCGCGCCGGGAAAATCCTGCTCGAAGCGGAGAATGTTCTCGACCTCGGCGCCGCGCCAGCCATAGACGCTCTGATCGTCGTCGCCGACGCAGCAGAGATTGCGCCGCCCCTGCGCGATGAGTCGCAGCCACAGATATTGCGCCGTGTTCGTGTCCTGATACTCGTCGACGAGAATATATTTGAAGCGCCGGTGAAAATCGGCGAGCACGTCGGGGTTCTCGCGAAAGAGCCGCAGGCTCTCGAGCAGCAGATCGCCGAAGTCGACCGCGTTCAGGATTTTCAACCGCTCCTGATAGAGCGCATAGAGGGCGCCGCCTTTGCCATTGGCGAAGCTCGCCGCCTCTCCCGCGGGAACTTGCGCAGGCGAAAGGCCGCGGTTCTTCCAGGCGTCGATGAGATGCGCCAGCGCGCGCGCCGGCCAGCGCTTGTCGTCGACGTCCTCGGCCTTGAGCGCTTGCTTCAAGAGCCTGATCTGATCGTCCGTATCGAGGATCGTGAAATTGGGCTTGAGCCCCACGAGCTCGGCGTGCCGGCGCAGAATCTTGGCGCTGATCGCGTGAAAGGTGCCGAGCCATTGCATCGCTTCGACGCCTTCGCCGACGAGCGCCTCGACGCGCTCGCGCATCTCGCGCGCCGCCTTATTGGTGAAGGTGACGGCGAGAATCTCATAGGCCCGGGCGCGGCCTGTCGCCAAGATATGCGCGATGCGGGTCGTGAGCACGCGCGTCTTGCCGGTGCCGGCGCCCGCGAGCACCAGAACGGGGCCGTCGAGCGTCTCGACGCCCGCGCGCTGCTCGGGGTTGAGCGCGGAAAGATAGCGCGCGCCCTGAACGAAGGCTTGCGCCTGCTGGGAGAGCGACGGGGCGGCTCTTGACAATGGGGGCATCCTGAGGCGCGGCAGGCCACGCTCTTTTTGAGGGTCAGGCTCGGGGCTCCCTTGCGGGGCCGGCGAATCTCCTTTCGAATATAAAGGAGAACGGATCGCGAATCACGCGGCGCGAGAGCGGCTGCGGCGCGGGCTCGTCTTGACTTCCAAGCCCGCCGCCGCCAGTTTCCGCGCGCTCCTGCTAGCCGCCGAACGTCCAATCTCCAAGGCCCGATGCGCTCCTATCTCGACTTCGAAAAACCCGTCGCCGATCTCGAAACCAAGGTCGAGGAGCTCAAGCAGCTCGCGAGCCAAGGCGACGCGGTCTCCATCGCCGAGGAGCTCTCCAAGCTCGAGGCCAAGGCGGCCAAGGCGCTCAGCGATCTCTATGCGGCGCTGACGCCCTGGCAGAAGATCCAGGTCGCCCGCCATTCCGAGCGGCCGCATTTCTCCGATTACGTGCGCCAGCTCATCGCCGATTTCACCCCGCTGGCCGGCGACCGCGCCTTCGGGGAGGACGACGCGATCGTCGGCGGCTTCGGGCGCTTTCGCGGCGAGGCGATCTGCGTGATTGGCCAGGAGAAGGGCTCGGACACGCAGAGCCGATTGAAGCACAACTTCGGCATGGCGCGGCCGGAGGGCTATCGCAAGGCCGTGCGGCTGATGGAGCTCGCCGACCGATTCGGCTTGCCCGTCATCTCTCTCGTCGATACGGCCGGCGCCTTTCCAGGCGTCGACGCCGAGGAACGCGGCCAGGCCGAGGCGATCGCCCGCTCGACCGACATGTCGCTTTCGCTCGGCGTGCCGAATGTCGCGGTCATTCTCGGCGAAGGAGGCTCCGGCGGCGCCATCGCGATCGCCGCCTCGAACAAGGTGCTGATGCTCGAGCACGCGGTCTACACGGTCGCCTCGCCCGAAGCCTCCGCCTCGATCCTGTGGCGCGACTCTGGCAAGGCGCAGGAAGCCGCGACGAGCATGAAGATCACCGCGCAGGATTTGCTGAAGTTCGGCATCATCGACGCGATCGTGCCGGAGCCCTCGGGCGGCGCGCATCGCGACCCTCAGACGACGATCGGAGCCGTGGGCGACGCGCTCCGCAACGAGCTCGCGACGCTCACCAATCTCTCCCGCGACCAGCTCGCGACGCTGCGCGCGGAGAAGTTCATGGCGATCGGCAGGAAGGTGTAATTATAAGAGCAAAGAGCGCGCGCGCTGAACCGCCCCGCTACCGCACCCTGACCGGCAGGATTTCGACGGAGAGCTGCACCTCGTCGCCGAGGCCATAGCCGTAATAGGCCGGGCGGGAGATCAGCCGCAGGAATAGAAACAGCCGAAAACGCAGCATTTTGAAAAAGTTCATGTCCTTCGCCGGCAGCAGATTCTCATGCGCGACATGCACGACCCAGTTGTGCGGGTCCGCGGGCAGATCGATCTCGTGGTGGCGCGCCAAGTCGGCCAGATAGCGCTCGACGTTCGGCTCCTCCATGAAGCCGAAGCGCAGCTCGACACCGATCACGCAGCCACGGTTCCTGTCGCGGTCGAAAACCGTCACGTGATAACGGTTGTCATGGATATAGGGAACCTTGGGATGGACCACCTCGACGATGACGAGGTTGCGCGGAAAAACGCCGTAGCGATCCCAGAGGAGGCCCACGAGCGCAGGCGCCCGGTCGGTGGAACGGCGCACCGCCGCCGGCGCCATGACGAGGGCGTTGCGCTCGACGAAGCTCCCGCATGAGCGGTGGAGATCGACGACGTCGCCCATGGTGAGCCTGGAGCGCGCCGCATAGGCCGCAAAGGTCGCCTTACGCCCCCAGCGCCAAGTCGCCATAGCCAAGAAGACCGCGAGTCCGACCGTGAGCGGCACGAAGCCGCCTTCAAGGAATTTCATCGAGCTGGCGATGAGAAAGGCGGCGTTGACGAAGGTCAGCGGACCCCAGACGAGCGCGGTCTGGAGACGGCTCCATCGCCAATAGCGGCGCGCGACCATAATCATCGCGACCGAGGTGATGAGCATCACGCCCGCGACCGCGAGGCCGTAGGCCGCGGCGATCGCCGTCGACGAGCCGAAGGCGATGACGAGCGCGACGCAGCCGGCGTAGAGTCCCCAATTGGCGGCGGGAATGTAGATCTGGCCCACATGCGCGTGATGCGTGTGCTGCACCTCGATGCGCGGCGCGAGCCCGATGCCGATAGCCTGCCAGGTCAAGGAAAAGGCCCCGGAGATCAAGGCCTGCGAGGCGATCACGGTGGCGAGCGTCGCAAGCAGCACCGTTGGCAGGAGCAACGGCGCCGGGACGAGGCTGAAGAACAGCTTGCCGCCGACGATCGGCGCGCCGCTCAAGAGATGCGCGCCCTGGCCGAGATAGTTGAGAAGAAGAGCAGGAAAGACCACGGCGAACCAGGCGACGCGGATGGGCTTGGCGCCGAAATGTCCGAGGTCGGCGTACATGGCTTCGCCGCCGGTGATGACCAGCATCAGCGCGCCCAAGATCAGCATGGCTTCGCGCGGACCCGAGCGCTCGAGAAATCCCAGGCCGTGGATGGGATTGAACGCCGCCAGGATCGCCGGCGTTCGAAGAATTTCGCCAAGACCGAAGGCCGCGATGACGGCGAACCACACGATGACCAGCGGACCGAAAAGGCGGCCGACGCCGGACGCCCCCTTGAACTGGATCGCAAAGAGCGCGGTTAGAATCGCAATGGTGAGAGGCGCGACGTAAGGCTGGAAGGCCGGCGTCGCCACTTCGAGCCCCTCCACCGCGGACAACACACTGATCGCGGGCGTGATCATCCCGTCGCCAAACAAAAGGCCCGCACCCAGCATCAGCGCCCAGAGCAAAATCCGCGCGCCGTGATTGCGATATTTGTAAAGCAAGCCATAGAGCGCGAAGACCCCGCCTTCGCCATCGTTTTCAGCGCGCAGCACCAGCAGCGCATATTTGACCGCGACGACGAGGGTGATCGTCCAGATGGCGAGAGAAATGGCGCCCAGGGCGTTGTCTGGCGTCGGCGCGACGGCGGCAGGTCCCTGGAAGATCTGATCGATCGCGTAGAGCGGCGAGGTGCCGATGTCGCCAAAGACAATCCCGAGCGCGCCGACCGTGAGACCTGCGAGACCTCCCTGCGCGGGATGCGTTGCGGCCTCGCTCGCCGGCGCGTCGGAAGCGACCTCTTGCCGCGCGGGACTTTGCTGGCTCATCGACGCGGACCTCGACAAGGACTAAAGCCCAGCGCGCCGAAGCCGGACGGACGGAGCGTCGTTCGCGAAGCTCCGCCGCCGCATCCTCACGCGGGCGTCAGAATCTCGCCCTTGCCATAGACCGCCGTGTCGCCGGCATAACGCTGCAGCCGCTGCGACAGGAGGCGCGTGGCGCGGCGACTGTCCTCATTGAGCGCCCTGGCGAAGAGCTTGGCGAAGGAAAGATGATGCGCGCCACAGTCGACATAGGTCGGACCAAAATCGCGGCGCTGCGCCAAGACGAGAGAGGCGCGCTTGTTGAGATAGCCCAGCCGCCCCGGCGCATGGCCAAGCAGCACGATCGTCCCGGCGATGGCGCGCGAGCCCAGATCCTCGCCGGCGTCGCCTTCGATCACGACGATGCCGCGTCGCAGCCGATCGCCGGCGCGATCGCCTGCCGAGCCGCGCACGATCACGCGTCCGCCGGCCATGCCGGCGAGCTCTCCGGCGAAGGGCGCGCAAAGGAAATCGCCGGCGTCGCCGTCGATCTCGATGCGCCCCGCAGTCATGCCGCTCGCGACATAAGCGCCGGCGTCGCCCGAGACCGTGATCGCCCCGCCCTGCGCTTGGCGCCCGAGGCCCATGCCCACGTCGCCTTCGACATGGATCGAATAGCCCGATAGCAGCCTCGCGCCGAGAAAGTCGAAACGGTCCGAGCCACCCTCGAAACGCAGCTCATGCGGATCGCCGGCGCGGAGCTTGAAGAAATCGCCGACCTTGGCCGCGGCTTTCGTCGTCGCGACGTCGATCGCCTCGATCTCTTTCACGCTCTTGCCGAGCAGACGATCGGGTGTGAGCTTCGAAAGGTCGAGCCTTTGAGTGGGCGCGGCTCGGAGGGTGAGAACCAGCGGCTTCACGGCAGAAGGTCCTTCAGATGATAGTGGAACGGTCCGAGCTTGCCGCCGTAATTGCCGGCGCCGATGCGCTTGGCGCCGTTCTTGGGGCCGAGCGCGACGATGGCCTTGATCGCGGCGCGCATCGCTTGCGCCACCGAGTCATTGGAGAGCCCGTCGATGACGATCTCGAGCACGCAGCCGATGTCGGGATCGAGCGCGCTCTTCGTCACGCCGCGCAGAGTCGGGCAGTAGGCGTCGTTCGTCGAGGCGCTCATGCCCTTGTATTTCGAGCCGACCTTCGAGCCCGAGCGCACGATGCCGCCGGGAAAGGGCGCGATCGTGTCCGCGACTTTGGCGATCGCCGCGACGCCGGCCTCGGTCGCGCGCATCGTCTTGTCCCAATCCTCGCCCATCACGAGCAGATTGCCGCCGCCGACGCATTTCTTGACGACTCCAACCATGCCTTCGACGAGGAACTCGCCGTCCATCACTGGCACGCGCCAGAAGCGCTTACCGTCGATGACCTTGGAGATCTGCCAGCGGTCGCCGAACTGGCGCATCGAGTCGCCGACCTTGATCTTCACGTCGCCGTCCATCGCCGAGAAGACGGCGGTGCCAGGACAAGTGAGCAGACATTGGCCGACGCGATTGACCAACGCCTTCTCGACCGCCTTGGTCGAGAAGCCGAAAGCGAGGACGCGCACGCCTGGACGCCCGTCCGGCGTTTCTTTCGGCGACAGCTCGCGGTCGATGCCGGCCTCGCAGTCGCACGCGATGACAGAGGTCGCATAGCCTGTCGCCACTTGCGCGGCGATCAGCGCCCATTTGCGCGTCGGCGCGGTGATGACCAGCCCCGTGCCGGCCATCGGAAAGGCCTCGGCGAAACTGTCGTCGATGCGGACGCCCCGGCGGGTCAGCTGCGACATGCGACCTCCGCGAAAGCGTCGGCGTTGGGGAGCGCCGCCTGCGGCACGTCGAAGATCGTGCGCGGCAGGCCATAGAGATCGTCGTAATAGCGATCGAGGCGCCGCTCGATCGCCGTATCGAATCTCGGGCTCGTATGAAGAGTCTTGCCGCGCGTATAGCGCTTGACCTCGCCCGCTTCGACGATGAGCTCGCCGTCCTTGAAGACGAGCGCCGCCTTGCGGAACATGCCGGCTTTGTCTCTCTGATCCTTGTAAACCGCGATGTCGGCGACGGCGCCGGGCGCGAGCTTGCCGCGGTCGGTGAAGCCGAAGAGCTTGGCGGCGCCGGACCGGCTCATCTGCGCGATCTCATAGAGCGTATATTCGCGCTTGATCTCGGGGAGCTTCGTGACCTCCAGGACTTCCGCCGGAATACGCGCGAGCCATTGGGCGCGCAGATCGGCGCTCATCAGCAGCGCGAAGAGTTCCGGATAGGTCGTGAAGGGGCCGCCGTTCGGATGATCGGTCGTGAAGAACACCTGCTGCGGATCGTTGATGAGCAGGAACAGCTCCAGCCCCGCCGCCCATTGCACGGCGTTGTAATAGTTGGAAATCTTATAGGCGTAAGGCACGACGCCGCCGCCATTGGCGTCGCCGTCGAAGATCGCGCCCTTCTTCGGGTTGGCGCCCGCCATGCTGTTGAACTGCTTCAGCACGTCGGAAGAGACGGTGACCGTGTCGGAGAACATCACCGCGCCGACGTCGACGCTGACGTTCTTATTGGCGTTGACCTTTTCGGCGAAAGCGGCGCCGGCGGAGGAGAAGGCGTTCTTGCCCTCCTTGCCATAGGCGTAGAACTGCACATGCGCGAGATGCAGCGGCAGGCCCTGCACGGCGTCGATCGTCGCGAGCGCCGTCTCGATATTGCCGGCGATGCCGAGATTGTTCATGTGCAGATGCAGCGGGTGGTGAATGCCGACCGCCTGCGTCGCCTTCTGCAGCGCCTTGATGATCTGGCGCGAGGTCACGCCATAGAAGGGCACGATGTCGTCGAGCCCGAAAACGCGCATGTTCTCCTTGAAGCCCTCGACGCCGCCAGGGTTGATGCACTTCAGGCCAAGGCTCTTGGTCGCATCGACGGTTCGCGCGACGTAGTCGTTGATCGCCGTCTCGCCCTCGCCCGTGCGCAGCTGGTTCAGGAGGAAGTCGTCATTGCCGAGCACGGTCAGCGCGCCAGTGTCGAGCAGCGGGGTGTCGGCGAGCTCGAGATGCGTCTGCATCGCGGCGTGCGGCGCCATGGCGGGCTCGACCACGGTCGTGAAGCCCATCTGCGCGTAGAGACGGCCGGTCTCATAGGTCGACCATCTGGCGGTCGAGAGCGGCGTGCCGGCGAGCCGCGCGCGCATCGCGCGATGCATCTCCGGCAGAAGCAGCCGCGCCGTGTTCACATTGCCGCCGGCGATGTGGGAGTGGATGTCGATCGCCCCGGCCATCACGAAATGACCTGTTGCGTCGTGGGTGACGTCCGGCGCGCGGCCTTCCGGCTTATCGACGATCCGGCCGTTCTCGAACCAGACGTCGCCGACGCCGTCGCGCCCCGTCGCGGGGTCGATCACATGGCCGCCGTGAATGCGGGTCAGCAAGAGGCGCCCTCCGAAATCCTGGCGTTGATCGCGGCGATCGCGCTCGCGACGCTCGGCGCGCCGCTCGGCGCGCTGGCCTTGGTCAAAGCGAAAGCGACGATCGCCTGCGAGAATTCGAGCGCGTCATGATCCTCGCCCGGCCGGCCGATCTTGATGTGAAGACCGCGCCCGGGCTTTGCGCCCTTGGGCGCGAGCGTCACGAGCGGCGGCCCGTTCGATTTCCACGGCGGCGCCTCGCCGTCATAGGCGGAGATCCACAACACCGCGTCGGTCTCGCCGCTTTCGACGAGGCGCTTCGCCTCGAAGCGCCAGGGATCGTGCTCGGGATAGCCGCGGCCGAAGCTCGTGCGCGGCGGAAAGCCCGTCATCCAGCCGCTGAGCTGCGTGACGCCCGCGGCGCCCGAGCGCGCGCCGATGGGAACGCCGGTGAAGCGCGTCGTCGCGTTGAGGTCGGAAATGAGGCCCTGCAGCGCTTCGACGACGAGCGTGTCGACGCTGGAGCCGGACCAAACCGCGACGCCAAAACGCGCGGCCTTGAGCGTCTCGGCGATCGCCTCGATCTTCTTGGCGACGGCGGGCGCGAGCGCGACCGCCCTGTCGCCGACGCGGGCGCGCAGCGCGGCGAGGATGAGCGGCAACGCCTCGCGCGTCGCCGAGAGAGTCTCGACGTCGGCGCCGTCGATCTTGCCTTCGCCGGCCTTCGGCCCGAGCCAGATGATCTTGCGCGGCGCGCCCTTCTGGAAATGCACGCCCTTTTCGAGCGCCAGCCGCTCGAAAAGAACGGGGGATTGCGCCGGAAGTCCGGGGCCGACGAGCAGCACGACGTCGCCGCGCAGGCGCGCTTCGTTCGGCGTCGTCGTGAACATCGCGAAGCTGCGCATCACGTCGAGATCGGCGAGGATCGCATCCGAGGCGAGGTGGTCATAGGCGCCGCGCAGCCGCTCGGCCAGGAGTATCGCGGCGCGCGCGCCGGCGGCGTCGGCGCCGAGCCCCGCGATCAGCGGAAACTTCGCGGCCTCGAGAAGCCGCGCGGCGTGCTCATAGGCGTCCTCGATGGCGATCGGCGCCCCGTCGAGCGTTGCGTGGCTCATCTTTTCCCGTCAGGCTCCCGTCCCTGCCCGCCGCGCGTCGAACTGCTTAGAGCGAATTGCGAAATTACGATCAGATTTCGCCCCAGCATGTTGACCTAACGCGATTCCCTATCGCTCCAACGGAATTGTTCGAGCGAAAGGCGCGCGAGAGAAAGCGCGGCTTCTTCTCGCCGGCAGGGCCATGCCTAGCAGCCGGAGCCTCCGCTGTCGAGACGCCGCGACTCGAGGTCGCGCGCGGCCAGCCGCGCCGCCTCGGCGCCCGAAAGAATCGCGCCGTTGAACCCGTGCTCGCCGCCGAAGGCCGAGGCGAGATAGAGGCCGCCGACGGGCGTGTGCGGGCTGCGCGGAAAGCCCGCAAGTATCGGCGCCTCCGGCGGCAGCGGCTCGAAACCGTAGACGGCGCCTTCCGGCGTCCTCAGATAACCGGCCATCGAATGCGCGTTGAGGAAGACGCGCTCCCTGACGAGGCCCGCAAAGCCAGGGCAGTCGCGATCGAGACGCTTTTCGATGGCGCCGAGCCAGGCGTCGCGGCGCGCGGCCGCCTTCTCGCGCGCAAGGCCCTTCCAATTGGCGAGCCGATCAAGGCCGAGAACCGCGACGAGATGCGGCGGTTCGTCCCAAAGTCCGGAGTCGACGGCGGTGAAGTTCGCGATCGCATAAGGCGGCAGCGCATCGTCCGGATTCGAGCCGAGCGCTTCGACGCCGTCGCCGTATTGCGAAAAGCGCGTCATGCCTTCCGGCAGCACGATCTCGCAATAATTCTTCATACCGACCGTCTCAGGGCGCGCCGAAAGGCCGAAATTGGCGCAGAAGAGCGAGGTGGAGAGCGGCATTTCGCCGAAAGCCGCCTCCATCGCTTCCCTTTGCGGCGCGGGCAGGATTTCGGCTGCGACATGGGGCGCGCAATTGGCCAGCACGATGGGGGCGGAGACCTCCTCGTCGTCATCGCCAGTCTTGCGCGCGACATGCCTGACGCCCTTAACGTCGCCCTGGGAATCCGTCAGGATGGCCGAGACCTCGCGCCCGAGGCGCACGACGCCGCCTGCCTTGGTGATGACCTTGGCGAGCTTGAGGCTCAGCTGCCGCGAGCCGCCTTTGATGTAGGCCGTGCCCGATGCGATGTTCGCGCCTTGCGCCAGCGCATAATAGACCCACCAGATCCGCTTCGGATCGTCCCCGAAGTAGAGCAGATTGGCGCCGAGCGCGCATTTCAGCGCTTCGTTTGCGCCAAAGCTACGCTCGAAGACCTCGTCGAGCGTCGCGTTCCAGTCGCGCGCCGCCGGCTCGAGCTCCCACAACGCGCGCTGGAATTTGGCTACAGAGGCGCCATCGCGGGCCTCCCGAATGTTCCAAAGCGAATCGTGGATGCGCTCCACATCGTTGAGGAAGTCGCGGATCGCGTGGCGCTTGTCCGGGAAGCGCTCGGCGAGGGCGTCATGGGCGGCGTCGAAGCCTGCCGGCAGCGCGAAGGGCTCGCCGACAGGGCCGCCGCGCACCTTATGCACCGAGCCCGTCGGCAGGAATTCGAGCTCGTCGAGCACGCCGAGCTCCTTGAGGATGCGATGCTTCACGTCGCGCGGATGTCTCGCGTCGGAGGTCTGATGAAGCGAGGCCTCGATCGTCAGCGAGCCGACGCGATAGACCGAGGCCGCGCCGCCGAGGCTGAAATTGCGCTCGAGTAGCAAGACGGCGTAGCCGGCCTTCGCGAGCTGAGCGCCCGCGGTCAGCCCGCCGAGGCCGGAGCCGATCACGACGGCGTCGAATTTCTGCAATCCCTCAATCTCCGCGGTCTGCCGCGCGCAGGCTGCGCGCGAAACGGCAGCCGTTGTAATAGCCAAATTGGCGCCGGAAGGAAAACCCAGCGATCGCAAGCTTAGCGTGGATTCTCGATCCTGCCTTCGAACAGCATCGCCCCGGATTTGCGATCCACGATATAGAAGAGGAAGGAATGGTCGACATAGAAAGGCTTGGGTTGCGCCGGCTTGTCTGGCGTCGGCCGGGCCGCAGCCGCAACCATTTTTCACGATCGTCACCGCGGTGGCGAGCGTGCCCTCCTCGGTCACGTCGAGAGTCGTCTTCTGCAGCACGTCGTCAATTGAAAGCGCGCCCTTTTCCGCCCGCTCCGAAACATTCTTGAATTCGGCGCGCATGGGGTCGAAGGGGAACCTGAGCCCCAGCGACCGCGCAGGCTCGACGAGATGCGCCTCGCCCGCGGTCGAGAACCGCGGCAGCCGTAAATCGAGGAGCGTCGGCTCGCTCTTCGTCAAGCGGCCGAGAATCTGGCCAAACCCCTCTTCGACGAAGCGCGCCCGCGCCGCCTCGGGCGAGGAGCCCTTCCTGGGCAGCACGAGCATCATCCCGAGCGCTTCGGTTCGATACGGCAGCCAGGCGATCTCGAAGGCCTCGCCGTCGAGATAAGGCAGCGTCTCGATCTTCTGCATCGTCGGAATGTCGGCCTTGGCTCCCGAGGCGGTCGTGAAGGCGCGCGGCTTCGTATTGGCGGCGGGGAACGGGTCGTCCCATCGGCCATGGAAGTAGACGGCGTCGGCGAGAATGAAGGCCGGAGCGTCGTCGGGGCGCCAATCGACGACATGGGTCACATGACCCTTCGTCTTCTCGGCGGCCCAGGCGTTGATCCGCTGCGGCGTCGCCTCCTCGAAGACTTCGCCGCCATATTTCGTCGCGATCACGGTCTTGTAGTTCTGCGAAACGGGGCCTTTGGCGATGGCCAGGAGATTGGCGACATCGAGCTCCGTGAACGGCTCTGCGGCCTTCGCCGCAACGCGCCCCTCCGCCTCGCAATCGGCGGGTTTCGCATTCGGTTTTTGGAGGCAGGCCATCCTCGCGCTCGTCTCGACAAGGCTTGGATCGAGCCGCTCGCTGGCGTAGCTTTCGAGCAAAGCCGCAAGCTCGCCGTTCGCGTTCTCGATCTCGGCCACGGATTGCGAGAAGCCCATCGCCTTCAAAAATTCGGCGCGCGTCGCGCCGCTTGAGCCAGACATCGCCATCGAAAAAGCAACACCCGCCGAATAGGGCGAATAAACGATGTTGCCTTTCTTCTTCTCGAGGCTCGAGAAAATCCCCTGCCCGAACTCGTTATAGGCGGAAGCAAGCGCGCGCAGGGCGTCGTCGCCGGCGAGCGCCGATCCCGAAATCAGTGAAAACAACAAGGCGCCGAAGGCTCTGCCGACATTGCGCATGCCGCTCGCTCCAAAAATAATCGCGCTCCGCCCCGAGAGCGCGAACATAATGGCGAACTTCTGCGCTGTCTTGCGTCTCGTTTCAGAAAGGGCGTGCCGCGTAGCGAATTGACGCGGCGAGCGAAGATCTGTGGACAAACGTGGGCTTTTCCGCAATGCGCGCTTTGGCGAACCATTAACCATGATGATGTCTGCTCGCGTCTCAGTTCGTTGAAGCTCAGGTCGTCGAAGCCGCATGAGAGCAGAGGATTTGCGCAACCGGTCATCTCAATCCGTCGGGGTCCACTCGCGCCAGGAAGCTGGACGGCCGCGCTCGAACGACCATCGAACGCTCCTTTCGACACGCATGTTCCTCCTCGCGAGTGCCGTCGCCGCGTTTCTCGGAACGGGCGCGATCGGCGCCGGCGGCTACATGCTCTTTCACGACGACATCCTGAGAAGCCTGCTCGATCGTCAGATCGAGATGCAACGCGCCTATGAGGACCAGCTCGCGGCGGCGCGCCTGCGACTCGATCAGGCCTTGACCCGACAGATGCTTGATCAGGACAGCGTCGAGGACCGGATGCAGAAGCTCGTCCTGCGCGAGACGATGCTCGAGACTCGCGCCGCCGCCGTCGCCGAGCTCGCCGAGCGTCTTGCGCGCGAGGGGACGCGGGAGGGTCTGGGCGCGCAGGTCAAGGCGTCGCCCTCCGCGCCGCCCGCCCCCGCAAAACCCCAGCCTGAAGAGTGGGACCTGCGCCTTGGCGAGGAGGCGGCCGGCGGCGCCCAAGGCGCGAAGGGCGCGGATCACGCTACGCGCTTGCCCGCCGCGCCCTCTCAGCCTTCGGTCGCGCTCGCCTATGCCGCCGACCCGGGCCTGCCCATCGAGGCGCGGCTCGAGAGTCTCGCGGCTTCGCTCGACGAGACCGAGCGCGATCAGTCCTCGCGTCTAGCGGTCGTAGCGCGGCCGGCGATCGCTGCGGCGAAGCGGCTCAGACGCGTTTTCGACATCGCCGGCCTTTCCGCCGATCGCATTGCTGCACAGGCGAGCGGGCCCAAGGCGGCGGCGCTGGGCGGACTCTCTATCGCCGTAGATGAGCCAAGCGCCGGGGCGACGGCTTTCCAGCGCGAGCTCGCCGCCGCGCAATCGGCCGTGGGCGCGCTCGATGGACTGCGCCGCGCGCTGCCAAGCCTGCCGCTGCGCCAGCCCCTGAACGGCGAGCTGCGGCTGTCGTCGGGTTTCGGCTATCGCGCCGATCCCTTCCTTGGCCGGCCGGCGCTACATAGCGGCGTGGATCTCCTCGACGACTACGGCGAGCCGGTGCGCGCCGCCGCGGGCGGCACGGTCGTCGCCGCCGGGCCTTCGGGCGGGTACGGCAATATGATCGAGGTGGACCATGGCTCCGGCTTCTCGACGCGCTACGGACATCTCGCGCAGATCGAGGTCACGCCGGGCCAGAGCGTCGCGCCCGGCGCGGTTCTGGGTCGCGTCGGCTCGACCGGCCGCTCGACCGGCGCGCATCCCCATTACGAAGTGCGCGCTGACGGCGAAGCGGTCGACCCCGCGCGCTTCCTGCGCGCCGCGACGGCGCTGTATGAGATGCGCGAGTAAGCGCGGCGCTCCGGCTACGCAGGGCGCATCGCCGGCCCAGAGCGAATTACGCGAAAACCGACAGACTTCTGCGATAAATCGCTCCAGGTTTTTTGATCTGGGACGATTTCTTACCCCTCGAACGAATTCCGTTCGATGGACAAGCGCGCGAGCGCCGCATCAAGAGGTCGCAAGCTCAGAGCCGGCCCAAGCCTTCCTCGTAACTGATCGCTTCGTAGACCTTATCGTATTTTATGGCGGCATCCACGATGGCGTCGAGCTTTTGCTCTGTATCAAACTTTTTTAGCTTTGTTTTATCGAGATACAAAAAATCTATAAGCTCATTATATACTGAAGTATCGTCGATCGGCAGCACATAAAAAGGCACACCATTGAAGCTTATCAGATAACGAGAAGCGCGCTCCAGGTCGCCCACGTAAATAAAATACTTGCCATCAGGCTTAAGATTTGCGCCGACGGCTTCGACGAGAGCTGGGAGTTGCTTGTAGCTCGTCAGCGACCCGGCAAGAAATGAGAGCGCGGCGTCGCCTGCTTCCGCGGCGGCGAAGGCGGCCTCCAGGTTTGAAAGCGGGTCGAGGGTGATTGCGATTTCGCCGCGAAAACCGAAACGGCCAGAGGCCTTCGACGGCGCTTTGTGGGCGGACTTCATGAGCCGACCTTCGGCTTCGAGGCGTCGGAAGGCGGTAGATTCTATTGAGGTCATAATCAATTCTCACAGTTCCGCCCACTCTCGAAAGATTCGAGAATATCGCGGTTGATCGCTGTTGGTTCGATGAGCGGATTTGCGGCGCCAAGGCGAATTGACGCAAAAGCTGACAAGCTTTTGCGATCAGGATTCGCTCCAGCACATTCATCCCGCGCGGCTTCTGATCCCTCGAACCATTCCGTTCGTGGGATAAGTGCGCGAGATCGCATTTTGCGGAGCTGCTTCGTCGATAGGCGACGCTACGGCTCATCCACGTTTGGGCGTTGAACGAGTTAGGCTATTTGTCGTGTCGTGGACGCCAAGGCGTCTCGGAGCCCGTCGTCGAGACGATTCCAGCGATATCGAGGCCACTGCGGTCTAGACAGCCATTTCGGCTTTCGATCCGCCTTGTCGCCTTGTCGACTCCTCACAATGTTAATGCAATTGCCGCGCCATATTGGTCGCGAGCGTTTTTGGCGTGCTCCCGCAATGGACTGAGCTTGCGTGATGAGCGCTGTCAGATGGCAAACCGCTCCGCGCTCGCCCGCAACCTTGCGGCGGCGTGCTCTGGCGTGATGTCGCGCTGCGCGGTCGCGAGCATTTCATAGCCGACCATGAATTTGCGGATCGTCGCCGAGCGCAAGAGCGGCGGATAGAAATGCGCATGAAAATGCCAATGCGGATAGGCGCCGTTATCCGTGGGCTGAGGATGAAGCCCCATCGTATAGGGAAAAGGCGCGTCGAAGAGATTGTCGTAACGCGTCGTCAGCCGCTTCAAGACCTCCGCCAGCGCCCCGACCTCCGCATTCGTCATTTCGTCGAGACCGCCGAAGTGGCGCCTCGAGACAATCATCGTCTCGAAGGGCCACACCGCCCAGAAGGGAACGACGACCAGGAAGTCGTCGTTCTCGCATATGATTCGCTCCTGGGCGGCGCTCTCACGCGCGAGATAATCGCAGAAGAGGCAGGACCCCTGGCGCGCGAGATACTCGGCCTGCGCGCGGTCCTCCTTGAGCGGCTCGTCGGGAAGGCTCGCGCTCCCCCAGATCTGACAATGCGGGTGCGGATTGCTCGCGCCCATCATCGCGCCGCGATTTTCGAAAATCTGCACGTAGCGCACGTCTTCCCGAGCGCCGATCGCGATATATTCGCGTCGCCAGGCCTCGACGACTTTTGCGATGTCGCGCGTCTCCATCCGCGACAGGGTCAGATCGTGGCGCGGCGAGAAGCACAGCACGCGGCAAAGACCGGTTTCCGGACGCGCGACGAGCAGATCGTCTTCCTGCACGACCTTACCGCCGCCTTCAGGAAGCAGCGCCGGGAAGTCATTGTCGAAAACATAGACGGTCTCGTAATCGGGGTTGCGCTCGCCATTGGCGCGCAGTTCCCCCGGGCAGAGATAGCAACCCGGCTGATGCGCCGGCTCGGACTGCGTGGGCGCGCTTTCCACCTGCCCGCTCCAAGGACGCTGCGTGCGATGCGGCGAGACGAGCACCCAGGCGCCGGTCAAGGGATTGAAGCGCCGATGTGGCGCGCTTTGCAGGAAGTCACTCATGACGTAGGGACTCGTCCGACGCCCGCGGACGGCGTCGCGCAAAAGATTTGCGGCGCCAGTCCCGTCGCGTCGCGATAGGCTTCAGTGATCGAGATCATAAAACGCTCCGTCGCGCCCGCCTCGACCAGATTCACCGTCGAGCCGCCGAAGCCGCCGCCGGTCATGCGCGCGCCGAAGACGCCTTCGATGTTCTGGGCGAGGTCGACCATGAGATCGGCCTCGGCGCAGCTCACCTCGTAATCGTCGCGCAGGCTCGCATGCGAGGCGTTCATGAGCCTGCCGAAAAGAGCGAGATCGCCCGCTTCGAGCGCCGCCGCCGCAGCAAGCGTGCGCGCGTCCTCCGTCACCACATGACGCGCGCGGCGCAGGATTGCGTCCGGCAGGGCCGCGCCATAAAGCGCAAGCTGCTCCGGCGACACGTCCCGCAAGGCGGACACGCCCTCGAGCTTTTGAGACAGGAGCGCAACCGCCCGCTCGCACTCCTCGCGCCGCTTATTGTATTCGCTTGCCGCCAGCTCATGGCTGACCATCGTGTTGCAGATGACGAGCCGCGCCTTCGCGTCGAGCGGCGCGGCCCGCATCGCCAGCGTGCGGCAGTCGATCAGCAGCGCATGATCGGCAACGCCGCAGCAGCTGATGAGCTGATCCATCACGCCGCAGCGCATGCCGACGAATTCGTTTTCGGCGCGCTGGCAAAGGAGCGCCAGGGCCTCGCGATGGAGCGACAGGCCGCACAGATCGCACAGCGCGAAGCCCGCGACGACCTCGAGCGCCGCCGAGGTCGAGAGGCCCGCGCCCATCGGGAGCTCGGAGGCGAGCATCACATTCGCGCCGCTCAGCGCAAAGCCCTCGCGCCTCAAGCCTTGAACGACGCCCACGACATAATCACTCCAGTGACGTCGAGGCGCAGGAGACGCGCCGTCGAGAGCGAATTCGACGCTTTCATCGAAGGCGAGAGAATGAATGACGAGGCGCCGATCGTCGCGCGGCGCGATCGCCGCGTAGGTCGCCAGATCGATCGCCGCGGGGAGGACGAAGCCGTCATTGTAATCCGTGTGCTCGCCGATCAGATTGACCCGTCCCGGCGCGCGATAAATCTGCGGCCTCGCGCCGAAGCGCTCGACGAAGCGCGAGCGGAGATCGTCGATGAGACTCATCGCCCCTGCCCCCATTCAGCGGGGCCGGCGGAAGAGAGCGACGCCGCATGGCGGCAGCCGCCGTTCGCCTAAGAGCAGCGGCGCCTCGCCCAGGATCGCCGAAAGATCGAAGTCGCTCTCGCCATAATTGAAGACATAACGCATCGGACCATTGTCGCGCAGACGAATATGCTCAGGCAAATCGAGAATGGCGAGGCCTGCGTCGGCCGCGAGACGGCGAAGCACCGCGGCGCGCAAAGGGTCATTGGGGAGGCCCGCGAAATAATGAAAGCGATCGCGCCGCGTGAGCGCTGGAGCGCCATCATCGCAAGCAAGCAGCACCTCCGCCTGCCCGCCCGCCGCGACGATCTCACGCCAGCGGAGGAATGCAGCTTCCTCGACGCCCCCGACAGCAACCGACGCGCCAGGGCGCAGCGATTCGACGCGATGGACGGCGACGTCGAGGAGCGAACGAAAGGCGCCCGGCGGCAGCGCAGGCGGAATTTGGAAATCCTCAGTCTTGGAGCCGCTGCGGGGACCGAGCAGCACGACAGCGCCGCTCTCCGCCAACGCCTCCGTGAGCGCCGCGCTCGACGCAAACAAAGCCGGCGCGACGATGAGCTTGCGGCGCGCCAGAGCTTCCGGCGTCGGCGGCACGACGTCGATATTGAGACCGAGCCTCCGCAACCCGGCGTAAAAATCCAGGATCAGGTCGAAATAAGAGAAGTCGCAGCCCTGCGGCTCGATCCTCCAGGCGAAGGCGCTCTCATAATCGAAAACGAGCGCGACATCGGCGCGCTCGGTCTCGACCTTGGCGTCGATCGCCTCCAGCTCGCGCGCGACTGCCTCGGCGACATGATAAGCCTCGTTCGGCTCGCTATTGGGAAGCAGCAGGCCTTCGTGCATCTGCTCCTGCGCAAAAGGCGCCTGACGCCAGCGAAAATAGCTCACGACCTCGGCGCCGGCCGCGAAGGCCTCAAAAGTCCATAGACGAATGGCGCCTTTGGCCGGCAGCGGATTCCAGGGCGCCCAATTCACCGCGCCCGGCTGCTGCTCCATGATCCAGAAGCGGCCCTGCCCGCAGGCGCGATAGAGATCGTGGTGGAAGGCCTGGAAATCCGGGTCGCCCACCCGCATGTAGCGGCGCCTGAAGGCCTCCTCGCGATTGGACCGCTCGAGAAAGCCCAGCGGATAACTGTCCCAGGCGGCGACGTCGAGATCGCGTCCGAGCGCGAAATGATCGAAAGCGGTGAACGCGCCCATGAAATTGTGGAGAATGTCCCGACCTGGGGAATAACGGCGGATGATCTCGACCTGACGGCGGTTGAAGGCTCTGAGCTGATCGGAGGAGAAGCGCTGGAAGTCGAGAAGGCAAGCGGGATTGGCCTCCGTGACGGTCAGATGGGGAAGCTCGATCTGATCGAAGTTTTTGAGCTCCATCGACCAGAAGACGTTCCCCCAGGCGCGGTTGAGCGCGGCGATGCCGCCATATTTGCGCTGGAGCCAGTTGCGGAAGGCCTCGCGCGCGGCGGACGAATAGCTCTCGACCGTATCATGGCAGCCATATTCATTGTCGGTCTGCCAGGCGACGACGCCGGGGTGAAGGCCGAAGGCGTCGGCGAGCGCCGTGACGATGCGCTCGCATTCGCGCGCATAGGGCTCGTGGCTGAAGCTATAATGCCGCCGCGAGCCGAACTGGCGCGGCCGGCCCTGCGCATCGAGCGCGAGCATGTCCGGCATTTTGTCGATGAGCCACTTCGGCGGCGTCGCGGTCGGCGTGCCCAGCACGACGGAAAGTCCCGCCGCATGCAGAACGTCGATCGCACGCATGAGCCAGCCGAAATCGTAAGCTCCGTCCTGGGGTTCGAGCCGCGACCAGGCGAACTCGCCGATTCGGACGAGGGAGAGACCGATCTCGCGCATTCGCCGCGCGTCCTCGGCCCAACATTCCTCGGGCCAATGTTCGGGGTAATAGCAGACCCCGAGCTTTTGCTTCGTCACCGAGGCCTCCCGTCGCAAATGGACGCGCGAATCGCTCTAGCGACTGGATCTCCGCAAAGGATCACAGATTCATGACGTTGGCGCGAGGCTGCGGACCCTGTGAAGCTTTCCGAGCGGGGAGTCCTACAAGCTCGGCTACGCTTTTCCCTATGCGCGCATGCAGCGGGCTTTCCTGCGACAGGTGATCGACCTCGGCGGCGACAAGCAAAAGATCGAGGCCGACCTCAATCAATTCACAAACGAGGTAACCGAAGACCGGCTGGTCCTCACGGCCGGC
Organism: uncultured Alphaproteobacteria bacterium; assembly: GCA_963829075.1. Taxonomy (GTDB): domain Bacteria; phylum Pseudomonadota; class Alphaproteobacteria; order Rhizobiales; family Beijerinckiaceae; genus Methylocystis. The sequence goes on along the minus strand of CAWHHH010000008.1, from coordinate 52,030 downwards.
AAATTCGGCATCGTCGACATCTTCGACACGAACAAATACGCCAATAATCCCAAGACGGATTTCTTCAACTGGGCTTTGATCAACGCCGGCGCCTTCGATTACGCCGGCGACGCCTGGGGCTACACCTATGGCGCGGCGGCCGAATGGTATCAGGGCCGCTTGACCGCGCGCGCCGGCATTTTCGACCTATCGGCGGTTCCCGCCGGCGGCGCGCTGAACGGAACGGCCTACGGTCTCGACCCCAATCTGAGCCAGTTCCAGGTCGTCGGCGAGCTCGAGGAACGGCACGAGCTCTTCGGCCAGCCCGGGAAGCTGAAACTGACCGGCTATCTGAGCCGCGGCCGCGCCGGCAGCTTCCAGGACGCGGTGAACATCGCCGCCGGAACGGGCATCGATCCGAGCCTCGCGCTGGCTCTCGACCGCAAGTTCCGCAACCGGCCGGGCGTGAGCCTCAATCTCGAGCAGCAGATCTCGGAAACCGTGGGGGTTTTCGCGCGCGCGGGCTATGCGGACGGGGGCGTTGAGCCTTGGGATTTCGCCGACATCGACCGCACGGTCCAGGCGGGCGTCTCGATTTCGGGAAGGCAATGGGGCCGGCCGGACGATACGGTGGGCTTCGCGATGATCGTTAACGGGCTCGCCAACTCGCACGAGGCCTATTTCGCCGCGGGGGGCTTGGGCATTCTCATCGGCGACGGGGCGCTGCCCGTCTATCGATTGGAGAAGATCGTCGAGACCTACTACAACTACGCCCTGACGCCGAACATCAAGCTAGGCCTAGATTATCAGGCCATCATGGATCCCGCCTATGACGGGGCGCGCGGCCCGGCAAATATTCTGGCGGCCGCCTGCACTGGCAGTTCTGAGCCGCGACGTCCGTCATCGCGCGTCCTTCGCTGGAATGAGCCCGCGGAACCGCCAGCTTTTCTTGCCGCCCGATAGTCGAACGCGGCAAAGCGGCGAAACGTCGATATGCAAAAGCGAAAGCGCCGGCGCGCCGAGCGCATGGACGATCGCGGCGCGCAGCACGGCGGCGTGCGTGATCGCGAGTATGGCGCCGGAATATTCCGCGACCGCGTCCATCCACCGGCCGACGCGTTTCGCGACCTCTCCGAAGGACTCGCCGCCGTGAGGCGCGGCTTCCGGATCGCTGAGCCAAAGACCAAGCGCCTCCGGCTCCAAGGCTTCGATCTCCGCGAGCGGGCGCCCCGCCCAGCGGCCGAAGTCGCAGTCGCGCAGCGCCGGCTCCGGGCTCGCCGCAAGCTCCAGCGCCTCGGCGGTCTCACGCGCGGAGACGGCGGGGCTACACAAAATCCGGTCGTAACGCGCAAACCCGCCAGACAGTCGGGCCAGCGCCGCTCGGCCCTTGAGATCAAGCGGCTCGTCGGCCGGGAAGGCCTCGGCGCGAAGGCCGACGATCGAGGCCGAGCAGAGCAGATCGAGGCGCGTCGTCACGGCGCGTCGATTTCGCTAGCGAGATTTCGCGCGAAACGGATTTGTTTCGCGCGCGAACAGCCTTTCGGCCGCTTCCCCGAACGCCAGCCCGAGCGCAGCCCACATGAGCGCCTGGCCGGCGAGCGAGGCCGCGCGAAATTGCCAGAGCACGTCGGCGGGAAAACCCTGCGGCGTCTCGTTGACCTGAGGCAGCGCCAGGGCGACGCCGGCCGTGACAAGGATATAGGCGGCGCCCGCGACGAGCGCCGCTCTCAATCCGCCGAGCGGCGCCGCGAGCCGAAGCCGCAGCGCGCCCGCGGCGATCATCGCGGCGAGCGAGATGAACAGGAAGGCGAAATAGAGGCTCGTGCGCGAGCCGATCGTCTCCGCCGCCCCGACGGCCGGCGGCGCTGCGGGATATTTCAGCGCTGGGATCAGATGCACGCTGACGAAGCCCGCCGACGCGATCAGCGCCGCGGTCGCGCGCGGGCTGAAATCGCCCATACGGCGATAGGCCAGCGCGAAGGCAATTGCGAAGAGGCCGCCGAGCGCCGCGCCATAGACCGCGACGCCGGTCAAGAGACCGAAGCCGGATTGCACGCCGCGGCTGACGAGCTCGGGCTCGGCCGCGCCGGCCCTGTCTTTGGCCTTTTCCATCGCCTGCTCGAAGGCGATGGCGCGCTCGACGGAAGGCTCGCCCGCCAGCCTGAAGAAGCCGAAGGAGATCAGGCCCGCGACGAGCCCCGCCAGCATGCCGGCGAGGAGCAGCCTTCCCATCATTGAGCGCCCCCTCCCTGACCCTCCCCCGCTTCGCGGGAGAGGGGACCCTAACGATCATGACTGCGGGAGCGGCTGATGAAGCGCCGAGTCTTCTCCCTCTCCCGTGAAACGCGGGAGCGCTGAGGGAGGGTGCCTTCCACCTTCACTTCCTGTGAAGGGCCCCGTCAGTGGCAGGGAAAGCCCAGCAGATGCCGGCCGTCATGGACGAGCTCGTGCACATAGGCGCCGTTGAAGAAGGCCGCAGCGCCCTGCTCCACGCCGACAAAATAGAAGCCCACGGCGAAGAGGAGGCCGCCGAAGATCGCCCAGGGCAGGATCTCGGCGAAGGGAATGGCGGCGGGGCGGGCGGCGCCGAGCGTGGGGGCAGTCATGCGAAAAACTCCTAGGATCTCGCGTCCATCGAGAAGGCGGCTCGCCGTGAGCGGGGTCTGACTCTCGCCCGATCGGGCGATCACAGTGGCGCGACCGTGCCGGCTTCGAACCGTCTTCCGCGACCCACGACGAAGAGGAAGGACCATAGGCGCCCCCTCACTCCTGTCAAGCGCGGTTCGGAAGGACGTTTTCCCTGGCCCAGCGAAATGTTGCTCCCGCCACGGATCACCCCGTGGTTGTACCGGTTCACAAATCCCTCGTTCTCGATTAGGGTCCGCGCCGAAACGGGGCGGCCCCCACGGCCCGCCTCCTGCAAGGGACCTCATGGCTAAAGAAGAACTATTGGAATTTCCGGGAATCGTGACCGAGCTGCTGCCGAGCGCGATGTTTCGCGTGAAGCTCGAGAACGATCACGAGATCATCGCGCATACCGCCGGAAAGATGCGCAAGAACCGGATTCGCGTGCTCGAGGGCGACAAGGTTTTGGTCGAGATGACACCTTACGACCTCACCAAGGGCCGCATCACCTATCGCTTCCGGTAAAAGAACGAGCGGCGGAGCGCAAAGATCGTGACACCTCAACCCCTCCCCGCCCGCCCCCGGCTCGTGCTCGCCTCCGCCTCGCCCCGGCGCCTCGCGCTCATGCAGCAGGCGGGGTTTGACGTCGACGCGCTTCTTCCCGCCGAGATCGACGAAACGCCGCAGCGCGGCGAGGCTCCGCGCTTTCTCGCGCAGCGGCTGGCGACCCGCAAGGCGGAAGCCGCGAACAAGATCAAGAACAAGCAGCCCGAGCTGATCGGCGCCTATCTCATCGCCGCCGACACGGTCGTCGCGGTCGGCCGGCGCGTGCTGCCGAAATGCGAGACCCGCGAGGAGGCGGAGGACTGCCTGCATTTTCTCTCGGGGCGCCAGCACCGCGTTTATACGGCGGTGAGCCTGATCACGCCGCGCGGCGCCGAGCGCCGCCGCCTCGCCGAAGCGCGCATCCGCTTCAAGCGCTTAAGCAGCGCCGAGATCGCCGCTTATCTTGCGACCGACGAATGGCGCGGCAAGGCGGGCGGCTATGCGATCCAGGGCCGCGCCGGAATTTTTGTCGCGACCGTCGTCGGATCTTATTCCGCCGTCGTCGGCCTGCCGCTTTACGAGACTTATGCGCTGCTCACCGGCGAGGGCTTTCCGGCGCTGGATTTCTGGGAGGCATGAGGGCGACTAAGGCCCCCTCCCCAGCCCTCCCCCGCTTCGCGGGAGAGGGAGCAAACTCGGCGCTTCATTAGCCGCTCGCGCAATCTCGATCGTTAGGGTCTCCTCTCCCGCTTGCGGGGGAGGGACAGGGAGGGGGCTACGCCGCCGGCAGCAGCGGTTCAATCAGCGTGAGCAAGTTCTTCTCGTAAGCCTTCGCCGAAAATTGCGTGTCGTAATAGGCGCGCGTCGCGCTTCTCTCACGCTCCTGCGGCGAGCGCGCGGGCGACAACGCGGCGCGCTTCACCGCATCGGCAAAATCCTGCGGCGCTTGCGCGATCGTAACGCCCTCTATCCGCAGCGCCTCCTCGCTCATGCCGCGCAATGCGAGCTTGGTCGCGACGAGCGGCAGGCCGCTCGCCATGGCTTCGACCGTCTTGATCGAGAGTCCATGGCCGTCGATCGTCGGCAGCAGAACGAGCTTTGCGCACGCATAAATCTCGCCGGGGTCATCCACGCGGCCCAGAAACCATTCCTTGTAGCGCGCATAGAGATCGGGCGCGCGCGCCTTCACGCCCGCGTCGACGCTGCCGGCGATCTTGATCGGCAAACCCATCAACGCCGGCGCGACCTCGCGCAGAAACCAGATCGCGCTCTCGACATTGGCGGAGTTGTTGCTCGAGACGATGACGATGTCCTCGCCGCCCGGCCCCGTCGGCGCCGCGGGCACGGCCGGATAGAGCAGCGCATGCTCGTTCTTGGGCAGGAGCGCGCGAAATTCCTCCGCCTCCTCGGCGTTGAGATGGATGAGCAGATCGGCCTTGCGCATTTGCGCAAGCTCCTCGGCGAGCATCGCCTCGAAGCTCACATGAGGTTTCAGCCAGGGCATCCGCTCGTTCATCAGCGCGAATTGGCGCGCCTGCAGATCATGGCTGTCGAGGAGAATTTTCGCGCGTCGCCGCGCCAGACGCTCGGCGACGGGCATCAGGAAGAAATGATTGCAATGGACGAGATCGAAATTTGTCGCGCGAAGCTCCGGCGACAACGTCGCGCGCTCGGCCATCCCCGTTCGGATCACGGCCTGATCCCCGTGGATGTAAGGCCAGAGCACGGTCTTGAGGAAGTGCGGGTCGAGCACGGCGCGAAAAGGCGCGCCGGCGAAATGCCGCTCGCCCGCGTCGAGCTCCGGCGTCGCGCGCCTGAAGCCGCGCCAGATCCAGTCTCTTTGCGGGCGAAAGCCCGGGTCGCTCGAGACCGCGATCGGAGAGACTTCGGCGCCGAGCGCGCGATAGGCCGCGACCTGGCCCAGCACGACGCGATAGGTGCCGCAACTATGCCAGGCGGGATGCACGAGCGCGATCGTGCGGCCTTCGAGCGGAAGATTCTCGGTTGCAGCCAGGGACAAGAAGAAACGACTCCAGGAGATTTCGCGCAGAGGATCCTAGGAAAGCTTCTGCTCGAAGGCGATGCGAACGAGATCCATCGGCGTGCGGGCGTTGAGCTTGCGCTTCATCAGCGCAGTGGCGTTGGCGATGGTCTTATAGGACAGCCCGGTTTCGTGCGCGATCTCGGCGAGCGAAAGCCCTTTTCCCAAGAAGCGCAGAATTTCCATCTCCCGCCCGGAAAGCCGGGAAAGCGGATTGTCGAGCGGCGTCGCTTCATCCGCGCGCCGGCCGGCCATCGGCGGCGTGAGGAAAATACGGCCGCGGGCGACCTCTTGCAAAGCCCGCAGCAGCAGGAAAGGATCGCCGTTCTTCGTGACATAGCCCTTCGCCCCGGCCTCGATCGCGCGCGCCGCGAATATGGGATCGTCGTTCATGCTGAAGATGACGATCCTCGCCTCGCCGTCGAGACGAAGGATGCGCCGCGTGAGCTCGAAACCCGAGGCGCCGGGAAGCGCGATGTCGACCACCGCGATGTCAGGCTTCGCCTCGAGATAAGCGGCAAGCCCCGTCTCCGCGTCGCGCGCCTCGAAGACTTCGATGCCGCCCTCACCCGCAAGCATCGCGGAGCAGCCCGCCACGATGATCGGATGGTCATCGACGATCAGCACGCGCATCGCGACCTTTCCCCCCGGCGCCTCAAGACTCCTCCTCTGCGGATGATGGGACCGAATTCGCTAGACTCGGCGGCACATTGACCGCTCGGGCCGCTTTCGTAAAGTGAGCCTTCGACGAAAGATGCTCGATGATCGAAAATCTGTCGCTGCGTTCACGCATCATGATGTTGCTCGCCTCGGTCCTCGCGATGGGCCTCGCGCTTGGGATCGCGACGCTCGTTCTGCACGCGGGCGCGCGCATCCGCGCCGAGGCCGAAGCCGCGACGCGTCTCGGCGAGGACTTCGTCGAAAATGCGCTTGCGCGCGCGGCGACGGCGCCGGACCCGCAAGCCGAGTTGAAGCGCCTCCTCGCGCAAGCGCAGAAATTGCGGCATGTGCGCATCTTCCTCGAGGGCGATGCGGCGCCTCCCTCCCAAAGCCTTGTCGGGAGCCGCCGCGCGCCAGGCTGGTTTGCGGTGCTCGCCACGCCGCGTGAGACGATCACGCGAATCGCGGCGCCGGCGCCCATGCCGGGCGCGGTGCTGATCGCAGCCGACCCAAGCGATGAAATCGCCGAAATCTGGGAAGAGATTCTGGGCCTTGCGCTCGGCGGCGCGCTCGTCGCCCTTGCCGCATTCGCCCTGGTCTTCGTCGCCATCTCACGCACGCTCGCGCCGGTCTCGGCGCTCGCGCAGGGCTTGGAGGCCCTGGAGAAAGGCGAAAGGAGCTTGCGTGTGCCGCGCGCCGGCTCGCCGGAATTCGCCGTCATCACCGATCGGATCAATGCGCTCGCCGAGGCGCTCGCGCGCCTCGACGGCGAGAATCGCGACCTGCTTCGCCGCATGATCGACGTGCAGGAGACCGAGCGGCGCGACATCGCGAGGGACCTGCACGACGAGATGGGGCCGTTTCTCTTCGCCATTCGCGCCGGCGTCGGCGCGCTACGACGAAAGCCGCAAGGCGCGGGCGTCGAAAAGGATTGCGAAAAGCTCGACGAGCAGATCGCCGCCCTGCAGGGAGTCAATCGGCGCATTCTCGCGCGGCTGCGGCCGGCGGCGCTCGAGGAGCTGGGGCTCTCCGGCGCCCTCGACGCGCTCGTGCGCGGCTGGCGCGAGACCCATCCCCAGGCGACGATCACCCTCGCCGTCGCCGATTGCGCGCTCGACGAAGCGACGGCGCTCGTCGCCTACAGAGTCGCGCAAGAGGGACTGACCAACGCGCTGCGGCACGCCGAGGCGCAGCGCGTCTCGATCGACGTTCGCCCGGCCGGCGGGCGCGAGCTTCGCGTGCGGGTCGACGACGACGGGACGGGGCTCAAGGCCGGATGGCGGCAGGGTCTCGGGCTGCGCGGGATGAGCGAGCGGATCGCGGCGCTCGGCGGGCGGCTGACGTTCAAAAGCGGCGCGCCGAAAGGCGCGACCCTGGAGGCCTCGCTGCCCCTCCCGGGCCCCGGCGGCGCTTCTTGAGCCCTTTGGGAAAAAATCCCGAATAAGAAAGTCCGTTTCGGCATTATACGGGGTTTTGAGCCCCGCAGCCGGGCTCGTGGATGAGGGACGGCGACGATTAATAGGCTCGCCGAGGTTTTACGACACAGGATAGGCGGTATGAGCGGCTTGAGAATTTCCCTCGCGGCGATGGCCTGCACTTTGGCGCAGGCGGCCGAGGCCCAGACCGCCCTGCCCGACATCAATATCTCCTCGCCGCTTCGCTCGCACCCGAGGCCCGCGCCGGCGGCGCATCCGGTCGCCGTCAATCCGCATCCGGCAGCGGCCAATCCGCATTCGACAGCCCCCGCGCCCCGGCGCGCCGCCGCGAGCGCGCCGGCCCCGGCGGCGACGCCCGCCCCGGCGCCCGCTCCGACCCCGGCCCCGCTGGTCGCGGCGACGACCCCCGCGGCCGTCAACATCACGACCGCGCAGGAAATCGCGCACACGCATGAATTCGACGTCGCGCGCGCGCTGGAGCGCGTCGCTCCCGACGTGACCATTGAGGACGTGCAGGGCAATCCTTTCTCGCCCCAGGTCGATTTCCGTGGCTTCGTCGCCTCGCCCGTCAGCGGCACGCCGCAAGGACTCGCCGTCTATATGAATGGTGTTCGCATCAACGAGGCCTGGGGCGACATGGTCAATTGGGACCTGATCCCGACCGTCGCGATCGATCGCACCGCCATCGTCACCGGCAATCCGCTCTTCGGCCTCAACGCGATCGGCGGCGCCGTCGTGATGGATATGAAGAACGGCTTCACCTACCACGGCTTCGAGCTCGACGGCCGCGGCGGCAGCTTCGGCCGGCGCCAGGGCGCGATGCAATTCGGCGTCGAGCAGGACGGCGTCGCCGCCTATCTCGCGGTCGAGGCCGCCGGCGACAACGGCTATCGCAAATTCTCGGGCTCTGAGATCCACCGCCTTTACGGCGACCTCGGCTGGCGCGGCGACAGCGCCGAAATCCACGCATCGACGAACATCGCCGACAACAAGTTCGGCGTCTCGGCCGCGGCCCCCAACGACCTGGTCAATGTCGATACGAGCTCCGTCTATACGACGCCGCAGACGACGAAGAACACGCTCTCGCAATTCGACATCAACGGCGTCTTCACGCCGCAGCAGAATTGGAAGCTTCTCGCCGATGCGCATTATCGCGCCTTCGATCAGTCGCATGCCGACGGCAATACGACCGACTTCGCCTCATGCGGTCTGACGACGCTCTGCGACGGCAATGGCAATCCGACCTATATGCCCGACTTCTTCGGGCCTAACGTGGCGCTCGCCGTCATCGACCGCACCTGGACCACCTCGCGCACGGTGGGCGGGACCGTGCAGATCGAAAATGACGACAAGCTCGGGGAGCGGCCGAACAAGATCATCTTCGGCGTGAGCCTCGATCACGGCTGGACCAATTTCAACGCCAGCGAGGAACTGGGCCTGCTGAATCCTTACGATCTGACCGTCCCCGGTCTCGGGATCATCACTCTGGACCCGGCGGGCGACGTGGCCCCAGTCAAGCTCAACGCCGCCAACACCTATCTCGGCGTCTATACGCTCGACACTTTCGAGGCGACCGACAAGCTGACCTTCACGGCCGGTGCGCGTTATAACTTGGCGCGCATCGCGCTCTACGACCTCTACAGCACGCAGCTCAACGGCGCGTCGAGCTACGCCCATGTGAATCCGGTCGTTGGCGCGACCTATAAGATCACGCCGGAAGTTGCGGCCTACGCCAGCTTTTCGGAGTCGAACCGTGCGCCGACGCCGCTCGAGCTCGGCTGCGCCGATCCGAGCCGCCCCTGTCTCATCGACAATTTCCTCGTCGCCGATCCGCCCTTAAAGCAGGTTGTCGCCCATTCGATCGAGACCGGGTTGCGAGGGGGTTTCCTCCCGGCGGCTTACCTTCCCGCCGAAGCCGGCGCGGTCCTCCCCGGCCGCGTCGACTGGTCGGCGGGCGTCTACCGCACCACGAGCTTCAACGACATTTTGAGCGTGCCGAGCGAGATCGCGGGTCAGGGCTATTTCAAGAACGCCGGCACCACGCAGCGCCAGGGGCTCGAGACGCAAATCCGCTACACGGACGAGAAGCTCTCGGCCTATGTGAATTACGCGCTGATCAACGCGACCTTCCGCTCGATGGTCGAGCTCGGCTCGCCCTTCAATCCCTGGGTCGTGGCGTTCAACACCTTAGGCATCCCCGCCTCGTCGATCCTGGTCATGCCGGGCTCGCATATGACGTCGATTCCGAAACAGAGGTTGAAGGGCGGCTTCGACTATGCGCTGACCAAGGAGTGGAAGATCGGCATGGACGTCGTCTACTCGGCCGGCAATTGGGTGCGCGGCGACGAGATCAACGCTTTCGGCACGCTCCCCTCCTACGCGACCGTCAATCTGCGCAGCTCCTACCAGGTGACGAAGAACTTTCAGATCTATGGGCTGATCGACAATGTCGGCGGCGTGCGCGGGCGCAGCTTCGCGACCTTCTTCGACACGCAGGCGATTCCGTTCCTCAACTTCGTCGATCCTCGCCAAGTCTCGATCTCCGCGCCGACCGGCTTCTTCGCCGGCGCGAAGATGACCTTCTGAGGCGGCTTAAGGAGCAAAAAGGTTTAGGGCGCCACCCTTGAGATGCGCCCTCTTATCTGCTGCATGAGGAGAGGTCCTTCTCCTCGATCGAAAAGACGGAAGCCGCCTCGATCTTGAGATCCTTGACCACGCAGGCGCGGCCGCTCTTGAAGCCGACGGCGGCGTCGTAGCTTCCCGGCGCCAGGTTCTTGATCGCCAGGCGCTCATCGTGCTCGACCGCGCCGTCCGAGTCGCTCTTGGTTAGATCCGGCCCAAAATCCCTCGCGCCGGTCGGGGCGAGGCGCAAGGAGGTCACGGTTTCGCTCGTCAAATTCCAGAAGCGAACGGGCTTTTCGGCCGCAACGGCCTTGCCCGCCGTCAGCAGCAAGGCCAACCCCCAGGCGAGCGTCCTCATCCGCGACTCCTTCCGTTCAGCGGATCAAACGCAATAGCGCGCGCCCGGCTTTCGAATTCAGCTCTTTAGCCTCGAGCTTGCCGTCGCCGTCAACATCCGCCTGCTTAAAAAGCTTCGTTGCGAGCGCGACATATTCTTCCTTTGTGAGCGTGGAGTCCTTGTCGGGGTCGGCGGCGACGAACTCTTGCGCCGTCAGCAGCGAGCCGAGCTCCTTGCGATCGAGCGTGTCGTCCTGATCCTTGTTCAGATTTAGCGCCCCGTCAGGAACGGACAGCCTCAGACAAAAATCCCGGCCGACAACGCGGGAGCCCTTGCGTTCCCTGCCTTTGAGGCCGACATTCAGGGACACGGTCGGACAGAAGCAGACGGCCGCAAATGCTCACCCTGAGCGCTCACCCTGAGGCAGGAGCAATGGCGAAAGCGATCGGACTGACCATCATGAAGTTGCGGGCCTTGAAGCCGCGCGACGACGGCAAGCCTTACGAGGTCCGCGACGAGGCGTTGACCGGCGGCTATGTGACCGTGCGATCGAGCGGCACCTTGAGCTATGTCGTGAGATATCGGATCGCGGGCGTCTCTAAAAAACTGACGGTCGGCGCGTTCGATCCCGACGCAGGCGGTTTGGCGAAGGTCCGAGCCTTGGCTCGATCCGCCCAGAACGATCTCCATGACGCGCGCCGAGGCGTAGGGAGCGATCCTGCACGCGCGAAGCAGGAGCAGCGCCGGGCCAAGGAACAGGCCGCCGAAGCGGCTCGCCGGGCCGAGCTGGCGGCGCGCGAAAACACGGTCGAGGCCGTCTGCGCCGAATATCTCGCCTCCTTCGCCGTAACCAAGTTGCGGCCGACGACGCGGCGCGAGCGCGCGCGTCAGATCGCCAAGGAGCTTGCGCCCTGGCGCGACCGTCCGATCGCGAGCATCAGCAAGCGCGAGGTGCTGCGCCTGCTCGACGGAATCGCCGCGACGAGGCCGGTCATGGGCAATCGAGTTCACGCGACGTTGGCGCACATTTTCAACTGGGCCGAGGAGCGCGAATATCTCGTGTCGTCGCCGATGAAGGGCGTGCGCCGCCCATTGGAGAAGGAAACGGCGCGAGAGCGCGTGCTCGATGACGCGGAGTTGGCAATCGTCTGGCGCGCCGCCGGGACGCTGGACGCGCCATGGTCGCAATTCTTTCGTCTCGCAATTCTGACCGGCGCGCGAAAATCCGAGTTGGCGCAGGCGACATGGGCGGAGTTTGATCTCGACAATACTGGCGTGTGGTCGCTGCCCGGCGCAAGAACGAAGAACGCCCAGTCTTTGAAGCGTCCGCTGTCGCCCATGGCGATCGCGCTGATCCGATCTTTGCCAAAAATCGTCGGCAATCCTCACGTTTTTGGTTCGGGCATGACGGCGACGCAGCGCGCCAAGCGAAGGCTCGATCGCGCGATCCTCGACGTCAACGGTGGCCGACCGCTGCCGGGCGGGGATTTCGTAACGCACGACCTTAGGCGTAGCTATGCGACCGGCTTACAGCGCCTGGGCGTCAAGCTTGAGGTTACCGAGCGGCTGCTCGGGCACACCGGCGAGTCGCAGTCGGGCATTCGAAAAGTTTACCAGCGCCACAGCTTTGCGGCGGAGATGGCCGAAGCCGCGCGGCTGTGGGCCGATCACGTCACGGAGATCACCGGCGAGCCTGCGCCGGTCGTCGAGAGCGGCAACGTCGTGCCGTTCGGCGGGAGGCGGGCGTGAAGGTCGTCAGACGCCCGTTGACGCCCCTGGACAAGCTCTTTCAAGGGCCGGCGCAACCCTATAGCCCCGGCAACCTGAAGAAGCGCCCCGAGCCCGAGCCGCCGTCTTCGGAGCGTTCGGAAGACGCTGCGCCCGTCGATCCTGCCGACAAGATCAAGCCGCCTCGCGCCGAGACGTGAGGGGCGGCAAATTTTTTTGAGGCGATTTTTCGTCTGTTTTTTCCAGTCACGTTCTGGCTCTACCCCCAACAAAAAGTGGCTTTCAGCGTCTTCATGTTTACAACAACAACAAGCGCGGCCCGCAATCCCAACAAAAACAGAACATTTGGAGTCATCGTTAAAGGGGCTCTCCGCAACCCCAATAAAACTGCGGCTTTCTGACCTTGGCCAACGTCGGCCAATACGTGACTAACACTAGTTCGCGCGCCGGAATAACTATTGACAATGATTTTCCGCGACGTCAGGTCTTCCTCAGACACTCTTGGAAGGAGGCCGACCATGTCGTCGGAAGTTACGTTTTGGGTAAAGCCCATGCTTCAGAGGCGCTGGCAGAAGCCTGATCGCACAATCGATCGCTGGCGCGAAAGCGGGAGGCTTCCGCCGCCCGACACTTTTCTCGGACATCAGCCGGCGTGGCGCGAGGACACGATCCTGGCTGCGGAAGCCAAATGGGCTCAGCAAGGAGCCGAACGCGCCCCGCATCAAGACACCGACAAGGCGCATGCGGCGGCGGTAGCGGCAAAACACGCTGGGGAGAAGAGCCGGAAGAGCGCGCCTGGCTCGGATCGCGGCGGAAGACGCGACGCGGGTTGAAGCGTGCGCCTTGGGATGAAGAGACCGCGCGTCGACGGTTTCGGCGCAGCGCTGAAGGGGAGCAGCAGCTAATGAGACACGAACATGATCCGGGTAGAAACGGCGAAAGGCCGATCTGCGGGAGCAGGATCGGCCTTTCAAGGCGAGATTGGCTTGGGGGCGAAATCTCTGAGTTCTAATATAGACCAGTCCGCCAAAAATATCAACGGCCTCCGGCAAAAAATCTCGACGACCCTTTACTCGAACGTGGGGGGTCGACGATGAGCGAGTATCCCCACGCGTCAGGCAACGGTGCCGGCGGCGCTCATCATGCGCCGGGCGCAGAAGGCGCGCCGCCCGTCGACTTCACCTCGCTCATTGTTGAGGACATCGCGGAGTGGCTCGGCGGCCACGTCGACAAGGACTGCGAAAGCGTCTGGTTCCCGCACCCGTATGGCGACGGCGACTACGCCAAGTGCCGCGTCTCACAGAAGCCGGACGCGCCCTATGGCGTGGACCTCTGGGTCTCGGAAGGCGACAAGCAGGAAGTCCTCGACTACATCGTCGAGCTGCTGAACCTCTCCAAAGTCACGCGCAAGCTGACGAAGGCCGAAAAGGCCGCGCAAGCCGCCGTCCTGGCGGAACGCAGGAAAAAGAGGGACGCCGCGCGCGCCTACAATCTCGGGAAAGCGAAGGCCGATCATTGGGACGGCGCAGGCTTGAATTTCTATGCCGGCACCGACCTCGCAGTCGAAATTGACACTCCCGCCCAACCCGTCACGGCCGATGGTCCCGCGTGCGTCCTTAAATATTTGGAGCGGCGCGGGCTACCCAGCCCCGACGAGGGCGTCATTCGTTTTAAGCCGGCAACCTTCATCAAATATGGCCCCAGCCGAAAACACAGAAATGGACGCACCGAATTGTGGGAGCCGGCGCACATCGTCGCGTTGACCCGCAACGCCCTGACTGGCGCAGAGGAGGGCGTCCATCTCACTTATATTGACGATGAAGGCAATGGCATTACGGACACAAAAGGCAAACGGAAAAGGACGTGGGCGTCCAGCGTCGGCGTCATTAAATGGCGCACGGTTGCCGGCGCAAAGCGCCTCGTCGTCTCCGAAGGCTGGGAGAACGCAGGAAGCGCGATGCGGCTGCCGGAATTTGATGGCTGCGACATCTGGTCGACCTCATCAGGGTTTGGCCTGCAACAGTTGCCGGCGCTCGCCGAGTATGACGAGATCACCGTCATCGTCGATCTTGATAAGGGCAAGGGCAAAGAGGCGTCGGAGGCTTGCGCCAAGCGATGGCATTACGCGCGCAAGCGCGTGTGTCTGCTGAAGCCGCTGCCGCCGCCGGGCCGCGAAGAGAATTACGATTTGAACGACATCATCTGCGCGCCGGACTTCGCGCCGGGCGTCGGCTATGTGGTCGAGAAATTTACTCTCGGCGGCGGCGACAAGCCATCGGCCTGCACGCTCGACGACTTCGTCGCCTACATGCCCGCGCATAATTACATTTACAAGCCGACGTGCGAGCATTGGCCAGCGGGCAGTGTCTGCGCGCGTCTGGGGCCTATGCCGCTTTTTGAGAACGGTGCGCCCGTGCTCGACAAAGATGGAAAGCAGGCGTGGGTGTCGGCCAGCGCATGGCTCGACATAAATCAGCCCGTCGAGCAGACGACGTGGGCTCCCGGCGAGCCGCAGATTATTCACGACCGGCTCATCTCCGTGGGCGGCTGGTTCGACCGCCCGAATGCGGCGTGCTTCAATCAATATCGGCCGCCGACCATCAAGCTCGGCGATCCCAACAAGGCGGGACCGTGGATAGAGCATGCGCATAAGGTCTACTCTAACGACGCCGACCACATTATCAAATGGCTGGCGCAACGCCGACAGCACCCAGAGGTGAAGATTAATCACTCTTTGTTTTTGGGAGGCGATTTTGGCATCGGCAAGGATAGCTTGTTGGAGCCGGTGAAGCGCGCCGTTGGTCCGTGGAACTTCCGCGAGGTGAAACCAAAGGACCTGAGCGAGAATTTTACGCCCTTCGTCAAGGCGGTGATCCTGCGTATCAGCGAAGCGCACGATCTCGGCGACGTGAGCCGTTACTCGTTCTACGACACCACCAAAGATTATATCGCCGCGCCGCCCGACGTGCTCACGTGCAACGAGAAGCACCTGCGACATTATTACGTGCCAAACATCATGGGCGTCATCCTCACCAGCAATCACAAGGAGGACGGAATCTTTCTCCCGGCGAATGATCGTCGGCATTATGTCGCGTGGTCAGACCTTACGAAGGAGGACTTCCCCGAGGGTTACTGGAACAGATTGTGGGGATGGTATTACGACGGCGGCTTCGAACACGTCGCGGCCTATCTCGACACGCTGGACATTTCCGACTTCGATCCGAAAGCGCCGCCGCCCAAGACGCCGGCCTTCTTCGCGATCGTCCAAGCCAATTGCGCGCCGGAAGAAAGCGAGCTTGCCGATGTGATCGAAGGAATGGGCAACCCCGCCGCCTTCACGTTGCAGGATGTCGTTAGGGAGGCGTTCAATTGCGTGGGGCTTTATGATTGGCTGACCGACCGCAAGAACCGGCGCGCAATCCCGCATAGAATGAAAAGTTGTGATTACGTCTCAATCCGCAATGGCAACGCGAAGGATGGACTGTGGAAGGTGCTCGGCAAACGTCAAGTAATTTATGGCCGTAAGGAATTGACGCTGGCTGCGCAACTTGAGGCGGCGCAGGCGTTGATCGCCGCGAAGGAGAAGGAAGGAGCGCGGCGGGAGAACGTGGACGTGCTCGGCGAGCAGGTTTTTGTGCGCCAAGGTTAAGGTGGAAAGAGGGCTCGGTCGTCGCTCGAAAGGGCGGCGGTAGAAGCCCGGCGAGTCAGTGAAAAAGTGAAATCAGTGAAAAACCTTCTATCTTCTTTTGACCTCTTTCTCGCGCGCTTTTGCCATCAAGACAGTTAAGTTTAAGATAGGGAAGGAAATAGGGGGCTAAAAGGAAAAAGTAGGTTTTTCACTGATTTCACTTTTTCACTGATCGGATGAGCATCGAGGCGGCGGGAGCGTAGCGGCGCGGGCCGGTCAGCGGCGGGCGAAAAACGCAGCCTTTCAGCCACGCTCAAGCCATGAATTTTTCTCGCGCATTTTCACCAGCGCTCGCCGAGGTTTTCCCACGCTGAGAAAACCCTGCTCCCCTGATGCTCCGTCAGCGTGCCGCCTTTCGCTAACTCCAGGTCAGCACGAGGCTTTCCTTTCGTCACGGGCGGCTCTAGATGAAAAAGGTGCGCGCGAAAGGTGCGCGCAAGGCTAGAGCTTGACCGCTCGTAGAAGGTCGCCGAGAAGGGCGAAGAAGTTCGTGCATGCAGGTCCGATACAGAGCGCTTCGCCTCACGGTCACTCTCGTGTGAGTAATCGCAAAACCTTATGGCTCGACGGCGAGGTCGACGGGCGCAGCACGCTCGCTAAGCGTTTTAAGGAGGTTTTTGGCGAGATTTCCGCTGATCTCGGCGGATTTGATCGAATGACAGAAGGCCAGAAGCAGATTGCACGCCGCTGCGCCATGCTGAGCGTCGAATGCGAGCGCCTCGAAGGGCAGGCGGTCCTCGGCGCGGAGTTTGACCTCGACACCTATGGCCAGCTTACCGATCGCCTGGGCCGCGCGTTTCAGCGCCTTGGCATGAAGCGCGTTCCGCGCGATGTGACGCCAAGCTTGAGCCAGATCGTTCAAAAGCACGCCTCAAAGAAGCCCGCCGATAGCCCGAAGCCCTTTTCCGCTCCATCCGTAGCGGTCGCCCCCGCCGAGCCTGCCCGCGAGCCGCGCTGCGAAGCCGCGCCGGCCGTCGCGTCAGTTGATCCCTGCGCCACCGATGCAGGGGGCGCAGCGCCCGTCGCCATTGAAGATGCAGGACGTGCCGCAGCGCCCGCACCCGCGAGCGAGGCCGCCTGATGCGCCCGCCTCTCACCCAAGCGCGGCTTAAGGAGCTGCTCGACTACGATCCCTGGACAGGCGTCTTCACGTGGCGGCGCTTCGGTGAGTATGTGAGGTGGGCCGCATGACCGAAGCCCCCGACGATCGCCTCGACACCGCGATGACGATCATCGAAGCGATCGAGCACGAGCACGTATTCAGATCGCTGTTCCGCAATCTCGACGACTGGCAGGCGTGGTTCTCGTTCTTGCGCTGCCTCTTTGGCCTGCCGACCACAGACGAAGACCGCGAGCTGTTCCGCCAATGCACCGGCCGCCAAGAGCCCCGCGGTCCTTACTTCGAAGCGTGGCTGGCATGCGGTCGCCGCGCCGGCAAAAGCTACATCCTGGCGCTGATCGCCGTTTTCCTCGCCGTCTTTCGCGACTATCGCCCATTCCTCGCGGCGGGCGAGCGCGGCACGATCATGATCGTCGCAGCCGACCGCAAGCAGGCGCGCGTCATTATGCGTTATGTGCGCGGCATGCTGTCGCTGCCCGTGCTTGCGCCATTAGTCATCCGCGAGACCAGCGACACGTTCGATCTCGACAACATGGTGACGATCGAAGTTGGCACCGCCTCTTATAAGACAGTGCGCGGCTACACTCTCGTCGCGGCGCTGTGTGACGAGATCGCCTATTGGGAAAGCGGCGACAGCGCCTCCAATCCCGACGACGAAATCCTCAATGCTATCCGGCCGAGCATGGTGACGATCCCCGGCGCGATGCTGCTCTGCGCCTCGAACCCGCACGGCAAGTTCGGCGAGATGTGGAACACTTTCGAGCGCCACTACGGCGACGACGCCTCGGACGTGCTCGTCTGGAAAGCGCCGACGCGCGTCATGCACCCAGCGGTCTCGCAGAAGATCATCGATCGAGCCGTCGCCGACGATCCCGACAAGGCGCGTTCGGAATGGCTCGCCGAGTTTCGCCTGTCGCTGGTCAAGTTCATCGATCGCGATGTCGTGCAGGCGCTGGTCGTGCCGACGCGTTACGAATTGCCGTATGTTCCTGGCAACGCTTACGTGGCCTTCGTCGACCCTTCAGGCGGCGCATCCGACTCCTTCACATTGGCCATCGCCTATCCCAAGGATTTGGATAGCGACGAGATGACGGGCGTGCTCGCCTGCGTGCGCGAGTTTCATCCGCCCTTCAGCCCCGACGACGTCGTCTCAGAGATTTGCGAGACGCTGAAACGCTATGGCCTCGATAGCGTGACCGGCGATCAATACGCGAAGGAATGGCCGCCCGAACGCTTTAAAGTGCGCGGCGTAACTTATGAGCCGAGCGAGCTGTGCAAGAACGACATCTATCTGAATGCGCTGCCGCTGCTGATGCAGGGCCGCGTCGAGCTGTTGGATAATCCGCGCCTCGTCAATCAAATCTGCGCGCTGGAGCGAACCACGTCGCGCGCCGGGCGCGACAGCGTCTCGCATCCCACCGGCCGCGCGCATCATGACGATGTCGCCAATGCAGCCCTCGGCGCGCTCGTGCTCGCCGCCGGCAAAATGTCGAGCAGCCAAGTCTGGCTCAGGCTTTAGCTTCAACCCCGCAACCAGGGACTCACGCCGTGACGCTCTAGTCAAAACCCCCAGGAGTAACGATCTTGACACTCGAACCATGCCCCCGCGCCTTCGCTTTACCGCGCGCCCTTCGCCCAACGCTCACGCAAGCCGACGTCGCCAGCTATTTCGCCGAAGCGAATTGCAATTTCGACGACGACGAGCTGCCGCCTCGCTATTTTGCTTATTGCACGCGCACCAAAAGTTGGCGCGTCGCCACCGATACATACTGCACGCAGTGGCGCTCGCCCGCGTGGTCCTGCCCTGAAGAATGCGACGTGACGCCGATCGTTTATTCCCACGTCATCAAGCTCATTCGACAACTGACAGACCAGTCGCCGCCTGCTGAGCAACACCGAGCGCTCAGCCATTCATTCATCAGTGGCGTCGTCAAATTGCTTCAGGTCGATCCACGCATCGCCCACGAACCTTGGGAATGCGAGATGCTGCAACCGCCGCGTCCCATGCGTGAAATTCTGCGAGCGGAGCACGACGCGAGACAATCCGCCCGCTATGAAACGAGGAGCAAGCCATGAGCATTTTGGCCATTAAGGAAGTGACGACGAGACAAGCGAACGCCGAGACGCGCAATCTCCGAACCAGTCTCGCCGACGCATTGCGCGCGCGAGACGCCGCCCAGCGCGTGCGCGATGACGCCGCCGCCAGCCTTCAACGCGCCGCCGACCTCGTCGAAGCGCTGCGCGCCGTCAGCGAGCGCTCCGCGCAGACCATCGCTTGCGACGTGTCCGAGCGCGCCAAAACGATCCGTGAAGCGCTATGCAGCGGCTTCGGCGTGCCGCGCCTTCCGCATGTTGGCGAGGAGGCGAGCCGCGCGCATCAACTGAAGTCGCAAGCCGCGTTGGCGCTCGCCAGCGCCGAAGAGGCGCATGCGACGCTGGCCGCCGATCTCGCCACGGCCGAAGCTGCTCTGGCCACCGCGCAACGTGCGGCGCATAAGGCCGCCGCCAGCGTGGTGGCGAGCGTGGCGGACAAAGCTGCTCTGGAGCTTATCTCGCTTGAAAGACGCGCCGCCAGCCTTCGCCGTCGCCTCTTGGGCGTGGGGCGTCGCCGCGCTCCGCATCTGCCGGCCTTCCCGATCGACGCGACGACGCATGCGATCCTGCGCGGCGACATGACGCCAGCCTTTGCCCACGAGACTGAGGTCGATGTGGCTGTGTGGATTTCGCTCGAAAAGCGGCTCATGGACGGCGAAACCGATGCGGCGCTTGAATGAGCGCCACGATGAAATCCGGCGCGCCCCATGCATCCTTCACGGGGCGTCGCCGTGAGGCGCGGTGCGCTGCGCCATAGCTGTGGACGACCAGCAAACAAGAAGGCTCCTCCCGCACGCGGGGGGAGTCACCCCACGAAATGCGAACCGCCGAGTCGCTTCGGCGAGCCGAGACCGAGCTTCGTCCTGTCGCGGCGGTAGACGGCGAACAAGCGACGAAGCCCCCGACGCTCTCCTCCTCGGCGTCGGGGGCCACTCATTCAACAATAAGGACGAACGCCGATGGCGAGCAAGAACACGCTGCGTTTCCGCAGCTTCAAGCAGCTTTCCCCGCCGATGACTTTAACGCGGCCCAAGGGCGAGATGTTCGAGAAGAAAGCGACGCGCGACGCTGGCTCGATCGGCGAGAAGCACCGGCAGCACATCGCGCTCGATCCCGATCGCTTGAAGAAGGTCGTCGCGGTCATGTCAGACATTGGCGCACGCATTACGGCGCTTGAGGCTGCCCGCCGTGCGCCGCCGCCGACGCGTGACGCCCCCTGCACATGCGCCGAGGGCGGCATGATGTTTACGAACCCTGACGGCGTCGTCACCTTCATCCCGCAAGACGACAAGCGTCGCGGCTTCATGGGCTTCCCCGGCGCGCCCGGCTCAACGCCCGAGAGCGTGAATTTCGTGCCGCTCTCCCAACCAACGAAAGATAGTAAAATGTCCCGCAATCCAAATCTCGCGCCACTGCGCCACATCAGCTTCGGGGCATCATCGCGCCCGACGCACGATCAAAACAACTTCGGCGAAACGCCTTCACGCTTCACGTCGCAGGAGGCCGACCGTATGGCGCGCTATATGCCCGGCGCTTCACCGCCGTCGGCAAAGGAATTGAATGAGGCTTATCACAAGGCGTGGCAACGCGGCGCAAGTGGGCAACAGACGAGCGACGATACGCGAGAGACGCAACAGATGGCGCAGCTGGCGCGAGCTGGCGCAGCGCCGATCAACACGCCTTACAGCCTCAACACTGGCGAGGGACGGCACGGCGGCGCGAGCGGCCTGAATGTGTGCGGACCTGGAACCGAGGCGCGCTCGGTCGATCCATCGCAAAACTTCCGGCAGCCGAACCCGTTCGAGCAGCGTCAAAACGACCGCGTGCGCCCGTCGCCGGCGGCGCTGTCGACGCTAAATGAGGCGCACAACGCCGCCAAGAGCGGCCATGAGAAAGAGCAAATCGAAATGCACTGGAAGAACTACCTCGGCGCGGCGCAGAACGGCGCGGCGGCGGAGCGCGAGCGGTGGACGCCGCGGCAACACGTCGCCGCGGACTACGCGACGCCCAACGCTGGGAAGGCCCCGCAGACGCCGCAGGAGAGCGAGGCGGCGGAGGCTGGCGAAGGGGTGCGGCGGCAGTGAGGATTCTCTCGACTGCTTTCTTTTGGCTGACCGCCCTCGTCGTCGGCGCAGCCTGGGGGGTGGCGATCTACCTCATTGGGCACAGCGTCGGCTGGATCTGATGACGCTATTCGAGCTTGGCCTCCTCATCGTCTTGGCGGCGACCGTCGCCGGTCTCGTCGCCCTCACGCTCGGGGGACCGCGGGAAGGTCCACTGGCGCATAGCGGAGATTCAAATTGATCCGCTACCAGCGCCCGATGACGCCCAATGAACGCGCATGGCGCTTATGGATTTGTTCAATGGCTCATACCCTCTATCGCAGAGGCGGACGCCGACTCTCGCGAGCATGGGCGGTGGCGCGAGAGATCAGGGCCGGCGAGGAACGGCGGCGAGCGGCTTGAGGCGTGAGGGCGTGAGGGAGTGCCACGGCGAGGTTGGCTTTCACCCGATAATGGGGCGCGCCCTTCGGGTGGTGCGCCAAGGAGCGACAGGCTTTCACAACCTGGAAGGGCGCGCCTCGTCACGCTCGCGCGCAACGTTGCGGACATGGTGACGCTGAAGGGCCGGGGACTGTCAGGAATCTTGTGTGCCGGGCCATAGTAGCACCGCTGGAGGCGGACTATGGCGATCAAGAAGGACACACTGGACCAGCTTCTTTCGGGGCGCGATCCGAAGGAGGTATTTTCCAAGGACGGGCTTTTCGACGAGCTGAAGAAAGCTCTGGCCGAACGGGTTCTCAACGCCGAGCTGGACGATCATCTTGAAGGCGAGGCTGCGGCGGGCAAAGCCAATCACCGCAACGGCTATTCGAAGAAGACCGTGCTGACCGAGACGTCGAAAATCGACATTAAGGTTCCGCGCGACCGCGAGGGGAGCTTCGATCCGAAGCTGATCGCGCGCTATCAGCGGCGTTTTCCGGGCTTCGACGAGAAGATCGTGTCGATGTATGCGCGCGGCATGACGGTGCGCGAGATCCAGGGGCATCTGCTTGAACTTTATGGACTTGAGGTCTCGCCGGACCTGATCTCGACGGTCACCGACGCGGTTCTGGAGACGGTCGCCGAATGGCAAAATCGTCCGCTCGAGGCAATGTATCCCCTGGTTTTCTTCGACGCGCTGCGCGTCAAAATCCGTGACGAAGGCCTGGTGCGCAACAAGGCGGTTTATGTCGCGCTGGGCGTCACGCCGGACGGAACCAAGGATATTCTGGGCCTTTGGATCGAAACCTCGGAAGGCGCCAAATTCTGGCTGCGGGTGATGAACGAGCTGAAAAACCGCGGCGTCGAGGATGTGCTTATCGCCGTCGTCGACGGCTTGAAGGGCTTTCCGGAGGCGATCAACGCGGTTTTCCCGCAGACGGTCGTGCAGACCTGCATCGTCCATCTCATTAGAAACTCGATGGACTTCGCCTCGTGGAAAGACCGCAGGGCTATCGCCGCCGAACTGAGGAAAATCTACCGGGCGAAAGACGCCGACGCCGGCAAAGAGGCCCTTGACGCTTTCGATGCCGGTCCTTGGGGCAGGAAATATCCCTCGATCGCCCAGAGCTGGCGGCGAAACTGGGAACAGGTCATTCCCTTTTTCGCCTTTCCCGAGGCGGTGCGCCGGATCATCTACACCACGAACGCCATAGAATCCTTGAATGCAAAACTGCGGCGTGCCGTGCGGACGCGCGGGCATTTTCCAACCGACGACGCCGCGATGAAACTGCTATATCTCGTCTTGCGCCAAGTCGCGGGAGAATGGAAAATGCCGCCGCGCGAATGGTGCGAGGCCAAAACGCAATTCGCCATCATGTTCGACGAAAGGTTCGTCGCAGCGTGATGGTCAACCCGGCCCCCCACACAAAATTTCGGACACTCCCAAGGGCCGCCGCAAGCCGGTCGCCGAGCGGGCTGGACTATGCGTCGCCCGACGACATAATGCCGCTCAGCGGGCTCCTCCGCGGCTCCCGTCAAACCTCAGCCCAGAGCGTAGCCATGAGCGATCCCACACTCACGCGTATTCATCTTTCTGACCTCTGGCCAAAGTGTGAGCCGCAACGCATGCTCGGCCGCTTCCTCGGCGGCGAGCTAGTCTACGCGCAAGCACCCGACATGGGGCGCGAGTGGGTCCGCTATCAAGACGAATTGGCCGAAGACTTCAGCCGCAGAATCAGCAACGACATCCTCGAAGCGCGCGGTCTGCCGCCGCTACCGGGTCAGCCGCCGCTCGTCGACATGCGGCTCGCCGCTGCGCCAGCGGCGACCCCTGGCCGCCTGCCTCGGGGGCCGCGGCATGGCGGCTCGAAGCTCGCCGATCCACGTGTCCCCGAACGCAAGCACCCCAGCCCCACACAGCGGCGCAGGGCCGCCGTCGGTGCTGAATGAGGCTCGTCCCCCAACCCTGACGCTCATTCAATCTCGTTCAATCAAGCCCAGCCTGCTTCAATGCAGGCATACTGCGCAAACGCTGCACAAACCTTGCCGCGTCTTCATCACGCGTTGATTTATCGGCCTCTCAAGGGAAACTTGGCCGACGAGCGACGACAGGGCGGCACCCCCGCGGCGGCAGGAACCTCCGTCCCATCTTCGCCCTCGCAACAGGAACTCGAACTTCGTCTGCCACACGCGGGAAACGGGGCCGGAAAAGCTTGCTCCCCGTTGCCTTCAATGATGAGCCGTCAGGCCGTCCTCGCTCGCCCTCCCTGAAGGACAGGAGAGGGGAGCGAGGGGGGCCGATCCATCACAGGAACCCCAACCCTAGACCGAACGGCCCCACGCCCACGGGCGCGACCACGGGCGCGGCTACGTAGGGGTAGCCCAACCCCCAAAAGGGTAAGCCGTTGATGTAGGTGACGGGACCCCAACCGGCGCGGTAGTAGTGACGGTGGTGGCCGCACCAACGGTGGTAAACGGAGTCGATCGGCGAGGCGGTAGAAACGGCCGTCTTATCGGTCGGCGTGACGACGCCGGCGAGGCTCGGCGTGGCGGTCAGCGCGCCCAGCGCCGTCATGCAGGCCAGCGTGATCACGGTTCTTTTCGAAAAAATGCTCATTTCTCGTCCTCCAATGATTTCGCAGCGACATTGGCCTCTCGCCACCGCGGGCCACACCCATTTTTATGTGTATCGCGCTCTGGCGGAGCGCGTTGTGCGCTGGTGCACACGTTCAGAAGCCGGGGGTTTGCAGCACGAGCCTAAGCCTTGAAAATCGGCGGCGCAGGCTGCTCGCGCCGCGTCGTGCTGGCGTTGTGAGCTTTGACAAACAACAACGCCCAAATCGAGCGTTGTTAACGAGACTGCCGCCACCACAGGCAAGCGGCGCGCACGGTTTCGAGGCCGCAGCGGGGCCGTGAATTGTGGGAGCAGATCGCCACTTGAGTTTGGTGATTTTGCGAACGCCCTCAGCGTCAACAAGTCTCCTGTGCGCTGGGGGCGCTTAAGGCGAGAAGACAACATGCGACGCGCGCTCGAACACGCCGTTGACGGCGCAAGCATGTCTCGCGGCAAAAAATGCGGCGAGCCAAAATACGCTTGCACATGCCCAGTGACGAAATGTTGCAATTGCGGTTGCAAGTTGTCTCAGGAAGCGCTCGACGCCGGGCGGGAGGAATGTTTCGATTGCTACTACGACCATCAGGACGACGAATGAGGCGGCGATGATGCGCATGTGGGACATCGTTTTTGTGGTGGCCGTCTTGCTGTTTGGCGTGTGGACGGCCGTCTGCATCGTCGCGTTCGTAATGGCGCTGTAGCGACAACGCCGGATGGAACCGCCGCCACTACCAGCGACAGCAAGCGCGGTTTTCGTTGCAGAGATCGCCAAGGCTGAAAACGGTAGGAGCGATCGACGCAAAGGCTTTTCTGCGCTCGTGCCCGCGTCGATCGCGATCTGCGCCCTCGCGCCAACTCTCCCGCGCGGGGGCGCTTGGCTTTTTGAGGCGATAGCGAATGACCATGCAACAATGGCTAAAAGGGCCAAGCCACTGAATTTGCTCTAAGCCATTCCGCTAGCGAATGTTCTAAAAGTTCGCCAGCCGCAAGGCTCTCAAAGATAACCGCGCTGGCCTCGCCAACAGGCAACAATAAGAACCCGTTATCAGCCAAGAACACCGCAGCAGAAACGAACGAAATACGTTTATTGCCGTCAAGGAAGCAATGGTTTCTTGCAAATCCATAGGCGTATGCTGCCGCCAGCTCAAACAGATCAGGGGAGCTGTATGCTATGAGATTTTTTGGTCGGGCCAAAGAACTATACAGCAGCCCCTCACTTAGTATGCCGTGGGAGCCGCCGTATAGGTCTATTTGTTCTTTTTGAAGTTGTATGATGTCGTCGAACTCTAGCCAAACGGGATCATCTATCATTTGGCAAGGCGGGCCAACGTATCTTTGTGTAGCGTATTTATGATTTTTGACAGTTTTGCTACACGAACACGCCGATTTTCTTTGACGTCCATTTGACGGACCACTACGCCCGTCACGCGCATGGCAGTCTGCCCCTCACGCCCGTAAGGGACAACGAATTGTGTCGTCATTTGGAGCATGGCGGTTCCCCTTGGCAGGATGGGTCACGAGGAGATATTCCGCAATGGAGCCCCTGTAAAGCCGAATGCGGGTCATATCACCCAAGCGCCTAACGTGAACTTCCTTTTTTTTCATTAAGTTAGCTAGGAGTATTAAATTTTTCTCCGCCAATGCCCCATCCAATGACGCGCGACACAGGATGGATGTAGTCCCCCCGCCTACCGCCCATCGTTGACGCCGCGGGGCTTTTTGACCTAAATCTATGGACCGGCTTCCGTTCTCCATCGCGGAGCCGACGACGAGAAGCGCGCCAAGCCCGGATGAACGGCTGGCGCATTTTCTTTTAGTCGACGGCGAATTGACGAGGGCCTGCGGCGGCTGAGGTTCGAGAGCGCGACCTGCAACGGGGGCCACATTGCGGGATCGAGGGCCTGGGCGGACCGAGAGGCGTGCCGGAAGCAGCACTGACGCTATTGCGTTGCCGACGGCCCTTTAATTTCGACGTGAACCACTCCGTCGGCGACTACGTCTCCCAGTTTTTTCTGTAACTCAAGTTGCGCTTTTGTTGCTTCTTGGGAAAATGGAAAATCCACAACCGACATTTTTAAACTCTGCTTCCCAGATAAGACCGCCGCGGCATTGTTCAACACTTCTAGTTGCGCCACCTCACGTTTAAAATGCCCTTCTGGAATGTATATTCCTGATAGGCGCTCGCGATCTATTTTTACTCTAACCGCCTTCGCAATTTGCGCAAGAAGTTCTATAAATAAATCACTGCCTTTCGCCTGCCATTGTATGCTCTGTGCCTCATTTGTTCTATCATAGAGTGCGTTCAGATGCGCTACGTAGAGCCGCCATGCTTCTATCACCTTAGGATAATCTCTAAATTCTATGTCAATTGAGTTAAGTGCGCGGACATGCTCCAAATCGAGCCGGGTTCCTTTGGTAACCATTAGCGCATTAAAAACTGCAAAGCGCCGCCGGCTCTTCTCGGTCGCGCGTTCGATCAATTTTTGCGCTTGCACGGCCAGCACTGGCCCCATAAGGGTCGAAAAAACAATAACCCAAGTTGATTGCGTCACATCGTCAAGCATCGCCAACCTTTATCTTTTGACGTTTCGTCGTGCAAGAGCTGCAGTGGATTATCGTCGGGCGTAAGTTCGCTATGCGTTGCGCACGAACGCCGACGGGTCTCGCTCATACATGCGGTCAGCAATAGCGAAGACGGCTCCATCAAGCACGATTCCGTCGTGCGCGCCTTCGTCGAGGGCCTCCTTGAACAGTCTCGGAGACATAGTGTCTCCTTCCAGCTGCTGGTAGATGGCGAGCATCTTTTCCAGCAGCTTTGTGGACCGCTTCTTCGCGCGCCACCGCTTGGGCAAGAAGATCAGCCGCGCCAAAACCGTCCACGCAAAGAGAACGAGAAGTCCTCCGCCCCAGTATTCGTGATTATTCGCAAGCAAGTAGAAGCCTCCGACGAACGGACCGACGAAAGAGAGAAGGATGTCCACGATCCAGAAGAGCGTCCGAAGCGCATAGTAAGCGAATACGTTCCCGCCGCAGAACACATAGGCGTAGTTCACCATCGTAGTTCCGAAGCAAGTCACCATCAGGGTCGACATGAAAGATTTAGTCTCCGTGGCGATGAGAGCGTCGAGCAGGCACCAGTCGAAGAGATTGTTCTGGAGGAACGGTTCGCTCACGTATGACGCGGCCGTCGCCTTGAGGTCTTGCAAGTTCACCCCGAGGACTTCATCGTTGGTTTCGAAAAGGTTTAGGGTCTGGTGCTGCCACAGGATCATTCGCTTAGGACCTTCGAACGGATCGGTAGCTTCGAAGAACGATTCGAATAGATTTTTGGCTCTCCAAATGGCTGCATGAAACGCATCTCCGTCCATGCCGATTTCAGCCGCCCGACGCGCATAGGTCGATAAAGCTCTTAGCCACGCTTCCGTCGCCGCCCAATCTCGGTCGTCGTATCTGTCTCCCCATTTGGCTGATATTTCGTCGATGATCTGATTGTAGTCGCATACAGTCATCTTGAACGTCCCATTGGAGATCATGGCATCTTGGACACATTAGCAGGTGGAAAGGTCGACGCCGTGCGAACTCAATACAGGCGGCGAAGGCCCACGCAAAGGCGCAAAAAACCTCGCGGTCGGCCACCTCGCCAATGACTGCCTCGTCCCCGTGCTCACTGATTGGTGCCTGCCGTTCTCCGGCTGCCACCTCTACTACCCGAACCGCTATGCGCCCACTGGCGCATAGCGGACATTCAGATCGATCCACCACCAGGGGGTCGATGACGCCCAGCGAACGCGCATGGCGGGCGTGGATCATGTCAATGGCGCAAGTGCTCTACCGCCGACGCGAGCACGCCAAGGCGAAGGGAGTGAGGCGGAGGCCGCCGAAGCTCACGGCATACCAGAAGAAGGAGGCCGTCCGCCGCCGTGACCACAGCGAGGAAACGCTTGCGGAAATTGGTCGCAGCGATAACGTGTCGGGGTGGACGATTGGGAGGCTGTTCGCTAGCAAGATAAATAGGCGCTCAGATGCAAGAAGCTGACCTTCGCTTTCTTTACGATCAGGCTTTGGAGAGCTTGGTTAGACTTAAAGGATTTTCTATAGCGGCATCACAGTTAGATGATACGGAGTTTAGCGACGATATAAGGCACATGCAGGAATTGTTGGCTAAAAGGGATTTATTAGTGTTTTCCGCGACAGCCAGAAACTTTGCTGAAGCGACTAAAACAGTCCATCTAATGAAGGGTCAATCAGCTAACATGTCTGAGTTATATTTATCAGCGGGCGTTCCATTTCATCGCGACATACGGGCAGGCAAGCCGCCTCATTCCGTTACGATTAATTTACATCAAATGGTGAGTCGAATACTCCACGCACATAACGTAGAAATTATGTCCAATCCAATCGATTTTATTGTACGAATGTCGAGCTCAACCGATGAGTACTTCCGTCGTATCTCTGAATATGGCAGCTCCATTGAGAAACCGATAGAGCCTATGATCTTTGTCAGCACGAAGGACGAGCGCACCAACTTCGTATTAGTCACAAGAATACTTCGGATGGCAATTGCTTATTTCAACGACGCAATATCGCAGCTCGAAAAAGATAAAATATTGATCGCGCGCGCGTTTCGCGACCTTACTTGAGGGCGTTCCCGTCCGTGCGAGGGTCGAAAAGCGCGCTTTCTTCATGTGGCGCAATCGTTTCCGCGATTTGAATTAATCGTGAGTTTTTCGACAATGCGCTTCGCGTTCCATAATGAGCGTTCAGCGAATTTTGGGTGTAGCCGCAATATAGAAAAGACACCCCTCCGCAAAGTTGAGATGGCGCTCGCTCGGGCGAGCCCCTCAACGGGAGACGGCGGGCATGGTGGTGTCGATGAGCGAGAAGGAGTTTTCGCGGCTCGGCGTATTGATGGAGGTCCAAGCTCGGCGGTTGCGGGTCGACGACGCGGCGCAGCTGCTGAGGTTGAAGCGCCGACAGATTTTCCGCCTATTAAAGGGATTGCGGACGCAAGGCGCCGCGAGTCTGGCGTCGAAGCGCCGAGGCCGGACGAGCAACAACAAGCTGCCGACCGCCGTGCGCGAGCTGACGATGACGATGGTCAAAGAGCGCTACGCCGACTTCGGCCCGACGCTCGCGGCCGAGAAGCTCCAAGAAAACCACGCGTGCCTGGTCTCGCGCGAGACGCTGCGCAAATGGATGATCGAGGACGGGCTGTGGAAGGACCGCAAGCATCGCCTACCCCCGGTTCATCAGCCGCGGCATCGGCGCGAGCGTGTCGGCGAGCTCGTGCAGATCGACGGCTCGCGGCACTATTGGTTCGAGAACCGCGGCCCCGAGGTCACGCTGATCGCCTTCATCGACGACGCGACGAGCCGTATCCAGCACGCCGCCTTCGTGCCGTCGGAGTCGACCTTCGACTACATGCGCGAGGCGCAAGCCTATATCGAGCGCTTTGGGCGCCCGATCGCGTTTTATTCGGACAAGCATGCGATCTTTCGAGTGAACAACCGCGAGGCGGCCGGCGGCGACGGCATGACGCAGTTCGGGCGGGCGCTCGACGAGCTGAACATCGACATCATCTGCGCCAACAGCCCGCAGGCCAAGGGCCGCGTGGAGCGGTCGTTCGGGACGCTGCAAGACCGTCTGGTGAAGGAGCTGCGCCTCGCGGGCGTATCGGACACGGCCGGCGCCAACGCGTTCCTGCCGGGCTTCATGGCGCAATACAATGCGCGCTTCGGCAAGCCGCCGCGCTCCCAGGAAGAGGCTCACCGCCCGATCTCGCCAGAGACGCCGTTGGTGGACGTCTTCGCTTGGAAGGAAGAACGCACGCTGACGAACAATCTGACGGTCCAATATGACAAGGTGCTGTTCATGCTGGAGCCGAACGAGGTCACGCGCCCCCTCGCCCGTCAGCGCGTGACGATCGTCGATTATCCCGACGGGCGCATCGCCATCCGTCACAAAGGCCGCGACCTGCCCTATCGAACCTTCGACAAGCTGCAGAAGGTCAATCAGGCGGCGATCGTCGAGAACAAGCGGCTGGGGGAGGTTTTGGCCTATGTCGCCGCGCGGCAGGCGGAGCGGACCGAGGGGCGGTCCAAAAGCGCGCCGCGGCGGCAGGGGCAGGCGGAGCGGCATATGTTCAAGGTCTGCTGAGTTTCCCGGGTGAAATCCGAACGCCAAATCGGCGTCGCGCCGCGGTGGGCAGGCTGGGGAGTGATAAGGTTAGGCTAAAGCTTGCGGCGAGGTCATGGGTTCGTTCGAGCAGCGCGGCTGCGCTGACCGAAAGGCTGCGCCGCGCTGCTCGAACCCGGAGATTCGGGGTGCAGCCAGGAGTGACATTTCAACTTTGCGCGCCCTGCGCCATTTCTGTCTTGCGCTGACATTGGGCGTCCCCGCGCTTCACGCACTCGGGCTGTCGTGAACCAAACCCGCAAGCGGTTTCGGCCTTGCGGCCTTCCATCCGCGGCTCCTGCCCCATTGGCCGGTCCCATGGGGTTGTCCAAGTGGAGTCAATTGACCCCGATCTCAGGAGCCAACCGACGGGAGAGGCGCGTCCAGATGACAACCAAGTTTGCGATTTCCCTGGTCGGAATCCTGGCTCAGGTCCGCCATCCCTGATCCCGCGCTCCGGCGGCGGTCTCCGTGACCGCTCGGCCTTGTCAAAGTCGAAAAATTCGGGGAACGTTGCATCCGAACCAGGGTCTAACCGGCGAATCCGGGGCAATATGTTCACAGTGGAGCTTGCTCGCTCAATGTCTTCCAGGAGATAAGGATAGCCAAGCAGTCCGCGGGCTAGCGGTCGGGAGGAAGCGATGTATAGGCGTTCAACGCAAGGATTAGGCATTGTTGCAACCGCGATTATCGTCTTTTTTACATTTTATGGCGAAGGCATGGCGGGGGATAACAAAATACTTCATAAAAGGACATGTGGTGGTGGATGTGATGAGGAAGGAGAATATGTTGTACGACGATGCGGACAGGGTGGTGATGCTGACGGCGACAACTGCGAAACAGTGTGCTGTTACAGGGATTCTAGTGGCCAAGAGCACTGTGGTCCTCGTTTTGGATGGTGTCATCATCATCATCACGATCCCTGCAGCGGTGACAACCCTCCCTCTTATTGCGGAAATAAATAAATGGGTGCTCACGGGACCGCTTCTAAAGAGCCCGCACGCTCCGTTTTCAAGCTAATGCGGTTCAAGAAACGTCGTCCAGGCGTATCCGCCTATGTCGGAACCAAGAAAACAATTTCGACGATGGAGCGCATCGAATCAGCCGCGAAAATTATAACTAATATATCGATAATTTTCGGCCTGTTTACAACCGGTATAACATTGCTGCATGCGCAACAAGAAAAGAGCATAGACAGAACTATAGATTATAGGAAAGATTTTAACACACAATACATTGATCGATTCAATGCTCTTGCTAACAGATTTGATGATATGTTCGATTCTGACCCTGCACAAAAGTCGAATACGAAGTCAGCGATAACACCTATGCACGAAAAGCAGGGTTCGATTCCCGCCTCGAGAACCGAATCAAAGCAAGATATTTTTTACGGTCCCGATCAGTGCCGGAAGCGCGACATGATTATCTCATTTTTTTCTGACAAACAGAACAAACAGAATAGACATGATTTCGGTGACATAATTGATTTCTACGACTATCTGTGGACTTGTGTCCGTAATCATTCATGTGATAGAAACGCAAGCATTGAACTATTTCAAGCGGATGCAAAGGAATTGTTTCATAAGTATGCATTCTACATTTTCTGGGAGCAAAAGGATTCTCATGATGAGTTGTTCGGAGAAGGGTTGGAATCTATTTCAAAGTTAGATCACGAATGGTTTTTATATCGAATGTTACCCGAACTGAATCTCTCTATGCCAGTCAGAGCTAAAAACAAGGGCTGCTAGGTAAGCATTGCACTTCAATTCCAGCAGCGTCCGCTGTCAGAGGCATCGCGACCGTTCGCGACCTCGTAACATTCGGAAACAGTCGCCTTCAAGGTTGAAGGGGTCCAAAAAAAAAGCAAGAAACCCTTATAGCGCCAGGCTCTTTCGCCTGTCCCATAATTCTTGATGGGGTGGACGGCCCCCGCTCCCCGGCATCGCTGTGCCAAACCTCTTTAGCGCGTAGTCTTGATAGGGACCCGATCCGCGAACTCCATCAGGGCCAGCGGCCATAGGCGCCGCACGAAAAGGCCGGACATATGACCGCACCCGACCAAGTCGCCAAAACGGAATTTTACCCCTTCGCAGGCGGGGGCCGTTCTCTAATCGCGTCTCCCTTGTCAATGGCTTTGTTGCCGCCCCGGGTCACGGTTCTCTCCGCGGTCGGAATATTCCGCCGCAACATTTGGTCCGAAGCACAGGCGCTGCAATGTCCACAACGAGCTGACGTGCAATGACGCCGCTCAACGGCCACCCACGCAGCCACCCATACCCTCGCCCGGCGGGCAACCATCACACCCGCGTCCTCTCGCGGATGAAACTCTCAGGCAAAGTGATCAGGCAGCGATCGCGCGCTCCGCCCAGCGGAACGGCTTTCCAGAACGCCAGACGCTATGCAGGATGACGGAGAGCTTTCTGGCCAGCGCGACCCGTGCTTTGCCAATGCCCGATCGCTTGGCGATCGCGACCGCCCAATCCTTCAATTCCGAGGCCTTTTTGACCCGCGTCATGATTACGACGGCGGCCTCATACAACAAAGTGCGCGCGAGCGTGTCGCCACACTTTGATATGCGACCACTTCGATCCACATCTCCTGATTGGTATTGTCGTGGCGTGAGCCCCAAGTGCGCGCCCACGGATCGTGATTGCGAAAAACGAGCCGGATTCTCAACTGTGCTTACATAAGCGAGAGCCGACAGCACGCCGATGCCCGGCACGCTCATGAGCAACCGGCAGGGAGAGTTCGACCTCACCAATACCCGGATTGCCTTATCGAAAGCAGAGATCTGCTCGCGCAGTTGCCGCCAAGCGACGAGCATGGGGCGGACAATCGGCGCGACATCGGAACGGTCTTCCAGAAGAACTTCAACCTTCCGATCAAATCGCAAGCCCCGCATCGCGCCTGGCAACAGGCCAAAAGTCTTGAGCACTCCTCGGATGTGGTTGGACAATCGCGTCGTCATGCCGACGAGTTGAGCCCTCGCACCGAGAAGCGCACGCGCGCGGTGGCTGTCGAACGACTTGACGTGAACCGATCGGAACCAGCCGGTGCGGACGATCTGAGCCAACCCTTCCGCATCGTTTTGATCCGTCTTATTGATCTGCATCTTGAGAGCAGCGCGGGCATGCCGAGCGTCGAGACAAATGACTTCAAGTCCGAGAGCGCGCAGTTCATGCACCAGCCATGGCGTCATCGCGCCAGTTTCGATGCCAATGCAGGATTCATCCCCCGCATGTCGGCGCACCATAGCGGCGATCTGTTCCGGCGCCGTGGAGCACTGGCCCCGCCACAGCCTGCGGCCAGCATTGTCGACGACGCAAATGGCTGTCATTTTCTGCGAAACGTCCAAACCGACGAAGTGGGTCATCATGATTGAACCCCCGATGGTGCGAATCACCGAGCGACGCCGCCCGGATCGCGGCATTATCGAACGATCAGGCGCCCACCGCGATTACCGGATGTCCACATATGATTTTTGCACGTGCTGTTCGAACAAGTTTGAGGGCCGCTTCGGGGTCATCTTCACCCGCGCCGCGCTACCATGAGTGAGTCCGCTCATCCTCGAAAAGCGTCCGCGACAGTGAACACCGCGAGCCGGCCTGCCGCCGCTTCCCCGGTCGGCCTTTGTTGAGTTGGCTCGAAGCTCGCCGCCGATAATTACAAACCCCCAGCACGCGTCCGGCCCCACAAACAGCGCGCTGCACATTACAACAAGCGCATGAAACCGGTTCTCGCCGAGTAAGCGCCGCTCACCTCAACGCTTACCTCGATCTCCCGCCAGACGTCCGATTTGCAGGACAGCCTCAGCGGATCAAACGCAATAGCGCGCGCCCGGCTTTCAAATTCAGCTCTTTCGCCTCGAGCTTGCCGTCGCCGTCGACGTCCGCCTGCTTGAAGAGATTCCTGGCGAGCGCGACATATTCTTCCTTTGTGAGCGTGGAGTCCTTGTCGGGGTCGGCGGCGACGAACTCTTGCGCCGTCAGCAGCGAGCCGAGCTCCTTGCGATCGAGCGTGTCGTCCTGATCCTTGTTCAGGCGATCGAAAACGGCCTGCGCCGCCTTGGTCACCTCGTCCAGATCCAGAGTCCCGTCATTGTCGGTGTCCAGGGCGTGGATTGCAGACTGTCGCGCTTGCGCGGAGACGGAGGCGACGAACGTCCCTGCAACCGAGAACCCTCCAACGACCAGAGCGGTCGCGAGCATTTTTCTAAGCGCCATTTTTCCCTCCTTCGTTGCCGTGGACAGGTAGGGCGTCTTTCGCGGCTGAATTACAACGACCGCGCAAAAATCTTTTGGCAGCCTGCATGGCGTCGCTCAGGCTGACCACCTCCGCAAAGCCACGACGAGGCCAACGGCCCCGCCGAGCAGCGCCGCCGCGCCGAGCGCCGCCCATGGCGTCGCGCGCCACAGCGTGAAGCGAATCACGAGCCTATCCCCCTCGACCGCGAGCGAATCGAGCGTCGCGCGCAGGACCTCCCCTTTCGAATCGTCCTTGAGCCGATAGAATGGCCTTTTCTCGAGCTCGGCTTTAATGGCGTTCTCGGCGAGCCCTCTCGCCGCGTTCTCCAATTCCCGCCGTTTCTTGTCAACGAGCTCGGCGGCGCCCGGTCCCGCGAGCCGCGCGAGACCCGCCGCCAGCGCCCCCGCGAGCTTGCCGTCCTCGCCGAGCGCGAATTTTTCCAGCCGAACGTCCTCCGGTTCGAAATAAAAGGCGCCGTCGTCATAGCGCGGCGTCCCACGCAGCCCGGCGGCGAGAGAAAAGGGCGGTCCGACGATGAGCTTTCCCTGCAGAAGCAAGGCGATGGCGACGCGCCCCTCGGCGATCGCGACGTCGACCTTGCGCGCCTGCAGCGATGCGACGATGTCCGCCGCCGGCCCCTTGAGCGGTAGATCCTTGTCGAGCAAGGGGTCGACGCGCCTCTGGAGCTGCGCCGGCGTGAAAGCGATCTCCTGTGGCGCACGCAGGGTCATGAGCCCCGCCGCTCCAGCCGCCATGGCGGCGACGGCGGCGAGCATTTTGAAGAGTTCCGCGGGCACGGGCTCGCTCCTTTTTGCAGATGCGGAGCGGCGGCGCTCCCAAGACGCCGGTTCTATCAAGGCGAGGCTGGCGTCCCAATAATCTCATTGATCGCGGACGACGAAGGCGGCATGAATGCGATCCGCCCCTCCTCTCGGCAGGTTGAGAAGGACGCCGATGCGCCGGCTCATAGCCCTTTGTCTCGCCTTCTTCTTCGCCGCTCCTGCGCAGGCCGAGCCGACGACAATAAAGGTCGGCGTCTTGCGGGAGCCGCATACGCGCGAGACCCTGTCGATCCTCGATCTTCCGGCCGCCGACGATTCGCTCGCCGGCGCGCTGATGGGCGCGGCCGACAACAACACGACCGGCAAGTTCACCGGCCAGAGGTTTGAGACCATCGACGCGAAGCTCGAGGAGGGCGAGGACGCTGCGGCGGCGCTCGAGCGGCTTGCCAAAGAGGGCGCGCGGCTCGTCATCGCCGATCTCTCGGCGCCGCGCCTTGTAGCCGCCGAGGAGCGCGCCAAAGCTTTGGGCGCGATTCTCTTCAACGTCTCGGCGCCGGACGAAGCCCTGCGCGAAGAACTCTGCCGGGCCGATGTCATTCACGTCGCTCCCTCGCGCGCGATGCTCGCCGACGGCCTCGCGCAATATCTCGTCTGGAAGAAATGGCCGCGCTGGCTGATGATCAAGGGCTCGCATCCCGAGGACGAGCTCTTGGCGCAAGCCTATCGAAACAGCGCCAAGAAATTCGGCGCGAAGATCGTCGAGGAGCGCGTCTTTCAGGATTTGGGCGGCGGGCGGCGCAGCAACTCCGGCTCGGTGCAGACGCAACGGCAGATGCCGGTCCTGACACAAGGCGCGCCAAGCTACGACGTGCTGATCGCCGCCGATGAATCGGAAGTCTTCGCGAATTATCTCCCCTATCGCACCTTCGATCCCCGCCCCGTCGCGGGCTCGGCCGGCCTCGTTCCGACAAGTTGGGACGGCGCGCATGAGCAATGGGGCGCGCAGCAGTTGCAGAACCGATTCATGCAAAGCTTCCGCCGCACGATGAATGCCCGCGACAACAACGCCTGGCTCGCCATGCGAATGATCGGCGAGGCGGCGACGCGAACGGCGTCAAACGAGCCCGAAAAGCTGCGCGCCTTTCTCGCCTCGCCCGACTTTTCGATCGCTGCCTTCAAGGGCGTTCGGCTGACGCTGCGTCCGTGGAACCAGCAGCTGCGTCAGCCGATCCTGCTCTCCGACGGCCGAATGGTCGTCTCCGTCTCCCCGCAGGAAGGTTTTCTGCACCAGACGAGCGAGCTCGACACGCTGGGCCTCGACAAGCCCGAAACGAAATGCAGGCTGAAATGATGAAGGACGCCCCCTCCCCCGCCCTCCCCCGTTTCACGGGAGAGGGAGTAGACCCCGCGCTTTATCGGGGGCTCGCACAAATTCAATCGTTAGCGTCCCCTCTCCCGCGGAGCGGAGGAGGGCTAGGGAGGGGGTTCGTGGCGCTCGCCGCGCTCTTTGTCGCATTCACGATGTCTCCCGCCCACGCCTATCTCGCCTATGTCAGCAATGAGAAAGGCAACAGCGTCACGGTCATCGACACGGAAAAGCTGGAAGCCGTGAATACGGTGAAGGTCGGTCGCAGGCCGCGCGGGCTCGCGCTCACCAAGGACGGCGCGGAGCTCTTCATCTGCGCCGGCGACGACGACGCGATCCAGGTGCTCGACACGAAAACGCTTGCCATTACCGGCCGTCTCCCCTCCGGCCCCGATCCAGAGCTGATGGCGCTCTCGCCCGACGGCAAGACCATCTATGTGTCCAATGAAAACGACAATCTGGTCACGATGATCGACGTGGCGACGAAGCGTCAGACGGGCGACGTGCCGGTCGGCGTCGAGCCCGAGGGCATGGCGGTAAGCCCTGACGGAAGAATTCTCGTCAACACGTCGGAAACGACGAATATGGCGCATCTGATCGACACGCGCTCGAAGGAGATCGTCGCCAACATTCTCGTCGACGCGCGTCCGCGTTTTGCCGAGTTCAAACCGGACGGATCGGAACTTTGGGTTTCTTCCGAAGTCGGCGGCACGCTCGCGGTCATTGACCCCGAAAAGCGCGTCGTGAAGCAGAAGATTTCCTTCGAAATCCCGGGCCTGTCGAAGGAGGCGATCCAGCCGATCGGCATTTCCATCACGAAAGACGGCAAGCGCGTCTTCGTCGCGCTCGGCCCCGCCAATCGCGTCGCGGTCATCGACGGAGAGACGAAGAAGATCGAGAAATATCTGCTCGTCGGTCAGCGCGTCTGGCATCTCGCCTTCACGCCGGATGAAAAATATCTCCTGACCGCAAATGGCGTCTCCAATGACGTCTCCGTCATCGACACCACGAGCCTCAAGGTCCTGAAGTCGATACCCGTGGGGTCTTTCCCCTGGGGCGTCGTGGTGGCGCCGCAGTGAGAGGC
Organism: uncultured Alphaproteobacteria bacterium; assembly: GCA_963829075.1. Taxonomy (GTDB): domain Bacteria; phylum Pseudomonadota; class Alphaproteobacteria; order Rhizobiales; family Beijerinckiaceae; genus Methylocystis. Next base: position 14,406 of record CAWHHH010000008.1, on the reverse strand, counting down.
CGTGCGCCCGGCTGGACCGCGAGCCTCCATGGTCCGCTCGCGCGCCACCGGCTTCGATGCGGGCATGAAGGCCCGCGCTCCGAATTCGCGCACCGCATGACCCCGGCTCTCAGCATCAAAAACCTCTCGCACGCCTATGGCGCGCGCAAGGCTCTGGACGACGCCTCTTTCACGGTGGATCGCGGCGCCTTCGCCGTGCTGCTGGGCTTGAACGGCGCCGGGAAGAGCACGCTGTTCTCGCTTGCGACCGGACTTTATGCGGCAAGGCAAGGCGCCGTCGAGATCATGGGCTTCGACGTCGCCAAGGCGCCGGGAGAGGCGCTGCGCCGGCTCGGCGTCGTGTTCCAGGCGCGCACGCTCGATCTCGAATTGAGCCTCACGCAAAATCTTCTCTATCACGCGGCGCTGCACGGCATCGGCTCCGGCGAAGGCAAGCGCCTCGCTGCAGCGGCGCTCGAGCGCGCGGGGTTAGCCGAGCGCGCGCGCGACAAGGCGCGCGATCTTTCCGGCGGGCAGATGCGCCGCGTGGAAATCGCCCGCGCTCTGTTGCACAAGCCGAGCCTCCTGCTTTTGGACGAGCCGACGGTCGGTCTCGACATCAAGGCGCGCGCCGACATTCTCGCCCATGTGCGCGGCCTCGTCGCGCAGGAAAATCTCGCGGTCCTGTGGACGACGCATTTGATCGACGAGGTCGAGCCCAAGGATCAGGTGATCGTGCTGCATCAGGGCCGCGTGCTGGCGGACGGCGCAGCGGCGGATATTGTTGCGGCGCAGGGAGCGGACAGCATCGGTGGGGCGTTCGAGAAGCTGACGATGAAAGCGAGCAAATGAGCGAAGCCGCCGCCTCCGACAGGGCGCTACGCCCCTTCACCGCCGCCCAATACGCCGTTTGCCTCGGCGGCGTCGTCTGGCGCGAGGGCCTGCGCTTCCTGCATCAGCGCGAGCGCTTCGTCTCGGCCCTGGTGCGGCCGCTCGTCTGGCTCTTTATCTTTGCGGCGGGTTTTCGCTCGGTGCTCGGCGTCTCGATCATTCCGCCCTACGACACCTATGTGCTCTATGAGGTCTACATCACGCCGGGATTGATGGCGATGATCCAGCTCTTCAACGGCATGCAGTCGTCGCTTTCCATGGTCTACGACCGCGAGATGGGCAATATGCGCACGCTTCTCGTCTCGCCCTTCCCGCGCTGGTTCCTGCTCGGCGCGAAGCTTTTCGCGGGCGTTGCGGTCTCGATCCTGCAGGTCGCGGCCTATCTCGTGATCGCTTACTTTTGGGAGATCGAGCCGCCGTCGAAATGGGGCTATCTCACGGTGCTGCCAGCGCTCGCGCTCTCTGGACTTATGCTGGGCTCGCTCGGCATGCTGCTCTCCTCAGCGATCAAGCAGCTCGAGAATTTCGCCGGCGTCATGAATTTCGTGATCTTCCCGATGTTCTTCGCCTCTTCCGCGCTCTATCCGTTGTGGCGCGTCAAGGAATCGGGGCTGTTCCTCTACTATGTTTGCGCGATCAACCCTTTCACCCATGCGGTGGAGCTGATCCGCTTCGCCTTCTATCAGCAGATCGCCTGGGACTCGCTCGCGGCGGTCGCGGGCTATACGGCGCTCTTCCTGGTCGCCGCGATCCGCGCCTATGATCCCGCGAAGGGGATGTTCCAGCGCAAGGGCGGCTGAGGCGGCCTACCTCCCGATGCGCTTCTCTTTCTTTGGAGGGTCCTGCTGGGCGAGGCCTGCCGGCAGCTTCACGCCCTTCGCGAGTTCGGTGCCGAGCTTCAGCGCGCGGGCTTCGGTGACGCGCAGCGCGCAATAACCGAAGTCCGCCTCCTGCGCATAGTTGTGGCAGATCTCCTCGCGCTGTGCGGAAAAGCCCGCCTGCTCGCGAACCAGATAGGCCCGCATCGGCCGATCCTTCTTGTTCTTGTCGTAGAGCGCGCGGAAATCGGCGTGGATCGTCTTCTCGACGCGGGCGCGAAGGTTCAGCATCTCCTTGGCGTTCTTGGGGTCGAATTCGGCGGCGCCCATGCCCCAGAGACCATTGGGATCGACCCGGCAATCGGACGCGGCGATCGAGCAGGCGCCTTTCTCGGTCGAGACCAGCACCGCGCCGTCGAGCACGTCCAAGCTGAACGGGCAATCCGGATAGTCGAGCTGATAGCGGCGCAGGCCGGGTTCTCCGTCGCGCGCAACGAGCTTCAACTTCGCGGCGGGCGCCTCGACGGAGCAGCTTTCGCCCGAACGAGACATCCGGTCGCCGGCGAGCGTCAGCTTGACGAGACGCGTCTCGCCTCCCGCGCGGTCAAATTGCAGAGCGCCCCGGTTTCCGTCGAGATAGAGCGGCTTGCCGGCGATCGAATCTTCGCTCGGGGGCTTGGGAGCGACAGCCGGGCCCGCCGCGCCCTCGCCCGACGCCGCGCGCCGCTTGCGCACCGCCGTCTCCTCCGACTGCGCCTCCGGCGCGACCGCGCCTTCGTCGGCAGGCGCGGCGGCGCCGGGCAGCGCGAGCTGAGCGCGGGCCGCTGGACAAAGGCCGAGGAACGCCGCCAGGGCGAGGCGCGCGGCGGCGCTACGCGAGAGCCGCATGGGTCGAACCTCCAGGAGGGGCATGGGCGCATTCCGATCGAAAGCGCCGCGCCAAAACTTTAGCGCGGCGAGAGGACCATGATCATCTGACGGCCTTCCATGGACGGCTCGAGCTCGACCTTGGCGATAGTGGCCGTCTCCGCCTTGACGCGCGTCATCAGGCGATAGCCGAGATCCTGATGGGCGATCTCGCGACCGCGGAAGCGCAGCGTCACCTTCACCTTGTCGCCCTCCTCGAAGAAGCGGCGCGCCGCCTTCATTTTGGTCTCATAGTCGTGATCGTCGATGCCCGGACGGAGCTTGATCTCCTTGACCTCCACGACCTTCTGCTTCTTGCGAGCCTCGGCGGCGCGCTTTTGCTCGGTGAAGCGGAAGCGTCCATAATTGAGGATTTTGCAAACGGGCGGCTCGGAATTGGGGTCGATCTCGACCAGGTCCAGCCCGGCTGCGTCGGCGAGCTCCAAGGCCTGAGGGAAAGGCACGACGCCGTGATTCTTGCCTTCGGAATCGATGAGACGGACGTCTTTGGCGCGAATCTCCTTGTTTACCCTGGGCCCCTCCTTCTGGGGGGCCGCAACGCTTTTCATTGGCCGGCGAATGGAGTTTCTCCTTTTCAAGCAAGGCCAAGCCCGGTTTGGCCGTTGATTTCAATGCGGGCCGCCCCCGGCGGTTCCGTGAGGAAAGCCGGGACGATTGGCCGAAGAATCTCACGAATGCCGCCGGAGTCAACCGCAGCGGTCAAGCGCCAGAAGAAAATACCCGGAGCGTGGCTTTCCGGCGACGGTGGGCGGCTCGACGCAGGCCTGTCGCAATACTGTCGCCAGCCGGCCCGGCCTGATATATAAGCGCCCCAAAATGCGACGCCACCGACGGAAATAGCGGAGTTATACCATCTTGGAACGTTGGACCCCCAGCGGCTGGAGACAGAAGCCGATCGAGCAGACGCCCGTCTATCGGGACGCCGCCGCGCTGGCGGCGGTGGAGCGGCAGATCGCAAGCTTCCCGCCGCTCGTCTTCGCGGGCGAAGCGCGCAATTTGACCCGCTCGCTGGCCGAGGTCGCGGCAGGCAAGGCGTTCCTGCTGCAGGGCGGGGACTGCGCCGAGGCCTTTTCCGAGCACTCCGCCGACAACATCCGCGACTTCTTCCGCGTGTTTCTGCAGATGGCGGTGGTGCTGACCTACGCCGCCGCCTCGCCCGTCGTGAAGGTCGGGCGCATCGCCGGACAATTCGCCAAGCCCCGCTCCTCGCCTTTGGAAAAACAGGGCAACGCGGAGTTGCCAAGCTATCGCGGCGACATCATCAACGACATCGAGTTCACGGAAGGCGCGCGCGTTCCCGATCCCGAGCGGCAGCTCCTCGCCTACCGCCAGTCGGCGGCCACGCTCAATTTGCTGCGCGCCTTCGCGATGGGCGGCTTCGCCAATCTCGAGAACGCGCATCGCTGGATGCTCGGGTTCGTGCGCAACAGCCCGCAGTCCGAGCGCTATCAGAAGCTCGCCGACCATATCGGCGAATTGCTCAGCTTCATGCGCGCGATCGGGCTCGACCCCGAGCATCATCCGGAGATGCGCCAGACCGAGTTCTACACCTCGCACGAGGCGCTGCTGCTCGGCTATGAGGAGGCGCTGACGCGTGTCGAACTCGACGACCGGCGACCATTACGCGACCTCGGGCCACATGCTCTGGTGCGGCGACCGCACGCGCCAGCCGGGCGGCGCGCACATCGACTATCTGCGCGGCGTGAAGAATCCGCTCGGCCTGAAATGCGGGCCGAGCTTGACCCCCGACGGCCTCATCGAGCTGATCGACCTGCTCAACCCGGAGAACCAGCCCGGCCGCCTCACGCTCATCTGCCGCTTTGGCGCCGACAAGGTCGAAGAGAAGCTTCCGCCCTTCATCCGCGCCGTCCGGCGCGAGGGCAGAGAGGTCGTCTGGTCCTGCGATCCGATGCACGGCAACACGATCAGCGCCTCGGGCTTCAAGACCCGGCCCTTCGATCGCATCATGGCCGAGATTCGCGGCTTCTTCGCCGTGCATCAGGCGGAAGGCTCCTACGCCGGCGGCATCCATCTGGAAATGACCGGCAAGGACGTGACCGAATGCACCGGCGGCGCGCGCGCGATCTCGGAATCGGATCTGCACGACCGCTACCACACCTATTGCGATCCGCGCCTCAACGCCGAGCAGGCGATAGAGGTGGCCTTCTTGGTGGCCGAGCTCTTGAAGGCGGAGAGGCTCGCCCGCGGCGCGGCCGATCAGGCCGCCGCAGAGTGATACAGCTTCCGGGCGAGCCGCTCGCGTCGTTGCGGCCGGTCGGCGCGCCTGCGCAGTCCACGGCGACGAACGGACCGCGCGCCTGCGGGCGCGCGCGGCAGAGCCAAGGCCTGCTTCGCGTCTATCGCCGAGCGCCGAAATTACGCCTTCCTTAAGCAGGATTTTCGAAATGTCGAAGCCGCCTTCCGCATGAAACCTCCGCTTGAACAAAAGACTTTAGGAGAGGATGCGTTGGCTGGCGACAGAATCTCCGCGTGACGGCAAACCTCTTGAGACGTCGGCTCTTTGTTCCCGTCGCGAAGATTTGTTAAGCTCAGGTTCTGCGAGCGGGACCGAATTCCGGACGGCGCGCGAGGACGCATGTACGCGATTCGGTTGAGACGGAGGGGAGGCCTTTACGCAGCGGCGACGGCGATCTGCGCCGCGCTCACGCTTTCGGGCTGCGCCAATCCGCGCGAAACCTTCGATTTGTCCCCGGAAACCCTGGCGCGCGGCCGCGCTCATGGCGCGGCGATCGCGGTCCAGGAGCCGAGCGCCTCGGCCTTCATCGATACGAACCGCTTCGTCATTCGCGGCGAAGGGGGCAATCTCTCCTACCTCGCCGACGCGCAGTGGTCGGACACCGTGCCGAGACTGGTGCAGCGCCGGCTGATCGACCGACTCACATCGCACGGCGTCAACGCCGTTCGCCCGGGCGACGGCGCCGCTTTCCGCCTCTCGACGGAACTGCGCCGCTTCGAGATCAACTCCGGCAGCGAGACGGCCCTCGTCGAGATCGTCGCGCGCGTGACGAATGAGAAGGACGGCAAGCTGGTGAGCGAGAAGGTAATCCTCGGCGAGGCGCCGGCGCCGCACACGCTCGGCCCCGAGGCCGCGCGCGCCTATGAAGCCGCGCTCGATGCGGCGGCGGATCGTCTCGCCTCCTGGCTGCGCCGAGGAAGATGACGCGAAAGGGCTGGCGCGGGCCCCAGGGCTCTGCTAACTGGACCGCCAAACTCAAGAAGCGCAGCCGAGCGCGTTGCGGCGCCGAGATAGGGCGTTTGGGAGAAAGCTCAAGCAAATGGTGAAGACGGTGCTCGACGATCAAATCCTTCGCTATGGCGCCGAGCCCGGCGGCGGCGCGCCCACGAAGGTCAAGATCACCTTCGTCGATTCCAAGGGACAGGCGCGCACGGTCGAAGGCGAGGTCGGCTCGACCGTCATGGAGACAGCGCGCCGCAACGACATTCCCGAGATCGCCGCGGAATGCGGCGGCGCCTGCGCCTGCGCGACCTGCCACGTCTATGTCGACGCCGCTTGGGTCGAGAAGACCGGCGCGCGCTCGCAAATGGAAGAGGACATGCTGGACTTCGCCTTCGCCGTCGAGCCAAGCTCGCGCCTGTGCTGCCAGATCGTCGTGAAGCCGGAGCTCGAAGGCCTCGTCGTGCGCACGCCCGCGCAGCAGGGCTAGGCGACCGCGCCAACGCCCCTCCCCAGCTCTGCGGCGCCGAAAGGCTCGGCTTGCGCCCTCGCTAAAATGCTATAGAGCAAGTGGACTGAGCCCGGCCTAGCGCTCGGGCCCTCAACTCTTTTTGGGATCCTGAAGGAATGAGCGAATCGATCGAGACCGACGTGGTCATCGTCGGCGCGGGGCCGGCTGGCCTTTTCACCGTCTTCGAGCTCGGCCTCTTGGACATCAAGGCGCATGTCGTCGACATTCTTCCGCGCGCCGGCGGCCAGTGCTCGGAACTCTATCCGGAAAAACCGATCTACGACATTCCCGGCATTCCCCACGTCACCGGCCAGGGCCTGACCGACGATCTCCTCAAGCAGATCGCCCCCTTCCACCCGACCTACCACTTCGGCGAGATGGTCGAGACGCTTCAATCGGTCGGAACGGCCGACCAGCCCTCCTTCCTCGTCGGCACGGACGCCGGCAAAAAGTTCAAGGCGAAAGCGGTCGTGATCGCCGCGGGCGGCGGCTCCTTCCAGCCCAAGAAGCCGCCGATCCCCGGCATCGAAGCCTTTGAGCATTCGTCCGTGTTCTATGCTGTGCGGCGCGTCGAGGACTTTCGCGGCAAGGACGTGGTGATCGTTGGCGGCGGCGACTCGGCGCTCGACTGGACCCTCAATTTGCAGCCGGTGGCCAAGAGCCTGACGCTCGTGCATCGCCGCGCGGACTTCCGCGCCGCTCCGCACTCCGTGAAGGCGATGCAGGAGCTCGTATCAGGCGGCAAGATCGCCCTGAAGCTCGGCCAGATCACGCATATCGACGGCGCGAACGGCAAGCTTTCGAGCGCGACGTTGAAAGGCAGTGACGGGTCTCAGGAGTTGCTCTCATGCGACAGCCTCATTCCCTTCTTCGGCCTGACGATGAAGCTCGGCCCCGTCGCCAATTGGGGCCTGAATCTTTATGAGAATCTCATTCCGGTCGACACCGAGAAATTCGAGACGGACCACCCCGGCATTTTCGCGGTGGGCGACATCAACACCTATCCCGGCAAGCTGAAGCTCATTCTATGCGGCTTCCACGAGGGCGCGCTCGCGGCGCAGCGCATCCACCACTATGTCTATCCGCATAAGAAGCTGCTCTTCCAATACACGACGTCGTCGACGAATTTGCAAAAGAAACTCGGCGTGGACGCGTGACGGGGAGAGGCCTGGGCTTCCCCGCATCTCTCGCCAATCTCGGATCATCTCTCTGGATTCATTCCGTCCTGGCCCTTTCGCTCGGGAAGGCGGCGGCATCGCATCGAAGCTGGGAATGTCTGAGCGGACCACGTCCCAGGTCGGCCGTCGCTTGGCGTAAAGAATCGACTGCGGCTGAAACCAACCCGAGTTGTCGAAGACGCCGGCAGGGAGGATGATCGCGCCGGGCCGTGCGGAATTGCGAGCAAACATGCGGCTGCCGCAGAGAGGACAGAAGTAGCGGGTCAAAGTGGAGCCGCTGTCCGCCGTCACCGCGAAGCCTTTCGTCTCGCCGACGATCTCGACGTCCGCCTCGTTGAACAGCGCATTGGTCGTGTGCCCCGTGCCGGAGATGCGCTGACAGTCGCGGCAATGACATTGCGCCATTCGGAGAGGCGCGGCTTTCACGGTCACGCGCGCCGCGCCGCAGAGACAGCGCCCGTTCGCTGGAAAGTTTTGCGTCATCTTCTCGCGCTCCACGAAGCCGCGGTTGCGACATCGGCAGGTTGATTCTCAAGTCCCGCCATCTTGCGCGCCTGGAGGCGCGCTGACCACCCCGCCAAGATGTAAGCGCAGGAACCAAAGCCACCGTCACGCGTCCCGCCCTTCATGGGCGCGCTGCAATTCCGCGATGTCGAACTTCGTCATCTTCAGCATCGCCTCCGCCGCGCGTTTCGCGCGCACGGGGTCCGCGTCCGCCATCATTGCGCCGAGCGCGCTCGGGACTATCTGCCAGGAGAGGCCGTAGCGATCCTTGAGCCAGCCGCAGCGCTCGATCTGGCCGCCCTCTGAGAGCGCGGCCCAAAGCCGGTCGATCTCTTCCTGATCGTCGCATTCGACCATCAGCGAGAAGGCGTGGTTGAAGGCCTCGAAGCGGCCGCCGTTGAAGGCTAAGAAAGGCCGACCCATCAGCGTGAAGGCGACGACCTTGACGGAGCCCGCGGGGCCGGAGGGGCTATCGGCTGGCAGAGCGCCGACGCTGTCGGCATGCGAATCGGGCAGAAGCGACGCATAAAAGGCCGCAGCTTCCTCCGCCTTTTCGGAAAACCACAGAGTGGGGACGAGCTTTGCCATGTCGATCTCCTCTTCGCTGCTCAGAACGCGTTCAGAAGCCTGCTCTTGTCCAAAAACCGCTTCGCACTTTTTGGAAACAGGCTCTAAATCATCTTCAAACCTTTGAGGCTCGCATGCCCGTGCCGCCCGATGACCAGATGATCGTGCACCGCGATGTTGAAGGGCTTGGCGATCTCGACGATGTCGCGCGTCAGCCTTACGTCGGCGGTGGACGGGGTCGGATCGCCGGAAGGGTGGTTGTGCGTCACGTTTGATCACGCAAGCTCTCTATGAGTTCGCTCTCTGACGCACGACAAAGTAACGCGGTTCTGTCGTCCGAGGCATCAAGTTCGGCGACGCCCCAAAGGTGGTGCCTCTCGACGGCGCGACGGGTTCGGCAGCTCAGGCGATGTGGCCAGCTTTATGGGTCATTTTTCAGCGAGCCGCCTTGCACAAGCGCCGCTTCCATTTCTCGCCGGCCTTGAGTTCGGCGTCGAGAAGGCGGCGCTTGCGGGCCGATCTGCGCTCGCAATCCGGGGCGACGCGCGGCGTCTCCGGCGCGATTTTCGTCGCCACTTGCTTTGGGGGATCAAGCATCACACCGTCTTCCGCCGGCAGGGGCAACCTCCTTCGCCGAGTGGGAGAAGCGGCCTTGGCCTTCCTCGCCGCGCGGCTGCGACCTGCCTTTTGATCGACTTCCGCCGGCCGGACCGCCAAAACGCCGCCGTTTTCCATGAGACTAGGCAGCACCCGACCCACGGGGGCGTTGGATGCCGGGATCGTCTCAAGCGCCGGAGCCGGTGACGAGGATCGACCGAAAACTGCGTGAGCGGCCTTCATCGCGCCGTCGGGGGCGTTTGCGCGGCCGTGGCGGCCTGCCGAGAAAACGCCAGTGTTCTTAAACACCGACGTCGCGCTGTCTTTGCCAGCGTCGCCGCCCGTCGGCGAGCGCATCGGCGTTGATCTGGAGGAGCGGCTTTTGAATTCAATTTTCAAAGGACGGACGATATGGCGCATTTGACCTCTCGGGATGAACGGCTTCCTGACATATCAGGAAGACCGAAGGATGATTTGCGGCGACGGCATCCCGTCGAGCGATCCTCTCTGCTGCGGAACTGGTCGGTAAAAGGAAACCGATCTTCGTGCGTTCGGTAACGACGATGATATGTCTGGCCTTGCGCAACGTAGATAGCGAAAAGTTTCGCCAACGAACCCAGTCTGCAAGTATTTAATGATTTCGGGCGAAAAGACAACGCTTCCCTGGCGATGACCACGACAATCCTTCAAGGAAGGCGCCCGCTCCAGTTCGGCATAGGCCTTCGCCGCCACGTCACTCTCAAAATCAAGGCGACCGACCAGGCAGAAACCCGGTGGTCTTCATGGGTCACGCGCGATCCAACGGGCTCCATTTTTCGATATTTCTTTTTCACTGACGCCCGGGCGATCTCGAAGGAGGCATCCTCTCTCGCTTTGGTTCGTCGGAAACGGGTCTCAAAAGCGTTGTTGAACGCCGCGAAAAATGTCCTTCACGCCCGGTGTCGGGCCGGTTACACGGGCAGCCGTTCCCATTTGGAGCGCCTTCTTTCCGAATGGCGACGCGCGGAGCGTCCCAGACGAGCCGGCCGCGAGAGTCGACGAGAGAGGACCGCGCCATCGATCCCGCGACGGGCTGGCAAATCTCCCCGGTCGTCGCGGCCGCTCTTTGGATGAAGCCGACGCGGATGCTCACGCATTCTCAGGCCGCCAAGGTCGCTGTGTTGAAAGAAGCCTCTCCGAGTTTTGTCGTCATGCGCAGACTGGCAATGCGATTCCGTGGCCTTCTACGGAGTTCTGACCCCGGCAAGCTCGGGTCTTGGCTCGATGACGCGCGCCATTCCGGCATCCGCGCCCTACAGCAGTTCGCGCAGATGTTGAGCCGCGACATCGACGCAGTCAGGAACGCCATCGCCGAACCGTGGAGCAGCGGCTAGGCCGAAGGCCAAATCAACCGATTGAAAACGCTGAAGCGAGCCATGTTCGGCCGCGCGGGCATCGAATTGTTGCGGGCGCGAATGCTGCCAATCCAATAAATCCACCTCCACAGAAAGTGACGAAGACCCCTTTTTGGGAACATGCTCTAACGCAACGTGGATCGGCCAAATCCCGCGCCCAGCGCCAATTTCTCGCGCCTCGAGGCGGGCAAATCTCCGAGATAACCGTTGTCGTTAAACCAGCGGACCGCGTCCTGAAGCGCGATCAGCGGCGGCCGCGCCGCATAGCCGAGCCTCTCTCCTGGCCTTATCGCTGGAAAAGAACATCATCTTCCTTGAAAGCTTCACGCCTTCGACAGTGGCGACAGGAGATTTGCCGGTAAATCGCGCTGCTGCTTCGGAGATGTAGGCGATGGGTAGAACAAGATTATACGGCAACCGAAGCTTGGGCGGCTCGCCGCCGGCGAGCTCCGCAATGGCGGTCAGGATCTCGCAAAGCGTCATATTCGTGCCGCCGAGCACGTAGCTTTCGCCGACGCGCCCGCGCTGGAAGGCCAGCCAATGGCCCTCGGCGACGTCGTCGACATGGACGATGTTGAGGCCGGTGTTGACATAGGCGGGCATGCGGCCGGCGGCGGCCTCGAGAATCGTGCGCCCCGTGGGGGTCGGCTTCACGTCGCGCGGACCCACGGGCGCAGAGGGGTTGACGGTCACCACACCCAGTCCCTCGCGCTCGAAGTCCCGAACGATTTCCTCGGCCATGAATTTCGAGCGCTTGTAGTGGCCGACGATTTCCTTGAACTTGGCCCGCGAGCCCTCGTCGCCAGGAGCGCCATCGCCGGGCGGATCGAGCGTCGCGACGCTGCTCGTGTAGACGACGCGTTTGACGCCGGCTTCCGCCGCCGCTCTCAGAGCAGCGCGCGTGCCTTCGACATTGGTCTGATAAATCTCATTGGGACGGCGCGCCCATAGACGATAGTCGGCGGCGATGTGGAACAGGGCGCCGCAGCCTCGGCAGGCGCGTGCCAATGACGCTTCGTCGCCAAGATCGCCCTCGACGACTTCGACGTCCAGGCCGCGGATGTTTTGGCGATCGGTGTTAGGCCGCACGAGCGCCCGAACGGCGACTCCCTCGGCAAGAAGCCGACGCGCGACCGCCGAGCCGATGAACCCCGTCGCTCCGGTCACAAGAGCCTTCATTTTCTATCCTCAGCCTTGTGATATCCGTGCACGGCGATCTCCCTCTCCCTCTCCCCTCGCGCGATCGCCGGCGCCGATCACATTTGCTTCACGGCCCCCCAGCGAGCATGTCGCCCTGTCGCGTGAGCGATTTGATCAGCGCATCGGGACCCCCGGTTTCGAATGGACCCGAACTCTGACCCGCGGAAGCCGACGCGCGACCGCCGAGCCGATGAACCCCGTCGCTCCGTACAAGACCTTCATTTTCTATCCTCAGCCTTGTGATATCCGTGCACGGCGGTCTCCCTCTCCCTCTCCCCCTCGCGCGATCGCCGGCGCCGATCACATTTGCTTCACGGCCCCCCAGCGAGGAGCATGTCGCCCTGTCGCGTGAGCGATTTGATCAGCGCATCGGGACCCCCGGATTTCAGAATGGACCCGAACTCTGACCGGCGGGTCGCAAGCTCGCTGATCGCGCCGTCGAGATACACGTCCATGATCTTCCACTCGGCGCCGCTCTTATGCATCAGATAATTGAGCGCCACCGTCTTGCCGCTGGATTGAACGATGTGCGTCTTGACGATCTTGTCCCCATTCGGCTGGTCGACCGTTTGCGCGACGTCGAATTGCTCGCCGGAAAAATCGTCGAACCGGCTGGCGTAGGTCGCGATCGTCATCCGTATGAAGGCCTTGACGATCTCTCGCTGCTGCTCGGGCGTGAACTCGCTCCAGCTCGGGCCCACGGCGGTTTTCGCCATTGACGCGAGGTCATAGGTTTTCGACAGCACAGGCGCGAGCTTGTCGTAGCGCCCTTTGAGGCCGAGCTGCTTTCCCTGCTGCGTGACCTGGCGCAGGACCTCGTAAAAGCCGTTCACCCGCGAGGCTGCCGGGTCGGCGCTCTCGCCAAGAGCAGGAGCCGAAAGGACAGCGCCAGCAGGACGGCGGCAATGACGGGCATGGCGACTGATTTTCTGGGCATGATCTTTCTCTCACCCGAGAGGAACACTGCGGTCAAATCGTCGCAGACGATGGCGAAGAGGACGCCGCCATGCGCCAGCTGTCCATGCTCGACTTCATTGCACGGCCCTCCCCGATGTCGGCCCAGGGTTCACGGCGCCCTCGGGCTGGAGGCTTCTGAAATGAGCCCGTTGAAGCGGTTTCCAACGTTCGGGCGTTGGAGAACGTCGTCCAGCCGCTCTGCGCCAGCGCCTCCTTGAGTTCCGCATCCCGCTTCTGAGTCACGACGCTTTGCAGCATGACATAAAAGTCGATCGAGCTGGCCTCCAGCGTTTCCAAATCCCCAACCTTATCGACCTTGGAAAGCGTGCTCGCCGTCGATCCTGAAATATTGACCCCCGTCGTGAAGGTGGTCGCCGTCGATCCGGCGAGGCCGAACTCGCGGGCCGCCGAGGCCAATCCCGTGGGCGCCACCCAGCCGAGCGGCAGCAGGGCGACGAATTCGACGGTCGATCCGATCAGGTCGCGCGTCGTGGTCGGCCCGATGATCGGCGCGACGAGATATTGCTGCCCGGCGCGTGCCCCACACGTAAAGCGTCTGGCCGAAGTCCCCGCTCTGGCGCGGCAGTTTTTCCCGGCTCGCCACATCGAAGAGGCCGAGGACGCCGAAGGTTGAATTCATGGCGAAGCGCGCGAGAGTGTCCCGGCAGCCTGGAGACGCAGCTGCAGAACGTCGTTGGCGAAGATCAGAGGCTCGCCGAGCTTGTTGGAGAAGGCCTCGATCGAGTCGCGCAGGGCATCCGGGACCCCTTCGCGATAGGCTTTCGCGACGGGATAGACGACGGAGCTTGCTCACTCCCGGTCGAACTCGAGCGTGGCGCGATTCTGCGCCTCGGTAGGGTCGCGGACCGTTCCGGCGCCTTCATCCGCGAGGCTCGTGAAATCCTTGGGCGCAGACGCGGCCGCCAAAACGTTCTCCTGCGGACCAGCCGTTTGCGAGGCCAGAGAGAGCGGGGCTGGAGGCCGCCGTCGCTGGAAGCGCAGCCCATAAGGGCGCCCGGAAGTCCCCGACCGCCGCAACGCGGCGCCGAACGCCGAGCGTCGCCTTCGCGCCAGCAGCGGTTGAAATGGGCGGGCTACTTCTCACCAGAATGCCCGCCTTCGAGCGCGTTATTCGCTCCTCTGGCTGTCTCCCTGATCAGATGAGCCAAGAGCCGCTCCAGATCCCCGCCTTCCGGCTCACCCAGCGACGCTAGGCCGACCACGTTTCTGAGAGTCCTGCAACTCCAGTAATCAGTGCCGCAATCACCGCAGCGTGCATCACAGGCGCGCCCAACTTCTCCGCGAGGGGCTTCACGACCTCATAATCGTAAAAGTCTTGCACGATTGGACCCGCGTCGCGGCTGGCGATCGAGTTCAGGATGATGTCCAGTCCTTTGGCACGCGTCCCGCGTGTCGCCAGCACATCCCACGCCAAAGTCTCCGGAATCTTGTTGGTGATTTTCTCGGAGGAGTTCCTTCGGTTTCACCGCAGCGCTGACCGCATCGGCAAAGAGACCTTGCTTGGAGCCGAAGCAGCGGTGCACGTAGGCGACGTCAACTCGGGCAGCGGAAGCTATCTCGCGCAATCCGGTCTTCTCGTACGAGCGCCTCGAGAAATGCTCGATGGCAGCCTCCAGATCTGCTCCCGCGTGTCGTTCGCTACTGGCGGTCGGCCCCGCCTGCGTTT
>CAWHHH010000007.1:0-93593 GCA_963829075.1 uncultured Alphaproteobacteria bacterium | reverse complement strand
TTGCTGCTCCTGTGACTTAGTCTTCATCCGAATCTGTAGGGGAGCCCTGGAGGCTGAACAAGGCGATCCGCAGTGGCTGCAGGATTATTCGACGGCGCGCGGCGCAAGCCAAACTGATCGCGCGGCCTGAGGGCTTCCGCAGGGCCTTTGCGCCTCTTGAAAACGATCGTTTTTGAGGGAACGGCGCGGCGGAGGGAGTCGCCCGCGAACCCGCGAACGGCCTCTCAAAACTCATTCTTGATTCCTGCCTCTCAAATGATGGGGAGAGATGTCGGGTTTCGAGTGTTGCAAAAGTCTAGCAGACTGTGTGGAAACCTCTTTCTTACGTGAAAGGCCGACTGCGCGCCGCGCGATGGCTGGTTTTGCGCGCTACGGTCGGAAAATTCGCTCGTAGCGCCGCCCACGGCGTCCATACTGGTCGTGCCAGCCCGGATTTGGCCTGACGGCGCGGCTTTTACGACCGGACGGCCTCCATCATGGCCTCGGCGCCGAGGATATTGAGGGCCCGCCTTAAATTATAGACGAGCGCGGTCAGACTGAACTCGGCGCGCACCTTGTCGAGGCCGCGCATGAGGAACGCGCCCTGGTTCATCCATTGTTTGATGCTGCCGAAGGGATGCTCGACGGTCTCTCGGCGGCGGTCGAGAACTTCCGGCCGCGCCTTCAGACGCGCCGCCATGCGGTCGAGCACCGTCTCGTTCTCCAGACGCGAGACTTTACGATAGCCGTTGGTGCAACGCGACCGCATCGGACAAACCAGACACGCCGCCCGGTTCGCGTAGTCGATCTTTTTCAACTCCCGCAGCTTGCTTTCATAGCGCGACGCCAGAATCTGCCCGGCGGGACAAATGAATACGTCCCGCTCCGGATCGTAGCGAAACTCGTCCTTGCGGAAAAAGCCCTCGCGCACCGACGATCCACGCTGCGGCTTGGGAACAAAAGGAACGCAGCCGGCGTTCTCGCAAGCCTCGATGTCCTCGATTTTGAAGTAGCCGCGATCGGCGACGACATCGATAGTCGCGACATCGAGGATGGCGCGGGCAGGCTCGGCGGTTTGCGTCAGCAGGCCCATGTCCACGACCTGATTGGTCACGGCCTGTTCGACGATCATTTTGTTCTTGGCGTCGACGGCGACCTGGATGTTGTAGCCGACTCCGACTTTCGTATGCGCGGCCATCGCCCGGCTGTCGGGATCGGTCAGCGAAACTTGGGCCTCGCCGGTCCGCTCCATTTCCGCGAGCAGCGCGGCGTAACGACCGCGCTTGTTGCGAAGCGCCTCGATTTTTTCCGCAAGATTTTTCGTCCGCGCGCCACCCGTTCCGCTTTCCGCGGCATCGCCCTCGTCAAGCCGCTGCAGATATTCCTCCAAACGTTCGTCCGCCGCCTTGATGAATTTCTCCAACGAATTGCGGGTAAAATTGCGGTCCTTGTTGTTGACCGCCTTGATGCGCGTTCCGTCCACGGCCAGCAGCTCGCGCCCAAATAGATCGAGACGCTTGCAAAGAAGGATGAACTGACGAAACACGGCTTTGAAGGCGGCGCGGTTGTCCGCGCGAAAATCGGCGATGGTCTTGAAGTCTGGCTTCAGCGTCCGCAGCAGCCAGATGACCTCGATGTTGCGATGGCATTCCGCCTCCAGCCGGCGGCTCGACCGAACCCGGTTCAGATAGCCGTAAATGTATAGCTTCAGCAGATCGCCCGGCGCGTAGCCGGGACGACCCGTCGCCTTTGGTGCGACACGCGCAAACCCTGCCGCCGCGAGGTCGAGCCCATCGACGAAGGCGTCGATGAAGCGAACCGGATTGTCGGAGCCGACGTAATCGTCAACCGCCTCCGGCAAAAGAAGGAGCTGAGAGCGATCGAATCCGGAGATGTGAGTCATGGCGGATTCTACCGTGGCGCAGGCGCAAACGGAATCCGGGGACGAAAATTCTCACGGGGTTTCCACACGGTCTGCAAGAATTATGAGACACACAAGAAAGCCTTCCGCCATAAGGGTTTGGTGCTGTTTTTGACCCCTTCAGCCTTGAGCGTGACGTTTCCTGCATATCACGCGGTCGCGAATGGTCGCGATACCTCTGACAGCGGTCGCTGCGGAAGCGATTTTTGGCGACCGCGTGACGGCGAGAATGCGCCATAAGCAGCCATTGACGCCAACGGCTCCTAGCCGCTGATGGCTCGGGGCGAAGCTTACGGGGACCGCGACAGCGGCCCGTTGGCTTTCTTCCAGGCGTCGATGCCGCCCTGAATGTGACAAGCGGTTGTGAGACCGGCGTCCTGCGCAGCCTGCACCGCCATCGCCGAGCGTTCACCGAAGGCGCAATAGAACACGATCCGCTTGCCGGTCGCTACGGCCAATTCGTGCAGCATGCCGCCCTCGCTGATGTTCTCCTGTAAGACCGTATAGGGGGCGTGCAGCGCGCCAGGGATCGTTCCGTGTCTTTCACGTTCGATCCTCTCGCGCAGATCGACGATCGCGACGTCGGAGCGGCCGCGTAACGACACCGCCTCGGCAGCCGAGACCGCCCAGCCTTTGCGCGCGATTTCGTCCTGGTGGAGACCGACATGCATGTTTGCCGGCACCGCCACATCCATCATCTTCGGATTGGCCAGCTTTAGATTGTTCATGAGGTCGATATATTCGTCGACAGAACCGACCTGGAGCCGAGGGTTGAACCGCTTCTCCTCGCCGATCGTCGAAACCGTGTCGCCTTTGTAATCATGCGCGGGATAGACGAGCATCTCGCTCGGCAGCTTGAACAGCTTGCGGAAGATCGAGTCATATTGCGCGCGCGCGTCGCCATTCTGGAAATCTGTGCGGCCGGTGCCGCGGATGAGCAGCGTGTCGCCGGTGAACACGCGGTCTTCCATCAGAAACGAATAAAAGTCGTCGGTGTGGCCCGGCGTATACAGGACATCGAGACTCAGCCCCTCGATATCGATGCGGTCGCCTTGCTGGCCGACGCTGGTTACGGAGCTGACGGCGCCTTCCGTTCGGGCGTCGCGGCCATGGGGTTGGCCTATGTGGTCGGCGTGCAATTCGACGCTCAGCGTCTGGCCTCCCGACATAGAGCCGCTGCCGCCCAAGCCATGGACCGGACGCGGACGCAAACCATCGCGCGTGCGGCGCGACGCCGATCATGCGCCAGTCTACGCCAAAAAGCTGGCGAGTGAACTTCCCGAGACGGCGTGGAGGACCGTGTCCTGGCGCGAGGGCTCCAATGAAACTCTCTCCTCGCGCTTCGCCGCCGTGCGCGTGCGACCAGCCTCGCGCGATTGGAAACGTTCAACGCCCCATCCGCTCGAATGGCTTCTCATCGAATGGCCCGCAGGCGAAAAAGAGCCTACGAAATACTGGCTTTCGACCCTGCCCGAAGGGGCATCAATCGACGTTCTCGTCGACACGTCCAAATTGCGTTGGCGCATCGAACGCGACTACGAGGAACTGAAAAGCGAACTCGGCCTCGCGCATTTCGAGGGACGAGGATGGCGAGGCTTCCATCATCACGCAACGCTCTGCATCGCCGCCTATGGCTTCCTCATCCGCGAACGAGCGGCGATTCCCCCCTCAGGCCCCTCTTGGCGCGAAAAACCTCGCATACCCGCTCGTACCAAACCCCGAGGCGCCGCCGATCCGACCCGAGCGCCACATCGAGAACTCGATCACGACAATCCGACGGCGGCTCGCCGTCGCACTCGCCCGAACCCTCATGCGTTGCCCGTGTTGCCAAGCCATACGACCGAGACGGCCAGATCAGAGCTCATCGTGACGCAGTAGAACTACGAGGTTGTCGGGGCTCGCGCCTTGGAAAATCGCGCGCCACGGCGTCATATTCGGCTTGGAAAAATAGGGGTATGTCGACTAAGAAAACTCCTTGGTTTTTCATTTCCGCCGAAACTTACCGGGGAGCCATAGCCGATGAAGATCGCCGCCAACGTCATCGAGGCCATCGGCAGAACCCCGCTCATCGAATTGCGCGCCGCCTCCAAGCTTACGGGATGCCAAATTCTCGGCAAGGCGGAATTCATGAATCCCGGTGGCTCAGTAAAGGACCGCGCCGCGCTGTCTATCGTCGAGGACGCGATCGCGCATGGTTCGTTGAAGCCCGGCGGGATTATTGTGGAGGGCACGGCGGGCAATACAGGCATCGGCCTCGCGCTTGTCACCAATGCGCTGGGCTACAGCACGGTGATCGTCATCCCCGAGACGCAGAGCCAGGAGAAAAAGGATACGCTGCGCCTGCAAGGCGCGGAGCTGGTCGAGGTGCCAGCCGTTCCCTACGCCAATCCCAATAACTACGTGAAACTCTCCGGCCGCCTCGCCCAACGCTTGGCGAAAGAAAATCCGCAAGGCGCGATCTGGGCCAATCAGTTCGATAACGTCGCCAATAGGGACGCGCATTATCGCACCACGGGACCGGAGATTTTCGACGACACTGGTGGCCAGATCGACGGGTTCGTTTGCTCTTGCGGCACCGGTGGCACGCTCGCTGGCGTGGGGCTGGCGCTGAAGGAACGCGACCCAAAAATCAAGATCGGTCTCGCCGACCCAATGGGTGCGGCGCTCTATTCTTATTACACAACCGGCGAGCTGCAAGCCTCGGGTTCCTCGATCACGGAAGGCATCGGCCAGGGCCGCATCACCGCGAATTTGGAGGGCGCGCCGGTTGATTTCGCCTATCAGGTTCCGGACGATGAAGCCCTGCCGATCGTCTTCGATCTGGCTGAGAACGAAGGCCTGCTGCTAGGGGGCTCCTCGGGGATAAACATCGCTGGCGCCATCCGCCTCGCGCGTGAACTTGGGAAGGGACATACGATCGTGACGGTGCTCTGCGATCTCGGGACGAGATACGCATCGAAGCTGTTCAATCCCGAGTTCTTGCGCGGGCAAAACCTGCCGACACCGGCGTGGCTCGGAAAAGCTAGCAAGATCGATCCGGGCTACGTCTAATCAGCGAGCCGGGTGGTCTACGGCCAAATGTCTCCGCCAGGCCGGCATCCGAAACCCTTCACACAAGCTGACGTCCGCCGCGAGGCGAGTCAGCTGGCGGCTTCGTCAGGCGCAATCGGGAGTTGCGCACTACGGTTTAAGGTCAGGGGAATCGGGCGAACAAATCATGGACGGACGACGCTGTAGAGAAAGTCGTCCTCCCAGCCTGCGCGCTGGCGTTTGCCGCGCATGGAGTCCTTGCCTGGGGCTCGTTTCAAGAAATTGAAGGCGGCGTGTTTGATCGTGGCGAAGTTGGCCGGGGCGTGGTCGGTGCGGATGCGGCATTCGTCGTCGCGGAAGATCATGTCCATGACCCAGTGCAGGCTGTTTTCGACGCGCCCAATGATCGCGGATCATCGGCCCGAGCGACGTTCGGCGGCGAGGTCGAGCGAGGTGATGTAGAAGCGGGTCTCGCGTTCGGTTTTGCCTCGATTTCCGCGTCGCTCTCGACGATGACGACGCCTTGCAGGCCCGGCCAGCTGTGCCGTTCCTGCAGCCAGGCGACGTCGTGGATCACCGTGTAGCGTCGGGTTTCGATGCGGCCGTGATCGCCGTCGACGGTCTCGTGGCGCATGGCTGATTGTCGTATCCTCGAATCCCTTGGCTTTCTGTTCGGCGGCGAAGAGCTTCGACGTCGTCGCGCAGCGTTCCCTGATTGCCCTTGAGCGCGAGGATGTAATCGGCCTTCTTGTCGATGATCTGTCTGCGCGATGGCGCGCTGACAGCCCATGGCGTCGATGGTGACGACGGCGCCTTCGATCGCCAGCATGCTCGATCAGCGCGGGGATCGCGATGATCTCGTTGGACTTCTCGTCACCTTGATCTGCCCGAGCACCAGCCGCTGCCGGGCGGCGAAGGCCGAGACCATGTGGATCGGCTCCTTGGCGTCCTTCTTCTGGTAGGAGCGGCGCGAGGTCTTGCCGTCGATGGCGATCGACCTCGGCCGGACGCCTTCGTCAGCCCCGCCGACCCAGGCGACGAAGCAGCGCTGGAAGGCTTCCGGCGTCGAGCGTGGCGAAGATGTCGCCCAAATGGTCGTGCGCCGGCGTGCCGTTCTCGAAGGACAGAAAACGCCGCAAGAGCGCGAGCTTGGCTCGACCGAAGCGGGCGATGTCCGTGAAGCCGTCCGCCCCGGCGATCACCGCCAGCAGGCAGAGCAGCAATATCTCGTCGAGCGGATAGGCGACCTTGCCGCGCTGCCGCGGGTCCGGCATCTCTTCGAAGTGACGAAGAAACGCTGCGGACTCGAACAACACGGCAAAATTGGTCTTCTCCGCTTCCATCGAAGCCTCCTACGAATCAGAGGCTTCTGAGGGATTCAGCTCAAATCGGGATTGTCACGCGATTTTTCACCCGATTGCCCTGGGTTTAAGGTTGCTTGCTGGATCGACAAGCCTCAAGTTTTAATTCGGTAGATCGGGCCTTCAGGCGGCGATTCGGTAGGATTGGGAGGACGGATCGATGATCCCCTGGGAGATTCAGGCGCGCGAGTTCGTCAATTGCAATTGCGGCTACGCCTGCCCATGTCAGTTCAACGACTTGCCCACTCACGGCCACTGCGAGGCCGCCGGGGCCATCGCGATTGACAAGGGCTATTTCGGCGATGTCTCACTCGACGACACTAAGATCGCGTTCGTCTTCTGGTGGCCGGGCGCGGTGCATGAGGGCAAGGGCAAGTGCCTGCCGATTGTCGATGAAGGCGCGAGTGAAGATCAACGCAAAGCCTTGCTGACGGTGATGTCCGGCGGTGAGACGGATCCTTTTGCCACCATGTTCAACGTATTTGCGTCGACAGTGGAGACAGTACATGACCCAGTCTTTACGAAGATCAACTTCGACGTCGACATCGAAGAGCGTAAAGGGCGGATTAACGTCGAGGGCTACTTCGAGACCGTGGGCGAACCCATTCGCAATCCGGTGACCGGCCATCCACACCGCGTGCGCATCGATCTGCCGCACGGCTTCGAATACTCAATCGCCGAGGTCGGCAGCGCATCGTCAAATGTCCGCGGACCGATACCGCTGACGTTGAAGAATAGTTACGGCCAATTTGCGCATCTACACCTCAACAATCACGGCCCGATTCGCAACTGATCGGCGGAAGCTGCGGTGGAAACGACGGCACTTGAAGAACTTCTCCGGCGCGACCGTGTGATCATTATTGGCGGCCTGATCACCATCTCCGCGCTCGCCTGGTACTACGTCATGACCGGCGCGGGCACCGGCATGAGCGTGCGCGCCATGACCCGCATCGCCATCTCGCCGGGCGCCTTTGCAAGCGACACGGCAATGCCGCAGCAGTGGACCGGCGCCTATTGGGCGATCATGGTGGCGATGTGGTGGGTGATGATGATCGCCATGATGGTGCCGAGCGCTGCGCCGATGATTCTGCTCTACGCGCGAGTCACGCGCCACGAGCAGAAGAGCGGCCGGCTTGCAAAAGGCGTTGTGCCGACCGCCGCCTTCGTCTGCGGCTATCTGATCGCCTGGCTGGTTTTCTCGGTCCTGGCCAGCGTCTTTCAGTTTTATCTCGAAGGGGCGAGCCTGGTTCACTCGATGCTGATGTGGTCGCTCAACTCGTGGCTTTCGGCGGGCTTGCTTTTCGCGGCGGGGCTCTATCAGATCACACCCTACAAACAGACCTGTCTCAGGCATTGCCGCTCACCGGCGCATTTTCTCTCCTCCCATTGGCGTCCCGGCCATCTAGGCGCTCTCCGGATGGGCATTGAGCACGGCGCTTTTTGCGTCGGCTGCTGTTGGGCGCTGATGGCGCTGCTTTTCGTCGGCGGCATCATGAACCTGCTTTGGATCGCCGGCCTAGCGGTCTTCGTGCTCGTGGAGAAGGTTGCGCCGCGGGGCGAGTGGGTCGCGCGCGCAGCAGGGCTCGCTTGCATCGCGGCGGCCCTCTCGATTGCGGGACGGGCGCTTGGAATCGCGTAACTAGTACAGCGTTTCGGAAGTTCGAATCATATCAGGCTGCGTCGAGGTAACCGGGGCAGATTCCCGGGCGATTGGCTTTTGGCTCACGCGGGCGCCGGGCGGATTAGGTTTGCGAGGGGTGGGATTTTTGGGCCTGGGACGCCGAGGCGGTCGCCAAGGAAGTCGTAGAACGAGACTTTCAACTTCATGCAGGTTTTGGCCAGCCCCAGCATGATGTCGCGGGCGTCGCGGCCTTTGTCGCTGACGGTTCCGCCGGAGATTTTTCGTTTCGTGACGAAGGCCCGGATGTCGTTTTCGGAGGCGTTGGTGTTGAGGGGAATCTCTGGGCGTTCGAGCACGCGCAGCAGCCCCTCCTTGTTGCGATGCAGCCGCCGCAGCAGCCTGTCGAGCGTGGCGAAACCCGTGCTGGCGCGTTTGAAGATGCGGTCGAATCGGGCGCGCAAGAGTTCGGCCTGCTCCGCGCTCGGGGCCAGCTTGTAGTCTTTCAAGACGCGGTAGAACCACCAGATCATCCGCTTGGCGATCTCGATGGCGTTGCGCTGCTTGTCGTTGTAGGGAATGAGCTTGTGGACCAGGCGTTCGGCGTGGACCCAGCACAGCGCATGCGCGCCGACGCGAAACTGGCCGGCGTCGTCGGAAACGATCACCGTGTCCGGCAATAATCCCTGATGGCGGATCGCGCCCCAGAGCGCCGCTTCGCTGGCGATGAGCAGAGGATCGGGGGCGACCTTCAGCTCATTCAGGCCCAAGGCCTGCAGATGACGCTCCCAGTCGGCTGCGGAAGAAAAAATCTGCGTCTTATGTTCCTTGAATTTGCCGATGGTCGAAAGCGGCAGACCGCGCTCTTTCATATAATCGAGCGCGGCCTCGTTGATCACATAGAACGATGCGCCGCCGCAGAGCCGCGACAAGAACGCGAGCCGCGATTTGGAGGGGCTGGTGCGAAACGTCGTAAAATTATCGGAGCCGATCTGCGTGGTGTAGCCGCTCTTGCCGGCATGGCGCGCTCCCGTGTCGTCGACCGTGACATAGGCGCCGCCAAGACCGGCTTTCAGCACCGCTTCATCCTCGGCGCGAAACGTCTCCAGCCTGGCCGTCAGAAGGCGCACGACCTGCCGCTTCGAAATCACCACACCCATGCCGTTGAGCAGCGCGACGATCCGATCGCAGGTGACTTGCCCGGAGACGTGAAGCGCCAGCACAAAGCGATGCAGATTGGGACCGTAGCCGCCGACGATCGCAGGATCGAGATCGGCGATGATGGTCTTGCCGTCCGCCGTTTCCCAACGCTCACGACGATATCGCGTCACCTGCGGGAAGAGGCTGAGCTCCTGAACGACGATGTCCTCAAAACCCTTGTTGCGCGAACCCGCAGGCGGATTGGCCTTCACGACGACGGTGGCGCCGATCTTCAGCCTGTCGAGCTGACGCCCGCGTCGACGCAAGGAGCGTTCGGCCTTCTTCCCCCCGCTCGTCGCCGGCTCCTTTGCGTCCGTCGATTTATCCATGCCGGACGGCTTGACCGGGGGACGCGGCGGCAAGTCTTTGAGCCGCGCGAGTTCATCCTTCACCGCCTGATGCTCGATCCGAAGCTTCGCCAACGCCGCGCCGAGCTTCTCATTCTCCGCCCGCAGCCGCGTCACTTCGCCAATCAGATCGCGCACCACGCCGATCAGATCGGCCGGCGTCAGGCGTTCAAGCGAATCAGGCGGCGGCGAAGTCACCCGCAGCTTGAATCACATTTTTCAGATTTTGACTCCCCCTGCCGCCCGGAAATCTGCCCCGGTTACGCGTCGAGTTTGTAAGTCCATGAATGGACTACGGGATGTTGGTTGACGTCGTCGATGGCGCCGATGAGGCGTTCTTTCAGCTCTTGCTTTGACGCGACGCGGATATGACGCAGCACGGAGCGAGCCAGCTTGGAGAAGAAGCCTTCGATGAGATTGAGCCAGGAGCCATGCTTGGGCGTGAAGGTGAACGTGAAGCGGCCCACCGGCTGCCTGGCGAGCCAGGCTTTGGTTTCCTTGGAGACATGCGCCGAATGATTGTCGAGGATCACCTTGATCGCCGCGTTCGTCGGATAGGCCGCGTCGAGCAGCTCGAGGAACTCGATGAATTCTCGACTGCGATGACGATCTCTGACCAGGGCGTGAACCTTGCCGGTCATCAGATCAATGCCGGCGAGCAGGCTCAGCGTTCCGTGTCGGACATACTCGTGATCGCGCCCAAAGGCCTCGTGCTCATGAGGCTTGGGCGGCAAATCCGGCGCCGTCGTTCCGATCGCCTGCACCCCAGGCTTTTCATCGTAGGAGACGATCACGACGCTCCCGTCGCCTTCGCCTGCCTCAGCGGCTTCCTTGAGAAGGGCCACTTCACGATAGACGCACAGCACTTCGGCCATCTTCGCCTCGAAGTCGGCGTCGCGGCGCTCCAGGTAGTAGCGCACCTTGTGCGGCTTCACCTCATGCTGATCGAGGATCTTGCACACAGTGCCTTGCGCCAGCTGGGCAAGACAGACATGGCCTGCCGCCGGCCCATGCTCGCGCGCATGGCGCGCCAGCAGACGCGTCGTCCAAACTTCATGCGGATAGCCGAGTTCCTTGGCCTTGCGGCAGGCCAGCGACACCACCCAAGCCTTGGCCTCGGTCGTGATGAGGGGCGCCTTGCCTGGCCGCGGACGCTCGTCGAGCGCCGCCAGCGGGCCGAGGGCCACCGCCCGTTCGACGCAGCGCTGCACGGTCTGATGGTGCAATCCCAGCGCCCGGCCGACGGCGAAAAACGACGGTTCTTCGCGATATAGGCCAGCAAGATCCGCGCGCGCTCCACACGCCTCGCCGGCTCCGTGCGCGAGCGCGCAATCGTCGTGAGCTGAACCAAATCCTCATCTTCGATCACCAACGCCAACGCTTGTCGCCATGCCGCCATCTTCGTCAACCCCATTACGAATCAAGCAGAACGCTATACCGCAGCGGCGCCAGAATGAATCCCGCACAAATGACAACCGCTACGGAATCGATGTACTAGGGATCGGCGGCGGGTCGGTTGGGGTCGCTCTCGAGCCTTGTCGTCGCGACGACGGCAGGGAAGCCCTCAGAGCCGCCAGCCTGTCGCGGCGACCGCGAGCCAATGCGTGAGATGAGGCGCCGGTGCGCCCTTGCAGATGAAAATTCGCGGCTCGCCCGGCTTGTCGGCGCGCGGCGCTACGCCATTATCGACAGCCAGGAGCAAGCCGCGCGAACCGGTGACAGAGACTCCGGCGGCATGGGGGCATATCGCGAATCTGAGGAGGCGAATTTGGCGACGAAGACGAAACTGCAGCACCAGACCCGCAACGACCTTGCCTCGAATTCCAAAACCACGGCGGTCCAGCTCTTGAACACGCGTCTCGCCAACTCGATCGATTTGGCGCTCGCGACCAAGCAGGCGCATTGGAACATGCGCGGGCCGAATTTCATCGCGGTTCACGAGATGATCGACGGATTCCGCTCGCAGATCGACGGGCATGTCGACACGATCGCCGAAAGGGTGGTTCAGCTCGGCGGCGTCGCGCTTGGCTCGACACAGGCTGTCGCCGGCGCCACCGCGCTGGAGCCCTATCCGCTCGACATCTCGAAGGTCGAGGACCATCTCCACGCGCTGGCCGACCGTTACGGCAAGGTCGCGAATTCGGTCCGCGTGGGAATCGACGCGCTCGATGAAGCGGGCGACCAGGACAGCGCCGACATTCTCACGAACTACTCGCGCGACCTCGACAAGGCGCTCTGGTTCATCGAGGCGCATATTTTGCCGTAAGCCGGCGCGGCCTCGGGCGAACCGAAGCGTCCCGTCAGCGCTCAGCGGGGACTGTTTCGCGACCGCCGAGGTTATCGGTCCAAGTCGCCCGCGCGGTCACAGCGC
This sequence comes from uncultured Alphaproteobacteria bacterium, assembly GCA_963829075.1. Taxonomy (GTDB): domain Bacteria; phylum Pseudomonadota; class Alphaproteobacteria; order Rhizobiales; family Beijerinckiaceae; genus Methylocystis. The sequence continues at coordinate 81,766 of CAWHHH010000007.1, read as the reverse complement.
CGGAGCGATGACGCGCACTCGCTTCGTCGTTCCGTCGGGACCCGTCACCTCACGAGTCACGCCCTGGTCCAGGCCAAGGCCGGCGGCGGCGGACTCTTGCGGCGGCGTCCAGGCGTCAAGCGAGCCTGTGTCGCGCCGCGTCGATTGCCCGTTGGAGACGCGCCGGCTCGAGCCGCCGATCGGCAGAGGCCGCGACAGCCGCTCCGCCTCTTCGACTGTCAGGATCGAATCGTGATGGCGCTGGAAGGCGAGCAGGCTCTCGGCGCCCTCGAGCGCCTGCGCCCAGCTCACGCCCGGGGGCTTGCAGCTGCATGCGGCGACGCGCTGCTTCTGGAATTTGAGCGCGTTCGGATGATTGGCGTAGGGCTCGCCGTCGATCGAGACGGCCGTCTCGACGTCGCGCCACAGGGATTTTGTGTAGACCATCGCTTCGGCGTTGGGGCATTGCGCCTGGCAGAGCGAGTTGAGATCCTGGAGATTTCCACGGTACGCCGAATAGCTCACAGGAAAGAAGCCGCCGTCGCACTGGCGCACGCAAATCGCCTCGGAGCCGCCCTGCGCATGCCAGTCCCCATCGTATCCCGGATCGCCAGGATTGAGCACGACGCCGCCGGGCCCCTCGACCACGGGCTGCTCGCGGCTCGGCCGCACGCCGAACAGCGCTTCGAAAATATTCGCGGGCCCGGCATCCTGCGGAGCGCGCTGGCCGTGCCGGCAGTCGGCCTCGTAGCGGGCGAGCAGGGCGCTCCGATCGCCGCTCCAGTAGCCGCCGCTTGACGCCGAATGGGCCGCCAACTGCGCGATTCGCGACTGCAGCGCCCCGCATTCGGCCGGCTCGGCGCCGCCAAAGATCAGAAACCCGCCACGACCGCAGCCAAGGCTGCTGGCGCGCGCCTGCAGGCGACGCAGCTCGGACTGCTGCCGGCCGCCCAAGGCGCGTTCGGCGCTTCCGCCCGCCTGAGCGATCTGCGCCCGCAGGTTCTGGCAATAGGCGCTCTCATAGGGGCGCGCCGCCGAAGGCTCGACGGCGAGGCTCGCCAAGGTCAGCGCGCCGCAAAGCGACAGGACGAATCGGCTCGCGGCGAGGAGACCAGTCGTCCGATGATCAGCGACGTTCCGCATCTCGTTTCGCACGCTCCTGGCGCGGCCGGGCGCGGGAAGGGCGCCCCGCAAGGTCTGCGCTAGAGCGAATTGACGCAAAAGTTGACAGAGCTTTGCGATCAAAATTCGCTCCAGCGTTTGATCTGGCGCGATTTCTTATCGCTCGAACGACTACGTTCGAGCGATAAGCGCGCTAAGACGGACTATCCGCGAACTCGCACTTACGATCAATGAACTTTACGGCGCTTTCACGAAGAAGCCGCGAGGCGTGTCTTTGGCGCCACATTATGAAGCCGCTCGTCGGCGGAATCGAAAAACTTCCGCAGGTTGCGCGCCGCCTGGCGAATGCGCTGCTCGTTCTCGACGAGCGCGAGGCGCAGATAGCCCTCGCCGTGCTCGCCAAAGCCCACGCCTGGCGCGACGGCGAGATCCGCCTTTTCAATTAGGAGACTGGAGAATTCGAGACTGTTCAATCCCGAAAACCGCTCCGGGATCGGCGCCCAGGCGAACATCGAGGCTTTCGGCGCGGGAATGATCCAGCCGGCCTGGGCGAAGCTTTCGACGAGCACGTCGCGCCGCCTGCGATAGACCGCGCGCATCTCGGCGATGCAGTCCTCGGGGCCGTTCAGCGCCGCGGCCGCTGCGACCTGGATCGGCGTGAAAGCGCCGTAGTCGAGATAGCTCTTGACCCGCGCCAGCGCCGCGCAGAGCCGCGCGTTGCCCGCGGCGAAGCCGATGCGCCAGCCGGCCATTGAGAAGGTCTTGGACATGGAGGTGAACTCGACCGTCACGTCGATCGCGCCCGGCGCCTGCAGCACCGAGGGTGGCGGCTCGCCGTCGAAGTAGACTTCGGCGTAGGCCACGTCGGAAAGGATGAAGATCTCGTGCTTTTTCGCGAAAGCTACGAGATCCTTGTAGAAATCGAGCGAGGCTGTGGCGGCCGTGGGGTTGGCGGGATAGCAAACGACCACCGCGATCGGCTTCGGGATCGAATGTTTGACCGCGCGCTCGAGCGCCTCGAAATATTGGGGCGTCGGCTCGGCCGGCACGGAGCGCACGACGCCGCCCGCCATCAGGAAGCCGAAGGCGTGGATCGGATAGGAGGGGTTCGGCGTGAGCACCACGTCGCCCGGCGCGGTGATCGCTTGCGCCATGTTGGCGAAGCCCTCCTTCGACCCGAGAGTGGCGACGATCTGAGTCTCGGGATCGAGCGCGACGCCGAACCGGCGCCGGTAGTAATTGGCCTGAGCCCGCCGCAGCCCCGGAATGCCCTTCGACGCCGAATAGCGGTCGGTGCGCGGCTTTCCGGCCGTTTCGACGAGCTTCTCGACGACGTGGCGGGGGGCCGGCAGGTCCGGATTGCCCATGCCGAGGTCGACGATGTCCGCGCCTTCCGCGCGCGCCTTGGCCTTCAGGCGGTTGACCTGCTCGAAGACGTAAGGGGGCAGGCGCTGGATGCGATAGAATTCCGACATGGGGGAGTCCGGGGCGTTTCTGGAGTTTCGCCCGCGCTTCTTAACATTTCGAACGGCGGGAGAAAGGCCTAGCGCGCTTGTCCCTCGAACGGAATCGAATTCGCTCTAGCGATCCTGCTGGCCGAGCTTGGCTTTCGCCGTCTTCGCTCCCGCCGGCTGATCGGTCGCGCGGACGCGCTGGGCCGCCCGCAAATTCGCCGCCCGGGCGTTTTCGAGCGAGGAGGCGAGGGCGTCCAGCTCGGCTGAGCTCTTCTTGTGGTTCGCCTTGTCGGTCGGCCCAAGCCGCTGATAATCCGATTGATCCGGGCGGGCGCGCTCGACGAACTCGGCGGCGGGCGGGGGAGTGGGTCTAAGATGGAGGGCCTCGGCGGCCTCGCCCGCGGCGCCACCCAGAGACTGCGCGCCGGCCGGCGTAGCAGCGCAAAGAAACGCGACGGCGACTCCGAGGAGACCGCAGGTCGTCGCGGCGACCGCGACATTTCGCCCTAGCCACGTTTCGCCGCGGCTGTGCAGGGCTTGCTTTCGCGGCGCGCCCGCGCAGGCGCCGTGCGTCGTCATCGGCATGATGCTAAATTATCCCAATCTTTGAGCGTTGAGGATACGGCGCCGCGGTCCCGGTGACGGCGCAGGGGTCGCCGCTTCGCCGCCTGAGGGTCGCGACGAGGCGTCTTGATTTTCCCCCGCCGGGACGCAAGAAGCGTGGGAGGCGCCTCCCGCGCCACAGAGGCAAAGGGAGAGACGATCATTAATAAGACCAAAAAGACTGGCAAGAATAAGACCGGCGAGCTCGAAAAGCGCGGCGAGTCCGAAAAGCGCGCAAAGTCGGAGCGCAATAAAGCTCCCGTGCTGATTGTCATGGAGCCTGAGCCTGCGTCCTTGAGCGAGGCGCGGCAGCCCGACGCCGCGCCGCCTGCGAAGAAGGCGAAGCCGGAGAAAGGCAAGAAGGGAAAGGCGCCTCCTCCGGCTGAGGTCACGCGGCCCAAAGCGGGCAAGTCCCCGAGAAAGGCCTCGACGTTCGCCGACGAGCTCGACCTCACGGCCAATAATATCGCCAAGTTCGTCGATCAGGGCCGGCGCGTGATGCACGCTGCGATGAGCTCGCCCGACTCGGGAGAGACGCCGAGCGAGCTCGCGCTCAACGCCGCCGATGCGACGCGCACGCTCGGCGCCGTCGTCGAGGCCTGGATGAAGAGCCCCGAGCGCGCCGTTGGCGCGCAAGCGGAGCTCACCCAAGGGCTCGGGGCGATCTGGACGCAAACGCTGCGCCGTCTCGCGGGCGAGAAAGTCGAGCCCTTCGTCCCCGTCGACCCGTCGGATAAGCGCTTCGCCGCGCCGGAGTGGAAGGAGAGTCCGTTCTTCGACTTCCTGCGCCAGTCCTACTCGCTCACCTCGAGTTGGGCGGACGAGATGGTCGAGCGCGCCGAAGGGCTCGATCCGATGACGCGCTCCAAGGCAGCCTTTTACACGCGGCTCATCTCGAGCGCGATCTCGCCGGCGAATTTCGTGGCGACCAATCCCGAGCTCCTGCGTGCGACCTGGGACGCGCGCGGCGCCAATCTCGTGCGCGGACTCGAAATGCTCGCCGAAGATTTGCAGGCGGGCGGCGGCACGCTGAAAATCCGCCATACCGATCAGAGCAAGTTCGAGCTCGGGGTCGACATGGCGACGACTCCCGGCAAGGTGATCCTGCGCACCGACGTGATGGAGCTCATCCAATATGCGCCGATGACGCAGCAGGTTTTGAAGCGCCCGCTCCTCATCGTTCCGCCCTGGATCAACAAGTTCTACGTGCTCGATCTCAACCGTGAGAAGAGCTTCGTGCGCTGGGCGGTCGATCAGGGCCTGACCGTCTTCATCATCTCCTGGGTCAATCCCAACTCGAGCCAGGCGGACTTGAGTTTCGCCGATTACATGCATCGCGGCGTGCTCGCGGCGCTCGACGCGATCGAAGCGGCGACCGGCGAAAGGCATGTCTCTGCGGCAGGCTATTGCGTCGGCGGCACGCTGCTCGCCTCGACGCTCGCCTATATGGCGGCCACGGGCGACGACCGCATCCAGAGCGCGACCTTTTTTGCGACGCAGGTCGATTTCACCCACGCCGGCGACATGCAGATTTTCGTCGACAAGGAGAAGCTCGCGGCGCTCGAGGAGGCGATGTCCAAGACCGGGTACCTCGACGGCGTCAAGATGGCCAACACCTTCAACGTGCTGCGCCCCAATGAGCTCGTCTGGACCTACATCGTCAACAATTATGTGAAGGGCGAGACGCCCTCGGCCTTCGATCTCCTCGCCTGGAACGCGGACTCGACCCGCATACCTCGCGCGAATCACTCCTTCTATCTGCGCAACTGCTATCTCGAGAACAATCTCGCCAGGGGCCAGATGGTCATCGACGGGGTCACGCTCGATTTGAAGAAAGTGACGATCCCGATTTATGAGATCGCCGCCAAGGACGACCATATCGCCCCGGCGCGCTCGGTCTTTCTCGGCGCCAAGCTCTTCGGCGGGCCGGTCGAATATGTGCTCGGCGGCGCGGGCCATGTCGCGGGAATCATCAATCCGCCCGAGAAGCGCAAATATCAATATTGGCTCGGCGGGCCCGTCCAGGGCGAGTTCGACGACTGGTGCGAGGCGGCTGAGGAGATCAAAGGCTCCTGGTGGCCGCATTGGGTCGACTGGTACATGCGGCAGTCGCCCGAAAAAGTCCCCGCGCGCCAGCCGGGGGGCGGCAAGCTCGCGCCGATCTGCGACGCGCCGGGCGAATATGTGCGTGTGAAGGCTTGACGCGAATGTCCGACAATCGCTTCGGTTCGCGTCGCCTGCTCCCTGTAGCCGTCATGGCCGGGCTCGTCCCGGCCATCCACGCCGAGACCTTGAGGTTTTCTGCGAGGCTTCGCGCGAGCTTGCCGCCATCCTTCGAGGCCCTCGAGATCGTTCGGGCTTCGCGGCTTCGCCAAAAACTCCTCACGCGCGAGAGTCGGGACTTCAAGGGACCTTGGGCGCTTTCCGACGACGCCGAAGCTGACCGGCGTGGATGGCCGGGACGAGCCCGGCCATGACGGGCAATCTAGTGCTGATGGGCCGCTTCGGCGCGCCGCATGGCGTGCGCGGCGAGATGCGCTTGCAGAGCTTCACCGAGGAGCCTCTGGCGATCGCGAGCTATGGGCCGCTTTTCGACAAGAGCGGCGCGCGTCGCTTTGTGCTCGAGAGCGCACGCGAGCAGGGCAAGGACATGCTCGTCGTCAGCGTCGCGGGCGTCAGCGATCGCGACGCGGCGCAAAGGCTCACCGGCGTCGAGCTTTATCTCCCGCGCGAGTCCCTGCCGGCGCCCGAGGAAGACGAGTTCTATCTCGCCGATCTCATCGGCCTCAACATCGAGGATGAGGCGGGCGCCGCGCTCGGCGAAGTGATCGCGCTGAGGAATTTCGGCGCCGGCGATATTCTGGAGGTGATGCCGCGAGACGGCGGCGAGAGCCAGTTCTATCCCTTCACCAAGACGCTTGTCCCGATCGTCGACGTCGCGGGCGGGCGCATCGTCGTCGTGACAGAGAGCCGGGAAAGCGATGCGGAAAGCTGACCGACCTGCGTCACGCGAGGCGCACCCCGCGTTCTTCACCGGGCCGCGCGTCTCATCTCCTCGCATTCAGGCCGCCGACCTCCTTGTCTTGAGCCCGTCGACCGCTCGCGAAAGCGCCGCGACTTGTTCGGAAAGCTCGCTGATTTGCGCCTTGACCGCGGCGTAGGAGTCATCCTCTCGCGCGGCGCCGGATCGCGGAGCGGGGGAGCGCGCAAGCGCGGTGGCGCGTCCGCCGGAAATCTTGACGCCCACCTCGCGCCACGCCGAGGCGACCGATTGCTGCTCGGCGCTTCCGGCTCCGTAAAGCTGATCCGCCTTGAAGAAGGTCGTGTCCGCGAAGTCTTGGAACTGAGTGTCGGGCGTCGACGCCTTCAGCGACTCGTACCAGATGTGGCCGGCCCTCTCCCACGCGTGGCCGCCGATGCCGACGGCGGTCAGATAGAAGGCCTTGTTGGGAATGCCGGAATTGATGTGCACGCCGCCGTGATCGCCGGACGGATTGTCCGGCAGATTGACGTATTTGCTCATGTGATCGGGTTGCGGGTCCTTGCCGAGCTGGTCATTGTTATAGGCCGTTCCGGGCGCTTTCATGGAGCGGAGCGCTTGGCCTCCGATTCCCGGCGCGAAGACCCCCGCGCCGATGAGCCAGTCGGCCGCGTCGGCCGTTTGGTCGAGAGACCATTGCTTGACCAGTGATCCGAAGACGTCCGAGATCGACTCGTTCAATGCGCCTGACTGGTCGTGATAAGCGAGTCCCGCGGTGAACTGGGTCACGCCATGGGTTAATTCATGGGCGATCACATCGAGCGACTTGGTGAGGTCGGTGAACATGATTCCATCGCCGTCCCCGAATATCATTTCCTGGCCGTCCCAGAAGGCGTTGTTGAAATTCTGATCGTAGTGGACGAAGCCGTCGAGCCGCATCCCGCGATCGTCCACGGAGTTGCGATCATAGACGCGCTTATAGAATTCCCGCGTCGCTCCAAAGCCGTCAAAGGCGCGATTGACCGACGCGTCGCTCGACGCGGGGCCATCCTCGCTGCGCGCGACGCGAGCGGCCGAGAGATCCGTACCGCTTTGGGCGTCGGAGATCGTCCGCCGGCCGTCTCCGGGAGTTGCCGCAAAGGCGAGCGACGCGCGCAGGCTGCGCCTTCCGCGAAGATTCGACGTCGCCAGGAGCGTGTTCAGCGCCGCCTGCCGAATGTCCTTGTCGGTGCTCTGCAGGAGCTTCATGAGGAGATGGGGGGGCGTGATGCATTGTGGACAACGGCACGCGACGCGCATAGCATCCTCCTGGAAATGATCAGGCTTGGCGCGCCCTAAGCCCTTGGACGACGGCCACCCGGATGGGCGCGCTCGCTCGCTCCGGAAAATCAATGGCCGTTATGGCTTACAAACGCCGAGCCAGCGTAAAGGTTCCTGCGGTCGGTGCGGCCTCGCTTAAGCTGAGCCCAGGAGTTCGCGACAATCGGCGAGGAGACGAATATGAAAGTTACCTTGCGAAAGCACGGGGGATTGGCGGGCGCGGTCTATCTCAACGCGCCCCCGACCGAGGTGGACAGCGATGATCTTGCCCCACCAGCGGCCGATGAGCTGGCGCGGCTCGTGGACGTCGTGCGCAAGATCAACGAAACCGCCGAAGACTTCGAGCGTGACTGGCGCCGATCAGATGAGCTACACCATCTCAATTGAGGGCGCCGGAGGGAGTTTCAGCCTTCATCAGTATCACAGCAAGATGGCGCCGGCCTTCAGGGCGCTGAAGGAATGGCTGGAAGCGCACAAGACACTTTAACCGTTCTCGAAAGAAATCGCCCTTAGCACGGCGATTGCCTTCAGCAAACCAAAGCAAACCAAGGGCTTGCGCGCAAAGATGAGACTTCGCCGCCTTGCCAAAAAACCGTAGTTGAAGGAGGATTTAACTCTGAGCGTTGGCGTCCTTGCGTAGCGCAAGGCGGTAACGTCAAAGCCGCGGAGGAGGGTTCGTCTCAAGCCGGAAATGCGGCGCTGAATTTCGCGAAGCCGAATTTCCGTCGCTTCTCAAAAACGTCCCCTAGATGATCTCTTGGCGGCGCAACCTGCAGAACGAGGAGGCCATTCATGACTGCTCAAGAAGCTGGAACTTTGTCGGGCGTTTCGAAAGTCGGACTGGAGCACAAATGGGGCTGGGTGGTCGCGCTCGGCGTATTCTTCCTGCTTGCGGGCTTCATCGCCTTAACGGATGAGTTCGCGGCGACCGTGGTCAGCGTTTTCGTGACGGGCGTGTCTCTGATCGTCGCAGGGATTGTGGAAGTCGTCACGGGCATACAGGTCCGTCCCTGGTCGCGCGCGCTGGTCTGGGTTCTGGTGGGCGTCGGCCTGGTGATCGCCGGCACGGTGATCTTGCGGGATCCTGCGCTCGCGGCCGCGGGCCTCACCCTCGCTTTGGGCCTTTGCCTCCTCATCTCGGGGGTGTTCCGGCTCATTCTGGCGCTTCAGCTCAAGGATGCGACGCTGTGGCCGATGGTGGCTCTGGCGGGACTGTTGAGCGCTATCGTCGGTGGGCTGATCTTGAGCCAATGGCCAGTCTCGAGCCTTTACATCATCGGACTGCTCCTCGGCGTGAATTTGATCTTCGCGGGAGCTTCCTGGCTCGCTCTCGGACTGACCCTGCGGAAGTCCGCCTCCGCCTGAACCCCATCTCGCCACAACCCGGCCGCGACCTTAGTGCGACCGGGCTCCGGGCGCTTGGCCGCTCGCTCGCCAGGCGACGCCTGACCAGCAAACCAGGAAGATAATAATGTCGTTTGCCAATAACTCAGCGAGGATTTTCGCCTGCGTCGCGCTGCTCTTGTGGGCGTCCCTCGCGACGGCGCAAGAGACGCGGACCGCGGAAGGCGTCATCCACGGCGTTCCCGGCGCGCCGGACGCGACGATGACGATCGACGGACGACAGCTTCCACCTCCCAGTCCGCCGTTCGGCGGCAAGATCGGCGAGACCGCCGCTCAGTCCAAGCCCTATTGGCCGCCGCGCGTCGTCCCGCCCAAAGGCGCTCCCAATGTTCTGCTGATCATGACGGACGATGCCGGCTTTGGCGTCGCGAGCGCCTTTGGCGGGGTGATCCCGACGCCGTCGCTCGATCGCATCGCGCAAAACGGTTTGCGCTACACGAATTTCAACTCGACGGCCCTGTGCTCGCCGACGCGCGCGGCGCTCATCACCGGGCGCAATCACCATTCAGCCGGCTTCGGCGTCGTGTCCGAGCAGGCGACGGGCTATCCCGGTTATGACAGCTTCATCACGCGCGACAAGGCGACGATCGGGCGCATCCTCAAGGACAACGGCTATCACACCGCCTGGTTCGGTAAGGACCACAACACCCCGGCGTTCCAGGCGAGTCAGGCGGGTCCCTTCGATCAATGGCCCTCCGGCATGGGCTTTGAATATTTCTACGGCTTCCTCGGCGGCGACACGAACCAGTGGCAGCCGAACCTCTTCCGCAACACCACGCAGATCTACCCTTTCCAAGGGGAACCCGGCTGGAATCTTACCACCGCCATGGCGGACGACGCCATCGACTACATCAAACGCATGAATGCGCTGACGCCCAGCCAGCCGTTCTTCGTCTATTACGTGCCGGGCGGCACGCACGCGCCGCATCACCCGACGCCGGAATGGGTCGAGAAGATCCGCAGCATGCATCTCTTCGACAAGGGCTGGAACGCGCTGCGCGACCAGATCTTCGAGAACCAGAAGCGGCTCGGCGTCATCCCCAAGAACGCCAAGCTGACCGAGTGGCCGGATAAATTGCTCAAGCGCTGGGAGGCGCTCACCGACGACGAGAAGAAGCTGTTCTTGAGGCAGGTCGAGGTCTTCGCGGCCTTTGCCGCCTACACTGATCACGAGATCGGCCGCGTCATCCAGGCGGTCGAGGACATCGGCAAGCTCGACAACACGCTGATCATCTACATCGAGGGCGACAACGGCGCGAGCGCCGAAGGAACGATGATCGGCACGCCGAATGAAATCGCCATGTTCAACGGCGTCAACCCCAACGTGGAGGAGCAGCTAAAATATTTCTATGACGTTTGGGGCACCGACAAGACTTACAACCACATGGCGGTTCCATGGGCCTGGGCCTTCGACACGCCCTTCTCCTGGACGAAGCAAATCGCCTCGCATTTCGGCGGCGTGCGTCAGGGCATGGCGATCTCCTGGCCGGCCGTCATCAAGGACAAGGGCGGCGTTCGCAACCAGTTCCATCACATGATCGACATCGTGCCGACGCTCCTCGAGGCGACGCACATCCGGCAGCCCGACTCTGTTGACGGCTTCAAGCAGAGCCCGATCGAGGGCGTCAGCCTGGCTTATACCTTCGACGCGAAGAACGCCGACGCGCCCAGCCGGCACAAGACGCAATATTTCGAGATGATGGGCGATCGCGCCCTCTATCACGACGGCTGGATCGCCAGCACGAAGGTCGAGCGCTATCCGTGGCAGAATTTGGCGCCCCCGGTCGATCTCATGAAGATGTCGTGGGAGCTCTATGACCTGAACAACGACTGGACGCAAACCGAGGATCTCGCGGCGAAGAACCCGCAAAAGCTCAAGGAGCTGCAAAGGCTCTTCATGCAGGAGGCGAAGAAATATCGGGTCTTCCCGCTCGACAACTCGCTCGTCGCCCGCGCCATCACGCCGAAGCCGAGCATCACCGCGGGGCGCAACGAATTCGTTTGGACGATGCCGATGACGGGCACGCCGAACGGCGACGCGCCGTCCGTCTTGAACGCCTCCTACAGCTTCAAAGCGGACGTCGATATCCCGCAGGGCGGCGGCAGCGGCATGCTGATCACTCAGGGCGGACGCTTCGGCGGCTACGGCTTCTATCTCCTCAATGGGAAGCCGGTGTTCCTGTGGAACCTCGTCGACTTGAAGCGCGTGCGCTGGGAAGGCCCGAGGCTCTCGCCCGGCCGACACGAAGTGGAGTTCGACTTCAAATATGACGGGCTCGGCATGGGCACGCTCGAATTCGGCAGCGTCAGCGGCATCGGACGCGGCGGAACGGGCGTGCTGAAGGTCGATGGCCAGGAAGTCGCGCGCCAGGACATGGAGCGCTCGATCCCCTTCATCCTGCAGTTCGACGAGAAGTCTCGACATCGGCTCCGACACGCTGACCGGCGTGAATGACGCAGATTACCAGCCTCCTTTCGCCTTCAACGGCAAGATCAACAAGATCACGCTGACGATCGACCGGCCGCAGCTCTCGCCCGCGGACATCGAGAAACTAAAGGCCAGCGCGGCTGAGAAGAAAGCGGCGGAGTGATCGGGCGCCGCCGCGACGCGCAGACGCGCGGCGGTGCGGTCGCGGACGGTCAAACGGAGGTGGTAGTGGGTCGGTTTGATTTTCTGCGACGCGCAATGACCGGGGCCCTAAGCGCTTTCGATGTCGCATTGGGGCAAGCGCGACCGAGACGCCGCCTAGCAGACTTGTCTCTGCGCAAGAATGACGAACTGAATTGGTCTCGCCGCGCGGCGCTAAAAAAAAAATCGGATGCGGTCCCTATGCGACCTGAGTTGGAACCTTGCCTTGAAAACAAAGCCTGATACCGTGCCAGCTTGTCCCTCGAAGTTCAAAAATCTGCCGAGGTTCATGGGCTTGGCTCAAAAGGAGGGATATTTGTCCTTGTGTCTGATGGGCCGATGCCCAAACATCGCGCAATGAAAACGCGAGCAGCAACCCAACCCTCTGAAGACGTCGGCCGCTTTCGTCGGATTGGGTTTTTGGTCTTCCCAGGTTGCGAAGTCCTCGATGTTTGCGGCCCCTTCGAGACGGTTTTCTGGGCGGACCACTGGTTAGGACGGCTCGGGAGAAGCGCGGAGTTCGGCTACCAGCCAATTATCATGGCCTCTGCTCCCGGTCCGATCCGGACCCTGTCCGGAATGGAGATCGTCGCCACTCACAGCTACAGTGAAATCAGCGATGGTTTGGACACTCTCGTTGTCGCAGGGGGTTGGGGGGTCGAACAGGCGAGCAAGGACGAGGTGCTCGTCGAGTGGGTGCGTTCGATCGCGCCGCGGGCGCGACGCGTGGCGTCAGTTTGTTCCGGCGCGTTCATATTGGCGGCCGCTGGCCTGTTGCATCAACGACGCATAACGACACATTGGATGTTCTCCGACTTACTCGCTGCAGAATACCCGTCGATCGAGGTTGACGCGAGTAAGCTCTTCCTTCGTGACGGCAACATTTACACTTCGGGTGGGATCACCGCCGGCATTGATCTGGCTTTGGCCCTGGTGGAAGAAGATGTCGGGCCAGAAGTTATGCTTTGCGTCGCTCGGATGATGGTCGTGTTTCCGCGCCGGCCGGGGGGCAATCCCAGTTTAGCGCGTATACTGGTCCACGGAGATACCCGCCCGGCCCGACATCAGCCAACTTCGAACTTGGATGATGGCCAATCCGGGAGCGGACTTGAGCGTGCCAGCCTTGGCGGATCGCATGGCCATGAGTCCACGTAATTTCTCGCGTCTATTTCATAGCGAGATGGGAGAAACTCCCGCTCAGTTCGCCGAGAAAGTGCGAGCTGAAGCAGCCCGCTGCAAGCTCGAACAGACTACCTTACCAGTCGAGACGATCGCTAAGGAATCCGGCTTCGGCGATCCGGAGCGCATGCGGCGAACTTTTCAGCGCCTTTACGAGATCAGTCCCGGGGACTACCGGGCGCGGTTCCGATCAACCGAGATCGCCTGACGCGCGAGCCCAAATTCACTGTTCGCGCTCCGACGAACGGCGGCGGCTCCCTACCAAAACATAACCCAAAACGTGGACCCCAAAACTTGGGAGAAAACCCCATGCGCATTCTCTTTTTGACCTCCGCCCATAACAGCCTCAGTCAACGGCTTTTGATCGAATTGACGGAACGCGGGCATGAAATCCGGGTCAGTGTCGTGGCGACAGGGCAGGAAATGATAGATGCAGTCTGGCAGGGCATCCCTGACCTGATCATTGCGCCCATGCTGAAAACCAGAGTCCCGGAGGCTGTCTGGTCCAAACACGTTTGCCTGATCGTCCATCCCGGCGTGAAAGGCGATCGAGGGGCGTCGTCGCTGGATTGGGCGATCACGAGGGGACAAAAAATCTGGGGTGTCACCGTTCTGCAAGCCTGCGCCGAAATGGATGCAGGTCCCATATGGGCAACGCACAACTTCAGCCTCCCGGCTATTCCGCCCGCGAAAAGCAGCCTCTATCGGCGGCAAGTCACCGAAGCCGCAGTGCGGGGCGTGCTGGAGGCCGTCGAGAAGTTCCAAACAGGGAGCTTCCAGCCTGAACCACTCGATTACTCGCGCCCTGACGTGCTCGGCGGCTTACAACCCAATATGCGACAGAGCGATCGCGCGATCGACTGGGCGCGAGACGACGCGGCGACAATCATCAGGAAAATACGTGCGGCGGATAGCGCGCCCGGCGTCCTCAGCACGCTGCTTGGAACAAATTGCTTCCTCTACGGCGCGCATGAAGAGGATCGAATCAAAGGGCCGCCCGGCAAGGCACTGGCTCGACGCGACGGCGCAATCTGCATCGGCACGGTCGATGGGGCTGTTTGGATTTCTCATCTGAAAACCAAGGGTGATCCTAATGCGCACGAAGAGTTCTGCCACCTTGCCCGGTCGAGCAGTGGCTGCGACCTCTGCGATGCCGAGTTCTGCAAGATGGCAGGGATCAAGTTGCCAGCGACACAGGTCCTAGGACCGCTGCTTCGCGGCGTTCCCGAGGCTCCAACGCCGATCGACGCGCCAACCGACCATCACACCCTCCGAGAGATCGTCTATACGGAAACGGGGCAGGTCGGCTACCTGTCGTTCGATTTCTACAATGGCGCGATGAGCACGTCGCAGTGCTATCGATTGCGCGACGCATTCCTCCATGCTCGCTCACGCCCGACTCGAGTCATCGTGCTGTTGGGCGGCCCCGATTTCTGGTCGAACGGGATCCATCTCAATGCGATCGAGGCGAGCGCGGACCCGGCGGAGGAATCCTGGCGGAACATCAATGCGATCGACGATCTGATTTATGAGATCCTCAACACCATGTCGCATCTCGTCATCGCAGGGATGCGCGGCAACGCGGGAGCCGGTGGCGCAATGCTGGCGCTGGCGGCTGACCACGTTTTTGCGATGTCGGTGGTAGTCCTCAACCCGCATTACCGGAGCATGGGCGAGCTTTATGGATCGGAATACTGGACCTACACCTTGCCGCGTCGAGTGGGGCAGACGCGGGCGATAGAGCTAACCCAAGCCTGCCAGCCGATGGGCGTGAAAGCGGCGCGGGAGATGGGATTTATCGATGACGCTTTCGGCAAGGACGCCAAAACGTTCGAAGCCGAGGTCAGGGAGCGGGCGACTCGTCTTGCCCAAGACCCCGAATTCCGGATGATGCTACGAAAGAAGCACGAGAGCCGTCTGGATAACGAATCCATCAAACCGCTCGCAAGCTATCGCGCTGCGGAACTGGATCGAATGAACATCAATTTCTTTGGACCAGACCCCGCCTACCACGAGGCTCGCCGACACTTTGTCTTCAAGGGTAACCCGCCGCAGCAGCAGAGCCGGGCGCCGATTGCGACGCAGATTAAAGCGCCGCGGACGGAAAATGGAAAGGGTTTAGCCCGATCAGCAATGCAGGATCTGGGTTTGTTCTCTTCGCTCCGTGGAGTCAATGGCAATGCGTACGCGCGGCGCCCCGAAGACGACGAGAACTCAATCGTGACACGCGAGCCAAGGCGAGACCGCTTATTAGGAATGCTCAGGCGGGCAGGCGCGGCGCTGCAGCTCGGACGAGATCAATAACCATCCCTGTGCGAAAGATGGGCCGAAAAGCTATCGGAGGCTACCGCGCTACGAAGACGCAGAGCGAGGGGGCGGCGGGCATTTGCGACTTGGACAAGTCCATCGTGAAGGTCCGCCCCGGTTCAAACAGCGCCGTCGGCGCGTTGTTCGAAAGAGTCCGCTCGCCCCCAAAATATTGCCGATGATTTAGACTGGCGCAAAACTTCGGACATGGCGGGATGAGACACATCTATAGCAAGGATATCGTCACTGCGCGAAAGGCGGCTTTGATCGAAACGATCCAAGCCGGGAAAGCGCACGGGATTTGCCCGAGGCTTGCGGCTGTGGTCTGTTCGGCGGACCCCGCTGCGGCGAGTTATGTCTCCGTGAAACGGAAGCACACGAAGGAAGTTGGCGCCGGCTTCGAAGCGGTCGACCTCTCCTCCGCTGACTCATTTGCTGCTATCCAAAATCGCATCGCGTCGCTTTGCGAGAGATCCGACGTTCATGGCGTGATTCTGGTCATGTCCTCGAAGCCGGAGGTCAACGAAATCGCTCTGACGAATCTCATCCCCGCGAGTAAGGATGTTGACGGCCTGTCAGCAGCGAATCTCGGCGCGCTCCTTCAAAGGGAGCCGAATCAGAAATTCATCGCCCCTGCTACTCCGCGGGCTTGTATCATTTTGGCGGAGTCGGAGATGGCTCTCAAGGGCAAACATGCCGTCGTCATCGGCCGCGGGCGCACCGTCGGCAAGCCGCTTGCGAACATGCTCGTCAATGCCGGCGCCACGGTCACCGTCTGTCACTCGGGAACACGGGACATTCCGCAAATCTCGCGTTCGGCTGACGTCGTCTTTGTCGCGACGGGTCGGTCGCGCGGCTTCGGACGAGAGCATTTCCGCGACGGACAGGTCATCATTGACGCGGGGATCGGGTTCATCGATGGAAAATTGACCGGCGACGTCGACACCCAGTCGCTAGAGCCGCTCGACGTGCGCGTCACGCCCGTTCCGGGAGGCGTTGGGCCACTGACTGCTTTGCTGATCCTCGAAAATCTCCAGCAGCTAATCGAAGTCGAGGCGCAAGGAAACTTGGCGTTTCATTGACCCCCAATACCGACACCGTGGAGGCTCCGCCCAAAGGTCCACCTCGGGCAGCTCCGGCGCCGTTGGCTTCTTACCGCCCCCTGGCCCTTCGCCCGTCTCTGGTGTAGGGCTCAGCGCACGGGGCTGGGATGAGTGGGAACGGCGTGGAGACCAAAGAAAAGAAAGGGATCTTCGCCCGGCTGTTTGGCCGGGGCGAGGCGCCGGCGCCGCTAGAGGCGCCGGAGGAGGGAGCGGCTCCCGAGGTTCCGAAGCGCAGCTGGCGCGAGAGGCTCTTTGGCGGGCTTTTTCGGTCGTCGCAGGCGATCAGCAAGGGGATCGCCGAGCTCTTCACCAAGCGCAAGCTTGACGCGCTGACGCTCGAGGAGCTCGAGGACGTGCTGATCCGCGCCGACCTCGGCGTCGGCGCCGCCTCGCGCATCGCCGAGGCGGTCGGGAAGCTGCGCGTCGAGAAGGGGATCGAGCCCGACGAGGTGCGGCAAATCCTTGCGGCCGAGGTCGAGCGCGTGCTCGAGCCCGTAGCGCGGCCGCTCGAGATCGACGACGCCAAGCGTCCCTTCGTGGTGCTCGTCGTCGGCGTGAACGGCTCCGGCAAGACGACGACGATCGCCAAGCTCACCGCCAGATGGCGCGGGGAGGGGAAGCACGTCATTTTGGCCGCCGGCGACACGTTCCGCGCCGCCGCGGTCGAGCAGCTCAAGCATTGGGGCGAGAGGCTCGGCGCCGAAGTTGTATCTGGCAAGGAGGGCGCCGACGCCGCCGGCCTCGCCTTCGACGCGATCCAGCGCGCCCGCGCCGAAGGGGCGGACCTGCTGCTGATGGATACGGCCGGGAGGCTCCAGAATCGCGCCGAGCTGATGGCCGAGCTGGAAAAAATCGTGCGGGTGATGAAGAAGGCCGATCCCGAAGCGCCTCACGCGACGCTGCTGGTGCTCGACGCCACGGTCGGACAGAACGCCTTGCAGCAGGTGGAAATTTTCGGCAAGACCGCCGGCGTCACGGGCCTCGCGATGACGAAGCTCGACGGCACCGCGCGCGGCGGCATCCTCGTCGCCATCGCCGAAAAATACGGGCTGCCCATCCATTTCGTCGGCGTCGGCGAAAGCGCAGAAGATCTGGAGCCCTTCGCGGCCCGCGATTTCGCCCGCGCCATCGCCGGCCTCGACGCCGACGACGAACAGACAGTCGAAGGGACGAACGCATGACGCAAGACGCGGCGGCCACGCCGGAGACGAAGCCAGCAAAAAAGAAGATTCCGCGCGGATTGAAATTTGCGCTGGAGCTCGGACCGCTCATTCTGTTTTTCGTGATCAACGCGAAATGGGGGATTTTCACCGCGACCGCCGTGCTGATGCTCGTCGTGCCTTTTTCGCTCGGCGTCGCCTGGAAGCTCGCCGGCCGCATGCCCATGATGCCGATGGTCACCGCGGGGCTGGTCTTCGTCTTCGGAGGCCTGACGCTGCTCCTCAACGACGAGGAGTTCATCAAGATCAAGGTGACGATCCTCTATGCGCTGTTTGGCGCGGCGCTCTTGATCGCGCTCCGCTTCAACCGGCTGCTGCTGCCGGTCGTCTTCGACGCGGCCATCCACCTCGACGACGACGGCTGGCGCAAGCTCACCTGGCGCTGGAGCTTCTTCTTCTTCCTTCTGGCCGGCTTGAACGAAGTGCTGCGCCACGTGCTCTCGACCGACCAATGGGTGAGCTTCAAGGTCTTCGGCATCCTCGCGCTGACGCTCGTCTTCGTGCTGACGCAGACGCCGCTGATGATGCGCCACGAGATCAAGCCCGAGGACGACACGTCCGAAACGCATTTTTGAGCGGGTTCTTCTGCCTCTCCCCGCTGCTGGGAGAGGGCAGGGGAGAGGGGCTCTGGAGATTGGTCTCGATGCGACTAGAACCAGGAATTTCGCCGTAGACGAAGATTCCCGCGGCGAAGCGACCAGGCCCCTCACCCTAACCCTCTCCCCGCCAGCGGGGAGAGGGGACAGACGCTTCGACACCCCATGCTCACCCGCCTCTCCATTCGCGACATCGTGCTCATCGACGCGCTCGATCTCGACTTCGCGGGCGGGCTCACGACGCTGACGGGCGAGACGGGCGCGGGCAAGTCGATCCTGCTCGACGCCTTCGTGCTGGCGCTGGGCGGGCGCGGCGACGCCGCGCTCGTGCGCGTCGGCGAGACTCAGGGCCAGGTCGCCGCGGTCTTCGAGCTTTGCTCGGACCATCCGGCGCATCTTGCGGCGCGCGAGCTCGGCCTCGATACGCAGAGCGAGCTCGTGTTGCGGCGCGTGCAGAACGCCGACGGCCGCACCCGCGCCTTCGTCAATGATCAGCCGGTTTCCGCGCAAGGCTTGCGCGCCATCGGGCGCGAGCTCGTCGAGATCCATTGTCAGCACGACGAGCGCGCGATGGTCGACCCGGCCGCGCATCGCGCGCTCGTCGACGCGCATGGCGGCCTCTTGCACAAAGTCGAAGCGCTGCGCGGCCTTCATGCGGCGAGGAACGCCGCGCGGCGGGCGCTGGAGGAGGAGGAGGCGCGCGTAGCCAAGGCGCGCGCTGAAGCCGATTATCTGCGCCATGCGCATCAGGAGCTCGCCGAGCTTGCCCCGGAGGAAGGCGAGGAGGAGCGTCTCGCCGAGCGGCGTCTCTCGATGCAGCGCGCGGAGAAAGTCGCGGCCGATCTTCGTGACGCGCTGGACGTCTTCTCCGGCGACCATTCCTCGGTCGCTTCGCTCGCGCAGGCCGTGCGCCGCCTCGAGCGGCGCCAGGCGACGGCGCCGGAGCTGCTCGAGCCGCCCTTGAAGCTTCTGGGACAGGCGCTCGATGCGCTGGCGCTCTCCGAGCAGGCGCTGGAATCCGCGCTGGAGCAGGCGAATTTCGATCCGCGCGATCTCGAGAAGGCCGAGGAACGACTCTTCGCGCTACGCGCCGCGGCGCGCAAGCATCAATCGCGCGTCGCCGAGCTGCCGGCGGTCGCCAAAAACATCGCCGAAGCGCTCGCCGCTCTCGACGCCTCCGAGGTCCGGCTGGCCGAGCTCGCGCGCGCGGCGAAGGAAGCGAAAGCCGCCTATGACGCAGCGGCGCATGCGTTGAGCCAGGCGCGACGCAAGGCGGCGAAAGCGCTCGACGCCGAGGTCGACGCGGAGCTGAAGCCGCTAAAACTCGGCGGCGCGCATTTCCACACCGCCATTGCGAGCGACCCCGAAAGCGGCGGGCCGGAGGGGATCGATCGCGTCGAATTCTGGGTGCAGACCAATCCGGGCTCGCGTCCCGGCCCTTTGCTCAAGGTCGCCTCCGGCGGCGAGCTCGCGCGCTTTCTTCTGGCGCTCAAAGTCGTGCTGGCGGATCGCGGCTCGGCGCCGACGCTCGTCTTCGACGAGATCGACACGGGCGTCGGCGGCGCGGTGGCGGATGCGATCGGCGAGCGGCTCTCGCGTCTTTCGAGGCGGGTGCAAGTGCTGACAGTCACCCATGCGCCACAGGTCGCGGCGAAAGCGCAACGGCATTTGCGCATCGCCAAGACGCAGGCCAGTCGCCAAGAGGAGCGTTCGGCGACGCGCGTGACGGCGCTCGCGGCCGCCGAACGCCGAGAGGAGATCGCGCGCATGCTCGCCGGCGCGACGGTCACCGAGGAGGCGCGCGCCGCGGCGGCGCGACTGCTCAAAGGCGCCGGCTGACGGCGGCTCATCGCAATGTAGCGAGCGGTGACGTACGTGTTTCGGCGGCGGTATTTTCCACAATGACTCGCTTCTTCGGATCGCCCATATCAGGGAGGCGGCGCGAAAACGCGCGGCCGTGCGAATCCCGGAAAGCTGGAGCGAGCTCTATGGGCGCTCCAGGCGAAGAGGTGGTTTTCACTTTTTCGCTCCGCGCTCTCGGCAATCGTCTTGCGTCAAATGACCGCAGCGGCGCCATGTCCGATTGGCTTAGCGCTTGCGTATCGGGCATGGCCCAAGAGGAAAGGCGCCGCCTCTGGCGCTCGCCGCTGGGCGCGATGAGAAGGAAATTCTATCATGCTGAGACCCGAGGAAGTTTACGCGATCCTGACGCTGATGAGAGGCGCGTCGTTGCTGCTCGCCCTCGTCTTCGCCTTGAAGATTCTCAAGCACTTCGTGCTGACGCTCTGAGAGCTATGGTCTGCTGCGTAAGAACGAGCCGCCAGGCCGCGCGGGTTCTTTCGGCGCGGTTAATCCCTCGACAGGACTCGACGGTTAAGTTTTTCCTAAAGGATGCGCGTCGCGAAGACGGGGCGGAGAGCGCAAATCGCGCCCCTCGTGGGAAAAGCTCCTGGCGCAGAAACAAAGCTTCTGGCGCGAAAAACGGCAGATAGCTGCAAGCACGTCGTCCCCTCCGCTTCAACTCAAAGCGGATGGCGCAAAAGTTTACAGACTTTCGCGATGAGAACTCGCGCAGAACGATCGGGGCGGATTCTCGTTGCTCCAGCGGTTCCGTTCGAGGGACAAGCGCGCTAGCTCGCGCGCTGCCGTTGCAGTTTCACCCGCGCTTCCATGTCGTCCACGCGCGACCTTACTGTTCGCCAATTGGGCGGCCGCAGCCCGTTCTTGCGGCAGCGCTCCCGAATCTCCTCATAGAGCCGGGTGTAGGTCGGCGCGAGCGGCGAAAAATAGAAGGTCTCGATCGTATCGCGAATCAGGTATTCGCGCGTCGCGTCGAGCATCCGCGAGCCCTTGGGGCGGCCGATGGGTCGCGCGTTGGGGTCGACCACCGCGCCGCAGGCGCGAAACGTCTTGATCATGCGGTAGGCGGT
The DNA here is from genome assembly GCA_963829075.1 of uncultured Alphaproteobacteria bacterium. Classification (GTDB taxonomy): domain Bacteria; phylum Pseudomonadota; class Alphaproteobacteria; order Rhizobiales; family Beijerinckiaceae; genus Methylocystis. The sequence continues at coordinate 60,940 of CAWHHH010000007.1, read as the reverse complement.
GGAGCGGCTGACGCCGAGCTTGCCCTTCACTTCCTCGATGTGTTCCTGCGAGAGTTGCTTGCCCGCCTGCAAGATGATCTCGCGAATGGCGTCGGTGCGGACGCGCGCCTGCGCCGCGCGTGGACTCGTGTCGATCTGAGCTTCCGTCATCGTCGTGATCCGAACTCTTGTCGCCGCCTTGTCGCGCCACTCGGGGCACGATGCATCCCAATGAATTTACGGAGTCTTGCTCTTAAGCGCGAGCGCCGAGCGCGGCTTGTCCCTGCGGCGCATTGTCCCACCCGGCGTTATCCCGTATTGCGCAGGCCCGCCGCCACGCCGTTGATCGAGGTCAGAATGCCCTCGCGGATGTCGGCGCTCGTCTCGCCAGCGCGCCAGCGGCGGATCAGCTCGATCTGCAGATAGTTCAACGGCGCGATGTAGGGCATGCGCAGCTTCAGCGAGCGGGCGAGCGAGGGATTGTCGGCAAGCCGCGTCGCCTCTCCCGTGATGGCCTGCAGCGCCGCGAGCGCACGGGCGTGCTCGGCCTCGATCTCGCCAAAAATCTTGCGGGCCCGCTCCTGGTCTGGAGCAAGCCCGGCGTAATGGCGGCTGATCGACAAATCGGTTTTGGCGAGAATCATGTCGATGTTCGAGAGCAGCACCCGAAAGAACGGCCAGTCGCGGTTCATCCGCTGCAGGACGCGCAGTCTCTGGTCGCGGTCCTTCGCGAGGAAATGCTCGATCGCTGAGCCGAAGCCGAACCAGCCGGGCAGGGCGAGGCGCGCCTGACCCCAGGAGAAGCTCCAGGGGATCGCGCGCAAATCCTCGATCCGGCGCGAGGGTTTGCGCGAGGCCGGACGCGAGCCGATGTTGAGCGCGGCGATCTCGGAGATCGGCGTCGAGCCGAAATAATAGTCGACGAAACCCTCGGTCTCGTAAACCATGTGGCGGTAGGCGGCCATGCCGGCGCGCGACAGCGCTTCCGCAGCTTCGAGAAATTCGTCGGGCGGCGCCTCGCGGTCGGAAAGCAGTGTCGCCTCGAGCGTCGCGGCGACGATCAGCTCGAGCTGGCCGCGGCCGATCTGCGCATTGGCGTATTTCGCGGCGATGACCTCGCCTTGCTCGGTCATGCGGATCTGGCCGTTCACCGTGCCCGGCGGCTGGGCCAGGATCGCGTCATAGGTGGGTCCGCCGCCGCGCCCGACCGTGCCGCCGCGCCCGTGGAAGAGCCGCATCGAGATGCTCGGGAAGGTCGAAAAGAATTCGGCGAGCGCGGTTGAGGCGCGATAGAGCTCCCAGATGCTCGTGACGATCCCGCCGTCCTTGTTGCTGTCGGAATAGCCGAGCATGATGTCCTGCGTCGCGCCGGAATGGGCGACGAGCGCGGCGATCCCGGGAAGCGCGTAGAAATCGCGCATGATCGGCGCGGCGTTGCGCAGATCCTCGATCGTCTCGAAGAGCGGCGTGATGATCAAATCCGCCGAGGCCGAGGCGATATCCTCCTCGGCGAGCGTGCCGTGCATCAGCCCGCACTCCTTTTGCAGGAGCAGCACCTCGAGGAGATCGCTCACCGTCTCCGTATGCGAGACGATGTAATGGCGGATCGATTCGTCGCCGAAATCCCGCCGCATGCGGACGGCCGACTCAAATATCTCGAGCTCCGAGCGCGCAGCCTCGGAATAATCCGCGCCAGTGAAACGCAGCGGGCGCGGTTCGCTCAAGAGCCGCATCAGGAGCCGCCGCTTTTCTTCCTCGCTGAGCGCCGCGTAATTTTCGCAAACGCGCGCGCAGGCCAGGAGCTCGCCGATGGTCTCCTCGTGCCGGTCGGAGCTTTGACGCAGATCGACCGTCGCGAGATGAAAGCCGAAGACCTCGACCGCGCGGATCAAGGGCTCGAGGCGCTGCGAGGCGACCACCTCGCTCTTGTGCACACGCAGCGATTCGTCGATCGCCACGAGGTCGGCGAGAAACGCCCAGCTATTGGCGTAGGGCTCGCCCGGCGCGACCGCGTGGCGCTGCGCCTCCTGTCGGGTGAGCTTGGCGAGCGTCGCCGCGAGCCGCGAATAGACGCCGATGAGCGCGCGGCGATAGGGCTCGTCGTCGCGGTGCGGATTGTCGTCGCGGGAGCGCAGCGCCAGATCCTCGACCGCCTTGGTCGCGCCGGCGTATTTCCGGGAGATCGAAAGCTGGGCGCCGAGCTGATGAACTTCGGTCAGATAGAAGCGCAGCGCCACTTCCGCCTGCATCTTGAGCGCGGTCTCGAGCGAAGCGGCCACCACATTCGGATTTCCGTCGCGATCGCCGCCGACCCAGGTGCCCATGCGCAGGAAGGGCGGCACGCGCAGGCCCTCGATGCGGCGCTCGACGTCCGCGTAAATATTGGGAATTTCACGCAGAAAGGTCGAGCGGTAATAGCTCAGCGTGTTCTCGATCTCGTCGCGCACCGAAAGGCGTGAATGGCGCAACAATTCCGTCTGCCAGAGCTGCGAGACGCGCGCCAAAAGCTGCTCCTCATTGCGCGCCAGCTCGCTTTTGCCGCGCAGATGCTCGCGCTGGGCCAAAAGCGAGAAGACCGCATGCTCGGCGTCGAGCAGGCTCTTGCGTCTGACCTCGGTCGGATGGGCCGTCAGCACCGGCGAGATCCAGGCGCGCGCCAGAACCTGCGCGATCTTGCCGGCGCCGATCGAGGCCTTGCGAAGCTTCGCGAAGCTCTTCGCGAGGCTCGGCTCGCTTCCCGGCTTTTCGCCCGCGGCCTCCGCCCGCGCCCTCTGCTGCAACGGATGCAGATCCTCCGCGATATTGCCCAAATGGAGAAAATAGCTGAAGGCGCGGATGACGGAGAGCGCCTCGCGCGCTGTCAGCTGACTGAGCAGAGAATCGAGCTTGGCGGCGGCCTCGCGGTCGTCGCGGCTCGCGGAGATCGAGAGCCTGCGGATCGACTCGATCCGCTCGAAGGCCTCCTGACCCTCGTGCTGGCGCACGGTCTGGCCGAGCAGGCGTCCGAGCAGCCGCACGTCCTCGTGCAGCCCGTGATCGTTGCGCGGGGACTTTGTCCGGAGGACGCCGTCTTGCGCCGTCTCGGCGGCGCGCGCGGCGAGAGGGGAGGGTTCCGCGATCTGCATGGGATGAGGACCTCCTCTGGGGCAGGGGCGCGATGCAAGCCTCGCGCCGGGCTCGCTTTTATAACAGGCTTCGGCGTCAAACTCGAACGGGGCTTGCGCCCAGACCGCGCTTGACATCTTTCACAAAGGCCGCCGTATGGCCTTCTTCCGTCAGCCCGAAGCGCGAGCGCCATGACCGTCGACTTCCACCATGAGATCGCCGAGAGGCACGACAAGGCGCTGGTGATCGATTTCGGCTCGCAGGTCACGCAGCTCATCGCAAGGCGCGTGCGCGAGGCGGGGGTCTATTGCGAGATCGCGCCTTTCCAGAAAGCTGCGGAAGCCTTCGCCGAGACGAAGCCGAAAGCGGTCATCCTCTCGGGCGGGCCCTGCTCAGTGACGGACGAAGGCTCGCCGCGCGCGCCGCAGGCGATCTTCGAGGCCGGAATTCCGGTTCTGGCGATCTGCTACGGCGAGCAGCTCCTGGCCGAGCAGCTCGGGGGCAAGGTCGAGGCCGGCCACCACCGCGAATTCGGCCGCGCGGACCTCGAGGTCGTGAAGCCGAGCCCGCTCTTCGACGGCGTCTGGGCGGTCGGCGGGCGCCATCAGGTCTGGATGAGCCACGGCGACCGCGTAACGCGCCTGCCGACGGGTTTTGAGGTCATCGGCAAGTCCGAAAACGCGCCTTTCGCCGCCATCGCCGACGAGGCGCGGCGTTTCTACGGTGTGCAGTTCCATCTCGAGGTCGCGCATACGCCGGACGGCGCGAAGCTGATCTCGAACTTTCTGCACAAGATCGCGGGGCTCAAGTCCGACTGGACGATGGCGGCCTTCCGCAGCGAGGCGACGCGGGCGATCCAGAAGCAAGTGCGGCAGGGAAGAGTGCTCTGCGGGCTTTCGGGCGGCGTCGACAGCGCGGTCGCCGCCGTGCTCATTCATGAAGCCGTTGGCGATGCGCTGACCTGCGTCTTCGTCGACCACGGGCTCTTGCGCCAGGGCGAGGCCGAAGAGGTCGTGGGCCTCTTTCGCGACCACTACAACATTCCGCTGCGCCATGTGGAGGCGCAGGAGCTGTTCTTGAAAGCGCTCGAAGGTGTCGAGGACCCGGAGGTCAAGCGCAAGACGATCGGCCGCCTCTTCATCGAATGCTTTGAGGCGGAAGCCAAGAAAATCGCCGAGGACGGCCGCGGCGCCCCGAAATTTCTGGCGCAGGGCACGCTCTATCCGGATGTGATCGAAAGCGTCTCCTTCTCCGGAGGCCCGTCAGTCACGATCAAGTCGCATCACAACGTCGGCGGCCTGCCCGAGCGCATGAACATGGCGCTGGTCGAGCCGCTGCGCGAGCTTTTCAAGGACGAGGTGCGGGCGCTTGGCCGCGAGCTCGGCCTGCCGGAGGCCTTCGTCGGCCGCCATCCCTTCCCAGGGCCGGGCCTCGCGATCCGCTGCCCGGGCGTGGTGACGCGCGAAAAACTGGAAATCCTGCGCAAGGCCGACGCGGTCTATCTCGACGAAATCCGCAAAGCGGGGCTCTATGACGAAATCTGGCAGGCCTTCGCGGCGCTGCTGCCGGTTAGAAGCGTCGGCGTGATGGGCGATGGGCGCAGCTACGACTATGTGCTGGCGCTGCGGGCCGTGACCAGCACCGACGGCATGACCGCGGATTTCTATCCCTTCGACATGGGCTTTTTGGGCCGCGGCGGCGACGCGCATCGTCAATGAGGTGAAGGGCGTGAACCGAGTGGTCTATGACGTGACCAGCAAACCTCCCGGGACGATCGAGTGGGAGTGATCTAAGGTCGTTTCAGACCTTCTCGCTCCGTGCCAGAAATCGCACGATCTCTTTGACTAACAAGGATTATTTTTCCCACCCCGTATCGCTGCATGTCACCCCAACCCGGCCACTTTGTTGGTAGCGATGTTGGTATGGCGCAGGATGGTCGAGAAACGGGCTCGCGCTACCAACAACCCCTCTTGTTGGTATCCGTTCGCCCCCGGACCGGATGCGGATTTATGGGCGATCTCACTGATAAAGAACTGAAAAATCTGAAGCCGAGGGCCAAGCTCTACAAGGTGACGGACCGCGACGGGATGCACGCGGCCGTCACGCCAACCGGGGTCATATCGTTCCGGTACCAGTACCGAGTGAACGGGCGGCAGGAGGTATTGACCATCGGCCGATACAGCGCCGAGGCGGCGCGCAAGCTGACACGGGCGCCCGACGCGCTGGAATACGGAATGGACGTGTCGCTTGCTGAGGCCAGGATGCTGTTGGCGCGCGCCCGGCGTCAGGTCGAGCGGGGCGAGTCGCCGTCGAAAGCCAAGGTGGAGAAGCGCACCGCGTCAGCCGAGGCGTTGACGTTCGGCGGATGGGCGGAAGCCTACTTCAAGCACAAAGCCGATCCCAAGTCTGGGGCCGAGAAACTGGCTGACAGCACCTTGGCGATGCGCCGATCCGTCTATGATCGCGCCATCGCGGGCGAGTTGTCGAAGCTCAAGCTGGGAGAGGTGACGCCGCAACGCCTCAAACGTCTGTGCGACGAGGTTAAGGAGAAGCGCGGGCCAGCCGTCGCCGTGCATGTCCGCGAGGTCGTATTGCTGGTATTCCGCCATGCCCAGGGAAGCGGGCTGGACGTGAGCAACCCGGCCGAGTCGATCCGCACCAGCGCCATCGCCACCTTCGAGCCGCGCGAGCGCGCCCTGTCGCCGTCCGAAGTCCGCGCGGTCCTGGCGGCTTTGGATCATGTGACGGCGGCGCCCACGCTGCGCTCAGCAGTGAAGTTTGTCCTGCTGACCGGCGTCCGCAAGTCGGAGTTCATCGACGCCACATGGAAGGAAATCGACTTCGCCGCCGCGCGCTGGACGATCCCGGCCGAGCGCATGAAGGCCGGCAAGGCGCATGTCATCCCACTGAGCGATCAGGCGCTCGACATTCTGACGGCGTTCCGCACCATGTTCGGTGCCAGCCGATACCTGCACCCCGGCCGGTACGACGGCGATACGCCCATAAGCAACGCCACGCTCAACCGCGTGATCGATACGGTTGTGGAGCGTATTCGCGAGGATGACCCGGACTTTCAAAGCTTCGGAGTTCACGACCTGCGCCGCACGTTCTCGACCGGCATGAACCGCGCCAAGTTCGATGATCGCTGGATCGAGATGAGCTTGGCTCACGCGCCTCGGAACCGGATCGCGGCTGTCTACAACGTGAACCGCTACCTCGCTGAGCGGAAGATCATGCTTCAGTGCTGGGCTGACATGCTCGACGCCTGGGTAAAGGGGGAATCCGCAAAAGACCTGATCGCCGACGCGAAGCAGCGTGCCGCCGAGGTCCACGACGACGAACTGGACGACGATCTCTGAACTACGTGCGGCTCGCGTCTATTCTGTCATCCTCCTTCCGACCATTTGTCGGTTCATTGGTGGCTCGCCAGCCGGCGGGATCGGCAATCCAGCGGTCGATGTCGGATTCCCGCCAGCCCGCACCATTGACGCTGATCCTCACCTGGGCGGGGAACGTGCCCTCGGCGATCTTGCGGTAGATGGTGGAACGGGACAGGCCGGCGCGGGCGAGAACGGTTTTCATGCGGACGATACGGTCTGCTACGAGCATGGTTGCGCTGCCTCCTGCTGGGTGTTTCTGACGATTGCAGAGACCAGACAGAGCGATGATTTGTTGTGGTGCAATAGATATTTAGAGGTCGTAGTAGTGTGGCGTGGAGGCGGCGGAAAATAGGATAGTTCTACAGTCCGATACCCCGGCCTCTGCCGAGGTCGATGCCGTGGCTGAACGCGAGTTCCCGACCAAGGCTGCGGCCTGAGTCGATCCCGATACCAAGGTCTCGCTTGCGGCTTTCGAGGATCGATTCAAGTTGGGGATCGCGTTCGAGGCTTTTCGCCATGTCGCCCATCGCCGACCGCGTGGACTTGTAACCGGACATGTCGCCCGCTTGGTACTGATGCCGGCTAGCGCGGTCGAGGCTCCGCCAACGCTCCACGAAGCGATCCGCACGAATCTGCGGATCGGTGCGCAGCTCGGTTTCGAGCTGGAGGGCGCGCACGGTGCGATTGACCTGGCCCGTGGCCGCTTCCGAGGCAAGCTCCGGGTTCTTCTTGTAGGCGGCTTCGGCGTCGTGCGGGCCGTAGGGCCGCACCTCCTCGAAGGCTTTGCGGGCGTCCTGCAATTCCGTCACCTGCTCCGGGCTGGCCCTGCCGCCCCGCTCCTGCGCCTCGAAGATCGCATCCACGGCGCGGGCATGGCGGACGAGCGCCCTGGTCCGGGCGCGGCGCAAAGCTTCCTCCGGGTCTGCCGCCTTCTTCCTTTCCGGCGCCGCCCGTTCCGGCTCCTGCCCATCGGCGGGCAGGCGTAGGCCGTCGAACATGCGGCGCACCTTCTCGGGAACCTGCTTGACGATCTCGACCACCCGCTCCACCCGCTCGCGGAAGGTGATGCCGCGCCGCTCGGCGTAGCTCTGTGCCGGCTCGTAATCCGACGCCATGTCCTTGGCGCGGTCGCGCGACAGGGTGCGGACAAGCCTGTTCTCGTCAGCGAAGTCATCGCGGCCATAGTGCAGGTCCATGCCATCGCGATGGCGCGACAGGGCGACATAGCTGCCGTGGGCGTCCAAGCCCGGCGTCGCCAGGACATGGGTGCGGTCCACTGTCATGCCCTGCGCCTTGTGGATGGTCGCGGCATAGCCATGGTCGATGCAGTCGTAATCCTTAAGGTCAAACGAGATGCTGCGCCCGTCGTCGGTGCGCACGGACATGGATCGTTCGCTGACCTGGTCGACGGTCCCGAGCGTGCCGTTCTTCACGCCAAGGCCGCGCTCGTTTTGCAGGAACATGACGCGATCCCCGCTGGCGAAGCTGCGCGCGCCGCGTTCGACCGTCAGGCGCACGTCATCGCCCAAATCACCGGCTTCCCGCATCCGCTCGCGCGCCGCCTCGTTGAGTTTCCGCACCTGGTCATTGGTATGGGTGAGGATGATGCGGCTCTTGTCGGGCGACGCCTGCCGGTCGCGGTCCCAGCGGCCGATCAGATCGTCGCGCGCTTGCTCGCGTGTTGCGGCGGTATGCACCATGCCATGCGTGTCACAGGCATGGATCGCGTCGCCCGTCCGGCCGGTCGCCAGATCGCGTGTGGCGTCGCGCTGCCAGTCCTCCCGCTGGCGGCGCACCTCGCCGATCTCCGCGCCGCCGTGGCGTTCGTGAATCGAGCGGAACGCCGCGCCCGCCTCGATGGATTGCAACTGCTGCGGATCGCCGACCAGCACGACCTTGGCGCCGGCCTCGGCGGCATGGGACAGCACGCGCTCCAACTGGCGCGTGCCGACCATGCCCGCCTCGTCGATGACAAGCACATCGCGGGAAGTGAGCACGTCGCGGCCCTTTCCCCAGCCGTGTTCCATGCTGGCGATGGTGCGCGACGCGATGCCCGATCCGCTTTCCAGATTCTCGGCCGCGATGCCGGACAGCGCCACGCCCCGGACCTCGTAGCCCGCCGCTTCCCAGGCTTCGCGCGCCACGCCCAGCATCGCGCTCTTTCCCGTCCCGGCATAGCCGACGACGACGACGAGATCGCGCCCGTCCGTGACATGCGTCAAGCGCCTCGGCCTGCTCCCCCGAAAGCACAAGGCCGCGCGCTTCTGCGCGCGTCAGCGCCGCTTCGCGACCCGCATCACGCACGCCATGGCGCTCCGTCTCGGCCATGAGTTCGGCGGCGCGGTGCAGGCGCTGCTCGGCCTCGATCATCTCGCGGGTGGTGAAGCGGTCCTCGCCGCGTCCGTCCGCGCCGAGTTCGACCAGCTCGGGCGCGCTCCGCATCGCGCCCATGACTGCGTTGAACTGCTCGATTCCGTCGCTGTGCCGGTGCGCGAACATCGCCATGTCGCGCCGCGTGAAGGTCGATTGCTGGTGGGTGATCCCGTCGAACGCCACCGAAGGATCGGCGATGATCCGTGCGCCGTTGTTGCGCGCGATCTCGCGGTGCATGTCTGCGCGGTCGGCGGCCTCGATCCCTTCGCCCTCGATCCGCTGCGCGGTTGCGCCGATCTGGCTTTGTGGCTCCAGCGCGATGCCCTGCGCCTCCAGGCTGCGATGGTCGATACGCGCGTCGATGTCGAGTTCGGCCAGCCGCTCGTTGGCCAGCTCCGCCCAGCGTTCGCGCCAACGCTCGACCATCTCGGTGCGGTTCCAGTCCCGCACCTTTTGGCCGAAGCCGTTTTCTTCCACAGATCGCATGGTCAGCATGACATGGGCGTGGGGCTTGGGCGTCCCGTCCTCGGCCATGTCCCAATGCACATTGAGGTCGGCGATCATGCCCTGATCGACAAACTCCGCCTGCACGAAGTCGCGGGCGAGTTCGATGCCCTGTGCTTGCGTCATCTCGCGCGGAAGGGCGAACTCGACCTCGCGGGCGACCTGTGCGTCCTTCCTTACCTCGAACGCCTCGACATCGTTCCAGAGCCGCTCGCGGTCGCTCCATTGTTCGGGCGCATCCTCCGGCAGCATGACCTCGGAGTGGACGACGCCGCGCTTGTTGGAGAAGTCGTGGCTGCGCTCAAGCCGATCGTCGCGCAGCCGAGAGGCCGAGCGGTAGGCGGCGGAGGCCACCGCGCTGGAGCCGGCCTTGCGGCCGATGACCTTGACGTGAAGATGATAGATCGCCATCGCGATCCGAACATCACCACGGCGAAGCGCACGTCGGAACGACGTATAAGCGCGCCCTCGAAACTAATTTCTCGGGACTGCTCGCGCCGTTTCAGCCCGTCCCGGCAACCTTACAGCATTGCGGCAGGCGCTCAACTATCATCGCTCCATCGACAGCTTATGGAGGATATGATGCGCAAACCACGGGACTTCGATGCGGAACTGAAGTCGCTCGAAGACAAGGCGCGAGACCTCAGAAGCCGCAAGGTGCAACAGCTTGGCGAACTGGTCATCTCGACCGGCGCCGACGCCCTCAGCGCCGACGAACTGGCAGGCGCGTTGATCGTGCTGGCCGAAACCAAAGATGCCGGAAAGAGGGAGGCGTGGGCGAAGCGCGGGGCTGCGTTCTTTCAGGGCCGGTCACGCCGAACTGCATCAGCGCCTGACCGCGACGCTGGCGGCTCTCCGGCGCAGCCGGGCCGAACGCAACCGGCATCAGGCGGCGCGGGCGCGACATGACATGCGCACCTGGCAGGTCGAGCGCCGCAAGCGCACGCGGCATCTGATTGAGGTCGGCGGGCTCGTGGTCAAGGCCGGTGTCGTGGACCTGACTGGTGACGACCGCGCCATGATCTACGGCGCGTTACTCTGGATGGCCGACAAACTCCAAAGCGAGCAGGCTGAACACGCACGGGCGCTCTGGACCGCGAAGGGAAAGCAGGCGTTCGAGGATGGCTAGAACTCCAAACCGTTCCCGCATTTCTCCGGCCTTCGCCCATTCGTCGCCGGGTATCAGGTCGATCAGTTCGTTCATCACCCTGACGAAGGTGGCCTTGAGCATCTCGTCGCTCAACGCCCTGGCGCGATCTGTCTGAAGCAGCGGGCGCATGTCGGTGAAGAAGGTCGGATTGACGAGTTTCTGGAACATGCGCTGCTGCGCCTCGGCCCTGGAAATCGTCACCTCCGACTTTTCGAGGTAGAGCCGGAAACATTCGACGATCCGGGCTGTGTTCAACCCCTCGAACACAGTGAGCGCGTGATCGAGGTCGAACAGATCACGGGCCTTGTTGCGTTGAAGCAAAGCCCGCAACTTGGTCGCCAGCATTTCCTCCCGCGAGAAAGTCGGGATCGCGGCCTCGCCGGCGAACCACGGATTTTCGACGCCGAACGGAATCTCGATGGGTGGATCGTAGGCTTCCCGCTCGCGTGTGTTGATTTCGATCTTGAGCCTTATCGGGCTCGGCGAATCTCTGTCTTCGGCTTCGACCGCGTATTTGAGCTTGGGCGCAACGGGGCTTTGATCGAAGCGCGGCTTGCCCAGCCACGGATCAAGAACGTCATGCAAGCGGTCCAATAGCGGGCTGATGGGACCGGCGGTCGTCCGCACAAGGTCGATGTCCTCTGAATAGCGCAGCGGGACAGAAAAATGCAGCTTGTTGAGCGCCGTGCCGCCACGAAAGCGCAGTTCGCTGTGCAGGAACGGATCGGAGAAGATGGCGACCAGCGCGCGGCTGATAATGAGGTCTTGCTCGACCTGCCGCTGGCTTGCCCACGGCGCGACGCGGCTCCAGGCGGTGATGTAATCCTGCGGGATCATTCGTCGATCTCCGGTGGTCGGCGAACGATCACGCGCCAGCGTTCATCGCGCTCGGATGGCGGCGGCGACAAATCGGGATCGCCCGCCTGTTTGGGATCGAGTTCGACCCACGGCAGCGGCCCGCGCGCCGACAACGCCGCGAACATCGGCTCCGCAATCTGCGGGGGCCCCAGTCTTCCGAGCAGATGCCCAAGGCGCTGCACGACTGCTTTCTCGAAAGCGCCCGACAGGGCGGCGAGCTTTTCCGGTTGCAGCCGTTCGGCAAGCTCGGAAAGCACTGTCGCAATGTTGTCCAGGCCCGCGCCGGATTGCGGGTAGCGCACCAGATCGAGCGCCGTGAGTTCCGGCGAGGACAGCTTCATATAGCCCGATTGCGTCTTGCGATCCTCGATCCCCGCCGCCACCGCCGCCATGTCCTTGCGGTAGGAAAAGACGATCCGCGTCCGTCCGGCCTCGATGTCGGGCAGGAGTTTGTCCGTGACCACCTGAAACTCCATTACGGCCTGATGGGAAGCGCCGTGGGCCGCCGCCGCGGCCAGTAGCCCCACATAGTAGGGCCGTTTTTCGTGGCGCATCAGGGCGTCGATGTACCACTCGGGCGGCGGTGCTCCGGCCGTGAAATGCTGGGGCGGCACGACCACATAGAAGCCGCGCCGGGGCCGGATAAGCTGGCCGCGCCGCTGCAAACGCTCGGCGGCGTCGAGGAACGCGCCCCGGCTGATGCCGATCTCCTTCTGCGCCTCATCCGCAGAAAAGACCCCCCGGCCCCTGGCAAGCAGGCTGGAAGCGTAGGTGGATAAGGCTGATCGTTCGACTCGGATCATATCCTATTATCCGCTCCTAGCGCGGAATTTTCAATATAACACCATTATCGGATCGTTCTTAAAAATCCGCTTTCAGGGCGGATTTTTCAATATGATGCTATGGTGCCTCCGGTCTCCGCCACCGCTGCCACCGCAAGGATGGACGATCACCATTATCTTCCCCAATTTTCTCCGATCTTCTATACACTTCTCCAACCACGAGTCACGGCAGGCGCATGACCGACGAAATCCTGACGATCCGGGAGGTGGCGGAACTTCTCAAGATCAATGAGAAGACCGCCTACAAGCTCGCCTCGGCAGGCAAGATTCCTGGCTTCAAGGTCGGCGGATCGTGGCGATTCCAGCGGCAGGAAATCGCAAACTGGATCGTGTCCCAGAGCGTGGTGTAACCGACGGCGGGGCCATCGATGGTTTCCGGCGTCGGCCGGTTTGATCAGGCGGCCATGGCGGGCAGCTTGACGATGGGATCATCGCTCAAAGCGGCGAGGGATTCCAGCGTCATGAATCGCGAGCGCTGCACGGCCCATTCATCGTTCTGCTCCAGGAGGATGGCCCCGACCAGGCGCTTCACGGCCTCTTCGTTGGGGAAGATGCCGACGACCTCGGTGCGGCGCTTGACCTCGCCGTTGAGGCGTTCGAGCCCATTGGTTGACTGGATCTTCTGCCAGTGTTCCTTGGGAAAGCCCGTATAGGCGAGCACGTCGGCTTCGGCGTCGTCCATCAGCGCGGCGAGCTTTTGAACGGTCGGCCGCAACTGATCGGCGACCTTGCGCCATTGCGTCTTCGCCGACTCCGCATCCTCCTGCGCGAAGGCCGTCCCGATCAGCGCCGAGACGACGCGCCGACCGCTTTTGCCGGCGTGGGCCAGCGCATTGCGCATGAAGTGGACGCGGCAGCGCTGCCAGGAAGCGTGCATGATCTTGGCGACGGCGGCTTTCAGGCCCTCGTGGGCGTCGGAGATCACGAGCTTGACGCCGCGCAGTCCCCGCCGACGCAGCTTGCGCAGAAAGTCGATCCAGAACGTCTCGGCCTCCGAGGAGCCGGTGTCCATGCCGAGCACCTCGCGCCGGCCGTCGGCGTTGACGCCGGTGGCGATGATGACGGCGACCGAGACGATGCGCCCGTTCTTCCTGACTTTGACGTAGGTCGCGTCGAGCCAGACATAGGGCCAGTCGCCTTCCAGCGGGCGATCGAGGAAGGCGTTGACCTTCTCGTCGATTTCCTCGCACAGCCGGCTGACCTGGCTCTTCGAGACGCCGGAGCCGCCCATGGCCTTGACGATGTCGTCGACGGAGCGCGTCGAGACGCCCTGCACGTAAGCCTCCTGGATCACGGCGGCGAGCGCCTTCTCGGCCATGCGGCGCGGCTCGAGGAAGCAGGGGAAGTAGGAGCCCTTGCGGAGCTTGGGGATACGCAGCTCGACGGTCCCCGCGCGCGTCTCCCAATCGCGGTCGCGATAGCCGTTGCGCTGCACGCGGCGATCGGGCGACCGTTCGCCATGGGCGGCGCCGGTCAGCGCGCCGACCTCCATCTCCATCAGACGCTCGGCGGCGAAGCCGATCATCTCGCGCAGGAAATCGGCGTCGGGGGCCTTTTCGAGAAGGGCGCGAAGGTTCATCATCTCGTCGGTCATCGGTTTGGTTCCTCGGTTGCGTTGAGATTCGCAAACCGACCCTAACCGGAGAATCGCCGATGGCCGCCGCAAGCCGCTCGCTCGCTACGGCGCTATGAAAAGCGCGCGTCGCGAGCGGCTTGCTCCGCCCCAGCTACACCATCACGGGGGACACGACCGTCGAGGACAGACGCATCCGCACATCCGTGTCGGTGATGCTCCGCATTTCTTGCTGCCGCTTCCCCCAATGGAGCAGCAGGTCAAAATCGTCGCCGAACTCGACGCACTTCAATCCAAACTCGAACTCGGTGAAGGCGCTTCAAGCGGAAACCGCCGTCGAACTGAACGCTATGCTTCCCGCGATTCTCGACAAGGCGTTCAAGGGGGAGTTGTGATGGACGCAGACGCATTCATGGCGCTGCTGAGGGCGTCGAATCCCGTCTGGCACGAAGACGACGGCGACCCGGTCCGTTGGATTTTCCGCGGGCATCGCAACGTTTCGTGGCGCCTAAAGCCGAGGGCTTGGCGAAGTGCTCATGAGGGAAATCCGCTTCACAATCTGCTGACCAGGCTCGCGCAAGCCGAAGTCGAAGCCACTGAGCCAGTCGAGCGCGGAACAGCTCTGCACCGAGCGCTTGCTTGGACGCATGGTGAGAAGATTGTGTTGAACGAGTTTCGCCGCATCGGCTGGCAGATGGGTTTCGACGTTGTCGAGCCCGTCTCGGAATATGCCATGGACCTCGCTTACGGGCCGAGCGTCATTGACGACACTCGGGCCGAACCGGACTGCTACAGCCCGTTCATTAGAGCCGAGGATATTGGGATAGCGCAACATTACGGTGTTCCGACACGCTTTCTGGACTGGACGTTCAATCCTATGTTCGCAGTTTTCTTCGCACAGGAAGACTACGCCGCGGGCCTCGACCAGACTGACCTATGCGTCTGGGCGCTCGATATGCATGCCATCACCATGATGCACCATTGGGAGGACGGGATCGGTCGTAATCTGATGCGTTCACTCGTGCCCCGCCGCCGAGGCAACGATTTCATCACCGCTCAGGATGGTCTGCTCCTTGAGATTGAGCACAAATGGGCGCTGGGCTTTTTCGAGCGCAATGGCGATTGGCCGAGTGTGCAAGATGTCGTCTACGCCATCCACAAGGAGGAAGAGACTGACCCAGATGAGCCTGACTACTATCTCTATGATGAAGCGCACCCGATGCTGAGGCGCATCGTGCTTCCCGCTTCCGAGATTCCCACCCTACGCCTGATGCTCCAACGCGAAGGGATTACGCGCGAAAGGCTTATGCCGACATTGGAGAACGCGGCGCGAGCTGCGGTCCAGGCGGTTTCAAAGTTCAAAGCCCTCAAGGGGGAGCTGCCATGACACTCTTTGCCATCAGGGGAAGCCGGCAGCTAACGTCGGAGGAATTTTCGGCGCATCTTGCACTTGCGATCCGGTTGGAAAATGTCGGCGTCTTGCTTGGCGCCGGAGCCTCCAAGGGTGTCGGCGGCATGGTCATGTCGGACGTGTGGGCGCTCCTTACGACCGAGTATGCTGAACAAATCCAGTTCCTTCGAGACAACACGTTTCTTGCGGACGGCGAGCCGGGCAACGTCGAACACCTACTCGACCGGCTGGAAATTGCCTGTCTGGACGGCGAACGAACTGGCGCTGACTTGACCAAGCTGAAGGCGGCACGGCACGCCTTGCGAAAGGCCGTGCTTCGAGCCGCCATTCTTGATGAAAAGCTGTGGTCGGAGCCGGATCAGGCCATCCTGAACCCCAAGCTGTCGGACCATATCAGGCTTGTGTCACGGCTTGCCGGAAAATGGGCAGCCCGGTCAGGCCGCCCCGTGGGCGTTTACCACCAACTACGACCTCGCGCTGGAATGGTCGGCCGAGGCGCTGGGCCTCCATTGCGTGAACGGCTTTTCTGGGACACATGACCGCGCCTTTCGGCCGAGCAGCTTCGATCTTGGCCTTCGCAATGTGCAGGCGCGCGGTGAGGCACGTTTCGGCACATACAACCTCTATCTCGGCAAGCTGCACGGCTCGATTTCGTGGACGGCGAGCAGGTCCGGCAGCGTATGCGAGTTGCCCTGCGCCAGCGTGAAGCCGTTGGTGGATCAATTCATCGCGTCGGATCAGCCAGATGACTGGCCGGGTTTCATGATCTTCCCCGGCGCGTCGAAATTCGTTCATACCACCGCGTTCGTATATGGCGAGGTCATCCGCCGCTTCACCGAATTTCTCTCCCGGCCGAACGCCTGCCTCATCGTCAATGGCTATGGGTTCGCGGACGATCACATCAATCGTCTTATCGTTTCGGCTCTACAGAACCCGACCCTGCAACTCATCATCTACCTTCCTGAGATCGACCGTATGGGCATCTATGACACGCTCGCCGCGACCGGCGAGGCGATCAAGCCCAACGAGCAGCTTAAGCGCCTGCTACTGGCGCAGCTTCCGCAGGTGACGGTGCGCGGGTTCGGCGCTGGAGGCTTCTTCGACGCGCTGGCGAACGACCTGCCTGAACCGGCTATGCTGGACGAGGTGTCGGAACGTGCGCGCCAGCTTGAAGTGCTGCTCAAGCAAGCCACGAACATTCAGGTGTCGAAGAAGCCGACCGGGACGGCGGACGCAGGTGAGGGTGCCGGGGCCGCTCCCGACGCCGCGCCTGCGCCGGACGACGGTTTCGAGGATTTGCTTTGATGAGTTCCCGTCGCCCAATCGGATACGTGGTCGAGATCGACGGGCCACAGCTTTTGGTCAATCTGCTTGAAGATTCCCGTGGTCATGTCGCCGGGCACCGAGACGGTTTATCGACCGTGGAGCAGCCGGGCGATCTGGTCGGGATCGATGCCGGGGCCGAGACGATCATCCTTCGGATCATGACGGTTGCATTCGCCGAGCCGCGCGAAGTCCATACCGCAGGGCGCGGGCGATCCTCGAATGTCCCGCAGGAGCCGCTGCGCCAGCTCCGTGGCCGGGTTGTCGGCTTTCTGGCTAAGCGCGACGGCAAGTTGGCATTTTCACCGCAGGAATGGCGGCTGCCCGTTCTCGGCGCGAGTGTCTATCCGCTTTCCGACATCGAAACGGTGGCAACCATCGGCGCAACCGGCATAGAGGCCGAGCAAATCAGGCTGGGGGCGGATTCGCGGAACCGGGCGGTGGAGGTCTGCGCGAACATCGACCAGGTGCTCGGGCGTCACATGGCGATCCTTGGTTCAACGGGTCAGGGCAAAACTCATTTCGTCGCGGCGGTGCTGCAACAGCTTGTGCGCCTGCCCAAGTCGCGCATCGTCGTGTTCGACGTGAACGGCGAATATACGCCCGCCTTCGCCCACCTCGGACAGCGCGTGAAGATCACGCAGCTGGGCGGCCCCGGCAATGGCCTTCGGATTCCATACTACGCCCTTGGAAGGCACGGCCTGTCCCGGTTGCTCATACCGAGCGAGAAAGCGCAGATGCCGACTCTGCGCTTCGCGATTGAGCACCTTCGTTTCGTGGAGGCGGACGCCCGCGGCGCGAAGCCGGTTGGCGGGCAGGCCAACGTCCTTTTCGACGACTGTCATACTGGCAATCCCGCGCAAGCTAATCAGGCGATTTCCGCGATAAGGGCAGGAACATCGCCTTTGGCAAACGTATGGCCGCACATGCGCGCATTGTCCTGCCTCGCCACAGAATGGTACGTGCTTTCACCGGGCCGGAATGGTGTAGAACGAAACGCCTTCCAGTATGGCCACATTCAGTCGATGATTAACCGCATACGCAGGCTGATCGAAGACCCACAGTTCACATCTTTCGTGGAAATAGCGGGCGGCCCAGGATTGGTGCGTCCCTTGAGCATGGACGCGGAGTGTGCCGCGCTCGTTCGGGAAGTCTTCGGCCCGCCTGCGTTTGGCCAGAATGATTGGTCGGTTCACATCGTTGATCTCAGCCGTCTGACCCAGGATCTTATGCCTTTCGTCCTTGGTTCGCTTCTTGAGATGTTCGCCGCCGAGATCTTCAAGCGCGGCCCCGGCAATACCCATCCTACGATGCTGGCATTGGAAGAAGCGCACCACTATCTGCGTCAGCTACCCGGTGAATCCGACGGCGGGCAGCAGGCGCTTGCCTATGAACGATTGGCGAAAGAGGGACGCAAGTTCGGCCTGTCTCTGCTCATCAGCACCCAGCGCCCGTCCGAGGTTTCCCCGACCGTGCTCTCGCAATGCGGCACATGGGCGGTGTTCCGACTCAATAACGAAGCCGATCAGCGGGCGGTCGCATCGGCGGCGGAAACGGCGGGGGTGAATGTATCCCGCCAGCTTGCCGGGCTGGGGCGCGGCGAGGCGATCATTTTTGGCGCGGCCCTACCTGTTCCAACGCGATTGTCTGTCAGCCGGCCCAAGCCCGAGCCAGACTCAAAAGACCCTCTCTTCTTGCGAGAGTGGTCAGCCTAGTTTTTGGTCTGCGTTTTCGCGGACGTCGTTTATGGTGCGCGCACGTTTATGGCGGGAAGGATTGCCGTATAGAATCCACGAACCCAGCGCCCTTACGCTGTTGGTATGGACTTGGAGCGCAGGCGGAAAGGTCAATAACCACAATGCGAACCCAAACCTATTGACCATCGAGTGGGAGTGAGGGGCGCGCCGGGCTAGCCTCCATATTGGCTCCCGGTCGTAGCCTGCCTTGTGGTATAAAGAGCCATGATCATCACGCTGACGCCGGAACAGCAAGCTTGGTGCGAGGCGCATGTCTCGAGCGGCGATTTCGCCTCCGTCGAGGATGCGGCTCGTCAGCTGATCGATGAGCGCATCGCCGAACGCGAGCTCGAGGCGGGAAGGGATTTGTCCTGGGCGAAGCCTCATGTCGATGAAGGTCTGGCGGCGCTTGAGCGCGGCGAATTCATCTCGCTCGACGAGCACAAGGCCCGTAACGCCCAGCGCCTCGCCGCGATCAAAAGGTGAAAGCGCGAGTCGTTGTCTCCGATCTCGCCGATGCCGATACGGTATTTTGGCGGAAATCGAGCGTGAGGCGGGGCGCTCCATCGCAGCAAAATATAACGCCCGCTTTGAAAGGCTCTACGACCGGCTGGCCGCTCATCCCGAAAGCTGCGAGGCGCATCCAGAACTCGGCGCGCATGTCCGCGTCGCCGTCATTAATCCCTATCTGGTGATGTATCATTACGCCGAGAGCGCGCGCGTCGTGCGCGTCATTCGCGTCTTGCACGGACGCCGCAAGGTCGCGCGCGGAATGTTGCGCGGGCAGTGACACGATCGTAGGCTGCGGCGCGTCACAATACGCGCCCGCTAACTGCCCGGGACGATCGACTGGGAGTGGGGGAAGCCATAGGCGCTCCTCTCACGCGGTCAACGGATGTTGAGCGACCTTGGACCGCTGACGAACGGGCTGTCCGAAAGATAAAATCGCAAAAGACGATCCGCATCTCGCGTAACGCCAATCCGCATGCTCTGCCCGATTTCGTGAGGTTCGTGGCCGTCGCGTCCCAGCCACAAGGGACCTATTTGGCAAAGATCGAGCCCATCGAGCCGACGATCAATCCGCAACGCTGCGGCGAGCCTCCCGGGTCCGCGCGCCAAATCGCGCAAGCGCTCGACACCGCGGTTGAGCTTCATGATCGGGATGCCCTCGAGCGGCTCGAGCGCCCTGATGAGGACGCCGGCTCCAATCCCCGGCAGCTCGCTCGAAACGTTCAGCATGTATGAGCTGCCATAGGTGAAATAGACATAGGCATGGCCCCGTTCGAGAAAGAGCGTGCGATTGCGCGGGGTCATTCCGCGGTAGGCATGTCCTGCAGCGTCGCCGACGACATAGGCCTCGGTCTCGACGATACGGCCGCTGGCGACGCCTTCGGGCAATGCCCGCACCAATATCTTGCCGATGAGATAGCGGGCGAGAGAGACCGTATCGATCGGCAGCTCCGCGCGAGCGAGCGGCATATGGCCATCCTTATGGCCCCCAGGTTTCAGGGCATCCGCTCGACCCACTGCGCTCGCGAAGGCCCAGGCTCGAAGGGATCACTGAAATACTGGGTCTCGCGGGCCACCTTCCCGTCGAGAAACTCCATAATGCTCACGGTGTAGGACGGTCGCCCGTCATAGGTCAGGACAAATTCAGTGATCCAGAGGTCCCCCGCGCCGACCATGCGCCGCACAGTGAAGCGTTTGCGGTTCGGCTGCGCGGCGCGAGACGACTGAATGTTCCGCCGCCCACGGATGCGCTCGCCCGATTGCGGATATTCAAGCACCGCGTCCTCGCGATAAATATCGTGCTCCGTCTCGAAATCGTTCGCATCGGATGCGGCCCAGTGGCGGTCCAGAGCCGCTCGGATCTCGCCCTCTTCCATCTCGATCTTCGCTCCCTGTGACGCACGTCAACTTCCTCCGAGGCGCTCCCCAGCTCAACCTATCGGTCTGAGCTCACCTAATATCGTGGGTAGCAGCTCGCTGACCGTCGGATGAATGTGCATCGCGCGCAGCATGACGGTGTACGGGGCTTTGGCGTACATCAGATCGATGATCGCGTGGACAGCCTCGTCGCATCCGACACCGAGCAATGAGGCGCCGAGGATCTCTTTGCTGTCGTCATCGACGAGG
This sequence comes from uncultured Alphaproteobacteria bacterium, assembly GCA_963829075.1. Taxonomy (GTDB): domain Bacteria; phylum Pseudomonadota; class Alphaproteobacteria; order Rhizobiales; family Beijerinckiaceae; genus Methylocystis. The sequence goes on along the minus strand of CAWHHH010000007.1, from coordinate 40,570 downwards.
ATGCGCATGAAGCCTTGCGTCTCGCCCTTTTCGACGGCGCGGCCAACTCGCGTCATCGGCCGTTCGCCGCCCAGCACCCGCCGTCCGCTATGACGGGCCTCGGTCAAGGTCATGCCGACGCGGCCCAACGGCGGGTCGATGTAAAGGGCATAGGCGGTCAAACGTTCACTGACCCCGCGTGAATCGTGGTCGAGCAAATTCGCGGCGACGATCTCGAAATCATTATAAGCGGTGTGGGTGAAGGCGCCCTTGCCGTTGCAGTCCCCGAGAGCCCAGATGCCGGGCGCGGTGGTTTGCAATCGGTCATCGACGATAATGTAGCCACGCTCGTCGCAGCGCACCCCGGCTTTGTCGAGATCCAGATCGTCGGTATTCGGAATGCGGCCGACCGCCAGCAACAGATGCGAGCCAGCGACTTCGGGGGCGCCGGCGGCGCAATCGACCTTGGCGACAATCTCGTCGCCGCGCCTGAAGAGGCTGATGCATTTGGCTTCCAGCCTGACACTGACACCCTCGCGCTCGACGATGTCCTTGATCGCTGCCGACACGTCCTCATCCTCATGGCGAACCAGCCGCGACGCCATTTCGATGATCGTCACTTCGCTGCCAAAGCGGCGGTACATCTGGCCGAACTCGAGGCCGATATAGCTGCCCCCGACAATAATGAGATGGCGCGGTAGAAAATCGACGTCCATCATCGACGAATTCGTCAGGTAGGGGACTTCGTTTATGCCGGGCATCGCCGGCGCCGACGCCCGGCCGCCGACATTGATGAAGATCCTTGCAGCGTGCAGCCGCTCGCCCGCGATTTCCACGGCTTGCGGCGACGCGAACCGAGCGTGGCCGCGGTAGAGCGAAATCTTTTCGGACTTCTCGAGGGCCGAGGTCAGGCCGTTTCGCGACGCCGCCACGATCGCATCCATGCGCGCTTTGACGCGGCGCATGTCGACGCCGATATCGCCTGCGATCTCCACGCCATACTCGGTGAACCGCCGCGCGATCCGGGCCGCATAGGCGCTCGCCACCAGGGCTTTGGTCGGGGTGCAGCCGGTATTGACGCAAGTGCCGCCGACCAGATGCCGCTCGACGACAGCAACCTTCATCCCCGCGCCGGCCAGGCGGAACGCCAAAGGCGGTCCGGCTTGGCCCGTGCCAATGATGATCGCGTCGAACTCGGGCATGACAAGCCTCTCCGGCAGTAGGAGGCGTGAACTCAATATAATTAACAGTTGCAACCCGACCAGTCGGGCGCGAGAAGCCGACCGTGTCAAAGATCCAGCGCAATGTCGCCTTGAGGCTGGCTGCAGCAGATCAGCACATTGCCAGCGGCTGGCGGATCGAGCGGATCGAGCTGATAACGAACGCCGCCGGCGATGAGCGCCGTCTCGCAGTTGTGGCAAACGCCGGTGCGGCACGCCCATCGCACGGGCACGTCGCACGCCTCGGCAAGCTCGAGCAGGCTTTGGAACGGCGGACCCCATCGGACATTGAGCCCGCTGCGCGCGAACGACACGAGCGGTCCCGAGCCCGCAGGCCCCGTCGGCAGATGTGGCGGCTTTGGAGAGGCCGCAACGACACCCGGCGTCAGGGATGGCCCCGCTCCAAAGATTTCGGTGTGAATGCGGTTGCTCGGCGTCCCTGAGCCCGCGATGCCGGCCAACAAGTCAGCCAAGAAGGCCTCTGGGCCACACAAATAGAAATCGGCGTCGCGCGGCACCCGCAACTCAGCGAGAACCGGAGCGCCGAGACGGCCAGGCGCATCGAAATCGACGCCAGGCCGGTCGCCGTAACCGGGCGCGCTGTAGCGGATGTGACTGTGAGCGTGTGGCAAGGCATTGAGAAGGCCGCGCGCCTCGTCAGCAAAGGCGTGCTCGCCGCGGTCGCGGGCGCCATGCAGCCACCAGACCTGTCTTGGCGACTTTGCGGCGGCCAGCGCATGCAGCATGGCGAGCAGAGGCGTCACGCCGATCCCGGCGCTCAGAAGAACGACCGGTCCGTCACCTGGCTGCAAGGTGAAAGCGCCGCGCGGGGCCGTCGCTTCGATGATGTCGCCGGGTCGGACCTCGTCAGCGACATAGGCGCCCGCCGCGCCGCCGGCATCGCGTTTGACCCCGATCCGGTAGCGAGCTTCGCTCGGCTCGCCCGACAGCGAATAGCTGCGCAGTAGGGGAGACGCATCGGGCTTCGGCCGCAGGCGCAGCACGACGAACTGTCCAGGCAGCCCCGCCGAGAGGGGCCGACCGTCCCCAGGCTCGAGCTGCAGCGACGTCACGCTGTCGCTCTCTCTGGTCTTCGCGGTCACTCGAAGCGGCCGAAACCCAGCCCATGCGGGCGCCGCGCCGGCGCTCCGAACAAGCCCGGCATTGCCGGTCGTAACGCTTGGGCGCCGCGCCTGTTCCAGCAGCGCCGTGAACGAGGCGCGCCAGGCGGCGCTTAATGCTGGAATGCGGAGCGCCCGCTCCAGCCGGTCGGCCGGATGACCGGGCTTGTACAAGAGCGCATTCACCTCGGCGACGGTCATGCCCTCGGGTCCTTGCATGACCCGCGCGATCTCATCGCCGGCCTCGATCACTCCCTCCTCGAGGACGCGAAAATAGAAACCGGGCCTGTCGTGCGAGACGAGCAACGCGGCCATTTGCGGCTCGTTCATCCGTATGCCGACCCGGTAGCAGGTGACGCGAGGCTGGGTCACCTCGAGCAACGCGTTCCCAACACGGTAACGATCGCCGATGCACACCTTGTTGTCGGGCAGACCTTCGACAGTGAAGTTCTCGCCAAACTGCCCGTAACTGAAGTCGGTTCGGCCGAGCTGGCTTTGCCAGTAGCGGTAGGACTCGATCTGGTAGACAAAAACAGCGCGGTGCTCGCCACCGTGCCCTGCGAGGTCGCCTTGACCGTCGCCATCGATGTTGAGCCGCCGCGCCATGCGCCGGCCTCGCACCGGCTCCTTCCAAATCGCGGTGCGGACCGTTCGTCCCTGCCAGGCCACGTCGCGGGGAAGCCCCACATTCAACGACAGCAGGCGCGCCATCATGCCATCCTTCCACCGCCACCAAGGACAGAACGGGTGGATACTTAGAAGTGGCGATGGCTGCGCGCCTGTTCCACCGACGAATTCGAAGAAAGCTCCCTGCGCATAAGCCAAGGATCAGCCAGGCAGCTTTTGCGCCGCGCTGAGACGGGCCAGTAGGCGCCGCTCTCGCACGAGCGTCGCCTCGAGCGCGGCGATGCGGTCCTTCAACGGCTTCACGAACCGATCGATTTCATTCCCGCTGTAACGCGGCGTGATGTGTTGCGGGCAATTCCAGTCGTAGGAGTCGATCTCGACGATCAGCCCGCGCTCGACCTTGGCGCCATAGTCCTCGTCAACCAGCAGGGCCGCGAGGGCAGGGCAGTCGGCGAGATCGATCGACCGGATACGGCCCAGCACTTTTAGTCGCGCGCGTCTGACGTAATCCATGAAGAGGAGCGACGCGCGGTCGTCAGCCTCGAGGTTGCCGAGGCCGATATATTGTCGGTTGCCGCGGAAATCGGCAAAGCCGAGCCTGCCTTCATCGAGGATCTTGACGAAGCCTCGAGGCCCGCCGCGGTGCTGCAGATAGGGCCAGCCGGAAGCGCTATTGGTGGCCATGTAAAAACTGTCGCGCATCGAGATGAACGTCGCTTCGCGTGGTGTGAGACGATCGGGCTCACCGGTCGGCGCATCGGCTCGCGCGTAAGCATGGCGGCTGCCTTGGGCTGCCTGCGCGGACTTCACCGAAGGCGTGAAGAGCTGATGAAGATAGCGGCTCGTCATGACGACCTCCTCGGCAGCTCGCTCAACGCGACTTCCGCCGTTGAGTTGAAGGCGAAGGCTCTGCGCTGGGACCGATGAGGTCGTCGGCGAGATTGGCCAGAAAATTCTTGAAGGGCGCGTTCGACCCGAGCCCGCGCGACAGCACCAGGCTGCCATGCAGCATCGCCACAACGCGCTCGGCGCGAGCCCGCGCGGCTTCGCGCGACTGTCCGCTCTCCTCGGCGAAAACCGTGAAGGCGGAGATGAGCGCCTCGAACATTTCCTTGATCGCCCTGGAGAAAGGACTGTCCTCGCTCCGTGGCGCCGAGAGCATGTTGAGAAGACAGGCTTGGCGCCCGCTCGCGTAGAAGCGGTCGAGCTGACGAGCGACCGCGCCGAGTCGTTCGGCGGGAGCTCCGCTGTTGCGGAGCGGCGCGAAGACATGTTCCTCATACCAGTCGCCCGCAGCTGTGAGCACCTCTGCCGCCATCTGCTGCTTTCCGCCGGGAAAGCGGTGATAGAGAGCCGCCTTGCTGAGCCCCGTCGCCTCGGAAAGATCAGCCAGCGACGCCCCGGCATAGCCGACCGCTCGGAAGCAGTGGCTCAAGCGCTCGATGAGCTCCTCGTCTTCTATCGACAGGGGGCGGGGCATGAGAGGCCTCGCAAGCGGGGACTGGTTCATTACCGATCGATCGGTCAAAACACATTTGACACGAGCGGCGGCGCGTGTCAATGGTTACATACCGAACGTTCGGTATCATAACTCAGCCGAAAGGAGCCTGCCATGTCAAAGACCGCCATCGTCGTCTTCTCCGATCCGAAGTCTGGAGGCGAGGAAGCCCTCGGACGCCTCTTCAACGCCTTGATCCTGACGCTGGAGCTCAAGGAGAAAAATCAGGAGGTCGACCTCGTCTTTCAGGGCGCCGGCACACGCTGGCCGGCGGAAATCGTGAAGGCGGCGCATCCGGCGAACGCCCTTTACAAGGCCGTGGCCGACAAGGTCGCCGGGGTGTGCGCCGGCTGCGCCGACATCTTCGGCGCGCGCCAGGGAGCCGAAGCGAGCGGTCTCAACCTGATCCGCAATCGGGACATTCCGGGAACCTCCGGTGTGATCGATCTCTCGCGCTATCTGGACGAGGGCTACCGAACTCGTCGCCTTCTAAAGTTTTCGGCTCAGGCCGGCGGCGCAGGGCGCAGCTTTCCGCACGAACGCCGCCGGCGCCGAACCCTATTGCGCTTTCCTCTGCAACGACCGCAGCAAGGCCCGCGCCTCTTCGTTTTCGGGCTCGAGGCGCGTCAGCGCCTCGAGGCGCGCGATGGCCGACGCCTCGTCATTCGCTTCGATTTCATAGGACGCGAGCGCATAGAGAATGTCGCCGTCAGCTGGGAAGCGGCCGAGCGCCTCGCGCAGCGAGCTCAGCGCCTTGTCGCGCTCTCCGAGATCATGCAGCGCGACGCCATACACATAGGCGAAGCGCGCGTTCTCCGGCGCGCGTTTGGCGCCTTCCGCAAGTTCCTGCAGCGCTTCCGCGGTTCGGCGCTGGCGGATCATGCTCAAGCCCAGCGCGTGATGCAGCGCGCCGGCTTCGGGGCTCTTGGCCAGCGCCTTGCGAAGAATCGCCTCGGCGCCGGGCTCGTCGCCCGACGCGCGGGCGATTTCGGCCAGCGCGACAGCCGCCGGATAGAATGACGCGTCGAGCGTGATCGCGCGCTCGTATTCGGCGCGAGCTTTCTTGGCTTCGCCGCGCGCGCCATAGAGCGCGCCGAGATTGGCGTGGGATTCCGCGCGCTCCGCGTTGAAAAGCTGGGCCTCGACATATTCCTGCAACGCCTTGTCGAAGCGGGCGCGTTCGGTCGATGACAGCGCGCTCTCGGCCTCGCCCGCGAGCGCGCGGGCGGCTTGCATGCGCACGAGCCGAGTCTTGTCGTCGAGGAGCGGCGCAAGAGTTCCCGCCCGCGTCTCGACCGGCGCTTCCGCGAGCACGCCGATGGCCGCGAGACGCACGAGCGGATCGTCGATCGCCAGCGCGCGCGCCGCGAGCCCGACCGCCTCTCGTGTCGGACGCGCGGCCACCCTCGCAAGCGCGCTCGCGCGGGCGAGCGCCGATTGTCCCGCGCCGTCGACGATATTGGCGAGCGCGGCCGTCGCGCCCGTCGCGCCGCTGTCTGCCGCGGCGAAGCTTTCCGCGAAACGCTGAAAACCCTGCGGCGCGGCGCCCCAGGACCTGATCGCCTCCGTGGCCCAGCCGGCCGTCTTATCCGCATGGCACTGATTGCAGGCGTTGGGGACTTTCAGCGAAAGCGTGCGATCCGGACGCGGAACCCGCATGGAATGATCGCGGCGCGCGTCGACGCCCATATAGACCGTCGCCGGCATGTGGCAATCGACGCATCGCGAGCCGGAAGAACCCTGCGCGTGATGATGATGCGAGGCGTTGGCGAAATGCTGCGGCGCATGACATTGCGCGCAGACTTCGTCACTTGGCGCGCGAAGCTTTCCCGAATGCGGATCATGGCAATCGGAGCAGGTCACGCCCGCCGCATGCATCTTGCTTTGCAGGAAGGACCCGAATTCGAAGACCTCGTCGCGCTGCTGGCCGTCAACATAATAGAAGGGCGTCTCGATGAGCGAGGGATGAAAGGCGTCATAGAAACCCGCGACGCTCGCCGGATCGTCCGAGAATTGCGCGCGCCTGGCGTGGCAGCCGGCGCAGACGAGAATTTCCTTATGCGTTTTCAGCGGCGCCGAGCGAAAGGCCTGGCCTTTTTCGTTCATCGGCCAGCTCGCGCCCCGGCGCTCGTCGAAACCGCGCGTAAGACCTTTGTCGGGCGTTGTGGCGCGTTGCGCGTCGCTCAAGCGGGCCCAGGCGACATGCGCCGAGGCCGGGCCATGACAAGCTTCGCAGCCGACGCCGAGCTCGCTCCTGCGCGTCGAAAAACCGTTCGAGGCGGCGTCGTGGTTCTTCTGCAAATTCGTCGTGTGACACCAGGCGCACTGGAAATTCCAGTTCTGATCGACGCCGGTCCAATGCAGCGGATCGCCGGGGGAAAGCTTTCGATCGGGATAAAGATCGAACCAGCGCTGACCGCCCGCGTCCTTCGGCCGCGCGTCCCAGGCGAGCCCGAAAGCCTGCAGGCGTCCATTGGGAAGCGCGATGAGATATTGCTGAAGCGGATAGAGCCCGAAGGCGTATTCGATCTTAAAATCTGCGGGCTTGCCGTCGGGGCCGGGCGTGCGGACGAAATAGCGGCCGTCTTTGGTCGAGAAGACGCTCCTTGCTCCGTCCTTTTCGAAAGACGCGCCGTCGAAGCGCCCGAGAACCGATGTCGCATCGGCCTTCTGCATCGCGAGCGCATGGTGAGAGCCGCGCCAGCTTTGTGTTTCGCCGGCGTGGCATTCGGCGCAGGCGGCTGAACCGACGAAGCTCACTACCGGGCTTTTGGGCGCTTCCTCGGCCCGAGCGGGCAGGGCGAGAAAGCAAAGCGCCAGCGCCACGAGGAGAAAGGCGGCCAGCTCCATTGCGCGTGCAAGCGCAGCATGCCGCGAGGCGTCAGCCGAGCCGATCGAAGAGCAGGTCTTCATGCGAGCGGCCAAGCTCCTTCGTCAGGCCAAAAACATAAGCGAGTCCGATCAAAAGGTCGCCAAGCCCTAGGATCGCGGCGATCAAGCCGATGTCGCCGAACACGCCTGCAGGAATGAGAACGAGCGCGGCGACGAAGCGCAAGAGCGCCTCCCAATAGACGAGCGTCGCGCGTCGCGTCAGATCGCGGGAGGCATAGATTAGCGCCACGCTCGTATAGCCCAAAAAGCCGGCGATGAGCCACGACCAGACGGGCGTGCAGACGTTGAGGCCCAGCGCCCGATAGAGCGGCGGAAAGAGAAGGAGGAAAGCCAGCGCGGCGTTGTAAGCGCCGGTCCAGAATACGAAGCTAGACATTTTGAAAGGCATGGTGTCTCCGTTCAGACTTCGAGCGCGGCCGGGTCGTATCACGATGCCGATCCGTTTAGGTTAACGGCGTGTTGAGGTAAACGCGAGCGCACCTCGGTTGACGACGCCCCGGACACCGCCGCATCATTGCGATGCGGCGGGGCGCTCACGAGAGGGCGTCCCTCGCGACATTCTGGGAGTCGGATCATGACCTTCAAGCCGATCCATCGGCTCGCGCTCTGCGTGGTCCTGCTTTGCCTGGCCGTGCTGCCGGCGCGCGCCGCGTCGGACGAGGCCAAGCAGCCGAACATTCTCGTCATCTGGGGCGACGATATCGGCATGTGGAACATCAGCCACAACAATCGCGGCATGATGGGCTATCGCACCCCGAACATCGACCGGCTGGCGAAAGAGGGCGTGGGCTTCACGGACTACTATGCGCAGCAGAGCTGCACCGCCGGACGCGCGGCCTTCATCGGCGGCAATGTGCCGGTGCGCACCGGCATGACCAAGGTCGGACTGCCGGGCGCGAAGGAAGGCTGGCAGAAGTCCGACGTCACCATGGCGACGGTGCTCAAGAGCCAGGGCTACGCCACGGGTCAGTTCGGCAAGAACCACCAGGGCGATCGCGACGAGCATCTGCCCACGATGCACGGTTTCGACGAGTTCTTCGGCAATCTCTATCATTTGAACGCCGAGGAAGAGCCGGAGAACGAGGATTATCCGAAAGACCCGGAGTTTCGCAAGAAATACGGGCCGCGCGGCGTGATCAAATCCTTCGCCGACGGCAAGGGCGGGCAGAAGGTCGAGGACACCGGACCGCTCACCAAAAAGCGCATGGAGACGATCGACGACGAGACGGTGGCCGCCGCGAAAGACTTCATGGAGCGGCAGGTCGAGGCCGGCAAGCCCTTCTTCACCTGGTGGAACGGCACGCGCATGCATTTCCGCACCCATGTGAAGCCGGAGCATCGCGGCATTTCCGGCCAGGACGAGTATGGCGACGGCATGGTCGAGCACGACATGCATGTCGGCGAGCTCCTGAAGAAGCTCGAGGAGCTTGGCGTCGCCGACAATACGATCGTGATGTATTCGACCGACAACGGCCCGCATTTCAACACCTGGCCGGACGCCGCGACGACAATCTTCCGCAGCGAGAAGAACTCGAACTGGGAAGGCGCCTATCGCGTCGCGACCTTCGTGCGCTGGCCCGGTCATTTCCCGGCGGGCGCGACCCTGAACGGGATCGTCTCGCACGAGGATTGGCTGCCGACCTTCGCCACGATCGCCGGCGAGCCGAATATCAAGGAGAAGCTGCTCAAAGGGGTCAGGCTCAACGGCCGCAAATACAGGAACTACATCGACGGCTACGATCTCACGGATTATCTGACCGGCAAGACCAACCAGTCGCCGCGCAAGGATTTCATCTATGTGAACGACGAAGGGCAGATCGTCGCGATCCGCTATGACGACTGGAAGGTCGTCTTCCTCGAAAATCGCGCCCACGGCTTGCAGGTCTGGCGCGAGCCCTTCACGGAACTGCGCGCGCCCCTGCTGTTCAACTTGCGCCGCGATCCTTTCGAGCGCGCGCAACATAACGCGAACAACTACGACGACTGGTATCTCGACCGCATCTTCGTGGTCGTGCCGCTGCAGCAGCTCGCCGCGAAATTCTTAATGACGATGAAGGATTATCCGCCGAGCCAGTCGCCGGGCTCCTTCAACCTGGAGAAGATCCAAAAGCAGCTAAACGCGGTGGGCGGGGACTAGTACATCGATTCCGTAGCGGTTGTCATTTGTGCGGGATTCATTCTGGCGCCGCTGCGGTATAGCGTTCTGCTTGATTCGTAATGGGGTTGACGAAGATGGCGGCATGGCGACAAGCGTTGGCGTTGGTGATCGAAGATGAGGATTTGGTTCAGCTCACGACGATTGCGCGCTCGCGCACGGAGCCGGCGAGGCGTGTGGAGCGCGCGCGGATCTTGCTGGCCTATCGCGAAGAACCGTCGTTTTTCGCCGTCGGCCGGGCGCTGGGATTGCACCATCAGACCGTGCAGCGCTGCGTCGAACGGGCGGTGGCCCTCGGCCCGCTGGCGGCGCTCGACGAGCGTCCGCGGCCAGGCAAGGCGCCCCTCATCACGACCGAGGCCAAGGCTTGGGTGGTGTCGCTGGCCTGCCGCAAGGCCAAGGAACTCGGCTATCCGCATGAAGTTTGGACGACGCGTCTGCTGGCGCGCCATGCGCGCGAGCATGGGCCGGCGGCAGGCCATGTCTGTCTTGCCCAGCTGGCGCAAGGCACTGTGTGCAAGATCCTCGATCAGCATGAGGTGAAGCCGCACAAGGTGCGCTACTACCTGGAGCGCCGCGACGCCGACTTCGAGGCGAAGATGGCCGAAGTGCTGTGCGTCTATCGTGAAGTGGCCCTTCTCAAGGAAGCCGCTGAGGCAGGCGAAGGCGACGGGAGCGTCGTGATCGTCTCCTACGATGAAAAGCCTGGGGTGCAGGCGATCGGAACGACGGCGCCGGATTTGCCGCCCAAGCCTCATGAGCACGAGGCCTTTGGGCGCGATCACGAGTATGTCCGACACGGAACGCTGAGCCTGCTCGCCGGCATTGATCTGATGACCGGCAAGGTTCACGCCCTGGTCAGAGATCGTCATCGCAGTCGAGAATTCATCGAGTTCCTCGAGCTGCTCGACGCGGCCTATCCGACGAACGCGGCGATCAAGGTGATCCTCGACAATCATTCGGCGCATGTCTCCAAGGAAACCAAAGCCTGGCTCGCCAGGCAGCCGGTGGGCCGCTTCACGTTCACCTTCACGCCCAAGCATGGCTCCTGGCTCAATCTCATCGAAGGCTTCTTCTCCAAGCTGGCTCGCTCCGTGCTGCGTCATATCCGCGTCGCGTCAAAGCAAGAGCTGAAAGAACGCCTCATCGGCGCCATCGACGACGTCAACCAACATCCCGTAGTCCATTCATGGACTTACAAACTCGACGCAGCCTGATATGATTCGAACTTCCGAAACGCTGTACTAGAGCGCGCTGGCTCAGAAGCGGAGCCCTAAGCTCACGACGGGGCCGTGTAGAATGGCGTTGACGCCGTTCTGCCGACCGTCGCTCGCCGTTGTCCAATAGTCGACGCTGACGGCCGATAGCCGACCGAGCCCGAAAGCGTCAGCCCGCTGACGTCGAAGTCGCGGGAATAGCCGCCATAGACCTGCCAGCTGAAGGCGCTGCCGGCGCCGAAGCAGCCGCGCCGGTCACGTCGAGCTGCAAATCGAGGTCGACGAACCAGTAGCGTATGCCCGCATAGGCGTCCAAGGAGGGATAAGCGGACGAGGTCAGGTCGAATTCCCCGAGGGTGTGTCTTTTCTGCAACACTCGACCTCCAACTTATTGATCTGGAGAAATTTCTTATCGATCGAACGACTCCGTTCGAGCGGAAAGCGCGCTAGGCCGCGACGAGGGTCGCTTCGCTTCGCGGCCCCTCTCCTTTCCCCCGCCACCCGAGCAATTCACACACGTTCCGGGATGGTCACGGCCGGGCTGTCCCGATTCAAACTGATCTTCTACAGTTCGAATCTGCAAGGCATTGATCATGCGGCATAAACCGTTCTGGAAAAACGGCTTGGCACTACATTTTCGGTGATTGGCGGCGTGGGTCGGGATCAGACGTCGGCGAGTTGCCGCACGGTTGCCGGCAGGGCGACGCCAGTGGCGCGCAGGGCGAGGCTGGCGGCGGGGCGCGGCGGCGTGCGCAACAGAAAGCGTTTGCCGTCCTGTTCGACCTCGGTCTCGGTCAACGAGTCGAGATCGGCGAGGATCTCCGGCCACGACCCGGCCAAGCCGAGATTGGCGATGCGGTCCTCCAGCTCCTTCTTCAGCACCAAGGCGAGGAAGCTGCACGACACATGGCCGCGAATGGTCTCGTCGAGCTTGTGAAAAATCGGGCGGGTGGCGAACAGGCTCTTCGAGGTTCGGAAGGCGCGCTCCACCATCCATAAGCGCTTGTAGCAGAGCATGGCGTCGAGCGGGGAGAGATCGGTGTTGGTGCGCAACACGAAGATTCCGTCGAACTTGGCGTCCTCTTCGGCCTTGGCGCGATCGATGACGAAATGGTCGGCGTCCGGCGTCGCCAGGAAACGCCGATAGCCCTTGTTGCCGACAAGGCTCTTGTCGCCTTTCTTCAACTGGCGTTCGAGCGCGGCCAGGATCGTGGCCCTGGCGGCGGCGTCCTTCTTCATCTCTTCGCGGTTGCGACAGACGATATAGCGGCGTCCGGCGAGAGCAGCGGCCTTGGCTTCGTAGTCGATGTCCTTGTCCCGCTTGGCGATGGTGAGTGGAATGAAAGGAGCAGGATCGTCGAGCACGAGTTCGCGCACCAGTTTGTCGCTGCGCTCGCGCACGCCGAGAATATAGAAAAGGCCGCGCGCTTCGAGTTCGGCGATGGTCTCGGCGCTGATCATGCCGCGATCGGCGACGATGCAGACGCGGTCAATGGAAAAGCGCTTGCGCAATCGATCGACCACCGGCGCGAGGCTGCCGACATCGGCGGTGTTTCCAGGCCACATCTCCGTGCACACCGGCCGGCCGTCGCCATCGAGCAGCACGGCGAGGATCATCTGATTGAGGTCTGGACGACGGTCCTTGGAGAAGCCGCGTCGCCCAAGGGTCTGGCCGCCCTCGCCCTCGAAATAAAGGCTGGTCGTGTCCATGAACACGAGGTCGAGCTTGCTGAACAGATCGCGCCGGCGCGCGAACAGTTCTTCCTCAACGACGTCCTTCAAGCAGCGTGGCGAGAAGGGCGTGGCGCTGTCCTGTTGATCTTTCCCTTGCTCCTCGCCGAGCCAAGCCATCGCCCGATAGAGGTGATGCAGATCGATGTCCTCGACGCCTTCGATCGTGTAATCCTCGCGCCAGCGGTCCGCCGCGCGATCGGAGCCGCCCGCGAACAGCCGATGCAGAACGGTGAGAAACACCGCGCGTTCGAGCGCAAAACCATGTGGCTCATCCCGGGTTCCGGGGTGATGGGGCGACGATTGCCTCAAGGAGCGCCGTCAGCAGCGCTTTTCCACGTTTTCTGGCGTTGTGCACGAACTGGAAGAACGCGAGGTAGAGCGGCAACTTTTCTTGGGCGACGCCGCGATGTGGTCGCAGCCATGAACGCAGCAGCGACCAAAACCCCTCTATCGTATTGACGTGGATTTCATGAAAGCCGTCGCCGTCCTCATCGCGCGCATATTCGCCACGCCCGTGGCAAACGGTCTTGTGTTCGTATCCCCATGAGGGCAGCCGGGCGTAGATGTCGTATTCGTCCGTATGGATCAACGCGCCCTTGGCGACGCCGGCTTCGATGATGGGCTTGATCGTGGTCTGCTGAACATTGGCCAGCATTTTCAAGACGACCTGGCCACCGCGCTGGATCATGCCGAGAATGGGCGGCTTTTCCTTTTCGAGCGTTCCGCGTCCGGGGGCGCCCTTCAATCTGTTGCGTCGGCCCTTGCGGCCTTTTTTTCGACGGCGGCGGGATTGCCCTTGTGACCGGCGACGACATAAACCTCGTCGATCTCAACCTCGCCCGACAAGACGACCGGCGGAGTTTTGGCGGTCAGCCCTTCGCGCAGCTGCGTCGTCATCTCCTGCACGTCATTTTCATTCAGGCTCAACTCCTGTGCGATTTGTCGGTTGGAGAGATTCAGCCCCATGAAATAGAGGCATAATATCCAAATCCGCAGCGGCTGATGATGACCGGCCAGCGCCGTGTCCGAGAGGTCGTCGAAACGAAACTGGCAATCGTTGCAAAGATAGCGCTGGCGATGAGGCTGAGTGTCGTCACGGCCGTTGCGCACGACATGTTCACCACCGCACTTCGGACAGCGAACGCCTTGCGGCCAGCGCGTTTGACGCACGAGTTCGAAACATTTCGCGTCATCGAGCAGCGCTGACAAATTGATCAGAACGCTCATGGCTCCAACCTCCCGCGAATCAGTCGAGAGCCATATGGATTCAGTCAATTGCGCTCCGCGAAAGCGCTCCAGGCCGAGTCATTTCGACGCAGCGCCCTTCTTCGTCGCCGCAGCGTCAGTTTTCATCACCCCGGAACCCGGGATGAGCCAACCATGTTTGCGGGAACCGGCAAGGTCTTCAATCACCGCGCGGCAGCCGGTCTCTTCCCACAAGCGTTCGAAGACCAAGGCAGGCCCGATACGCCGCGCCGCGTTCGCCGCCGCCGTTCCCTCGGCCAGGGCGTTGACGACGATGGCCTTCGTGGCGAAGCGCGCGCCCGACCGCAGCAATCGCTCCAATTGCCCGCTGTCGCGCAAATCCTCGATGCGACCCAGCGTAGCGATCACCTGCTGACGCACTTGCGCGCCGTCGCGGCGGCTTTCGACGATCTGAAGATAGGCGCGACCGCCTGAGGTTTTCTTGCGGAAATACATGCGCGGAACCGTCCGAGCGACTTATTCGCGGTGCGCACACAATCAGAAAATATTACTACAAAGTCAAGCGAAATCGCATATAGCGTGGCACTACATTCTTGCAAAAACCGCCCCTCCAAACAAATAAAATCAAAGCCTTACAACCCGCAAACCGCCTCCAACTGTAGAAGATCAGTCAAACATAGCTGAGATCAAGCTGGCCCACGGGAGAGGAAATTTTGCGGCTCACCTTGCGCCGCACGAATTTTCGAGATAATGTAAACAAATCAAATCGTATTTCGCCGCGTCGTCCAAGGTCTGGATGGCGAAAACCCGGAGCGGTGCGCGGCAAATATTGTGCTGGCATCGCATTTTGTAAGATAAGGAGCACAATGATGAGAATTCGTCGTCTCTTGATTTCAACAGCGCTGGCAGCGCTGGCCTCGTGGCTCGCCGACGCCCCGGCGCAGGCGGGCTATACCTTCCAAAACATCATCAATCCACTGGACCCGACCTTCAACCAGGAGCTCGGCATCAATAATTCCGGTCTCATCTCCGGCTATTTCGGCAGCGGCGCCATGGGCCATCCGAACAAGGGCTATACTCTTTCATCTACAGCGCTGACGTCTTTCACGAACCTCAACTTCCCGGGCTCCATGCAGACGCAGGTGACCGGTCTCAACAACACCGGAACCTTCGTAGGCTTCTGGGCGCCGAGCAACTTGGGCGTGGGGAACGACATCAACCACGGGTTTTATGAAAAGTCCGGCGCGTTCACATCGGTCGACAATCCGCTCACGAGTTCCACTCCTGCAGTCAATCAGCTGCTCGGCGTCAACGACTCCAATGTAGCGGTCGGCTTCTATAACGACGCCGGCAACAACGCCCATGGCTACACCTACAACATCACCACCGGAACGTTCACCCCTGTCAACGATCTTACGGGGGGGGCCGTCTCGTTGACCGCCGCTGGGATCAACAACGCGGGCAACATCGTTGGCTTTTTTACCGACGCCGGCGGCGTCACGCACGGCTTTCTCGATGTCGGAGGAACTTTCACGACGCTCGACGCTCCGGGCGCCACTGCTACGAACCTGCTTGGCGTCAACAACAATGGTTTGATCGTCGGAGTGGAAACGGATGCCGCCAACAACATGCACGGCGTCACTTACAACGATCAGACGCATATCTGGAACGTGCTCAACGATCCCAACGGCATAGGCACCACGACCTTCAACGGCGTCAATGACCTGGGGCAGATCGTCGGCTTCTACGTGGACGGGAACGGCAACACGATCGGCCTCTTGGCCAGCGCGCCGGCGCCCGAGGCAGGCAAGGGCGTGCTGGGACTGGCTCTGCTGGGCCTCGCTATCGCGACGCGCCGCCGCCTGGCCCGCGACGCGGCGTTCTGAGCTCCCGCGACTTCGCGCGTAACCGGAGCAAATTGGCGGGCGAGTTCGAGCCATCTCGGTCTCGTCCGCCAATATCCGGGCTTTCTACCTTACGATTTTTGGAAGATTTTCTGGTGGCCCCCTTTGGTGGGCGGCTTCATTGCAGCCGATGCGCGCCCGTCTGCGCGGGATCCGCTTTCCCGCGTCGCCAAAGCGCGATAAACCCGCGCCATGACGCGCCCGACTTATATGATCACGACCGCCATTCCCTACGCCAATGGCGCGCCGCACATCGGCCACGCCTATGAACGCGTCGCCACCGACGCCTTCGCTCGCTGGAAGCGACTCGACGGATTCGACGTGCTGTTCGTCACGGGCATGGACGAGCACGGGCAGAAGATGCAGCGTACGGCGGAGAAGGAGGGGCTCACGCCGCAAGAGCTCGCCGACCGCACCGCCGCGCAGTTCCAGCACATGGGCGAGGTCCTGAACGCGCGGGCCGACGACGTCGTGCGCACGACGCAGCCGCGCCACAAGGAGGCGGTGCTCGATATCTGGCGGCGCATGGAGGCCAATGGCGACATCTACCTTTCCAAATACGCCGGCTGGTATTCGGTGCGCGACGAAGCCTATTTCGACGAAAGCGAGCTCGCCGAGCGCGAGGGCAAGAAATTCGCGCCCTCTGGCGCGCCGGTCGAATGGGTCGAGGAGGAGAGCTGGTTCTTTCGGCTCTCGGCCTATGGCGAGAAGCTTTTGGCCCTGTACGAGGCCGATCCCGGCTTCGTGACCCCGGAACACTACAAGAACGAGGTGGTCGCCTTCGTGAAGCGCGGGCTCGAGGACCTCTCGATCTCGCGGACGACCTTCGACTGGGGCATTGCGATCCCCCCGAGCCCGCAGACGAGCGCCCATCACGTCTGCTACGTCTGGGTCGACGCTCTGACGAACTACATCACCGCGACCGGCTGGCTCACGGGGCAGGGGGAGCGGCAAAAATTCTGGCCGGCCGACGCCCATGTCATCGGCAAGGACATCACGCGTTTTCACGCGATCTTCTGGCCGGCCTTTCTGATGTCGGCCGGCGCGCCCTTGCCCAAAAGAATCGTCGTCCACGGCTTTCTCTTCTCGCGCGGCGAGAAGATGTCGAAATCGGTCGGCAATGTCGTCGATCCGATCGATCTGGCCGAGCGCTACGGCGTCGACCCGCTCCGCTATTTCTTCCTGCGCGAAATCTCCTTCGGCCAGGACGGCAACTATTCGCATGAGGCGATCGTCAACCGGATCAACGCCGATCTCGCCAACGACCTCGGCAATCTGGCTCAGCGCTCGCTCTCGATGATCAACAAGAATTGCGGCGCGGCCGTCCCCCGGAAGGGGACGCTCTCGGAGCAGGACAAGGCGATCCTCGCTGACGCGGCGGCGGCCCTCGATAAGGCGCGCGGCGCGATGGACGCCTATCGGCCAGACTTGGCGCTCGCCGAAATCTTTCGCGTCGTCGCGGAGGCGAACCGCTATTTCGCGGGCGAGGAGCCCTGGGCGAAAAAGAAGACCGACCCGGCCCGGATGGAGACGGTGCTCTACGTCACCGCCGAGACGATCCGCCGGCTTGCGATCCCCTTGCAGGCTTTCATCCCGACGGCGGCGAGCGCGCTGCTCGACCAGCTCGGCGTCCCCGCCGCGGCGCGGGATTTCGCCAGCGCGGGGGAAGATCATGCGCTGAAGGAGGGCGCGCCCTTGCCTCCGCCGGCGGCGGTGTTCCCGCGCTTTGTCGAGAGCGCCGAGGCGAGCGCGCAGGGGTGAGAGATGGCGACTTCTGAAATCTTAGGTGAGACTATTTCTATATTTTTATCAGATATATAATATGTTTTGTTCAGATATTGGATGAGCTTTTTGCCGCGCCCGCCGATGCCCGGTTCGCGACTCGCGCGGGGCGAATTTCATCCGAATCGGTCGCTCGGGCGCCCCGGACGCCGCTTCTCCTTCGATGCAATATTCGCATCGTGGCGCCGTTCAGCTCTCGTTAACCTCCGCGCTTACATTCTGCGAGAGCGACACGGCGCCGACACAATGGCCGCCAAAAACTAGCGCTCTTTCCGCTCGAACGGAATCGTTCGAGCGACAAGAAATCGCGCCAGATCAGACTGCTGGAGCGAATTCTGATCGCAAAAGTCTGTCAACTTTTGCGGAATTCGCTCGAGCGGCCGGGGCGCGCCACGCCCGCCAGCAAAGGAGCACGCCATGGATAAGAAGACCCTCGGCCTCGTCGGCGTCATTTCCGCTTTGACGCCTCTCGCCGCGGCGGCGGCTCCCTCGGAAAAGACCCTTGCCGAGGTCATGGCGCCGCAGTCCTATGCGGAGCTGCTTCAACCGATCCCCAACGCCTCAGCGCTGCTGAAAGGGGAGGCGGCGAGCTCCCGGGCGCAGACCGAGTTCGAGGATTCGGACCGCGCAATACTACGGCTATCCCGACGGCCCCTATTACCATCATCACCACCACCACCACCACCATCATCACCACCAATACCGTGGCTGGGACGGCTACCCCTATTACCGCCATCATCACCACCACCATCATCACAACGATTATTGGGGACCCTATTGAGCAGTGTGGCGTCGCGGGGAGCCGGCCTCAACTCTCCGAAGGCTTCCGCGCCGCTCCGTGGATGCGGCGATAGGTGCCGTCGAAGACGGTGCTCGTCGACGAAAGCCATTGCGAGTCGGCCCCGAGCGTGTCGCGGCTCGCGTGGATGCGCCGCGACTGCAGCTCTCGCTCGGCCGCCTCATCGGCGTCCATCGGTTCGAGCTCGAACTCGCTTTCGGCCGGGATCATCACAAATTGCGCGATCGGCTGATGGGGCCGAAAAATGTGGGTCTGTCCTTCGGGCGGCGATTTGAACACGATGAAGTAGAGCATCGGCCACCAGCCGCGAATCAGCGCCGGGACAGCTATGGGCGCGGTTCCGGTCGCGTCGGTGTAGAAGCTCGGATGCGTCTCGACCTTGATGGCGAAGCCGGGCTCGGGCTTCAGGTCCAGCAGGATTTGATAGGTGTAGTAGAGGTCGCCGAAGTTCCTGAAAGGCGGCCAGTTCCTCTCCGGCGCCGGCGAGGGGCCGAAATCGCCGTCGAGATTGAGCTTTCCGGCTTTCATGCTGACGCGAAGCTCGTTTTCATAAGGGTAGAAAACCTCGACGCCGTATTTTGCGGCTTCCGAAAAGGGCACGCAGTGCCAAGCGTGCTCATGGGAGCCGTCGGCGCGGGGCTCAGGCTCTCCCGCCCAGCCGGGGATCTCGAGCCGCGTGCGGCGCGGACGCAGGTCATCTCCGCCCATCCGGAATTTGATCTTGTGCATGCGGAGGTCACTCTTGTTGCGATCTTGCCCGGCGATCCGAGAACGTCATAGTGACGGGCGCAAAATGTCGTAAGTGCGTCGATCCCACCGCCCAGCGGCCCGCGCGTCTCTTCATCCGGACGCCAGCTGCGACGCGTGACGAGGGCGATCTGTTAAGGGGTCGCGTCTTAGATTTGCGGGCATTGAGCCAGACGCGGTCTCGCCCGCGAAGCGGCGGCCTTGCGGGGAGCCGGTTGATTGTCGTCCGCGCCGCGCAAGTTGAATGATGAGGAAATTTTTGACGGAGGCGCCTTGTCATGTCCCTGAACGAAACTCTCAACCAGCGACAACTCGACGAGAAAGTCGCCAGCGCCATTCACGACCAGTGGGCCTTCTATCTCACGGAAGGCGTCATGCTTCTCGTGCTCGGCCTGCTCGCCATCCTCATCCCGCCGGCCGCCACCATCAGCGTGACCATCGTGATCGGCGCGGTGTTTTTCGCCAGCGGTGTCGCCGGCCTGATCTCGACCTTCACGGGACGTCGCGCGCCGGGCTTCTGGTGGTCGCTGATCTCGGCGGCGCTGGGCATCGTCGTAGGCCTGATGCTGCTCGTGCGGCCGATCGCGGGAGCCGTTTCCCTCACGCTCGTGCTGATCGTGTTCTTCATCGCCGAGGGCCTCTTTTCGATCCTGTTCGGCGTTGCGCAGCGCCGGCACGTCTCGACCTGGGGCTGGATGGTCGCGAGCGGAGTTGTCGATCTGGTGCTGGGAGGCATCCTTTTGGCGGGCCTGCCGGGCGACGCCGCATGGGCGCTGGGTCTGCTCGTCGGGATCAACCTGATCTTCGGCGGAGCCGCGCTCTCGGCGATTGCTCTTCGCCTTCGCACGTCGTCGTCGCTGCCGCAGAGCTGAATGGCCGCCGTTACGGCCGTCCCGCGTCAGCCGCTCCGAGGCACAATTGCAGGCGCCGGTTTCAGAGCGGCCGACAACTCGGCCGGTCGCGACGCCTCATATGCAATATGGTAATAAGCAAGATGGTAAGGCTTGGCGTCGCAGGCGCAGGCGAGCCTTGCGATGCCGCTCGACGACTGTTGTGGCGTCTGTCGGGGAGGGGATGCGGAGGCGGTCTTGCCGGGGCTGGTTTCGACAATTGTTTCCTACCGGGCTTCGCGGACCCGGAAGGCCGCCGCCTTCGGCGCACTGGGCGCGGCGCTCGTCGCGCTCGGCGCCTCGGCGACCGGTTCCTCGACGCCTTTCGACGGCAAATGGATCATCGACGCGACCGCCTCGGGCTATCTTTGTCCGGTGCGCAGCAAGCGGCTCGGCGCGCTGATCGCCGGCGGCAGGTTCACGAAGATCGTAGGGCTCCCGTCGCCCCGGGCCGTAGGCTTCGTCGATTCCTCCGGCGCGGTCACGATCGAGGTGAAGTCGCTCGGCGTCACGGCCCACGTCAAAGGCAAGATCGTCGGGAAAACCGGGGAGGGCGAGTGGTCCTCGAACAGTTTTCTGTGCCCCGGCGGCGGCTGGCGCGCGGCGGCATTAGGGGGAGGCCAGGCGCCAAGCCTTGCCAAGCCCGTCACCCCTATGGCGGCCAGTCCGATCTCATCTCCCATTTACTGACCGCAAACAAGCGCGGGCGGCCGTTCCCACATCGATGCTTGGGGTCAAACCATAAATTCCCGACGTGGCTTAATCTCCAGTGGCGTCGGTTTCCGGAATTCAAGCTGAACCCGGCGCAGGCGAAGGCGGTTGAATGCAGCAGACCGAATTACGTACTAATGCGTAGTCATCGTGATAAGAAGAAATACGAGCCGCCGCGTTAAACTGTGACAAAATAGACACAGCCATAAGAATTCCTACTGGCATTCGGGAGCATTGCTTATACTTCCGTTGACATCCAGCGCCGCCAATCGGACTGTCGAGGAGCCGTGAAGCCGCCCCGTGGGAGGCTTCCAATGGATCGCGACGGCACGAGAGTCACTTCGAACCTTCGGAGACTAAGCATGAAACGAAGCCTTCTGTTCGCTCTGTGCGTCACCGCCGGCGCGCTGCCCTGGTCTCAGGCGGCGCAGGCTGGGTCAGGCACGATGGCCGCGACTTATTACTCGGTTCCAAACAACGGCCCCCAAAATCCCGATCCGGACTTCCAGCGTGATCCCTTCACCACCCCGAACATCACGCTGGGCAGCTCTCTCGGTCCCAACGGATTGCCTGTCGCCACGAACCCGTTCGGCGTCAGCGACATTAATCCCGGAACAAACGAGATCACCTGGTGGAGTCCGACTCTCAACCCCAATGTGAGCCAGACCGGAACGGGTTTCATCTCGGTGCCTTATCCCACGCAAACCATGTTCCCGCCGAACAGCACGGGGGGGAACGACGCTAGCGCCTTCGAAACGGCGACATTCAAGGGAGACCTGTTTGTGCCCACAGCGGAAGCAGTGTCGTTCCATCTCACCTCCGATGACGACTCCCTGATCTACATCGACGGGAAGTATATCGGCGGCCTCCCCCGCGTGCATGCGCCGACGAGTACGGATGTCATTTCCGGAATTCTCGGCGCTGGGGACCATACGCTCGAAGTCTTCTACGCTGACCGGCACACCGTGGACGCCGAATTCGGGTTCTCCATCAATACCGACAACGTCTCGGTCAGCCCCGGCCCGACGCCCGGCGCAGGCGTGCTCGGCCTCGCCTTCCTGGTCCTCGCGGGCGCGATGACCAGAATGCGCGGCCTTCTGGCGCGCTAATCGTCGCGAGCGCGGCGATAGCGGCTCAATGAACCAAAAAGCCCCGCCTCGATCCGTCGAGGCGGGGCGCTCGTATTGCCCCGAGACGGCCGCCGGAGTTCTTCGCCTTCGCGGCGGCGCAGACGGCCGTTCCTTTCGCCGCCGTCTCGGCGTAAAAGGCCGCCATGCTGGTCGACACGCACTGCCACCTCGATTTTCCCGATTTCGCGCCGGAGCGTGACGCCGTCGTCGCGCGCGCTCGCGCCGCAGGCGTCGGGCGTTTGGTGACGATCTCGACCCATGTGACGAAATTCGCCGAGATCGCGGCGATCGCAGAAAGCTATGGCGACGTCTTCTGCACGGTCGGCACGCATCCCAATCATGCGCTCGACGAGCCGGAGGCGAGCCCCGAGACGCTGGTCGCCCTGGCGCGTCATGAAAAATGCGTCGCCTTCGGCGAGGCCGGCCTCGACTATCATTACAATCACGCGCCGATAGAGACCGCCCAGCGGGTCTTTCGCCATCACATCGCCGCGGCGCGGGAGGCGCAGCTGCCGCTCGTGATCCATACGCGCGACGCCGACGAGGACATGGCCCGCATCCTGCGCGAGGAGATGGGGCATGGGGCCTTTCCCGCCCTGCTCCATTGTTTCACGGGCTCGCGCGCCTTGGCGGAGACGGCGGTCGAACTCGGCGTTTATCTTTCGTTCTCTGGCGTGCTGACGTTCAAGAACGCGCAAAATCTGCGCGAGATCGCGGCGGCCATGCCGCTCCAGCGTCTGCTCGTCGAGACCGACGCGCCCTTTCTCGCGCCGGCGCCCCATCGCGGCAAACGCAATGAGCCGGCCTTCGTCAAGGAGACCGCGCGCGTGCTGGCCGAGGCGAAGGGCGTCTCGGAGGCCGAGATCGCTCGAGCCACGACCGCCAATGCGCTGCGGCTCTTTTCCAAAATGCCGCCGCTCTCTCGCGCCGAGGCCGCGGCTTGACCCTCGAGGTCACGATTCTCGGCTGCGGCTCGTCGGGCGGCGTGCCGCGCGCCGGGCAGGGCTGGGGCAAATGCGATCCCCATAATCCCAAGAATCGGCGGCGGCGCTGCTCGATTCTCGTGACGCGCCGGGTGGGCGCGGACTCGACCGTCATCCTGGTCGACACCTCGCCGGATCTGCGCGAGCAATTGATCGACGCCGGCGTCAAGCGCATCGACGCGGTGCTGTATACCCATCTGCACGCCGACCATACGCATGGAGTCGACGATCTGCGTCCGCTCGTCATCCAAAACGGGCGTCGCATTCCGGCCTATATGGACGAGACGACAGCGCGCGCCATGACCTCGCGCTTCGACTATGTCTTCGTGACGCCGCCCGGAAGCTGCTATCCGCCGATGATGAACGCGCGGGAGCTCGAGCCGCGAAAGCCGGTGACGATCGAAGGGCCGGGCGGGGCGATCGGCGCAACGCCGTTTCGGCTCGATCACGGGGACATGGACTCGCTCGGCTTTCGCTTCGAGGCGGACGGCAAGGTCTTCGCCTATACGCCCGACATGAACGCCATACCGCCCGATAGCGTCGAATTTCTCGAAGGCCTGGATCTGTGGATCATCGACGCGCTGCGCCAGCAGCGCCACGGCACGCATTTTAGCGTGTCCGAAGCCTTCGCCTGGATAGAGCGCATGAAGCCCCGCCGCGCCGTGCTGACCGACATGCACGTCGATCTCGATTACGAGGCGCTCACGGGGATCTGTCCGCCCGCGACCGAGCCGGCCTATGACGGGATGCAGGTGGTGCTGGGCTGACGGCCGACAGCGTTGGCGCTTTTTGGGAACACGCTAGAGCCCGAGGGCGGCGTAAGCCAGCGCCGCGAGGATCGCTCCGTTGAGCAGGGCCCCGATCGCCCGCAAGCGGTAAAGCCGCTGCCCGGTGATCGAGCCGATCAGGCCTGTCAGCGCCAGGAGCGCCAACATCGCCACGAGCCCCGAAAAGAGCGGCTCGACGGCGCGGCCTCTCGTCGCGAAACCCGCGGCGAAGAGCGCCGCAGCGAAGGCCGACGGGCCGAAAGCGCAAAGAGGCACGAGCGGGAAACGGATGATCTTCGCCCGAGGACCCGTTTGTTGCGTCACAGTTTTCTCCGATCGAGGCCGGCGAGGCCCGGTCTTTCCGCCCAGGCAGGCTTGGCCGTGTGAATCTCTATCAGCGCGCAATCGCCGGCATTTTTTTGGCGGCCCGGCGAGCCTTCTGCGGCGACGATTGGAAAAGCTGTGTTCATGCTTTGGCGGGCGACGGCCGGAGCAACGGATCGTTAGCCGAGCCTCGCGATCGGCGCGGACCCACGCTGCGCGCGTGTTAGCCTCGAGCTCGAATTTGCCGGGATGCTGGGCGCTTGGCCCGGAAATCCGGGGATATCGCATTAGGTTCCATAATACCGATTATGCGAATCATCGCTGTAGCCGCAATATAGAAAAGACACCCCTCCGCAAAGTTGAGATGGCGCTCGCTCGGGCGAGCCCCTCAACGGGAGACGGCGGGCATGGTGGTGTCGATGAGCGAGAAGGAGTTTTCGCGGCTTGGCGTATTGATGGAGGTCCAAGCGCGGCGGTTGCGGGTCGACGACGCGGCGCAGCTGCTGAGGTTGAAGCGCCGACAGATTTTCCGCCTATTAAAGGGATTGCGGACGCAAGGCGCCGCGAGTCTGGCGTCGAAGCGCCGAGGCCGGACGAGCAACAACAAGCTGCCGACCGCCGTGCGCGAGCTGACGATGACGATGGTCAAAGAGCGCTACGCCGACTTCGGCCCGACGCTCGCGGCCGAGAAGCTCCAAGAAAACCACGCGTGCCTGGTCTCGCGCGAGACGCTGCGCAAATGGATGATCGAGGACGGGCTGTGGAAGGACCGCAAGCATCGCCTACCCCCGGTTCATCAGCCGCGGCATCGGCGCGAGCGTGTCGGCGAGCTCGTGCAGATCGACGGCTCGCGGCACTATTGGTTCGAGAACCGCGGCCCCGAGGTCACGCTGATCGCCTTCATCGACGACGCGACGAGCCGTATCCAGCACGCCGCCTTCGTGCCGTCGGAGTCGACCTTCGACTACATGCGCGAGGCGCAAGCCTATATCGAGCGCTTTGGGCGCCCGATCGCGTTTTATTCGGACAAGCATGCGATCTTTCGAGTGAACAACCGCGAGGCGGCCGGCGGCGACGGCATGACGCAGTTCGGGCGGGCGCTCGACGAGCTGAACATCGACATCATCTGCGCCAACAGCCCGCAGGCCAAGGGCCGCGTGGAGCGGTCGTTCGGGACGCTGCAAGACCGTCTGGTGAAGGAGCTGCGCCTCGCGGGCGTATCGGACACGGCCGGCGCCAACGCGTTCCTGCCGGGCTTCATGGCGCAATACAATGCGCGCTTCGGCAAGCCGCCGCGCTCCCAGGAAGAGGCTCACCGCCCGATCTCGCCAGAGACGCCGTTGGTGGACGTCTTCGCTTGGAAGGAAGAACGCACGCTGACGAACAATCTGACGGTCCAATATGACAAGGTGCTGTTCATGCTGGAGCCGAACGAGGTCACGCGTCCCCTCGCCCGTCAGCGCGTGACGATCGTCGATTATCCCGACGGGCGCATCGCCATCCGTCACAAAGGCCGCGACCTGCCCTATCGAACCTTCGACAAGCTGCAGAAGGTCAATCAGGCGGCGATCGTCGAGAACAAGCGGCTGGGGGAGGTTTTGGCCTATGTCGCCGCGCGGCAGGCGGAGCGGACCGAGGGGCGGTCCAAAAGCGCGCCGCGACGGCAGGGGCAGGCGGAGCGGCATATGTTCAAGGTCTGCTGAGTTTCCCGGGTGAAATGCGAACGCCAAATCGGCGTCGCGCCGCGGTGGGCAGGCTGGGGAGTGATAAGGTTAGGCTAAAGCTTGCGGCGAGGTCATGGGTTCGTTCGAGCAGCGCGGCTGCGCTGACCGAAAGGCTGCGCCGCGCTGCTCGAACCCGGAGATTTGGGGTGCAGCCAGGAGTGACATTTCAACTTTGCGCGCCCTGCGCCATTTCTGTCTTGCGCTGACAATCGCTGCGCGGCCCTGCAAAAGCGCCCAGGTCCCCCGGCAAGCGACCGATTGGAGGCTGACCGATTCGAAGGAGCTCGCGCTCCGCGTCGTAAGCTCTCAATTCAGTCGCCAGGGAGAGCGCTCCGCCACCCGGTCGCGGCGCATCGGCGATTACAATCCCCGCCTTGTCCGAATTTTGGTATTTGAAGCCCCACTGGATGCCGCCGAACAGGACCTGCACAGTCTTTCCGCCAAGCGTTTTGTCAGCGACGACGTAA
Source organism: uncultured Alphaproteobacteria bacterium (assembly GCA_963829075.1). Classification (GTDB taxonomy): domain Bacteria; phylum Pseudomonadota; class Alphaproteobacteria; order Rhizobiales; family Beijerinckiaceae; genus Methylocystis. The sequence continues at coordinate 14,693 of CAWHHH010000007.1, read as the reverse complement.
GTGTTGAACGTCATTGCGATGGAGGTGATCGTGCCCTCTCCACCCAGGCAGCCACCCTTAGGGGCGACTCCGCTCTCGCACACGTAGGGAGATCGTCGATGCTTGGTTATAGTCGTCGCGTACGAGCGGGTCCTTGTGTTCTGGGCCGACTACCCAGTACTTTTTCCTTGCGTCATCCCGCCGATCACGCCCGCTGCTGCATCGGAAGGCAGGCTGAGCGAGCACAGCGCGGCGAGCGTCAACGATCCTTTGATCCATTTGCACGACATGGGCTCACTCCCTACATGGACCCGGGATCCGCCAAATGGCTTCCGGTCGGAGTGCAAGCTCGCGACAATTCGGGTTTTTTGCGAGGCGGAGCCGTGGCGAAACGCTGAGGCCAGCGCGCCGTTCCGCCGATGGATTCCGACGAGTTGCTCGGCGAAGACAAAGGAACGTCTCATGACCGACGCGCCTCGCTATTCGCCGCCGCGGGTTTGGGAATGGAAGCGTCCCAGCGGCGGACGCTTTGCCGATATCAATCGGCCCGTTGCGGGGGCGACGCATGACGCGGAGCTCCCCGTCGGCAAACACCCTTTGCAACTTTACTCAATGGGCACGCCCAACGGCGTCAAGGTGACGATCCTGCTCGAGGAGTTGCTGGAAGCCGGGTTCACCGGCGCGGAATACGACGCCTGGCTCATTCGCATCGACGGGGGAGACCAATTTTCGAGCGGCTTCGTCGCGGTCAACCCCAACTCGAAGATCCCGGCCATGGTCGATCGGAGCGGCGCGGCGCCGATCCGCATCTTCGAATCCGGCGCAATCCTGTTCTATCTAGCTGAAAAGTTCGGCGCCTTCCTGCCGGCGAATCCCTCCTTGCGCGCCGAGTGCCTCTCCTGGCTTTTCTGGCAGGTCGGCAGCGCGCCCTATCTCGGCGGCGGCTTCGGGCACTTTTACGCCTACGCCCCCGAGAAGATCGAATATGCGATCGACCGCTTCGCCATGGAGGTCAAGCGCCAGCTCGACGTGCTGGACAAGCGCTTGGGCGAACAGGAATTCGTGGCGGGCGGCGCCTACACGATCGCCGATGTGGCCGTGTGGCCCTGGTATGGCGCTCTGGTCGAGGGCAAGCTCTACGACGCCGGGGAGTTTTTGCAGGTCGAGGCCTATGCGAACGTGCGGCGCTGGGCCGAGGCCGTCGGAAAGCGTCCAGCCGTCGAGAGGGGGGTCGCATGGTCAATCGGACTTTCGGCGATCCTGCCGAACAATTGCGGGAACGGCACGACGCATCGGATTTCGAGCGGCGCAAGCCGCCCTCCCCTTAAACCGAATTGACGCAAAAGTTGACAGACGAATTTGCTCCAGCTTGTTGAGTTGGCGCGACTTCTTATCGCTCGCACGCGCGACCGACGCCGAGCGCGCGGCGCTTGTCTCGCGCAAGAGGGAAATTACGTACATCGTTCTTGCCGAAATTCGCTGGCCAGCGCGGCTTGAATTCTGCTAATAGATAGCGCGCGCGGGACGGTATGGCATTAAGCTGGCAAATTCCCACACTCCCTCTGGCGACCCGCGGTCGGCAGGCATTGGGGTTTGGGCGATTTCCAAGTGGCATATTGGTCTTGCCGATGTGGCGAAGACGAGACAGGTTGACATGAGCAAAGGTAAGGATTTCCGCGGTCCTCGCAAGCGCGGATTCGACGACGACGGTCCCTTCGGTTACGACGCTCCCCGAACCCCCAGGCCGCCCCGCCAAGGTTTCGGCGGTGGAGGTTTTCAGGAGGGCCCACCCATGGCGTCAGACGCGCCGGCCGTCGACGCGGTCGTGAAATGGTTCAAATCCGACAAAGGTTTTGGCTTTGTCGAGCTCGCCAACGGGACCGGCGACGCTTTCCTTCACATCGGCGCGGTGCAGGCGGCGGGCTATGACAGCCTGCCTCCCGGCGCAAAGCTCAAGGTCAACGTCTCGAGCTCGCTCAAGGGTCAGCAGGTGGCGCGGATTATCGAGGCGGACCTGGCCGGCGCGGCCGAACGCGCGCCGGCCCCCCGCTCCTTCGACAGTCCTCGGCCGCCGCGCCGGGCGGCGCCCGATCCCTCGACCGCGGTCACCGTCGTGGGCAAGGTCAAATGGTTCGACGAGTTCGAAAGGTTTCGGCTTCGTTCAATCCAATGACGGCGGCAAGGACGTCTTCGTCCATATCTCGATCCTCGCGCCCTCGGGCGTGAGCCGTCTCGTCGAGGGCCAGCCGGTCACGATGCAGGTCGTCGACACGCAAAAGGGTCGCGAGGCGCTGTCGATCTCGGCGCAGTGATCTAGTCCCGCCTTAATAATTCAACGCCGCGACGCCCTGCCCGGCCTCGCGGCGTTTTTCGTATGTTCCGGACGTTATCAGCACGCCCCGTGGCTCGCGTCCTTGACAAGCGCCGACCGCTCGTGATGCTCGCCGCCATGAGAAGCAAGGCGCGGCATAGATTTGGGCTCAAGCACGGGGCGCCGCGCTCCTTAGGTCCGAGGCGGCGCTTCATCGCCGCTTCGCCGGCCGCTCAGGGACCGCAATGACAATTCACCGCCTCATCGAGATCATGGCGGCGCTGCGCACGCCAAAGATCGGCTGTCCGTGGGATCTGGAGCAGACCTCGCGCTCGATCGCGCCTTACGCGATCGAGGAGGCCTATGAGGTCGTCGACGCGATCGAGCGCGGCGATCTTTTCGACCTCAAGGACGAGCTCGGCGATCTCCTGCTGCAGGTCGTCTTCCACGCCCGCATGGCGGAGGAGGCCGGTCATTTCGCTTTCGACGACGTCGTCGCGGCGATCTGCGAAAAGCTCACGCGCCGCCATCCGCATGTCTTTGCGCAGGGCGAGGCGCGCGATTCGCAAGCCGTCTCGGTTCAATGGGAGGCGATCAAGGCGTCTGAGAAGGCCGTGCGGGCAGCGCGGCGAAGCCAAGACCGTCCGCCTTCCCTGCTCGACGGCGTGCCGACGCCCCTGCCCGCGCTGACTCGCGCCGTGAAGCTGCAGGAAAAGGCCGGGAACGTCGGATTCGACTGGGCCAACGCGCGTCTCGTGCTCGAAAAGATCCGCGAGGAGACGGCGGAGGTCGAGGCGGAGCTTGCGGCGCCGGGCGCCGAGGCCTCGCCGGAGCTCGAGGACGAGATCGGCGATCTCTTGTTCGCCATGGCCAATCTCGCTCGTCACGCCAAGGTCGATCCCGAGCAGGCGCTACGCGGCGCCAACGCCAAGTTCGAGCGCCGCTTCCGTTACATCGAGCGCCGCCTCACTGAAGCCGGCCGCACGCCGAAGGAGGCGACGCTCGCCGAGATGGAGGCGCTGTGGGTCGAGGCGAAGGAATTGGAGCGCGGCTCCAACTTCCAAGGGCTCGGCTGAGGCTCGCGCCGCACGCTCGCCGGCGGGTGGTCTCTCGTTCCGATAAATTTGCTCAGCTCAAGCTGATCGCCGTTCGACCGTGACGCCCCACAGCCCACGGCCGCGTCCGGGAGCGCATGGACTCGGGCAATTCGCGGACGAGATGATGCGGTATTTCGATCACACGGCTATGGTTAATACACCACACTGGCGTGGTTTATTAACCATAGCGAGGAGGTTTAAAAATAAGTTATTGATTTATATTAGCTTTTATATCCGCTCCACCTCGTCCTTGGCGCGCTTCAACAGCTCGCGCAGCTTTTCGGCGCGTTCGGGCGAGAGGCCCCCTCCCCGCATTTTTTCGAAGAGCGCGGCCCGAAACTCGGCGATCGCCTCGCCAAGCGCCGACTGGCCGATAGGCGCCGCGGCTTCCTCGAGCTGCGCCTTGATCCTTTCGAGCTCGGCGCGGTTCTCCTCGATGTAGGCGCGCCCGGCCGGCGTGATCGAGAAGCTTCGCCGCGGGCCGAAGGATTGCGAGGTGACGAGCCCGGCTTCGAGCAGCGCTTGCAGGATCGGATAGATCGCGCCGGGGCTCGGGCTGTAGGCCCCCTGGAAGCGATCTTTGAGCGCCTTGATGATCTCATAGCCATGCCGCGGCGCCTCATCGATGAGGCCGAGCGTGACGAGCCGCAGCGCGCCGGAATCGAAAAGCCGCGCCCCACGCGCGCGTGCGAAGGGGCCGCCGCGCCCGAAAAGCCGCCGGAAAGGTGGGCGGCAGCTTCCTTGATCTTCGTCTTCGCCCCCTGGGGGGCAAAAGGGCGGACGCATGGCGATAAGGACTCGGCGTGAAGGCCTCGAGGCTCATAACACGGCGGATCGCGGAGATCGAAAGGGTTGCGGGTTACGGATAATAATGGCGACACTCCCTGCCGCAGAAGCTGAGCTTCGTTTCGCCGTCTTGCGGGAAGCTCATGTTGCGCCTTTCAACTCATGGCGGCGAGCGTGGCGAGCGGTCGGCCCTTGTCAAGGACGGCGCTTCGCGCCGCCGCGAAGCGGTGCGAGCGAAGCTCGCATCCTTGACAAGGGCCGATCCGTCTCGCCGAAAATGCTCCGCCAAGAGATGAAAGGCGTTTCAGAGTCATCGGCGTCGAAAAGATCGGGCCGACAAGGGCCGCGCACTTATAAACTAGCTGGAATCTTGGAAGCGCGCCCGCAGTGGGCGCGCTCCCGTTGCGCTTTCCGCGTCACGCCCCGAGGAGACTCACCCCTCCTTCGTCGCGGCGCGCTCGGCCTGGAAGCGCTCATAGGCCTCACGGTCGCGCGCTTCGCGCTCGCGGCGCGCGAATTCAACGAAGGCCTCGGCCTCCTCATCGAGCGCCTTCAGCGTCTCGCGACGCTTGGCGTCGAGCGCGCTATTGCCGGTCGAACGCCTCAAGCCGCGGTGGCGTCCGCCGCAGCCGCGCTCCCAGCGAAAATGCCGCCAGGCGAGAAAGGCGAGCGCCACAAGGCCGAGCGGCGGGCAGATCAGAAAAGCCGCGCCGGCGAAGAGGAGTTTTAGCGGCAGCGGCGGAGCGAAACCGCGACCTTCCCCGCAAGCGGTGGGATCGGAACGGAGAGCGGCATGCGCACATTGGGACATGATGAGCCTTATGGGTAGTCCGAACGATCTTCCCTACGATATATCGGACATCAGGCATGTAATTAGCGATATATCGTTTGCAAGAGGGCTCGGATAATTTCCCGGCTCCCGCTGCCTGCGGGCGCTCGCTATGGCAAGCGCGCTTCGTCACTATCGACAAAAAAACGCTCCGACCGCAGATGAAGCGGCGGGGCGCATTGATCCGAGGCGCGTCTCAGCGAGCGAGGAGGCCGCGCGCTCTAGCGACGAAGCCGGCTAGAGCAATGAAGGCGATGCTTGCAAGGCCGGCGCCCGGGATCGGGCCGGGAGCGCCAACGGGCGAGTTGCCGACCCCCGCGCTGACCTCGATCTGATAGCCCTCGTCGATGAGCGACTGCGGGAGGGAGAAATAAGGGTCGATGTAGGCGTTGGCGGAGCTATAAGGGTAGCCGCCGCCTTGGGCAACATTGGATTCGGCGCTGACATCCGTCCATAAATCGACGAAAATCGGCTGGCCGACGACGGCCTGATAGCTGCTGTTGACGTTTATGTACGACGTCGGCGCGCCGAGGTTGCTGACCGCTTGGAAATATTGCTTCGGGCTGGCGCCTTGCCCGTAAAAGGTCAGCGACAAGTTCGCGTCTGCCCTTGCGCCAAAAGCGGGATCGCTATTGGTGCTGGCGTAGCCATAGGCGGTGACGTTGATGGGGATCAGGTTCCCGCTCCCTGGGCCGACGACCTCAACCCAGTATTGGAGGTCTCCGACCCCGTTCGCGACTCCTCCGTAGCCCCTGACCCACGACAACACCTGTGCAGAGGAAGAGGCCTGGGCAAAAATATAAGGATTGGGTCCCGCCACCGAGGTGATGGTGACGGAAGACGTTCCAGAGGCGTCGGATGCTGATGACGTGTCTGTCCCCGGCGCGGAGCTCTGGTGGCCATCAAACGGGCCACCCCAATCGAAGTTCTGAAATGCGCGGGTCGCGTTGTCCCAGGCCGCGCCGGGAAGCGCGCTGCCCCCTGCGTAGGCGTTGGACGCCGCGAGGCCAGAAAAAAGCATGGAAAACCCGAGCGCGATGCGTTTCATTTTCGACTCCCGATAGCAGTCATTCAAATTTTTCTGTTTACATCGGATAGCAGAGGATTTCCGGACCTCAAGCAGTTTTCAGAGGCTCAAAACTTTTTTTGCGCAGCTGTGGCGAAAAGGTCACAGAAAATTTTTGCCAGACGAAACCTGTTCGCGGTTTCCTCAAGGAATCATTCTCACCCCTCCTCAATCGCAAAAGCGTCGTTGCTTCCGACAAAAGCGAAAGGCTGAGACCCCCTCGACGCTCTCTGGACGGCCCCATCACCGAGTGAGCCAGTTCCTTTGTCTCGAGGAGGATGGCGATACTACCGACCGGTCTAAACCCGCGAAAGCGCCGCGCGCAGCGGATGCAGCCGCGCTAGGCGCGCCCATGCGCTACCCCGCCTAAAGCCCGACCTTCTGGGCGAGCCCGATCCGCTGCAGCTTGCCGGTCGCGCCCTTCGGGATTTCGTCAAGAAACACGATCTTGCGCGGCACTTTGAACGCCGCGAGCCGCTCCGAGAGGAAGGCCTTCAGCTCCTTCTCGGTGACGCTCGCTCCCTCCCGCAGCACGACCGCGGCGGCGACATCCTCGCCGAGCATCTCATGCGGCATGGCGAAGGCTATGGCCTGCAGAACCGCTGGATGGTCCATCAGCGCCTCGTCAATCTCGCGCGGCGAGATTTTCTCGCCACCGCGGTTGATGATCTCCTTCAAGCGCCCCGTCAGGCGAACATAGCCCTCGGCGTCCTTGACGCCCTGGTCGCCGGTGCGAAGCCAACCGTTGGTGAACGCTTCGGCGTTGGCTCTTGGATTGTTCTCATAGCCGGCGAAGACGTTCTCGCCGCGGATCACGATCTCGCCCACGCCGCCCGCCGGCAAAATCTCCCCCGCCTCGCCCATGATCTCGACCGCCGGCCCCGCGGCGAGGCCGACCGAGCCGGGCTTCCGCGCGCCGCGCAGCGGATTGGAGGCCATCTGATGGGCGGCTTCCGTCATCCCATAGGCCTCGATGACCGGCGCGCTGGAACTCAGCCTCCAGCTCCGCGATGACCTGCGGCGGCAGCGAGGCGGAGGATGAGCGAATGAAGCGCAGCGGGTGGCGGGCGATCGCCTCCCGGTGCTGCGCGGCGCGCGTCAGGATCGCCTGATGCATGGTCGGCACGCCCGTGTACCAGGTCGGCTCCGCTTCCTCCATCCAGTGGAAGAATTTCAGCGCGTTGAAGCCCGGCGTGCAGAAGACCGAGCCGCCCCGGGACAAGGGCGCCAGCAGCCCGGCGATGAGACCGTGGATGTGGAAGAGCGGCGTGATGTTCAAACCGCGATCGCTTTGCGAAAACTCGAGCGTGCGGGCGATGTTTTGCGCCGAGATCGCGACATTGCGCTGCGAGAGCGGCACGATCTTGGGTCGCGAGGTCGTCCCCGAGGTGTGCAGGATCAGCGCGATGTCTTCCGGTTGCGCAAATCCTGGCTGCGCGGCTTGCGCGGGCGCGCCGATTAGAGCGCGCTGCGAAAAAGTGGGAACCGGTTTTTCGCGCGAAGCGCGCTCTAAGTTTCTAGAATCGATCACGCTTTCTGTGTTTGAGCGATTCCGCTCAAACGCAGCGTGATCTGAGAGTTCAAAATCCCCTGCCCCGCCGGCGACGGGCGTTAAAGTCAGCACGAGGACGCCGAGCTTTCTCGCCGCTTCACACGCCGGCGAGGCGGAGCCGGCTTCGACGACGAGCGCCTTGGCCTTCAGGTCCTCCATGGAGAACTCAAATTCGTCGAGCTTATAGGCGGGGTTGAGCGGCGCGGCGGTCGCGCCATGAGCGAGCGCGATGAAAGCCGCCGCCATCTCGGGGCCGTTCGGAAGCACGATCGCAACACGGTCGCCGCGGCCGACGCCAAAGCCCGTTCAGCGTCGCGACGGTCTCCTTCGCGAGCGCGCGGAGCCTCCCAAAGGTGAGCGGCGGCGCGCCCGGCGCGCCGAGAGCCACGGCTTCGTCGGGCGCGGCGGAAAACAGGCTTGCGAGCGTGCGGCTGGCGGTCATGCGCTTGTTCCAGGAGTTGGCGGCGCCTGGCGTCACGCGGCCGTCACGAGGAGCTTGCCGTTCTTGCGCTCGAGCGATCGCGCAAGCAGTTTCGTCAGGGCGTAGACGGCGCGCAAATGCGGCGTCAAGACGCCGGCGATCTCGCCGAGCTCGATCACGGAGCCGAGCAGCGCCTCGATCTCGATCGCGCGCCCGCTCTCCACATCCTGCAGCATCGAGGTTTTGTGCGCGCCGACCGCCTCCGCGCCCGCGATCCGCTTTTCCAGGGAAATCCGGAAGCGGACGGAGAGCGCTTCGCCAACGGCCTGCGCTTCGCGCATCATATCGGCGGCGAGCGCTCGCGTGGGACCGAAACGGCAGATCTCCTCGAGCGTTTCATGGGTCAGCGCGCTGATCGGATTGAAGCTTAAATTGCCCCAGAGCTTCAGCCAGATCTCTGCGCGCACGTCGGAGGCGACCGGGGCCTTGAAGCCGGCGCGGGTGAAGGCCTCCGAGACCTCGAGGATGCGCTCGGTTTTCGCGCCGTCGATCTCGGCGAGCGAGAACCGGTCGCCCTCGATGTGGCGGATCACCCCCGGCCATTCGATCTCGGCCGCCGGATAGACGACGCTGGCGATGACGCGGTCGATCGGCAGATGTGCGGCGATGACTCCGCCGGGGTCGACGCTCTCGAGCTGCCGGCCGTCATGGGCGCCGCCGTGCTTGAAGAAATACCACCAGGGAATGCCGTTCTGCGCCGTCAGCACAAGCGTGTTCTCGCCCAAGGTCGGCGCGAGATCGGAAACGACGGCGGCGAGCTGATGCGCCTTGACGGCGAGCACCACGAGGTCCTGGGGGCCGAGGTCGGCGATACGCTCGCGCGCCGCGAGTTTCACGGTGAAGGGCTCGCCCGCCCCGATGAGCCTGAGACCCTCGGCGCGGATCGCCGCAAGCTGCGCGCCGCGGGCGACGACGCTGACCTCTTCCCCCGCCCGCGCGAGCTTCGCCGCCAAAAGCCCGCCGATCGCGCCCGCGCCGACGACGCAAATTCTCATGCCAGACGTCCCTCTCTCTGTTCCCGATGCTGACCGGGCTCGTGTTCGTCGCCTGGGGCGAAATCTACAGCCTGTTTCCAGCGACCGGCGCAGTTAAATTCGGCACAAAATACGCCGCCACGAACGCTGTCCTGCTCTATACGGCCAAGGGAGCGGCGGCGATGCTGCAGGGCGTCGGGTGACGTGTCGGCAAGCGGCTACGCGGGCCTGCGGCGGCTCCTGACCCTGGGCGCGAGCCCGCATCTGCGTCAGGCGCGGGCTAAGCCCGAGCGCATGGGACCGTGGCTCTCGGGCCGGACCGTGACAATGCCGAGGAGTCGCCCGCGCTGCTCCGCCTCATCGCGTGAGGACGGCGACAATAACGCCAAGCTTGCGGCGGCTGATGGATGTGCGGCCAATCGCGCCCAACTCGATCGGCGTCAGCCTTGGCTTAGAGCGCGCAGCCCGCTGGAAGGGGGCCGACGGGCCGAACTCGCGTCCCAAACGACCGTCATCCAGCGCATCCGAGCTTGGGCGCAACACTTTCGCCACAGTTTGCAGAATATGTAGACAGATAGCTCGAATCTGCCGGCTTAAGTCGGGCTGCAAGATTGACGCTTCAAGACGGTTACCGATGAGCTGGTGGCAAATATAGACTCTGGAGGAGCACATGACGGACACGGTCGTCGATCTGAATTTCAACAGCGTTCCCATAACGAGCCTCGGAGGCGGCCCTGCAGTGGGGACTGTTTCCGGCAGGATACAGGTCGATTATACGACCGGGACAGCCACGCCATTGAATAATCTCGCCGTCACACCGAACGGCGGCAGTCCGATTCCGATATCGACTCTAACCTTACAAACGATCCCCGGGTCGTCCGGCTCACCGCCAGTGTATAGTATCAGCGCGGGCTCGATTAGCCAGCCTGATTCTAATCATATCGTCACAGTGGGTTCTGGCGGGTTTTTCGATGTCGTCTACCCTACAGCCAACCAGCTTCCCCCCAATGTCACAGTTCTCGCCGCAACCCCGGGCGCTCAATTAGATATAAGCACCACCCCCCCCCCCACCGTCCTCTCCGGAACCATCGCGGACAATGCCGCCGCGCCTGCGAACCCCATCGCGGTTTCGGGCAGTCCGGTGACCTGCTTCACTTCCGGCACGCGCATTCGCACGCCGCGCGGCGAGGTGGCGGTCGAGGAGTTGAAGGTCGGGGATCTCGTCGTGACGTCCTCCGGTTCGAGCCGCCCGATCGTCTGGCTCGGCCATCGCGAGATCCGTTGCGCGAGCCGGGAAAACCCCCGCGAGGCCTGGCCCATTCGCGTTTCGGCCGGCGCTTTCGGCGAGGGCAAGCCTGAGCGCGACCTCTATCTTTCGCCGGGCCGCGCCGTCTGCGTCGATTGCGTCGGAGAAGTCTTCATCCCCGTCGACAAGCTCGTGAATGGCGCAACGATCACCCGCGAGGTGCGCGAGACGATCGACTATTGGCATCTGGAGCTCGAGGGCCACGACGTGCTCTTCGCGGAAGGGCTCAAGGCCGAAAGCTACATCAACGTCGGCAATCGCCTCTTCTTTGCGGGCGATCTGGCGGCCGTGCCGGACGCCGTGCACGGGCTGGAGGATTATTGCCGGCCCTTCGTCGACGGCGGCCCCATCGTCCAAGCCGTGCGCGCGGCGCTCGAGCTGCGCGCCGAGGCGCTGGGCTACTCGCGCATCGCTGCGTCCGACTTCCGTCTCGTCGTTGACGGCGCCGTGCAGCCGCCGCTCGCCGCCGGGAACGCCGCGGTCTTTCTGCTGCCGAAGGACGCGAGCGACGTGCGGCTCGTCACCAAGACTTTCGTCCCGGCCGACGACCGCGGGTACTCCAGCGACGCGCGCGCCCTAGGCCTGTGCCTCTACGGAATTTCCTTCTCCGACGGCGAAAGCATGATCCGTGTTGGGCGCGACGATCCGCGGCTCGATGCAGGCTGCCATGACGTTGAGGCTAGCCTACGCTGGACGAAAGCCGAATTGCGCCTCGACCCGTCTCTTTGGAACGAGCTCAAATGCGAGCAGATCCTCCTCCGCGTGGATCACGACGCAGGGACCATGCGAGGCTGGACGGCTTCGAGCTGCGACAATACGCAGGCGTTGCCCGCACCTTTGGGCAAGCTTCGTCTCATCGCCTGAGAGAGGGCTGCCGGGACCAAGGTTTGAGCCGACGGGCGGCGCCGAGCGAGGCGCCGCCCTTCTTGCTTTAAGGATGCCCGCGAGACGAGGCCCTCTTAAAGCATCACATTAAGTTGCGATCCGCAGGGCATTCTTTGAGTTATGCTTTTCGCCTCACAGCGTAGTTGAGCTTGGGGTGCGACCCGCGCCCTACGTCCCTCCCCTTTTCATCGCATTCTCGCATAGGCCTCCGCGAGGAAATGGTCGAAGGAGTCCACACGGATCAGGCCGAGGCGGGGGAATTCCGCGTTGGTCAACACGAAGAGCGCGAAGGACAAGGCGAAGGCGAAGGCCAAGAGATGGACGCGGCTGGGCGTCTCCGCTGCGGCCATGCTGAAGCCGGCGAGCAAGGACCCGACGAGGCCGAAGCCGTAGAGCATGGCGAAGACGATCTTGGGCGGGTGTTTCTCATTGCCGCCGCCCCGCAACTGCGCCGCCTCGAAGACCCGGGCGATCGTGGGCGCGAGGATCGAGCAGGTCGAGACATAGGTCGCCGCGCGGCAGGCCGTCACCGTTCCCGACCACAGCTCCGCCTTCAATGCGGCGATCCTGGCATCCTGCGCGGGCGAGAAGGTTGCGCGTTCATCCTGTAGATCAAAGCCGATCGGATCGCGGTAAAGCGCAATGCGCGCCGCGAGATAGGATTTCAGCTTGGCCTTCAGCGCGTCGCGCGAGGCGGGCTCCAGCAAATCCAGCTGATCATAGGCCGTGCTGACGGCAACCGCCTCCTGGACGATCAATTGTCTGCGCTCGTCAAATCGCTGCAGCGCTCCGGAGACCGCGAAGGCGAGAAGCAGGCCCAAAAGAGCGAAAACGGCGCCTTCGACCGCATCGAGACCGGCCATCGCTTTGGGGCCCGCCTGCGCGATATGTCGCCGGCCGAGACGGCGCCCATATGCCAGCAAGCCCAAGGAGCCTATGAGGAAGCTCGCGGCGACCGCGATGGAGAACAGCTCGAAGGTCATATTCATTCGAGATCCTGTGAGATTGTCCGCATAGTCGAGAGGTCCTTCGCTGGCAACGGCTTGGGCCTCGCTTCCCCCGAGTCGCGTCGGCGGAGCGCCGCTTTTTCGAGCCCAGATATTCACATTCGCCCCGCCCTGGTTTAATAGCCGAGCTCCAGAGATTCACGGGAGCCCGCGAGGCCGATTTAGAGGGGGTTCAGATGTACCGGTCGAAATCAGCCGGCAAGACCGCAGCCTCCGCGGCGCTCTTGGGAGGCATTGTATTGCTTTCCGCCTGCGCGGGCGGCCCCGAGGGGCCCACCCCGATCGCTTCGGCGCCGGCGTCGATCAAGCCCGACGCGCTAGTTGGGAGCTGGGGCCTCGCCGCATATCACCGCGACAGCGATCGCCCGCGGACCGAGGCCGAGGCGAAGCGCCAGTGCAACAACCCCTATGTCGTCAAACGCGGCCCGAACGGCGGCGTCATCATGCATCTCGCCGATGTGCCCGAACCGCAGGAGCTCGTTCTCAAGGGCGGTCCGGGCGGCGTGAACTATCTTGGCCCAGCCGGAGCCCCCGGCCTACCCGAGGATCGCGAGGTCTTCGCCGTCTCGGACAAGTCCTTCAGCGTGAAATGGGTCAGTCCCGAGAACTCCACCCGCTACGGCATGATGATCTACGTGCGCTGCGCCTGAGAGCGATGCGCTGCTCGTCCTTCAAAAGGAACCGTTCGACATCTCCGTGTCACAAGACTGCTTGATGCGATCAAGAGGAGACGACCAAACTTGACTCTTCAAAACCCGATCCTGCGCCGCCTGCTCCTTCTCGGCGCCTGCCTCGTCGCCGTCCCGGCGGCAATGTCGACTTTGGGGGCGAACGCCGCCCAGGACGAAATGCAGATCGACGATCAGCCGGGCTATGTTCCGAACCCAACCGACGAGCATTTGGAGGGCCCACTCGAGCGGCAGGTGGTGTTCTTCCGCACGACCGAACCGCCGGGATCGATCGTCGTTCACACCAACGAACGCTATCTCTACCTCGTGCAGGAGAACAATCGCGCGATGCGCTACGGCATCGGCGTCGGTCGCGACGGTTTCCAATGGGCCGGGGCGCACAAGATTTCCCGCAAGCAGGAGTGGCCCGACTGGCGGCCGCCGCCGGAGATGATCGAGCGGCAACCCTATCTGCCTCGCTTCATGGCGGGCGGACCGGGCAATCCGATGGGCGCCCGCGCCCTTTACATCGGCCAGACCATCTACCGAATCCACGGGACGAACCAGCCGCAAACGATTGGCCATGCCGTGTCGTCGGGATGTTTCAGGCTCGTGAACGGCGACATCATCGATCTCTATGACCGCGTGCCGGTCGGCACACGGATCGTCGTCAAACAGGCCCCGAGCCTTTGACCTTTCAGAAGCATCGCCAAGCGAGGTGATCATGCGGTCGCGCCAGTTTCCCGTCAAAACGTCCTTTCTTGCCCTGGCGGCGCTCTTTCTCGCGGTTCCCGCGGCGGCCGGCGCGACGACGCTGAAGACCGTGCAGGATCGCGGCGAGCTCGTCTGCGGCGTCAGCCCCGGGATTCCCGGCTTCTCGATCGCCGACGACAAGGGCAAATGGTCGGGCTTCGACGTCGACTTCTGCCGCGCCGTCGCCGCGGCGGTGTTGGCTGACCCCTCGAAGGTGCGTTTCGTTCCGCTCAATGCGGACGAGCGATTCGATGCGCTGAAGACGAGCAAAATCGACTTGCTGGCGCGCAACTCGACCTGGACGATCACGAACGAAACCGATCACGACGTGGCCTTCGTCGGCGTCAATTATTACGATGGCCAGGGATTTCTGGTTCCGAAACAGCGTAACTTCACCTCGGCGCTGGAGCTTGGCGGGAGCAAGGTCTGCCTGAAGAACGGATCGGAAAGCGAGGCCAATCTCTCGGATTTCTTCGAAGCCAATCAGATGAAATTCGAGGCGGTAAGGTTCGAGACTTTGCCGGAAATGCTGAAGGCTTACGAGAGCGGCAAATGCGACGTCGTGACGACCGACACGTCGCAGCTCTACGCCGGGCGGCTCGAGCTTTCCAAGAAGGGGGATCACACGATCCTGGCTGACATCATCTCCAAGGAGCCGCTAGGGCCGGCGGTGCGCCAGGACGACATGCAATGGTTCGAGATCGTCAAATGGGTGAACTACGCGATGATGAACGCCGAGGAGCTCGGTATTTCCTCGGCGAACATCGCGGAGGCGAAGCAGTCGAAGAAGCCGGCGGTCCGCCGCTTTGTCGGCGCTGAGGGCGACTCGGCCAAGCATCTCGGTCTTTCGTCCGACTGGGCGGTGAACGTCGTCACGGCGGTCGGCAATTATGGCGAGTCGCTCGATCGCAATGTCGGGACTAAATCGGCGCTTGGCATTACGCGCGGCCTCAACCAGCTCTGGACCATGGGCGGGATTCAATACGCGCCGCCGATCCG
>CAWHHH010000006.1:0-36859 GCA_963829075.1 uncultured Alphaproteobacteria bacterium | reverse complement strand
GCTGGCTTAGGGCCGCCGCCAGGGAGATTAAGTCGCCGCCGAGCATGGCAATGTCTCCACGAAAGATACAACGACAGATGACGCAGCGGACAAGGGCAGGGATCATCCTGGCTTGGTTTCTTCACAAGAGGGCTGGCGACTCCTTGGACATTGTGAACCTCTATCTTGCGGCTGAGCTTTACACCTGGAGGAAGGATCAGGTGTTTGGTCCTAAGGTTCGCAATGGGTTCACTAATAGAGTTGTAGGTCAGACAGTTGCTAAGCGGGCTAAGGTTGAAGAAGACAGGGAAGTCTATCAGGTTCGCTATGAGAAACTACCATCATGGGCTAATCAAGAGTATAAGAGGATTGAGGAGGTGATAAAGGTAACTGATACATATAAACCTCAAACATCAGTTTATAAGATGCTAGGTAAGATGGTAAGGGAGGTGCTAAGCAAGGAGCTAATGCTCAGTAGTGTTAAGGAGTATTATAAGCATCTATTAGCTAATGGAGAGGCATAAGGCATGACTAGCGATGAAGGGCGGGGCCCTGGTCAGACTAAGACTGTTAGCAGAGACTCAGGTGCTAATGATCATATTAATGACTGCTTGACTAGGATTGAGGCTAAGTTGGACATGCTGCAAGATATAGAAGTTAGGCTAGCTAAGTTGGAAACTAAGTTAGATACAGTGCTTAACACACCATCTTCTAATCAACTTACTACTATTGTTACCCGAGGTGGCTCCTCTATAGAGGTGCAAAGCACTGTTAACTCACAACAACAAGAGCTAATAGTGGATGACTCATGGATAGATAACCTTGACACTAGTGCTAGGTTCATGATTGAGCGAGGATGGATTACGAAAGAGGAAGCTCAGGAGCGATGGACTGGCGGGAAGTAGGGCGTAAGTGGCGTAGAAAGTGGCATAGCCGCCTACCACCATTAGCCCCGGAGAATAGGCTCTACGGAGCTTATCGTTCGCTCTTCTGTCAGGCTCTGCGTAGCTCCCTGAAGCTTTCTGCGGGAGGCTATAGGGGGTGGTCTCAGATGCGAGAACTTCTGTGTAGGGCTTCTAGAGGCTTTATACGCCTTCAACTAAGCTAGGCGTCAATCGTTCAATCTCCCTTTGTAAGACAGGAAGCTCATAACTACCATAGTGCCTGCCCTGCTTCCCCGACGAATGACCATCGATGGCCTCAACATATTGCTCCTCAATCCCGGCACGTCTGGCGCAAGTGCTAAAGCGATGACGGATGGCGTGAAGCGGGTTCTTTAGGTTGGAATCGGTAAGCGCCTCCTTCTTCACCCATGCGACAACCTTAGACCCGACAAGCTCTGATTGTGAAGTGACGGCTTGGTCGTTGCGGCGATTTGTTGGATCGCAGAACAGTGGGCCATCGTCAGCCAAGTCAACGAACGAAAGGAATCCAAGCTCGATCGGCGAGAGTGAACGGGGACGTTTCGATACTCCCTGTCTTTCATCGTTCCTGCATCGGGAGTGAACAGGAAGTGCGGGATGGGTTGTCGTTGAATGTCTTGTTTGCGTAGCTGAGCGACCTCTCCACGGCGAGCGCCGGTATACAGGCGGATCAGCGGAAACCAGCGGGTTGAGCGGCTTCAAGCCTGCCTTGACGGGCTGTTGCGGGGATTGCGAGACAAGCCTGTGTGAGCGTCTTTGCTTCGGAGTCCGTCAGACCTTTCTCTCGCAGCAGAGGAGGCTTCCTGACCTTGATTGAAGCGTCTTCCGCAGGGTTCGCAGCGACCATCCCTTTGCCGAGAGCCCAGTTGAATACCGAGTTCAGCGCAGCTTTGTGAACGTCCCTCGCCGTGCGGGGCGTCATTCCATCGGCCATGCGAGCCTCAAGGTATGATCGCACGTCCTCAGCCGTCACCTTCCGAGCATCGGGGTTCTTCAAGAACTCGGAGAGAGCGTTGAACACGCCTCGATAACGAGCGACAGTTTTAGGTGCTTGGTAGGCTTGCTCACGGTGCTTGACCCATTGATCGAACAGGTTCGATAGGGAGAGCTTCTTGTCGCCCGGCTTGCTGACAGGGTTAGACCATACCGGAAACCTGTTAGCGTCTTCGTCGGGCCTAAAGTCGCCGTCGGCGTTCTTGCGGAGCTTGACGAAGGCTTGATCTGTGGCCTTCGCTACCTCTTCGATGAGCAGCTTCCTACTATCATCGTCGATCAGCAGGCATTCCTTCACTAGGAAGGCGTCAACGAGTGGAGCGAAGCGTAACTCCATAGAGGCTTGGCGCTTCGCTTTCTCGCTAATGAGCAGTGGCCCTAAGCCGAGTTTGCCGGCTTTTGCGACCAAGTTCCCCACAAGCAGCTTTTCCCACTTGTCCGGCGATCCTGGGTTGTCTTCTAGGTTTTCTGCGAACGCACGGTAGAGCATCCCTGAGAAGGCAACTACCTCCTTTTGGCTGAGGGTCTTAACCCCCGCCCGGAGAGCGGTGAATGGGGTTCGACTTCGGCCCTAATACGAGCAAGCTCAGCGGCGGCTTTGCGCTTGTCGGCGGTTCCGGCGCTGATCCAGATTTCGTCTTTACCCCAGCCGGGGGGTCAATCAGACTTGGGGAGCTTGTCGAGAACCCGCTTCACGTCCGCAGGGATTCGCTGCCCATCGAGGGGTTCTGCGTGCCTTTGCGGGTGATTGGGCGGGCCATCCGAAGGACCATTGTGTAGCAGCCCTGTGTAGCAGTGGGGCTGCGGGATGGTAACAAAATCAGAAGCCTGTTCGCTTTCAGTGAGAAAAATGGTGCTGCAAGAGAGGATTGAACTCTCGACCTCTCCCTTACCAAGGGAGTGCTCTACCACTGAGCTACTGCAGCATCCGGACCTTGGGCTTTTGCCATAGGCGCGGATGGCAGGCAAGACGCGGGAGCGATGCGGAGACGTTCGTGGGGAGACCGTGGCGGCGCGGGAAAGGGGCGTCCCCTGGCGGGCCTCTGGGGCGAGGGGCTCCCGCGTCAATCCCCAGGAAAGTTGCAATTGCAATTTTTACAACCATAGGTAGTATACGAATCAGTCGGGGACGGCTGAGAGCGCGTTAGGATCCAGCTCCGCCCTTCCGGCTGAAACCGCATCGACGCTGCGTCGTCAAAGGCTTGGCGCGCGCCCCTTGGCGCGCGGGCGACGGCGCGCGCCATCCGCAAGGAGGTTGCATTGACCGATAATTATCTCACCGATGAGCGTTGGGCGCTGATTGCCTCCCGCCTACCCGGCAAAGAGGGCGATCCCGGCTGCCATGGCCGCGACAATCGCCTTTTCATCGAAGCCGTGTTTTGGATCGTACGAACCGGCTCGCCTTGGCGCAGCCTTCCGGCGCATTTCGGCAAATGGTACACGAACTACACCCGCTTCCGCCGCTGGACGCAAAAGCGGGTCTGGCCCGGCGTGCTGAACGCCCTCGCGGCGGACGAAACTTGCGAATATTTCTACGAGGAGGGCGTGATTCGCCATGCGCCGCTGCGCCGGCTCGTGGCGCAAGACGCCGGCACGGCGCCGGTCGCGGCGGCGGCAAACGAAATCGCCGCCTGAGGCGCGAGGCGGCTGCGAAGGCGCCGCCTCTCCGCCCTCGCGGCGGCCAAAGAGATGCGAGCGCCCCGCGCTCGCAACGAAAATCCCGACAATGACGCGGGCGGAGCCGCGCGCCTGTCCCCTCCCCCCAAGCCGCAAGCGACCTCGGCGCGCGCCTTCCTCCAGAGAAATCGGGGGAACCTCTTGTCCCCCAAGTCCTCACCCTGAGAGGCTCACGAAGCGGGCGTCTCGAAGGGGGCCAAGCGCGAAATCCCGCAGAATTTGGGGAGCGCATCATCCTTCGAGACGGCTCCAGCGAAGCCCCCTCAGGGTGAGGACGGAGAAAATGCCGCTTCATCGATCGGGCTGCGCCACAGTTCTTGCCGGGGTGGACAAAGCCTGGCGCTCGTGGTTTGGCTAGAATTATCGGCTTCGCTCAAAAAGAGCGCGCCGGTCTCGCCGCCTCGAAGAGCCCATGCTCCGTCCCGTTCTCGCCGCCGTCACCTTCTTGTCTTGCGCTTGCGCTTTTGACGCGGCGCGAGCCGATTTCCGGCTATGCAACAAGACATCGGGCCGCGTGAGCGTCGCGCTGGCCTATACGGACGGGCGCAACTGGTTCGTCGAAGGCTGGTGGAACCTGCGGCCGACGGCCTGCGAAAACCTGCTGCGCGGACCGCTCGCGGCTCAGTACTATTATGTCTACGCGATGGACGAACGCGGCGGCGAGTGGAAAGGCAAGTCCTTCATGTGCACGCGCGATCGCGAGTTCAAGATCGAGGGGCGCGAGGACTGCTTCGCGCGCGGATTCGATCGCACGGGTTTCTTCGAGATCGACACGGGTCACGACGCGCGCAGCTGGACGGTGGAGCTGACGGATCCCGCGCAAACGCTTCCCGGCGCGCCCGCCGTCGAGCGCTAACTCCTCTAAAGACTTCCCGATGAAAGGGACAAATTACCCCATGAGACGGCTGCGGCGCGTGAAGATCATTGCCACCCTGGGGCCGGCGAGCGTCGACCGTGCGGTCGTCGCCTCGCTCGCCGCCGCCGGCGCCGATCTCTTCCGAATCAACATGAGCCATACCGACCACGCCTCGCTCGCCAATTATGTGCGGATGATCCGAGCGATCGAGGCCGAGCTGTCGCGGGCGATCGGCGTGCTGGTCGATCTCCAGGGACCGAAGCTCCGCATCGGCGCTTTCGCCGAGGGCTCGGCGCATCTGCGCAAGGGCGACGCCTTTTCCTTCGATCTCGATTCGGCGCCGGGCGACGCCAGTCGCGTCTGCCTGCCGCATCCCGAGATCCTGGCCGCGCTGAAAGCTGGCGACACAGTGCTCATCGACGACGGAAAGGTGCGGCTCAAGATCGTGGAGGCGACGCAGGACCGGGCCAGAGCGCTCGTCGAGATCGCCGGCCGCATCTCCAATCGCAAGGGCGTCAGCCTGCCCGACACCGACATCCCGATCACCTCGATGACGAGCAAGGACAACGCCGATCTCGCCGCGGCGTTGGCGGAAGGCGTCGACTGGATCGCGATTTCCTTCGTCCAGCGCCCCGAGGACGTGCTCGAGGTCAAACGGACCGTGCAGGGCCGCGCGCTGGTGATGGCCAAGATCGAGAAGCCGCAGGCCGTCGCGCGGCTCGAAGAGGTGATCGAGGTCTCCGATGCGCTGATGGTCGCGCGCGGCGATCTCGGCGTCGAGCTGCCGCTGGAAAAGGTGCCGGGACTGCAGAAGCGCATCAACCGCGCGGCGCGGCGCGTCGGCAAGCCCGTGGTCGTCGCGACGCAGATGCTGGAATTGATGATTCTCTCGCCTCTTCCCACTAGAGCCGAGGTCTCCGACGTGGCGACCGCGGTGTTCGAGGGCGCCGACGCCGTCATGCTCTCGGCCGAGAGCGCCGCGGGCCAATATCCGCGCGAGGCCGTGGCGACGATGAGCCGGATCGCCGAGGAGGTCGAAACCGACACGGTTTATCGCACGATCCTCAACGCCCAGCGCGCCGAGGCGCCCAATCCGACGGTGGCCGACGCAATCGCCGCCGCCGCGCGCGACGTCGCGCAAACGATCGGCGTGAAGGCGATTTGCGCCTGGACCGACTCGGGCGCGACCGCGCTGCGCATCGCGCGCGAAAGGCCGGCTTCCCCGGTTCTGGCGCTCACGCCGAAGCGCGACACGGCGCGACGCCTGGCGCTGGTGTGGGGCGTGCATGCGTTGCAGACGCCGGATCCCTCCAGCGTCGAGGACATGGTGCACCGCGCCTGCAGCTCGGCGCAGAGCCAAGGCTTCGGCGAGGAAGGGGACCGCGTCGCGATCGTCGCCGGCATGCCCTTCGGCTCGCCTGGCGCGACCAATATGATCCGCATCGCGACGGTCGGCGAGTGAACCGTCTCGAGCCGCCTTCAGTCGTCGTGATGATGATGATGACGATGATGCTCGTGTCGATGGGCGCCGTCGTCCTCTAAACCCTCTTCGACGTTGGCGGGAACCACGACGAGCTGCCCATAGCGCACCCCGCGCTCGCCAATGACATGCTGAGCGAAATGCTCGACCTCGGCCTTTTCTCCGCGCAGGAGCGAAACCTCCAGGCAGCTCGCCGCATCGAGATGGACGTGCAAGGTCGCGACCGACATGTCCGCGTGGCTATGATGATCGCTCAAGAGGCGCTTCGAGAGCTGGCGGGTCTCGTGGTCATAGACATAGACGAGCGCCGCCATGCAGGCGCGCTCGGCGTCATCGTTCTTGGGCTGAAGCAAAAGGCCGGCGCGCACGAGATCGCGAACGGCCTCGGAGCGATTGCGATGGCCGGAGGCCGCCATGTAGCGGTCGAGGCTCTCCATCAGCTCTTCGTCGATCGTCATCGTCACGCGTTGCATCGTGCGGCGTCTCCGAAAGGCCCGCGGGGGCTCTCCTGGTCATAGCCCTCGGCGCGGACGGCCGCAACGCCTGGCGAGCCTTGCCGGGGCGCGCGCCTTGGGGTAAGCGCCCTCAAGCTGAAGTTAAAGTTCGCAGGAGTTGGAGCCATGAGAAGCTTCCTGGCGGGGTTGGCCGCGTTCGCGCTCTTCGCTTGCGTCGGCGCGCTTCCCGCGCGGGCGCACACGCCGGACATCTCGACCGCAAAGATCGAAGCTAAGGGCAAGGGCTTCGTCGTGGACGTCGGATTCCTCGCGACCGACCTCGAGAGGATGTTCCAGGAGTTGATGGCCGAGCGCAAGGACGTTGACCTGTCTCAGCCCGGCGTACTCGAGGAGGAGATCGGCAACTTCGTTCAACGCCGCGTGACGATGCGGGACGCGGCCGGAAAAGCCTGCCCCGGCGCCGTCGAACATGCGGGCGAGGACCCGACCAATCAGGACAGCGCGCTGGTCGTGCTGCGTTTCGACTGCGAGGGGCTCGTCGCCTTTGACGCAACGAAGCTCTTGAAGGCGCAGGGACCGCGCGGCAAGGAGCTCGTCACCCTGCTGAGCGGTCCCACCGCCGGCGAGATCGTGCTCGACGGCGCGAGCCCGCCGCTCGATCTGACGAAGCCGCTCGAGACGACCTCGCAGCTCATGCTGAAATTCGGCAAGGCCGGCATCGAGCACATACTCACCGGCTATGACCACATCTGCTTCCTCATCGCCGTGATCCTCTGGGCGACCCGCGTCTGGCCGGTGGTCAAGGTCGTCACGGCCTTCACGATCTCGCACTCGATCACGCTGTCGCTCGCAGCGCTCGATGTCGTCAGCTTGCCGACGACCCTGACGGAATTGGCGATCGCCGCGTCGATCATCTTTGTCGCCGTCGAGAATTTCTTCTCGCGCAACATCGACAGACGCTGGATCGTGACCTTCCTGTTCGGCTTCATCCACGGCTTCGGCTTTGCGAGCGGCTTAAAGGAGCTCAACGTGCAGAAGGCGACCATCGTGCCGGCGCTGGCGAGCTTCAACATCGGGGTCGAGATCGGCCAGATCGCCATCGTGCTCGTGCTGCTGCCGATCCTTCTCTACATCGACCGCCACACCGGCCAGAAGCGTCACGAAAAGCTCGTCTACGTCCTTTCGGGGGCGATCGCGCTTGCCGGGACCTACTGGCTGCTGCAACGGCTCGGCGTCATCCCGGGCTGAATTGGCCGGGGTGGGCCCGCAGCGGACGCCGCAAAGGCATTTCCAGCGAAAAGCGCGCTAGAGGGCGGGCTTCCGCCGTCACAATCCTTTTACAATAGCAACCTACGGGAAAGCCGAGATTTCCCTTAAGGCAGGCGGGCGTTCGCCTTGGCGGCGGATGGCGAGCGGACGGGCGCATCGTCAACCGCGCGATCAGGCCCCATTCGACCGCAAAGGCTTAAAACCGCCGCCCGACGATCCCCTCCCGCCCAGGCCGCCGTTCCGCGCAGGTCTTGGAGCGGGCGGCAGGCGGACGCGCCAGGCGAAACGAGACCTCTAACGAAAATGAACTCGAGCGAGGCGAAAGGGAGGGATCGATGGAGTTGACGGCCGGGGATATCGGGAACGAGATAACCAAAATCTCGCTGTCGGGGCGGTTGGACATCGACGGCGCGCTCAAGATCGACGAGCCCTTCATGGACATCGTCAAGGAGAAGAAATTCGTGGCGGTGGATCTTTCGCAGGTGTCCTTCCTCGCCTCGCTCGGCATGCGGACGCTCGTTTCCGGCGCGAAGGCGTCGTGGGAGAACGGCGGCAAGCTGGTCCTGCTCAAGCCCCAAGAAAACGTCGAAAAAGTTTTACGGGCGGCGGCTATAGACACGATTATTCCCATCGTCCGCGACATGAGCGAGGCCGAGAGGGTCTTTGGGCTTTGAGACGATGATGACGACGGGTCAGCGCAGCCGCAGCGAGTGGCGTCGGGATTTCTCCGGCGCCATGAACGCGGTCAGCGGCGCCGTGGGATGGGTCGGATCGATTGCCTCGGACCTGCATCTACCCAACGGACAGGCTTATGCGATGCAGGTCTGCCTCGAGGAGCTGATGGCGAATGTGGCGATGCATGGCCGCCCGCCGGCGCAAAGCGCCCAGGCCGAGAACGCCGATCCCCTCAAGGTCTCCGTGTCGGTCAATGTTTCGAGCGACAAAATCACGCTAACGGTGGAGGATAACGGCCGGCCGTTCGACATCTCCCGCGCTCGCCCCCATGGCGTCGAGGGGGGCTTGGACAGCATCCGGCCCGGCGGCCTCGGCATTGGCGTGATCCGCAGCTTCGCCGACAATCTCAAATATTCGCGGACCGAGACGGGCAATTGTGTCACCGCTGAATTTTTGCGCTAAAGTGACATTTCACAGAATTTTGGCTGCAAGGAAGCACATTGGCTGTCGAGGAGGAGCGGAGCGCGCCGCCGGGGGAAGAACCGGTCGACGCGAAGGGGAGTCTGACCCCTACAGAGGCGCTCGAGGAGATTCTCGCCGCTCTGCCGCCGATCGACCTTCAGCCGGGCGACGTCCTTTTACATCAGGGGCATGAAAGCGACGGCGCCTTCTTTCTGCAGAAGGGAGCGCTGCAGGTCTACGCGGAAACGCGTTACGGACCCGTGCCTCTCGCGACTGTCGAGGCGCCGCGGCTCATCGGCGAAATCGGGGCCGTAGCGGGATTGGCGCGCACCGCGAGCGTCAAGGCGGCGAGCGCGGCGCAGGTCTTCCATGTCGACCGCGCGCGGCTTCTAGAGCTGGGTCGGCGCTCGCCCGAATTCCTCGTCACGATCGTCCGACAGTTGGGCGGGCAGATCGACTCGGTCAACAAAGCGCTCGCTCTCTACGCCAATGCTCTCGAGGCGCTCGAAGGGCGGGATTTCGACGGCGCGATCCTCGAGGACTTGACGCACGCCTCGCCCCATCTCGCCGAGTTTTCCACGGCGTTCCGCCGTTTCGCCGCTCACATCGTGCGCAATCGACGGCGTCAGGAGGAGATGGCGAGCGCGGCGCTCATCCAGCGGTCCTTCCTGCCAGACGACTCGAAGATGAACTTCGCCCGAGATGACGTGGAGCTGCGCGCGAAAATACGGCCTGCGCGCGATGTCGGCGGCGATTTCTACGACTTCATTCCGCTCGATTCGAACCGGCTCGCGCTCGTCGTCGGCGACGTTTGCGGAAAAGGAATGCCCGCGAGCCTCTTCATGAGCGTCGTCGTGACCGTGCTCCGGATGTCCGCGAGGGAAGAGCAGAACGCCGCATCCGCAATTTCTCGGGCGAACGCGCTGCTGTGCCAGGACAACAAAGCGTCCTTGTTCGCGACCTGCTTTTTCGCGGTGCTTCATCTCCACGAGGGCATTCTCGAATACTGCAATTGCGGGCACAACGCGCCAGTCCATTTCTCGCGAACGGGGCGGGTGACGCGGTTGGAGACAACCGGGCTGCCGCTGGCGATGCTCGCGGACCGCCCGGCCAGGGCTGCTTGCGTGCCCTTGGGGCCGGGCGACGCCCTCTTTGTGTTTTCCGACGGGGTTACGGAAGCCATCAATCCCGCCAAGGAAGAGTTCGGCGACGAACTCCTCCTCGAAACCCTGTTGAAAAACCGAGAAGCGCCCGTGGCTGAGCTCGTTTCGACGGTCTTCGAGGCCGTCGACGCCTTCGCCTGCGGGGAGCCGCAGGCGGACGACATCACCTGCATCGCCGTCCGGCGCCGAGCCAGGTCGGACGTCTCGCACGAGATCGTCGATCCCAACGCGGGATGATCCGGCGGCGACGGCGAATGGCAAAATCCTTTGCCGCGCGCACAAGAGAAAAATATGTAGGAACGCCAATTTTGCTAAGCCGATGATCGGCTTATCCTGCTCGGCCTTGGCGGTTCTGGGCCTCTTGAGTTATTGGCTTCAGGGAAAGAACGTTCTCGTCCGTCGGGGTACGGAAGCGCCCGACGGTTCCGGTGGAGCCTCATTGCGGTGAAGCATGATCCCAGGGCCGATCGAGAACAGACGCAGTCCCTTCAGGGCGGAGGCGCCGCGCGCCAACCGCCGTTTCTCACCGCCTTCGAACATAGGCGCCTCGCCGTCGGCCTTTCGACCGGCCTTCTAGCCGGGCTTCTCGCTCTCGTTGCCTCGGTCACCTCGACGCTCTTCATCTTTGCGGGCCCGCTGCAAGACTCCTTCCCCGTGGGCCTGGCGATGACCTTGACGTCTTCGGTGATCTTCGCCGCGGTGAGCGCGGCGTCGGGCTCGAGGTCCTTCGCCATCCTGCGCACGCAGGAGGTCGCGATCGCCAATTTGGGCGTGATGGCGCTGGCGCTACACGCCTCGATGAAGAACACACGCAGCCACGAGGAGATCGAGGCCACGGTGATCGCGCTCTGCTCCCTCGGCGCGGCCCTCGTCGGCCTGGGGTTATATGCGATCGGCCGCTTTTCCCTGACCCGCTATCTGCGGTTCGTGCCCGATTGCGTGATCAGCGGCTATCTCGCGAGCGTCGGTTTTCTGCTGCTGAAAAGCGGCGTCCTGGCGCTCACCGGCGCTGCCGGTTTTGAGTCGTCACTGGGGTCGCTTTCCGACCCCGACGCCGTCTCGCGCCTGTGCGCGGGAGGATTTCTCGCCCTGCTGCTGCTGCTCGTCGAATCGAGATCGCAATCGCGCCTGGCTGCGCCGCTCTTGATTCTGGCTGCGATCGGGTTGTTCCAGATCGTCATTCATTCAACGGGCCTATCGATCGACCGAACTCGAGCAGCACGGCTGGGTCGTCGCCAACGCGCCGAAAGAGATCCAGAATCTGCCTCCCCTGCCGCCGGCGCGACTGGGCGAGGTCGACTGGACTGCGCTGCTCGGTCAGGCGCCCTCCATGGTCTTCCTCGTGCTGACGAGCGCGCTGGGCGAGATGCTGGCGCTTTCCGGCATCGAACGCGCTTCGCCCGACGGGCGCAGCGTCGACGCGGAATTCAAAAACGCGGGCGCGGCAAATCTTCTCGTCGCGCCGCTCGGCGCCGTGCCAGGGTTTCATTCGACGGTCCACACGCTGCTCGCCTTGCGCTTCCGCGCCCCCCGACGAATCATCGCGGTGGTGACGGGGCTTGTGTGCCTCCTGGCGCTCGTGAGCGGCAAGCCGTTCCTGCAGATCATGCCCTGGCCGCTCTTCGGCGGCATGCTGATGTGGATGGGCGCCGCCGCATTGAAGGATTGGTTTTTCCGCGGCCTCCTGGAGATGAAGCGCGCCCATGCGATCGTGAAAGCGCTCATCCTGCTCGTCGTCGTGGCGGTCGGCTTTTATCAGGGCATGGTTTTCGGCGCGCTCGCCGGGGCGTTCCTGTTCATCCTCGAATATGCGCGCACTGGCGTCGTTCGCTTGCAGATCAGTGGCCGGGACTATCATTCCTCGCTGACGCAGTTCGACGATCGGCGCCTCGCCGCGATCAAGGAGCTTGGCGACGCGATCGCTATATTGAGGCTGAAAGGTTACGTCTTCTTCGGCTCGGCGCATGGCTTGCGCGAGCGCGTGCAAGAAGCGCTGGCGAAGGATCGAAGGCTCGAATGCATCGTCATCGATTTCGAGGAAGTCGCCGGCGTGGACGGCGCCGCGGCGACAACGCTCGACGCCATCGGACGCGAGGCGCGCGCGGCCGGGGTCGAGATCGTGCTCTGCGGCCTCTCGGAGGAGATCCAGCGCTCGATCGCGGGGCAGGGCTTCGACCTCTCCCCCGACTTTCGCCTCTTTTCCAACCTCGATCAGGGCCTGCGCTTCGCCGAGGATTTCTGTTTTCTCGCGACACAGGCCTTCCGTCGTCTCTCAGGAGCCTGTTTCCGTCTTCGCTTGGCTGCGCCAGGCGACGGGCTCCGACGCCCTCGCCGCCCGGCTCGCGGCCGCCGGCGAAACCCTGCATTTCGCGCCGGGGGAAGCCGTGATCATCGAGGGGCAGCAATCGGACGAGTTCTATGTCGTCGCCCAAGGCGAGGCGAGCGTCGAGATGACGTCGGCGGGCGGCGCGCTGGTGCAGCTCGCGATCCTCGGTCCGGGCGCGCTCTTCGGCGAGCTCGCCTATCTCTTGCGTACGCCGCGCTCCGCCACGGTGCGCGCGAAGACGAATCTCGACGTGTGGCGCCTTTCCAGGAGCGCGCTCGAGGTGCTCGGCGAGGAAGCGCCGGCGGCGGCGCTCGCCTTCCAGCACTCACTGGCGGCGCGCCTCGCCGACCGGGTTCTGGGCGCCAATCGGCTTGTCCGCTATCTTTCCCGTTGAGGCCCGCGACTTTCCTCTCTAGTACATCGATTCCGTAGCGGTTGTCATTTGTGCGGGATTCATTCTGGCGCCGCTGCGGTATAGCGTTCTGCTTGATTCGTAATGGGGTTGACGAAGATGGCGGCATGGCGACAAGCGTTGGCGTTGGTGATCGAAGATGAGGATTTGGTTCAGCTCACGACGATTGCGCGCTCGCGCACGGAGCCGGCGAGGCGTGTGGAGCG
Organism: uncultured Alphaproteobacteria bacterium; assembly: GCA_963829075.1. Lineage (GTDB taxonomy): Bacteria > Pseudomonadota > Alphaproteobacteria > Rhizobiales > Beijerinckiaceae > Methylocystis. Next base: position 23,983 of record CAWHHH010000006.1, on the reverse strand, counting down.
CGCGCGGATCTTGCTGGCCTATCGCGAAGAACCGTCGTTTTTCGCCGTCGGCCGGGCGCTGGGATTGCACCATCAGACCGTGCAGCGCGCGTCGAACGGGCGGTGGCCCTCGGCCCGCTGGCGGCGCTCGACGAGCGTCCGCGGCCAGGCAAGGCGCCCCTCATCACGACCGAGGCCAAGGCTTGGGTGGTGTCGCTGGCCTGCCGCAAGGCCAAGGAACTCGGCTATCCGCATGAAGTTTGGACGACGCGTCTGCTGGCGCGCCATGCGCGCGAGCATGGGCCGGCGGCAGGCCATGTCTGTCTTGCCCAGCTGGCGCAAGGCACTGTGTGCAAGATCCTCGATCAGCATGAGGTGAAGCCGCACAAGGTGCGCTACTACCTGGAGCGCCGCGACGCCGACTTCGAGGCGAAGATGGCCGAAGTGCTGTGCGTCTATCGTGAAGTGGCCCTTCTCAAGGAAGCCGCTGAGGCAGGCGAAGGCGACGGGAGCGTCGTGATCGTCTCCTACGATGAAAAGCCTGGGGTGCAGGCGATCGGAACGACGGCGCCGGATTTGCCGCCCAAGCCTCATGAGCACGAGGCCTTTGGGCGCGATCACGAGTATGTCCGACACGGAACGCTGAGCCTGCTCGCCGGCATTGATCTGATGACCGGCAAGGTTCACGCCCTGGTCAGAGATCGTCATCGCAGTCGAGAATTCATCGAGTTCCTCGAGCTGCTCGACGCGGCCTATCCGACGAACGCGGCGATCAAGGTGATCCTCGACAATCATTCGGCGCATGTCTCCAAGGAAACCAAAGCCTGGCTCGCCAGGCAGCCGGTGGGCCGCTTCACGTTCACCTTCACGCCCAAGCATGGCTCCTGGCTCAATCTCATCGAAGGCTTCTTCTCCAAGCTGGCTCGCTCCGTGCTGCGTCATATCCGCGTCGCGTCAAAGCAAGAGCTGAAAGAACGCCTCATCGGCGCCATCGACGACGTCAACCAACATCCCGTAGTCCATTCATGGACTTACAAACTCGACGCAGCCTGATATGATTCGAACTTCCGAAACGCTGTACTAGGAGACCAGGGTCGCAAAAATCTGGCAGCTTTTGCGGAAACTCGTTCTAAAAGGCGCGCGGGAACAACGCCGCCCGGCGTATGTGCGCCAGCGCACATCCCCGGAGCGTCGATTCAGGCGAATCGCATCGCGAGCGCCGTGACGGGGCAGCGGCCCCGTTTCCCGGTCCGTCCCCGCCCGCGGGGCCGCTTCGATGTGACTGGAAAGGACGGACATGCTGGCGCTACCCCCACTGCTTTCCACGCGGTGGCTGATCATCGGCCTCTCGGCATTTCTCGCCAAGCAGTTCGTCGCGGACTTCCTGTTGCAGAACCAATGGATGGCCCTCGGCAAGGAGCGCGCGGAGGGCTGGATCCGGCCGCTTCTCGCTCACGCGGGCATTCACGCCGCCTCGACGGCGGTCATCTTCGCGCTTCTCGCCCCGAGCCTCGTTTGGCTCGCCGCCGTCGACTTCTTCGTCCATTGCGGCATCGATCGCGCCAAAGGCGTGATCGGACGGCGATTCGGCCTCACTCCCGAGAACACTTACTTCTGGTGGCTGCTCGGATTCGATCAGTTCCTGCACCACGCCACCCACGCCGTGTTCGTCGTGATCCTCGCCGCCTTCCAGACCGCGCAGGAGCTAAGCTAATTTCTGTTGACATTTGCGCGGCGCCTGTTTTTTCGTATCGGATGGTCGGATACGGCTTCCGCCTCGCCCGGCGGCGGCTCAAGTCCCTCGTCATTGACGCCCGGGCCGCCGTTTGTCATTGCGTCAGACGCCGTATAACTTGCGACGACTTTCGCGGGACGCTGCGAGCGCCGTTGGTCGACTGGTCATGCGGGAAACCGGAGACAAGGCGTGAATGACCGATCGGCGAACGCCATTCCGATCAAGCTAGGCATCCTGATCTTCGCGGTCGCGCTCGGCGCGCCGACGTCGCTTGCCGCGGAGACGATCGGCACGGCGAACTCGGTCCATCCCGACGTGTCGGGAGGGAAAAGCACCATCAAGACCGGCGACGGGGTGACGCAGGGCGAGGTCATAAAATGCGGCCCCAATGGCTCGACCAAGATCGGCTTTAACGATGGCACCTCGTTAGCTATCGGCTCCTCGGCACAGGTGACGCTGAGCCATTTCGTTTTCAACGACAAGAAGAGCTTTAAAAAAACGACATTTGAGCTCGGCAAAGGCGTCTTCCGCTTCGTGACTGGCAGTTCCGACAAGAGTGCGTATGAGATCAAGACGCCGACCTCAACGATCAGCGTGCGCGGTACGGTGTTCACCGTGACCGTCACCGACGATTCGACGACAGTCGGTGTAGAGAGCGGCTCGGTCAATCAGTCTGGCAGTGAGGCGGGCAATGAGGCCGGCGGTCCGTCATTCAATCCTTCCTTCAATCCGTCATTCAATCCTTCATTCACTCCGCCTGAGAGTCACACACACACGACGGTCACTGTAGAGAGCGGCTCGCTCAGCTTCTGCCAAGGGAGCAACTGCCAGACTGTTGACGCCGGTCAGAGCGCGAGCGACGGCGGCGGCTCCAAAAATTCCGACCAGAGCGGTCAAGTCAGTCCTGCTCCGTCGCCGCTGACGCCCACACCTTCCATCCCGACACCCTACACCCCGCAAGATGTGGACCAATGCAACACTCCAAACTGCATCACTCATCGTTAGGAACACAGGGGGTCGAGGCGCGGCGGAGTCGGTCCTTTCGCTCGCGCGGCGAGAACGGGCAAACGATGTCGTCTAAGCGGATGTGCGGATGAAGCGACGGCGCCTGATTTTTCTTCTCTCCGCGTTGTTCGCGGCGCTGCTCGTCCTCCCCTGGGGGCTGATCCAGCCGCCTTTTCTCGAAGACATGCGCAATTTCGTCTTCGATCGCTTCCAGCGTCTTTCGCCGCGCGTCTATGACCGCGACGCGCCGGTCAGGGTCGTCGCCGTCGACGAGGAGAGCTTGAAGCTCCTGGGCCAGTGGCCGTGGCCGCGCGACAAATGGGCGGAGCTCTTGTCCAAGCTGTCGAAGCTCGGCGCGGCTTCGATCGCCCTCGACGTGCTCTTCGCGGAGCCGGACCGGCTGAGCTTCGAAAAGATTCTCTCTTCGATCCCGAGCAAGAGCGCGCAAAAGGAACTCTCCAAATCCTTGGCGAAGACCGCGACCAACGACCAGCTTTTCGCCAAGGCGATCCAATCGACGCCGGTGGTCCTCGGAATGACGCTCGTCAGCAAGGGCGGCGCCGAGACCCATCCGCAAAAGGCCGGTTTCGTCTTCGCCGGCGACGACCCCACGCCCTTTCTCGCGACCTTCCGCGGCGTCGTGACGCCGATCCCCATTCTCGCGGAGCCGGCGCGAGGCATGGGCGCGACGAACTGGCTGCCCGACCACGACCAGATCGTGCGCCGCATCCCGATGATCGCGGCCGATCCCTCCGGCCCCGTCCCCTCGCTCGCCCTCGAGGCGCTTCGCGTCGCGCAGAACGAGACGACCTATGTGATCCGTTCGTCGAACGCGAGCGGAGAAGAGGCCGGCGGAGCGAAGACCGGCGTGAATGCGATCGCCGTGGGCTCGATCGAGATCGCGACGGGCCCCCACGCCGAGGTTCGCCCGCGCTACGCCCACTCCAGCCCCGGCCGGGTGATCTCGGTCGCCTCGGTGATGCGCGACCAGGTCGACCGCAGCGAGATCGAGGGCCGCATCGTCTTCGTCGGCGAGGTGGCGGCGGGGCTCGGCGACGTGCGCGCCACGCCGCTTGAATCCACGGTGCCGGGCGTCGAGATCCATGCGCAGATCATCGAGGCTCTGCTCTCCAACCAGCTGCTCTCGCGCCCGGACTGGGCCCCCGGCGCCGAGTTTGCGACCGCCGCCGGCCTCATCCTGGTTTTGACCGTGCTGAGCTTGTTCGCCCCGCCGCTCCTTTCGGCCCTCTTCGTCGCACTGACGATCGCCGGTCTGTTCTATGCGTCTTTCTGGATTTTCAAGCAGGACGGCCTGCTCCTCGATCCATTCTACCCGAGCATGGCTCTGGGCGTCGCCTATGCAATCGGCGCCCTCACCTTGTGGCAGTTCGAGCGCGCCTCCAAGAGGCACGTACACCAGGCTTTCGGAAAGTTCCTCTCGCCCTCGGTCGTCGAGCGGCTGGCGGAAAACCCCGAGCGGCTCGTGCTGGGCGGCGAGACGCGCGAGCTCACCGTGCTCTTCTCCGATCTGCGCAACTTTTCCACGCTCTCGGAGGGCATGAGCGCGCAGGAGCTCACGCTTTTCATGAACGACTATTTGACGCCGATGACCGATTGCATCCTCGATCGCGACGGCACGGTGGACAAATACATCGGCGACGCGATCATGGCGTTTTGGAACGCGCCGCTCGACGTGCCGGAGCATACCAAGAAAGCCGTTAGCGCCGCGCTGGCGATGCGCGAGGCGATGATCTCCTTCAACGCCTCGCGGGAAGAGAAGGCGCGCGGAGCCGGCGTCCCGCACCGGCAAGTCGCGATGGGGGTCGGAGTCAACATCGGCCCCTGCAGTGTAGGCAACATGGGCTCGACCCGGCGCTTCGACTATTCCGTGCTCGGCGACGCCGTGAATCTCGCATCGCGCCTGGAGGGCGCGAGCAAGATCCTCAAGGTCGACATTCTGGTCTCGGGGGACGTGCGCAAGGCCGCGCCCGATTTCGCCTGGCTCGACCTCGGCGAAATCGTCGTGGTAGGCCGGGAAACCCCGACGGTCGTCGCGACGATCGCCGGCGATGACGCTTTCGCGAAGAGCGCCGAATTCGCCGCCTGGTCGGCCCGGCACGAGGAAATGCTCGAAGAACATGAGGAGCGGCGCTTCAACGCGGCGGCGGCGCTCGCCAACCGCCTGGCTCTCGAAACGCCCGAGCGCTGGCGCGCCCTTTATCATTTGCTGGAGTCGCGTTACCGCGCCCTCTCGGGGCAGAGCCTGCCCGAAAATTGGTCGCCGGCCTGGGTGATGGAGAGCAAGTCAGGGGCTGAGGAAAAGGCGAAGCCCAGCGTCGCGGAAGAACCGCGCGAGGTCGTGGCCTAGAGCGAATTGACGCAAAAGTTGACAGGCTTTTGCGATCAGAATTCGCTCGAGCTTTTCGATTTGGCGCCATTTCTTTTCGCCCGAACAGAGCCCGCGATGGACAGGGCGGCGACGCTCGGGCTATCGAGGCGTCGCCAGGGGAGGCGGGGCGATGCTTCACGATTTCGTCGGCTCTTTCGATCTTTTTGGCCTTCTCGCTTGGTTCAAGGAGAAGACCGATCACGAGCTTCCCCTCTACCTGTCCAACTTCTTCAACTGGGCCGAGGTCGCGATGTCCGTCGCCGCAGCCTTCGCGACGCGGATGATCCCGCTGCGCTATACGGCGATGCTCAGCAACGCCGCCGGCCTCGCCTATGGAGTGGGGAGCGGCAGTCTTTCATCGATCATCGAGCACGGCGTCAATCTGCCGCTCAACGCGGCGAGGGCGCGTCAGATGCAAAAGCTCATCGTCGCGGTGCGCCAGGCGGCGGAGACCGACCTCAACATCGAGTGGCTGAAGCCCTTCGCGCATGCGCGACAGTTCAAAGCGGGAGAGACGATCTTCCGCAAGGGCGACAAGGCGTCGGAAGCCTTCATCGTGACCGAGGGCGAGATCGAAATTCCGGAAGCCGGCGCGCAACTGCGCCCAGGCGACCTATTCGGCGAGATGGCGCTTTTCACGCACGACGGCGCGCGCCTCGCCTCCGCCGTCTGCAGGACGGATGTCGAGCTCCTCTACATCACCTATGAGGAATTCGAGCAGCACTATTTCCAGAACCCGGAGTTCGGGCTCTATCTCGTGCGCCTGATCGTGCGCCGCCTCGAAAGGAACAACCGCCGGACGCTGAGCGCGCTCGAGGCGAATTAATCACTGATTCGCGCCGCGGAGAAGCGATATGCGCGTAAGGAACACATTGCTATCCGCCGCGATTCTGGTCTTTACTTGCGCGCTTGCGGCGGCGGCCGCCCGGGCCAATGATTTAGTGGCGGAGGTTGCGATCGGCGGGCTGACGCTGCTGAAAACAGACGCGATCTCGATGGATAGTGAGGATCTTTATATCTCGCGTGATATTGTGCGGGTGAAATACCGCTTCACCAACACGACCGATGCGCCCGTGGATGCGCTTATCGCCTTTCCGCTGCCCGATATAACGCACGACATGCTGATGCAATGCGTAAATGCTGCCATTTGGTCCGATCTTTCGGAGCTGAAATTCAAGACGCGCGTCGACGACCGGCCGGTCGCGCTGCATATTATCGAGAGAGCCTTTTTCAAGGGGAAGGACGTGAGCGCGCGGCTCTCGGCGCTCCATATTCCGCTAAACCCCAAGGGAACAATCGACGCTGCAATTAAATCCTTGCCGGAAAGCGACCGAAACCGACTTGTCACCGAAGGACTTATTAAATGGGACGATGAATACGACCCCGGTTGGTGGCTTGCCAATTGGACGCTGCGCACGGCAGTAACACGCCGTCAGGCTTTTCCTCCAAAAAAAACGATCACCGTCGAGCACGAGTACGTGCCGAGGGGCAACCCTTATCCCATCGAGGTCACCACCGCGCTCGATCCGCTCGCCCCGCAACCTGCCGACTTGTCCGAATTACGCCACAAGTATTGCGTCGGGGACACCTGGTTGCACAACTTCAAAAAGAGGCTTGAGAACAAACAGATTGCTTGGAAAGTCAATTCCCTCGGCTATGTGCTCACGACCGGCGCCAATTGGAAGGAACCGATCGGCGATTTCCATCTCATCGTCGATACAGGCAAGCCGGATTCTCTGGTGAGCTTCTGCGGCGACGGCATTAAGCAAATATCGCCGACGCAGTTCGAGGTCCGCTACACCAATTTCACGCCAACCGAAGACCTCCAACTCCTCATCGTCGATTTCGCCGACGTTCGCGCGGCGCCGGACGACTATATCATGCCGCGGAAAGAGTTGAACCCGCTGGACGAGGCAGTGGCGCTGGAGTGCTCAAAACAGGCGGACGCACGGGGATTGCACGGCAAAGAGCGCTCTGAATTTCGCGAGGAATGCAAGAAAGGGCATCCTGCCGCACCGCAATAGCCAAGCCCAATTACCTATTGGGTCAAGGCGGCTTATGCGCCATTAAAGCGCTTTCGCTTCAACCGGCGGCTTTGCGGCAGGCCGCCTCGCAAGCCGCCGCCGCCGCGGCGAGCGTAACGCATTCGGCAATCTTGGGGAATTTGTCGCAGTCCCTGCGGCTCGCCGCGCAGAGGTCGGCGGCAGAGCGCGCAAAGCCATAGGCGAAAGGCGCGTCGCTCGCCGCGAGCGCCGCCAGCGCGTCGCAGGCCGCACGCATCTCGCCGCCGGAGGCGACGCAGTCGGCGAGCGTCGCATCCCTGGCGGCGTCGGCGAAGCGCAAAAAATCCCGAGCGGCGCGCGCCCCAAGCGCCGCTGCGCCCGCAAGCTCGACCAGTTCCGCGCGCGGGGTGGAGGGCGCCGCCGCGGCGGGGCTCGCAGCCGGGCCGGCGAGCGCAGCGAGACCCAAAGTCTTGAAAAAAGTCCGTCTGAGCACGCGCGCCTCACTTGTCTCGCGCCGCCCGGCGAGAGCGGACGTGTCGTATCGTCGTCGTTTTTCGTTTAGAGGATAATCCGTCCCGACCGAAAGGTCAGCCCCCGCGAGCCCGGACGCATGCTGTCCCTCCTGAACTTCAACCTGCCGGGATTCGAGAAGACGATTCTTGCGTTCTTCGTCGCCTTGACGCTCGGCGCGATGATCGGCGCCGAGCGGCAGTGGCGCCAGCGCACGGCGGGCCTGCGCACCAATGCGCTCGTGGCGCTGGGCGCTTCGGCCTTCGTCGATCTGGCGACGCGGCTCAACGGCAATCTCGGCGGAGTGCAGGTCTTGGCCTATATCGCCTCGGGCGTGGGCTTTCTCGGCGCGGGCGTCATCCTCAAGGACGGCGCCAACATCCGCGGCCTCAACACGGCGGCGACGATCTGGTGCTCGGCCGTCACCGGCGGTTTCGCCGGCGCGGGCTTTCCCGTAGAGGCGGTCACCCTCACGGCATTCGTGCTCGGCGGCAACACGTTCTTGCGACCGCTCGTGGCGATGATCGAGCGCGCGCCGATCGACGAACGCGCGGCCGAAGGGATTTACGACGTGCGCCTGACGGTCACGCCGTCGCGGCGCGACGCGCTACGCGACCTCCTGATCGAGAAGCTCGAAGAAGCGAATTATCCGGTGCGGGACGTCGAGGAGACCGAGCGCGACGACGAGGTCGAGCTCATCGCGACGCTCGCCGCGACCAGCGTGCATCCGACTGAGCTCGATGCGGTTACGGGCGGATTGGAGCGTGTGGCCGGCGTGCGCCACGCCACCTGGGGCTCGCGCAGCGAGGACTGAGGGCGAGGAGGAAAAAGCCGCGGCGCAGACCCCGCGCGAGACGAGATTTGCGGGTGTCGGCGGCTCTGGACAAGCCCGGCCCAGGCGCCTATAAGCCACACCTTCGCGAGAAGGCGAAAACGCCCGGGTAGCTCAGTTGGTAGAGCATGCGACTGAAAATCGCAGTGTCGGTGGTTCGATTCCGCCCCCGGGCACCATCGAAATCAATGCCTTATAAAAAATCTTCTTTTTGAGTTAGACAGCTTTTCGCCTGAGTTAGACACTTATGTTCGTGTTTTGCTCCCGAGCGGATCGAACCGCGCCAGCACCCCCGCCATGCGTTCCGTCGTATCCGCCGTCTCCGAATAATGGATCGCCATCGCCAGCGTTTTCTGGCCCAGCCAGCGCCGCACCGTGTCGATGTCGAATCCCGCCTCGACGAGCAAGGTGCCAACCGTATGGCGCAGGCCATGAAAGGTGAGGCCAGGCTCCACCGCGCCCTCCCGTTCAAGACGTCTAACTGATCTTCTACAGTTGGAGGCGGTTTGCGGGTTGTAAGGCTTTGATTTTATTTGTTTGGAGGGGCGGTTTTTGCAAGAATGTAGTGCCACGCCATATGCGATTTCGCTTGACTTTGTAGTAATATTTTCTGATTGTGTGCGCACCGCGAATAAGTCGCTCGGACGGTTCCGCGCATGTATTTCCGCAAGAAAACCTCAGGCGGTCGCGCCTATCTTCAGATCGTCGAAAGCCGCCGCGACGGCGCGCAAGTGCGTCAGCAGGTGATCGCTACGCTGGGTCGCATCGAGGATTTGCGCGACAGCGGGCAATTGGAGCGATTGCTGCGGTCGGGCGCGCGCTTCGCCACGAAGGCCATCGTCGTCAACGCCCTGGCCGAGGGAACGGCGGCGGCGAACGCGGCGCGGCGTATCGGGCCTGCCTTGGTCTTCGAACGCTTGTGGGAAGAGACCGGCTGCCGCGCGGTGATTGAAGACCTTGCCGGTTCCCGCAAACATGGTTTTGCGCTCGAACGCGCGGTGTTTCTCACCGTTCTGCATCGGCTGTTCGCGGGCGGCTCCGATCGCGCGGCGGACCGCTGGCGCGAGGATTACACGATCGAAGGCGTCGAGGACATCGATCTGCATCACCTCTATCGGGCGATGGCTTGGCTCGGCGAGGAGCAAGGGAAAGATCAACAGGACAGCGCCACGCCCTTCTCGCCACGCTGCTTGAAGGACGTCGTTGAGGAAGAACTGTTCGCGCGCCGGCGCGATCTGTTCAGCAAGCTCGACCTCGTGTTCATGGACACGACCAGCCTTTATTTCGAGGGCGAGGGCGGCCAGACCCTTGGGCGACGCGGCTTCTCCAAGGACCGTCGTCCAGACCTCAATCAGATGATCCTCGCCGTGCTGCTCGATGGCGACGGCCGGCCGGTGTGCACGGAGATGTGGCCTGGAAACACCGCCGATGTCGGCAGCCTCGCGCCGGTGGTCGATCGATTGCGCAAGCGCTTTTCCATTGACCGCGTCTGCATCGTCGCCGATCGCGGCATGATCAGCGCCGAGACCATCGCCGAACTCGAAGCGCGCGGCCTTTTCTATATTCTCGGCGTGCGCGAGCGCAGCGACAAACTGGTGCGCGAACTCGTGCTCGACGATCCTGCTCCTTTCATTCCACTCACCATCGCCAAGCGGGACAAGGACATCGACTACGAAGCCAAGGCCGCTGCTCTCGCCGGACGCCGCTATATCGTCTGTCGCAACCGCGAAGAGATGAAGAAGGACGCCGCCGCCAGGGCCACGATCCTGGCCGCGCTCGAACGCCAGTTGAAGAAAGGCGACAAGAGCCTTGTCGGCAACAAGGGCTATCGGCGTTTCCTGGCGACGCCGGACGCCGACCATTTCGTCATCGATCGCGCCAAGGCCGAAGAGGACGCCAAGTTCGACGGAATCTTCGTGTTGCGCACCAACACCGATCGCCTTGATGAACGTCGAATTGAAACCGCTCTCGCTCCATGGTGTTCCATTTGTTGTCGCCGCAAGAGTGATTGCATCATGTGCTGCGGCAGCTTGAAGCAGCTTTACGAGGTCCGGGTGGAGGGGGATGGACACCTGGTAACCCGTCTTAGATGTCCGCCGCCAAATTCGTCCATCACGAATGGCCGACTTGGGCAGACGGAGAATGTCACTCTTGCGGAGACCCGTGAACATGGCTAATGCGATTGGCACCTTCAGTTGATCCGGCACACGCTCAATGACCGCTCGGCGCTCAGCGGCGGTCCATGGGCGATTTGCGCGTGGCGCCTGCCGGTCGCGCCGCACGCGCTTGACCCCCTTAACGGGGTTTTCACGGACAATCCCATGCTCCCGCCCGTGTTCACAGGCAACCGAGATCACAGCCATTACGTAGTTTGCCTGTCGGCGACCGTGCTTCTCAGCTACTCCATCACGCAGCCCCGCGATGAACTGTGGCGTCAATTCAGTGAGGGGCATGTCATGGATCGGCATAAGGAAATTCATCATCCGTGCGTAACCGGTACGGGTCGCTGACGCCAGGTCAAGATAGGCGCGTGATGCGCGGTAGGACGCGAGTAGGCCGCCCAGCGTTCCGGGAAGAGCTGCTTCTCGCTTGACGCGTCGTTCGAGTATCGCGAGTTCGTTAAAAAACTCGGCGGTCCCAAACTCGGCTTCAATGCGTTTTCCCGTTTCTCGGTGGTAGACATACCAGCGCCCCTTTGAACGATAGCGCTTGATGCCTTTAACGCGAACGCGAGCCATTCCCCGCCTCCCATGTCGCGAGCCAATTTTGACGCGGTGTTTCGGTTCCGCTCGAAAGGCTGTCGATCCAAATATCGAGCTGCCTTGTGTCGAAGCGTTCAAGTCGTTTGTTGTTGCCAAGCGAAACGGGGCGCACATTGCAAACCGAGCCGAAGGTCGCGATGCTAACCCCACAATACGCAGCCGCTTCAGCCCTCGTGAGCAGGCGCGGCGCTATGATGCCGTTGGTTTTGCATTTGATCACGTTGATAACAGACCCTGATCGCGGCAGCCTCATCAGGTCGAGGAAAATTAGGTACAAAAACCGCTTTAACAATCTCACGCGCTCTGGAGATTGGAGAAGGCGTCTCGACTCGGCGTGACGTGTTCATATTGGTTTCTGTGTCGCTCATGCCGACAGCCTGAGTGAGGTTGAAGACCTTGGCGGCGCGAGAAATGAGCGGATGCGGCCAATTCATATCGTTATAGGATGTATCTGGCGTATATGATATGACAGAACTGTGGCTTTGTCAATAGGAAAATATCATATATGATAGCTTTCTCTTGACGAAGGACAAAGTCAAAGGAAGAATCGCGTGGCCACAGAAAGGGGAGGCTGGGAGGACCGTACAAAGCGTTACCTCAAGGCGGAATTGAAACGCGCGGACGTGAGCTACAAGGAGCTAGCCGAGCGGCTCAAAAAGCATGGCCTCGAAGAAACAGAAGCGAGCATCGCGAACAAGCTCGCTCGCGGTAAATTCGCAGCGACCTTTTTCCTGGCAACCTTGGTAGAAATCGGCTGCGAGAATGTGCGGCTAAAAGATTTTTAAGGCTCTCTTATTTTCGCTCCGCGACAGTGACTCCCGGCCAGTAGCTGCGAATCCTTGAGAGCTTATAAGGTAGCCGTTCCGTCGCCTTTGCGAGATGCACAAGAGCGGGATGAGGATAGACCTCGATCAAGCCGGGCGCCGGGATCGCGTCCGTCAGCAGAGGGTAGTAGATGCGGTCGCCAGGCGTGAGGGCGTGCGCTTGCCGCCTCGCGGAAAATCTTCTCGGCTCCGGCGGCGCGCAAAGCCTTCACCTGCGCGTCAACGCTCTGGCCGTCGGTCGAGACTCGTGCGTAACCCGAAGCGCGAGAACGCGCGCGTCGCGGCTGCAATTTGGGGACGAGCAGACGCTTTCGAACGGTGCGGCGACGGCGCAGGTTGACCCGTGGCGGTCGTTGCCGCCAGCCGAGAACGGCGGCGGGGCGGGCGAGAGGCTGCGGAAGGCCAAGAGCGCCTAAATCGACTAGCCGGAACGATGGAACCGAATTGACCTCAGCTCATTGAATAAGCGCCGTCTCCAATCTAGGGAGAGAGATTATGCGAACAACTCTCATTGCCTCCGCACTTTTGGCTTTCTGGAGCCTTTCGGCATGGGCGCAAAGCTCAGCGCCAAAAGCAAGAGACCAATCAAGCTGCGAGTTTGCTTGTCAGTTGGACTGGGGACCATCCTGCAAAGGGAACGGGCGCGCCGGCTGCGACGAAGGTATGCATGACTGCTTAGAGCGCTGTCGCCGGTAATCTGGGAGACACATACTCGCTCGTTCCGGCGATGGCTTTGAGGTCCTCGCCCAGCGCCTCCCCGCGCGTGGCAGCGCGGCGCACCGTGCGCTCGTCCTTGCCCGTTGCTTCCGACGTAGCGGCAGTGAAACGCTCCGTTGCCGTGTGGCCAAATTGTCCACTCGGTCCGCCAGCATTCCCCCCGTGCTTCGTCTCCGGGTGCGGCGCCTCGTAGATCTGCGCCCGGCTCGAGAGCATCTCGCCAAGCCGGCGCTAGGTAAGGCACAGCTTGTAAGCACCGGTAACGGGCCGGATGGCGCGTTGCCGCACACACGGGCTCTACCAGTGTATAAGTCCCCCTCCTGTAGTCGGGATTACAAGCGACAAGCACAGGATAGCGGCAAGGTGATGGACAGAAGCGTCGCAGGGTGGCCGAAACAATGACGGACGAAGAGAAACGCGGAAAAGCGCAGCACTTCAATTTGGAGTTGGAAACTGGTCGCTACAACATAAGCGGCAGTGATGCTGAGCTTTGGCATACTGCCATCCGCAAGGCGCTGGAAAAGAATTGGCCGTGGATCAGCATTTACGCCGTGATCACGCTAGTCGGCCTCGTTGGTTCGTATTTCCTCTCCGGATGGATGAGTTTGGCACTTACGGCTGTCGTGGACGCAGTAGCATTCGTTGCCGGGCTGCGCATGATCCGAGATGTGATCACGATAACGCACACGATCCGGTGATTCCGCGTTGATAGGTCGTGCCCAAAGTTGGGCACAGCGTCAGCGACTCGTGCCGCCAAAACCTCATCGTGGGCGCCCTGCCGCACCCTCCCGACGCTTTCGGCATACGCCTTCACGTCCATTCCGGAATGCAGGGCGTGCATCCCGCGCTCTAGCGCCGTCAACTCGCCCTCTCCGCCGCTATTACCGCGTGCAGCTCCGCGACCGTGACGAATGCGCTCGCGGGCAGGCCCTTGGCGCGGTAATCCTTGTATCTGAACGCGACGCCGTCGCCGTCGCAGGCCAGCAGGCGGCTGTTGGAGATGGCGTCGCATGGTGGCTCACGGTGCGCATCAACACCATCAGCGGAACGGCGACTATGGCGCGGACCCGCAGCGCGGGAATCGGTGTGCTGCGACGGCAATGCGGGGAGGAGCGGACTCGCTTGAAAAAGCGCTGATGGCGCAGGTTGACCCACAGCGGTCGCGGGGCGTGACGAGCGGCTTGCTGAAACGGCTCAGCGTATCTAACACTCCCCACCAAGCCAGACTCGAACGCCCGTCGACGAGCTTCCTTGGAATTTCGGATTGTTCGCGGAACGGGGAAAGCTGTTACGACAGCGAGAGGATCATCCGATGTGCCAGGCTTGTGGACTCCCAGGCGTCACCCATGAGCGGCAAATGCCGCGCCGCGCCTTTATGTTCGGGGCGGCCGCGGCGGGGACGTTGACCGTCGTCGGCGGCGCGAGCGCCAGGGAGAGACGGTCGCGCACACAAGAGCCCACGCCGCCGAAGTCAGAGAACGTCATGACGCCCGACGCGGCATTGAAGCGCCTGATGGAAGGAAACACGCGCTACCAGACAGGCGTCGCCAAGCGGCATGATTTCATCGCTGAACGAGAATCCCTCGTCGCAGGGCAGAACCCCTACGCTGCGATCCTCAGCTGCGCGGATTCCCGAATCGCACCGGAATATGCGTTCGACAGCGGACGCGGCGATCTCTTCGTCGTTCGGATTGCCGGCAATTTCGCCAATCCTGACGCGATCGCGAGTTTCGAATTCGCGGCCGAAGTGTTGAAGACGCCGCTTTTGCTGGTGCTCGGGCATGAGAGCTGCGGCGCCGTGAAATCGACGATTACTTCCATTCAAGACAAGACGACGCTGCCTGGCCATCTCCCGTTATTGGTTGCTGCGCTAACACCTGCGGTCGAAGCTACTGCAGGCCAACCGGGAGACAAACTCGAAAACGCGACAAGAGAGAACGTACGTCTCACCGTCGAAACGCTGCGGTCCGCTACGCCGCTGCTAAGCGCTGCCGTGAACGACAAGCGCTTAAAGATCGTCGGCGGCATTTATCGCCTCAAAGACGGCGCGGTCGAACTGATCGCTTGAACGGGGCCCTGTCTCCTTCCTTTCGAGGCTCACACAACAAGGATCATCGGGCCCCTATGGTGTGCATGCCCGAACGTCCCCTCTGGCGTGCCGCTTCGGCCTGAGGATGCATTTGTAGCGGCAGCAATTTGGGGTTCAGCGGACCCGATCGAACGAAGCGTTCGCGACGCAGGTTGACCCGAAGCCGTCGACGCCGCCAGCACCGGCAGAAAAGTCCCGCCTGGACAGAAATTTATCAAAGTGACAATCTCCGCATCGACAGGAACGCTATATTGCGGAGCTGGGCATGGAGGAGTCGGGGGCGCGGCCGGGAATGCGTTCGCGGCATACTGACTTCGGAACATGCTCGGACTGAGAACTGGATGCGAAGCTAATGAGCCGAGACCGGACGCTGGGCTTCGAAGAGACGCTCGTCGATGGGGCGACTGGCGCTAGTGGGCCGAATGTGTCAGAAAATGAATGGTGGTATCTTATTGGTAGTCGACAAATTGGGCCCGTGGCAAAAGCTGAAGTTGCGAGCCAGATTACTTCTCATCGGCTCTCGCCAAACTCGCTTGTTTGGCGCAACGGCCTCAGCTCTTGGGTAAAACTAAGTGAAGTTGATGATTTTTCCGACCTTCTTCGCCTAAGAGCCGATCGCGACCGGGAACCATCGAGTAGCGAAGCGGCAAGAGCAACCGCGCCGCTTCAAGCTGAGCCAGCTGACGCTCCCGCGGGCGCGCCTAGGGCGGAAACGCCGAAAGAGGCGGCAAACGCTACTGAGCCGCAAAAAGCGCAACCGGCATTTATCGGAGGAAACGCTCCCAAACCGGGCATGGCTGGCGCTGCGGGGCGGCAACAAACCGAGCCAGAACCTTTTGCCCCGCCGAATGAATGCCCTGTGCCGAAAGCATTTAAGTTTTTGACGGAGAGAAAAGAAGCGGAGAAGGTTTCTCCGGGAGATAACGCCGACGATCACCTCAGAGTCGCTCCGGCCGTGGCGACCCCCGACATGCCCGCCACGTCGGAAGAGCCCAAAAAGCCCACTCTGCTTCCAGGTTCCGAGGGGGAGCACAAAATTCAAGAAAAATACAGCTCCAAGTCGCGAGCGATCAATTTTTATGAAAAGCAGATGCTGAGCTATTTAGCTCCGCGCATGAAGGAGTTCATAGCGCGCCAGGAGTTTCTCTTCGTGGCCACAGCCGACCGCCACGGTGAATGCGATTGCACTTCGAAATTCGGCAAGCCCGGATTTATTCGGGTGCTCAGCGACAACTACTTGATGTATCCAGAGTATCGCGGCAACGGCGTCTACGCCAATACCGGAAACATGAGCGAAAACCCACACATCGCCATGCTAATGATTGATTTCACCCGCGATACGGTCGGCCTGCATGTCAACGGCAAAGTGCGCGTCGTCGAGAATGACGAGCTACGCCAATACGCCGATAAATTGCCAGCAGATGTCATAGAGGAAATCAACTCTAGAAGGGAAAAAATGTCCCGAACGCTGGGTCATGGTCGAAGTGGAAGAGGCGTATATCCAATGCTCCAAGCATATTCCTTTGCTGAAGAAGGCGGACAAAACCATCGACTGGGGCACTGACAACGCTGCCGCCAAAGGTGGAGATTATTTCCAACTGCTCGATATACCGCTCTACGACCGCATAGGCGGGGATAAAGCAATGGATGTTGTGGTGGATTTATTTTATCGCAAAGTGCTGGAAGATGAGCTTGTCGGCAAGTTTTTTGAGGATGTCGATATGGATAGCCAGAGGCTCAAGCAGAAAAATTTTCTCTGCATGGCGTTTGGCGGTCCGTATCAGTTTTCCGGAATGGATTTGCGCAAAACCCATCAGCCGTCTGGTGGAGGAAATGGGATTAACGGATGTGCACTTCGACCGTGTGTTGCAGTTGTTCAGAGATTCGCTAGTGGAATTGAATGTTTCTGAAAAGGAGCTTAACAGCATGGCTGAAATTCTTGAAAGCGCTCGGGAGGATATTCTTAACCGCTAATTTTAACAGTGCGGCGGAAACTTCGCGCTGATGGCATCGGAGCTGACAAGGTGGAACGACCGGTCTAACTTGGTTCAGCAGGCTCGCAGGATGACCTGCCAATCTGGTCGGTGTATCTCAGCGGTCTCCGCTGAACGTATTCATGAGTACAACGGCAGGCCTATCTACCTGGGCGAACCGCCCTGAAAGACATCTACAGCGAAATAACTGAGATTTAACATCGGGAGAAATCAGCATGACCGATCCTCAGGCGCCGAATAATGACTTTTGGCGGCGCGCATTTTTCGCCAATCACCAAGCTGCGCCTGGCTTGTCCCGGCAGAAACACGATGTAACCGCCCAGCGTCCGACCGAATTTGGAGCCAAAGGCGACCTCTGGTTGCAACGTCTCTTTCAAGGCGTGCCGATCGACGCCAATCCTGGCGACAAGATGACCGTCATGAAAAACGGCGTCGTGGTTCACGAGATCCCGCTGATCCAAATGGGACAAGAGACGGTGATCGGGCGGCATCCGAGCGCCGATCTGCAACTCGAATCTTATAAACTCGCCATGTATCATGTGGCTATTCTCCAGCGCGGCGGGAAATTCTATGTCGAGGGACTCGACTTGGAGAACGGCGCCTTGCTGGACCGCAAGAAGATAAAGCCAAAAACGCCTGTCCAATTGCACGATGGCTCGCAGGTGGACCTCCCCGGTTTTCGGCTGGAATTCACCATCGCCGATACGCCCCAACCGGCGGACGGCGCTATCTTTGAAACAGAGGAACTGGATGAAATACCCAGTTTTTTCTATGCGCCGCCCCCGCCGCCCGCCAGCCCCTTATTGGTTAACCTGATAGAAAATCGCGAGCAGCTCTGTGTATGGAGCGAAGGCGTCACCACGTTAAAAGTTGTCGATATTATTGAGGAAACGCATGACGCCAAAACCTTCTGCCTGGCAGGCGAAAAGCCGCTATTGTTCTCCTACCACCCTGGCCAGTTCATAACCTTTATTCTGAATATCAACGGACAGGAAGTAAAACGTTCTTACAGCATGTCGTCCAGTCCTTCTCGTCCCCACCTTCTTGAGGTCACCATCAAACGCGTGCCGGGCGGTTTGGTGTCGAACTGGTTCTATGAGCAGGTCAAGCTGGGCGACAGCTTGACTGTTAAAGGTCCATCCGGGAAGTTCACCTGTTTCAACTATCCCTCCCGCAAAATGCTCTTCATCGGGGCCGGCAGCGGCATAACTCCCATCGTCTCCATGAGCCGCTGGATCGCCGATACGGCATCGGATGTCGATGTTAAATTACTGGCGTCGTTTAAATCGCCATCGGATATTATCTTTCGCAAGGAGTTCGAATTATGGGCCGCCCGCAAGCGGAATTTCCAGGTGGCGATCACCCTGACATCGAATTGGCACGGCACGGATTATTGGACCGGATTCACAGGTCGGATCAGCGAGCACATGCTCAATGTTTTTGTGCCCGATCTACATGACCGGCATGTTTTCATGTGTGGTCCCGAACCGTTTAGCGACGGTGTTAAGAAGCTTTTGCGAGACATTGGCTTCAATTTGGCTAACCTACATACGGAAAGCTTTGGCTCGGGACGCTCGGCGCAAGGCTCCAAGGGCGGCGGTAAGACATTGGAGCTGAAAGGCGCCTTACATAAAGTAACATTCGCGAAATCGGGGATCACAGTCGATTGCGATGAACACGTCTCGCTATTGGAATTGGCGGAGGCGAACGGTATTGAAATCGAATATAGCTGCCGGACCGGAAGTTGCGGCGCCTGTGAGGTAAAGTGCAAAGGTGACACCAAAGTGAGCGAGGAGTGTGAAATCGACGCGAAAACCAAGGCCGCCGGCTTCGTCTACGCTTGTTGCAGCCGAGCATTAGGCGACCTGGAGCTGGATGCATAATAACCCTCGAGGCTCAGCCAGGGGTCCGGGGGGTGAAAACAAGATGTCGTTCGCGCGGCAACGCAGGTTAGCGGGAGTATGGCGATGGCGACGCGGGAACGTCGCCTTTTGGCGCGAACCCGAAGCGCGAGAACGCGTGCGTCGCGGCGGCGATGTGGGGAGGAGCAGACTTGTTCGAACAATGCGCTCATGGCGCGGTTTGACCCTTTGCCGACATTTACGTGGGGTCGCGGAACACCGCCCGCCGCCTCTCGCTTCGACAGCGTCCCGCGTTCGCGCGTCATGAGAGACAGGAGAAGTGCGTCCAGATAATCGGCAATTCGTTGAAATGCCCGGGCGGAACAGCGGTTGCGGCTGCTCATCCGTCATCATGCGCCACTGTGGAGTTTTCCGCTGCGGCTAGGCCTTGTCGAAAACGCCGGATTGGAGGAAACCTTTGCTCGGATTGGGAACCATCTGGCGAAGCCCGGATAACGGCGGAACTTGACGAAGGCAGCTCTGTTCAATGACCCCGAGAGTTGCTAAAAGTCCAGCTCAACGCACTGCATTGTCGGAAATATTCGGCCAAGTGGCGGCGTATGATCTAGATCTCGCAAACGCCATCAGTGAGGGTCTAATGAATCGCTCAATAATTTTTGTGGTTCTAGGGCTTTCCCTGCTTCTTGCTTGCATTGTCCTAGGCTTCAGCTTTTTGATGCCGCCTTTCTCCCAAAGCGTAGTGATTGACTCCAAGGGAAATACCGTCGGCCAGCTTCTAGATAGGGATATAGTTCTGCGCAAGGTAAATGGTGTTAATCTTGCGCTACAGATAAATCCTACGGGTTTTATTGTTAATCCTCAGGCTACGATTGTTGTTGTATTCGAGTCCGCGGAATGCTCCGGTCCCCAGCATATCCAGATAGACGCAGATACAGTTCCTCCAACAGGACAAATTGTAACCTTTCTGAAAAATGGAAAATTTGTGTTAGTTTTCCCCGGAGGACCCGTGAAGCAAATGACTGTTAAATCTTATGAAAGAATTGACAGCAAGGGCAGCTCGGGTTGCGTAGTTGTTGATCCTGCCAGGACGGCTAATGTTGGACCTATCCAAGTTGTTGATCCAACGAGCTGGGGCTTTGTTCCTCCGTTTACGGTACAATAAACAGCAGGATTATATTGTCGGTTCTTGGCGTGAACCTGAAGCGCGAGAGCGCGCGTGTCGCGGCGGCAATTTGGGGACGAGCAGACGCGCTCCTGGAGAGGCTGGACGGGCGAAGATGACCCACAACGGACAAGACACACCTCTCGTCACCTGGAAAGAAAGGCCGCGGCTTCTGTCTTTCGACGGCAGGCTAATCGACCGGATGTCTCCGCCGATTGCGCGTTCAGCTATGGTGGGGTTTGAGCGGCTTCATCGAGGAGCGATCGGCGCACGGCATCTATGCCTTCATTTCTTCGTCGGCCTCGACGACCCGGCCCTCCAATTCGGACGCGAGGGCCTCTGCGCGCCCCTCATCAATCCAATCGTCGGTGTATCTCAAGAGAGAGATTGCGTGCTCCAGCGCCGACCGCTGGTCGGAGCCGCGCTCTAGCAGGTAATGCGGACAGAAAGCGATGTCGGCCGCTATGGCTCGCAGGGCATGAATTGTGTCGAGATGCCTCCGCCTACCACGCATTTTCGTGCCGTCGCCTTCTTGGTATTCGCTGTTCACGAATAGCCACAACCTTCTGGCGGCTTCGCGTATTTTGTCCACCAGATCAGTCGGCAGTGGCTTTGGCTCTGTTTCTTGCTGTGATGTCATCTGCTTTCATTTCCCTGGCCGGACATTTACCCGCCGGGACAGGCCAAATTTGCCTGCCAGACCAAAAACTCTATGGCTCCGTTGTGGCGGAGTGAACGCAAAAAGTGTCCGATCCCGGCCGATCTTTCAAGCAACGAGGCGGAACAAGCCTTTCACAAATTCCCCTCGCGCGGTCTGTCTGCACGTGGCGCCAAAATCTCGCGCGCCCGGCGAAGGGCCGCTTCCCGAGGAACTGCGGGCGAGGCGAGCGACAGAATTGCTCGTCGACCTTTGACCCGAACCGGTCGTCGCCCGCATTACGCAACGCTGCGGGCCCTTCTTGCATTTGATCAAATGGAGTGTGGCGCATTTGCCACACCCACGCGAAAAAATACGGTCTGCGCCTTTTTTCTGGGCGAGTTTTCTTGACGTTCTTTACTGCATGTCTCAGGCTCTCTGGGAGGAGAAAAGCGCTTAACAGGAGCGAGAAAATTACCATGATGAAATCTCTTATCTCCGCAACCGCGCTCAGCTTCGCGCTGACCGCGTCGGCCTTCGCCGCCGACCTCCCCTACAAGAAGGGGCCGCCCATCATCCCGCCGCCGCCCCCGCCGACGTGGACCGGTTTTTACGCCGGTCTGAACGCTGGCGGCACATGGAGCGACAGCAACAACACTTACACGTCTGGAGCAGGGATTTTCGCTGCGCCGACATTCTCTTCGGAGGCGGCTGTTGCGGGCCTTCTCGCGACGAATTGGATCCCCTCCGGCAACCAGGGCGGCTTCATCGGCGGCGGCCAGGTCGGCTACAATTATCAGTTCGGCGCCTCCTTCGTCGCCGGCCTCGAGGCCGACATTCAAGGCGTCGCGGGCAGCAGCGGAAACAACACTGTCGTCGGCGCTCTTGGGGTGCCAGGATTTCCGACTGAGACAATCTTAAGCACCACTTCCGTCAATAGGAGCCTCGATTACATCGGCACGGTCCGCGGTCGCGTGGGCTGGCTGTTTACCCCGACCCTGCTCGTCTATGGTACCGGCGGTCTCGCTTATGGCGGGGTGAATTCGACCACAACGATTTTCCAGGGCGATAATGACACTGCGGGAGTAGTCGTCGGCGCCGTTTCGCTTGCGCAGGGCAGGTTCTCCGACACGCGCGTTGGCTGGACCGCCGGCGGTGGCGTGGAATGGATGTTCCTGCCAAACTGGTCAGCGAAGGTCGAGTATCTTTTCTATGACCTCGGCTCAATCAACTATGTGCTGTCGCCGCTAGTAGCCAACGCCGCTGGCTTTCCGCAGCCCACGTGGGTCGCTTTTGCACAGACGAGGGCCCGCTTCGAAGGCAACATCATCCGTGCGGGCGTGAACTATCACTTCAACTGGGGCGCGCCGGCCCCGGTGCTCGCCAAATACTGAGCGGAACTGATCAAGGAAACTCTTCTCTCTTCTCGGAAAACGCCAGCCCCGCCTTTGCTCTAAGGCGGGGCATTTTTTTATCTCTACACCCCGACAAGGAATTGCTGGGCAAAGCTCTCCCTTGGGCACAAATCTCTCCTTCGCGAAGGTGACATTCTGGCGCATCAGTGCCCTTCGCGGCTCCGCAGAGATCATGGCGAGACCACGCATCGACGGGTCGCTGAGGGCTTGTTGGCGCTTCTCGCTCATTCACCGGGCCAAGCCTCGCCCGAAGGAAGCGCCCCCGCCCCGGATGTACGGGCGGGGCGCGATACAGCCAGCGCTAGCCGGAAAAGGCCGGGTTTTGATCTCCTCCATAGGCGTGAACCAACGCCGCGTGGATAGCGGCAAGGAGGTCGTCTAGATCGACCGGCTTTTGGAAGCAACGAAATGCGCCCTGTTCCTTGCTCGCTTGGTTGAGCCGAGCGTCCATGAATCCACTGATGACGATGGCGGGCATACGCATGTGTAGCTTACACATTTCACACAAAAGCTCGATTCCGCTCATTTCCGGCATATTCACATCGGTGACGATGCAACCGACGTCGTCCTTCTGGATTGTGTTGAGGAACGATTGGGCGGATTCATGGCTGTGAACGACGTAACCCTCTGCCCCTAGAGCATTATCCGAGCATGCCGATTTATGCGGGGATTCAATAAGCAGCTGAGGACTCCCATATCCGAAGGAGGACGTTTGTCACGTTCGAGCGTGACGGGGCGAGGGGAGAGGCTCATGGCGCTGTCGAAAGATATTCGCGAGAAGGTCGTAAAGGCGATCGAGGGAGGGATGTCTCGGCGGCAGGCGGCGGTGCGGTTTGATATTGGTCCAGCGACCGCCGTTCGTTGGGCGAAGCGCGTCGAGACCACGGGCGCCGTCGCGCCCATGAAGATGGGCGGCGATCGCCGATCGCAGCGCATCGAGGCGCACGCGGAGTTTATCCTCAAAGAGATCAAGACGAAGCCGGACACGACGATCATGGAGCTGCGCGACAAGATCAGGGAGCGCCACGGTCTCTCCTTCGGCTTTGGGACGGTGTGGCGGTTTCTGGCGCGGCATAAGATCACGCGCAAGAAAAAGACGGGCCATGCGAGCGAGCAGGAACGCGAAGACGTTGAAGCTTCGCGCGAAGCGTGGTTCGAAGGGCAGCTCGATCTCGACCCCGAGAAGCTCGTGTTCATCGATGAAACCAGCATCTCGACGAGCATGGCGCGTCGCTTCGGCTGGGCCCCGCAGGGCGAACGTTGCCGGGCCTCGGTTCCGTTCGCGCATTGGCAGACGACGACCTTTATCGCCGGCCTACGCCTCGACCGCATCGACGCGCCGATGACGATCGACGGCGCGTTGGATGGAGAGGCTTTCCTGGCCTATGTCGAGCAGATGCTCGCGCCGACGCTTGGCGCGGGCGACGTCGTGGTCATGGACAACGTGCCGCTGCACAAGGTGGCCGGCATAGCCGAAGCGATCGCCGCCACGGGCGCGAGTGTCGTCTATCTTCCGGCCTATTCGCCCGACTTCAATCCGATCGAGAAGTTCTTCTCGAAGTTCAAGTCGATCCTCCAACGCCTCGCAGCGCGCACCGCCGATGCGTTGGAGGCGGCTGTGGCCGAAGCCCTGCGAGGTGTCACGCCCAACGAATGCAGGAACTATTTCGCCGCATGCGGCTACGATGCATTATGATCGGATAGTGCTCTAAGAGCATATGCAATGAAATTCGTATTATCGCATCGTCGTCGATGACATGTATTGTTTGGACGCAGCTCATGGCTTCGACCTAGCTTCTTCTTGAGCACCTCACAAAACAATTATATACTCGCCTAAAAAGATTGATGCAATGCGTACTGCTCTTCTGCACTAATCACGGACGTTACAATGACGGAAGCCAGAGACGAATAAAAACAACGCGTTAGGCGATGCAAAAGTTAAGTGCAAAATCTCGACGCACGGCCGCTTATTGGCGCGAACCCGAAGTGCGAGAACGCGTGCGTCGCGGCTGCAATGTGGAGACGAGCGGACTCGCTCTTGGCAAGGTCGGACGGGCGAAGATGACTC
>CAWHHH010000005.1:0-101745 GCA_963829075.1 uncultured Alphaproteobacteria bacterium | reverse complement strand
TATCGCCGCTCCCTCGGGGCGCGAAGGCTCGAAGCGAGCGGCCCTGCGGCCGCGTAAGTGACGGAAGAGAAGAATGGCGCGTGAAGCTGAAGGCGGTCGTGGACGCGATCGCGATAGAGAAGACCGCGACAGCGAATTCGTGGACCGCTTGGTTCACATCAATCGCGTCGCCAAGGTCGTGAAAGGCGGACGGCGCTTCGGCTTCGCCGCGCTGGTCGTTGTCGGCGACCAGAAGGGGCGCGTCGGCTTTGGACACGGCAAGGCGCGCGAAGTGCCAGAAGCCATTCGCAAGGCGACCGACGCCGCGAAGCGTTCGCTGATCCGCGTGCCGCTGCGCGAGGGCCGCACGCTGCATCACGACGTGAACGGACGGCATGGCGCTGGGCGGGTCGTTCTGCGTGCTGCGCCTCCCGGCACCGGCATCATCGCCGGCGGTCCGATGCGCGCCGTATTCGAGACGCTCGGGGTGCATGACGTCGTCGCCAAGAGCCAGGGTTCGTCCAATCCCTACAACATGATCCGTGCGACGTTCGACGCGCTGTCGCGCGAAGACTTGCCGCGCGCCGTCGCCGCCCGCCGCACGCTGAAGGTTTCGGCCTTGCAGGCGCGCCGCCATGGCGTGGACGCCGAAGTCGTCGACGCGTGACGGGGAGGAGCGAGATGATGAAGAAGACGGTCACCGTGGAGCAGACGGGAAGCGCCATCGGACGCCCGGAACGCCAGCGCCAGACGCTGCGCGGCCTCGGGCTGTCCCGAATTGGTCGGCGCCGGACCTTGGAAGATACGCCGGCCGTGCGCGGGCTGATCGCCAAGGTCGCGCATCTCGTCAAAATCGTCGGCGAGCAGTGAGGGCGCAGCGATGGTGAAGCTCAACGACATTTCGGACAATCCTGGCTCGAGCAAGAATTGCATGCGCGTCGGCCGCGGCATCGGTTCGGGCAAGGGAAAGACAGGCGGACGCGGCGTCAAGGGTCAAAAGGCCCGCACGGGCGTGGCGGTAAAGGGCTTCGAAGGCGGTCAGATGCCGCTGCATCGTCGCCTGCCCAAGCGCGGCTTCCACAATCCGTTCCCGACGGACTACAACGAAGTGAACCTCGGCCGTATCCAGCAGGCCGTCGACGCGGGCAAGCTCGACGCCTCGGCCGTCGTGACGCAGGACGCTCTGCTTTCCGCCGGTGTGATCGCTAAGCCGCGCGATGGCGTGAAGATCCTGGGCCAGGGCTCGCTTTCCGCAAAGCTCGCCTTCGAGGTCGCAGCCGCGTCCAAAGGGGCGATCACCGCGATCGAGGGCGTAGGCGGCACGGTGAAGCTGCTCGCGGCCGCTGGCCACGCCGCGGCTCAGTAAGTCGTAGAGCCTCAGCCTCGCCCGCCAATGCGCGGGCGAGGCGCATGCTTATCTCGTCTCCTCGAAATCGGCGCTTTCGGCGGCGACTTCGCGCTTGGGCGAGAAGGCAACAAGAAAACAAAGGGCGCCTTTCGGCTCGACCGGAACGGCAAGGGGATAGGGAGCGCCTCCATGGCATCGGCAGCTGAACAGCTCGCGGCCAACGTCAACGTCTCCAACTTCTTGAAGAACGAGGAGCTCAAGCAGCGTATCTGGTTTACGCTGGCTGCGCTCGTCGTTTACCGTATCGGGACCTACATCCCGCTCCCGGGCATCGACCCCGACGCCTTCGCGAAGAGTTTCTTCGGCCAGTCGAAGGGCGTGCTCGAGCTGTTCAACATGTTCGCCGGCGGCGCCGTGCAACGGCGCGCGATCTTCGCGCTGAACATCATGCCGTATATTTCGGCCTCGATCATCATCCAGCTGCTGACGACCGTCATTCCGACGCTGGAAGCCGTCAAAAAAGAGGGCGAGCAGGGCCGCAAGGTCCTCAACCAATATACGCGCTATCTCACCGTCGTGCTCGCGACCTTCCAGGCCTATGGCATGGCGATCGGTCTCGAGGGCCAGCAAGGAGTCGTCACGGACCCAGGTCTCTTCTTTCGCCTGACCACGGTCTTCACGCTCGTTGGCGGCACCATGTTCCTAATGTGGCTTGGCGAGCAGATCACCTCGCGCGGCATCGGCAACGGCTCTTCGCTGATCATCTTCGCGGGCATTGTCGCGGCCTTTCCGAGCGCCATCGTGCAGACGCTCGAAATGGGGCGTCAGGGCGCGATCTCGACCGGCGCGATCATCGGCGTGATCATCATGTCCTTCCTGGTGATTGGCTTCATCGTGTTCATGGAGCGCGCACAGCGCCGGTTGCTGATCACCTATCCCAAGCGCCAGCAGGGCAATCGCGTCTATGAGGGGCAGACCTCGTTCCTGCCGCTCAAGCTGAACACCTCGGGCGTCATCCCGCCGATCTTCGCCTCATCCTTGCTATTGCTGCCGACGACGATCGCGAATTTTTACCAGACGCAGGGTTCCGACAACTGGATTTCCGTGATCTCGGCCTATTTCGGGCACGGGCGTCCGCTTTATATGATCGCCTATGTGGGGTTGATTGTCTTCTTCGCCTTCTTTTACACCGCGATCGTGTTCAATCCGACCGAGACGGCCGACAATCTCAAGAAGCACGGCGGCTTCCTGCTTGGCATCCGTCCCGGCGAGCGCACTGCGAAGGAGATCGAACTCGGTGCTGATGCGGATCACGGTGATCGGCGCGGCTTATCTCGCAGTGATCTGCCTGTTGCCGGAGATGCTGATCTCCTACGCCAATCTGCCCTTCTACTTCGGTGGCACGTCGCTCCTGATTGTCGTGAGCGTCACGATGGACACGGTCGCGCAAATTTATGGGCACTTAAACGCGGGCGAGTATGAGCGGGCCATCCGCAAGAGCCGGCTTCGCGGGGGGAAACGCGCTCGATGAGGCTCGTGCTCCTCGGCCCGCCCGGCGCCGGCAAGGGAACGCAGGCCCAGCGACTCGTCGCCAAATGGGGCATCGTTCAGCTCTCGACCGGCGACATGCTGCGCGCCGCGGTTGCAGCGTGTTCTCCGCTTGGGCTTAAGGCCAAGGAAATCATGGATCGCGGCGAACTCGTGCCCGACCGCCTGGTGATCGAGTTGATCGACGCGCGCCTCGACGGCGCGGATGCGGCCAATGGCTTCATCCTGGACGGCTTCCCACGCACCGTGGCCCAGGCGGAAGCGCTCGACGCGCTGCTCGAGGCGAAGCGGATGCGGCTGGACGCGGTCATCGAGCTCGTCGTGGACGAGGCCATGCTGTTGAAGCGTGTCGAAAACCGCATTCGTGAGACTTTGCAGGCCGGCGGCAGCGTGCGGGCCGACGACAATCCGGAGACTCTGAAGACGCGGCTCGACGCCTATCGAAAACAGACGGCTCCGGTCTCGGCTCACTACGCCGGTAAGGGAGCGCTGAAACAGCTCGATGGCATGGCGCCGATCGAAGAAGTGTCACGCGCGATCGACGGGGCGTTGGCCTCCTGACGCAGCCAGGCCGCGCGCTGCGAGGACAACGCGAGATTCTTGGGGCGTTGAAGCGAATTTTGCTTGACTCGCAGTTGAGCCGGGGTTATCCGCGCGTCATCGCGAAAAAACGTGAGCGCCCGCTTCCCGGGCGCCAGGTGTTTTTGCGCTTGCTGCGCAGTCAAATTGCGCGGAATCCGCAAGGGCCGGCCTCCACCGGACGCGGATTGGCGTGGAGGAGCCGTTCCTCCGCCTTGCTGCGTCGAGAGACGCTCACACATGGAGAAGAGACAGTGGCCCGCATCGCCGGCGTAAACATTCCGACATCCAAGCGCGTCGTCATAGCGTTGCAATACATACATGGCGTGGGCCCCAAGATCGCTCAGGAGATCTGCGCCAAGGTGAAGATTCCGTCCGAGCGCCGTGTCTCCGAGCTCACCGACGCGGAAGTGCTGCAGATCCGCGAGACCATCGACCGCGACTACATGGTCGAGGGCGATCTGCGTCGCGAGGTCGCAATCAACATCAAGCGCCTGATGGATCTCGGCTGCTATCGCGGTCTGCGGCATCGTCGGCAACTGCCAGTGCGCGGCCAACGCACGCACACCAACGCCCGAACCCGCAAGGGCAAGGCTAAGCCGATCGCCGGCAAGAAGAAGTAATTCCAACGCGAGAATGTCCGCGGCGGCGGGACTCGAATCCCCGACGCGGTGTCGTCTCGCGCTCTCTTTGCAACTCAAACCTTAGCGCCTGGAATTACGGGCGCGTTCGAAGGACAAGACCATGGCCAAGGAACCCGCCCGCGTTCGCCGCAGGGAGCGCAAGAACATCGCTTCCGGCGTCGCGCATGTGAATTCGACCTTCAACAACACCATGATCACCATCACCGACGCGCAGGGCAACACCGTGTCCTGGTCGTCGGCCGGCACGATGGGCTTCAAAGGCTCGCGCAAATCGACGCCCTACGCGGCGCAGATGGCGGCCGAGGACGCGGCGCGCAAAGCCGGTGAGCATGGCGTCCGCTCCCTCGAGGTCGAGGTTTCCGGGCCGGGTTCGGGTCGCGAGTCGGCGCTGCGCGCGCTTCAGGCTGCAGGGTTCACGGTGACGTCCATCCGCGACGTGACGCCCATTCCCCATAATGGCTGCCGCCCGCGCAAGCGAAGGCGTGTGTGACCGGGCGCGCGCGCTCGAACCACAAGAGCCGCCCCGCGCTTCGCGTGCCGTTCCTCGTTCTATAAGTCCTCGCCACTCCGAAAGGCGCCAAAAGTGAGCATCCAGAAAAATTGGCAGGAACTCATTCGGCCAAACAAGCTGGTCGTCATTCCCGGGGACGACCCGCGGCGCGAGGCCACTGCGATAGCGGAGCCCCTGGAGCGCGGCTTCGGCCAGACGCTTGGCAATTCGCTGCGCCGCATTTTGCTCTCGTCGCTGCAAGGCGCCGCCATCACCTCGATTCACATCGACGGAGTTCTGCACGAGTTCTCCTCGATCCCGGGCGTGCGCGAGGACGTGACCGACATCGTGCTCAACATCAAGGACATCGCCGTAAAATATCAGGGCGAAGGCCCGAAGCGTCTCGCCCTGAAAAAACAGGGGCCGGGCGTCGTCACAGCTGGCGACATTCAGACGACCGGCGACGTCCAAATTCTCAATCCCGACCTGGCGATCTGCACGCTAGACGAAGGCGCGGAGATTAGGGTCGAGTTCACGATCAATACGGGCAAAGGTTATGTCCCCGCCGAGCGCAACCGCGCCGAGGATGCGCCGATCGGCTTCATTCCGATCGACAGCCTCTACTCGCCGGTCAAGAAGGTCAGCTATCGCGTCGAGAACACGCGTGAAGGCCAGGTGCTCGATTACGACAAGCTGACGCTCGCGATCGAGACCAATCGTTCGGTGAGCCCGGAGGACGCGCTCGCCTACGCCGCGCGCATCCTGCAGGATCAGCTCAACGTCTTCGTCAATTTCGAGGAGCCGCGCCGCGAGGAAGCGGCGCCCTCGATCCCGCAGCTAGCCTTCAATCCGGCGCTCCTGAAGAAGGTCGAGGAGCTCGAGCTGTCAGTGCGCTCCGCGAACTGCCTGAAGAACGACAACATCGTCTATATCGGCGATCTCATCCAGAAGTCCGAGGCGGAAATGCTGCGCACGCCGAACTTCGGGCGTAAGTCGCTGAATGAAATTAAGGAAGTTCTCGCGCAGATGGGCCTGCATCTCGGCATGGAGGTGCCCGGCTGGCCGCCTGAGAACATTGACGATCTCGCCAAGCGGTTTGAAGAGCACTACTGAGCGGGTTGAGAGTAGCGAGTAGCGAGTGGAGACCCTTCGCTACTCGTTTCATAACGACGGCCGTACCTTGGCACGGCGGCCGCAAAGAACGGAGAGAGCCAATGTATCATCGTAACGCCAAGCGCCGCTTCGGGCGCACGCACGAGCATCGCAAGGCGATGTTCGTCAATCTCGCTCAGGCTCTCATCAAGCACGAGCAGATCGTCACAACCCTTTACAAGGCCAAGGACCTTCGGCCGATCGTCGAGAAGCTCGTCACGCTCGGCAAGCGCGGCGATCTGCATGCGCGCCGCCAGGCGATCGCACAGCTGCGTGATCCTTTGCTCGTCAAGAAGCTCTTCGACGTGCTTGGACCCCGCTACAAGGACCGCCCGGGCGGCTATACGCGCGTGCTGAAGGCCGGATTCCGCTACGGCGACAATGCGCCGCTTGCGGTGATCGAATTCGTCGAGCGCGACGAAAGCGCCAAAGGCCAGGACTCCGGACCTGCGCAGACCGAGGAAGAGGCGGCATGAGGCGGGAGTCGATCGGGGCGTCGGAAACGGCGCCCGATTGGACCAGAGTTCTGCTCGCCATGGAGGGCGCCGCCCTTTCGGGCGTGGCGATATTCGCATACAGCCGCTTCGGCGGCGGCTGGGCGCTCTTCGCCGCGCTGTTCTTCGCGCCCGATCTCTCCATGCTATTTTATCTCGCGGGGCCGCGCCTGGGCGCGGTCGCCTATAATTGTTTGCATGTAACTTTCGTGCCGCTCGTGCTCGCCGTGCTCGGCTTCATTTCGGCCAGGCCACTGCTAATCCAAATTGCGCTCATTCAAATTGCGCATATCGGCTTTGACCGCGCTTTGGGTTTTGGCCTCAAATATCCCACGGGATTTCGCGACACGCATCTTGGCCGCGCTGAATACCCTCTGCCTTGGCGCAGAGGGTCGGCCTCTCATCCGGGTTCCTGAGGATCTTGGTGCGGACGGCGGGACTCGAACCCGCACTCCCTGTTCGAGAAGCAGATTTTCTTGCCACTTCGGCTTTCGCCGCCGCTCTCCCAAGCGTTCGTGGTCTGGACTATCCCTTCGCCATGGCCGATGACGGCTTTAGGCGCCCCCCGTCTAGTCTCTACACCTTCCGCGGCGCGCCGCGGCTTGGCTCGGGATTGGCATGGGCTTTCCGCCTGTAGCTTTCCCCGAATTTGGGCGGTTCCACGCCGCGGATTTCCCCGCGGGCGCTCCAATTGAAGTCTGCTGCGTCTACCATTTCGCCACGTCCGCAAACGCGGCAAGCGTTAGCGCCGCCAGCGTAAGATCGCAAGAGCGAGAGATCAGACCGCGACTGCATGAATCCGGCTCGCATCCGAGCCTGCCCGCCTCGAGCCCCGTCTTGACGGAACCAACGTCCCCCGCTTAGATTTTCTCTTGCGACGATGAATGAGAGCGCATCGCCCCTGAATGCTCCCCCTCTTTGCGACCCGATTGGATTGCCAGCGTCATGGTGGAGAACAAGAGCGAGGAGCCAAAGACCGCGCCGCAGCGAGAGTCGCTCGCCAAAGAACTGCTTTATGGGCTTGGCGGCGTCGTTATGGTCCCGCTCATCGGTTCGCTGATCGGCGCCTATTTCCAGCAGCGCAGCTGGAGCAATGAAAACCGGAATGCGCGGGTAAACGCCGACATGCAGAATGCTCTGTCGATCGGCTCGAGGGTCGCGACGCTTACTAATGAGCGATATTCCGCTCTCCTGCAACTCGCCGACCTCATAGACCATCAGAGCGTCGGCCGGGAAAGTTGGGACGCGGCCAATCAGCGCGCGCTCGCCGCGAACAAGGCTTGGGAAGTGAACTTCACGAATTTCATGTCGCAAATGAAATTTTATGTCAACTCGCCTTTCGGCGTCGAGATCGACAATGCGATGCAAAAAGCCTCCCGCGAGGACTGCACCAAATTGGGGGAAGGACAGAAGTTGGAGCTGACGACCTCTCACTCCGCCGTCTATCTCTTCGCGACGCTCAACAATTGTTATGCTCAGGTGAAGAATGAGATCGATCAGGCGATCACTAGTCAGGAACCCCAGAAGGCGGAGGCCCGGCGCACACATGTTCTGAGCGCACGCGCCGGGCTGTCGCATGTCTGGCATGTCAATGCGATTCTGGGTTGCCAGATCGACGGACGAGTCCTCAAGATTCGCCGCACGCTCGACCAGCTCTCCTTTTTCAAGACTCTGCTCGGCGCTGACGGGCCGAGCCATTATCAAAAGCCCGAGAGAGAGTCGGACTGCCTGACGCAATATAAGGGCTGAAACTGTGACTGAAAGCGGCGCTGGGCGAGGCGAAACTGCACTTCCGCCCGAGCTCAGATGTGAATTGCGCGTCCAAAAGCGTCGAGCACGCTCTCGTGCATGGTCTCCGAGAGCGTCGGATGTGGGAAGATGCTGCGCATCAACTCCTCCTCGGTCGTCTCGAGATTCATCGCAATGACGAAGCCTTGGATGAGCTCGGTCGCCTCGGGTCCGAAGAGATGCGCGCCGAGCAGCCCTCCCGATTTTGAATCGAAGATCGTCTTGACGAGTCCTTCCGTTTCTCCGAGCGCGATGGCCTTGCCGTTGGCTCGCATTGGAAAGCGTCCGATCTTGAGCGGAAGCCCGCATTCCTGCGCCTTCGCCTCGGTGAGGCCGACCGAAGCGATCTGCGGGCTCGTGTAAACGCAGCCGGGAATGCGGCTCTTATCCAGCGCATGCGTCGCCACCCCGGCGATCGCTTCGACACAGGCGACGCCTTCATGTTCGGCCTTGTGCGCGAGCATCGGGGCGCCGGCGACGTCCCCGATCGCATATATTCCAGGAACGCTGGTGCGACCGATGCCGTCGGTCGCGACCACCCCCTTCTCGATCCGAACGCCCAGCGCCTCGAGTCCCAATCCCTCGACATTGGCTGAAACGCCAACCGCAGAAAGAAGACGCTCAGCCGCGACCTCCCTGGTCGCGCCATTCGCCCCGCGCAAGGTAGCGCGCAGCGCCTCCGCCTCTCTCTCGAGCCCAGCGACGCTCGTCGCGGTCAAAATCTCGATTCCCTGCCGCTCAAAACTTTTTCTCGCCAAGGCGGCGATTTCGGCGTCTTCGGAAGGGAGAATTTGCGGTAGGGCTTCGACGAGCGTCACATTCACGCCCAGCGCCCGATAGAAGAACGCGAATTCGACGCCGATCGCGCCGGCGCCGACGATGAGAAGCGAGGCGGGAAGACGCTGCGGCTTCATCGCCTCGAAATAGGTCCAGATGCGGTCGCCGTCGGGCTCCAGTCCCTCCAGGACGCGCGGTCGTGCGCCGGTCGCGATGATGACATGGCGGGCCTGATAACGGCCCGGCCCCAGCACCCCCTTTGGCGGCGGCGCCTGCGGCAGGACGGGGGGCTTGGCGCTCGGCGCGACCTCGATGGAGCCCGCGCCCAAAAGCTTGGCCTCGCCGAAGATCACGTCGACCTTGTTCTTCTTGAGCAGGAACGCGACGCCGGCGTTGAGGCGGCCGGAAACCTCGCGCGAGCGCGTGACCATCTTGGCGATGTCCGCGGCGGGCGCGTTGCTCGAGACGCCGAATTCCTCTCCGGAGCCGGCGAGGCGAAAGACTTCGGCGGAGCGCAGCAGCGCCTTCGTGGGAATGCAGCCCCAGTTGAGGCATATGCCGCCGAGATGCTCGCGTTCGACCACGGCGGTGCGCAAGCCGAGCTGCGCGGCGCGGATCGCCGCGACGTAACCGCCGGGCCCCGCGCCGATAATCAAGAGATCGTATGCTTCGCTCATTTCAGTGCGTTCGCCCGCTTCCCTCGCCTCAGTTTAGAAGCAACGCACCTGAGCTTCGGCCTGCGCACGGCGCAGCTCATCGAGCGCGTCGCGCACGACCGCGGTGTTGCGGAACATATTGCCGATCTGCCCCGCCTGCTGATTGATGCTCGCGACCGTCTCGCCCGCGACGTAGCGGTCATATGGAAGGATCGTCGCGATGATGTCGATTGAGCAGGAGCACTGCTCGAGCGCCTGCCGCGTCTCGCCATTGGCCTTCATGCAGGCGAAGACGTAATCGGCGCGGGCCACGGTCGGATAGTCGTTGAGATCGCCGGCCACGGCCGGCGTCAAAAGCGCAAGCAGGAGGGCGGCGGCGAGGCGCATGAGGTCTCTGCAGTTTGAGCGGCGCCGGTCGGGTAGGGCGGCGCGGATCCGTCGACAAGTCGACGCGGGCGCCCCGATGCGGGCCGGCCGGGGAGCTCCGAGCATGAGAGACTAGGTCATGGGAGCGGATTTGTCATTGTCAAACCTGACGCGCCGCGGAAACGCGGCGCCGCCGAGATGTAGTTGGGTCCCCACATCGGCTTGACAGGCCGGCGAAGCATCGGCGAAGAACGGACCGCCGCGCGCGGCGAAAGGCCAACCCCAGGGGCGGGATGCGGATATTCCTGACGGGCGCCGCCGGCTTCGTCGGCTTCCACCTATCCAGACTGCTGCTCGATCGGGGCCATCTCGTCTTCGGCTATGACGGCGTGACGCCCTATTACGACGTGGCGCTCAAAAAAGCGCGTTTGGCGATCCTCGAGGACTCGCCCAACTTTCGCATCGACGTCGCCATGCTCGAGGACATGCCGGCGCTTGAGCGAGCAGTTGATGCCGCCGCGCCCCACGTCATCGTGCATCTCGCGGCGCAGGCCGGGGTGCGCTACAGCCTCGAAAACCCGCGCGCCTATGTCGACTCCAATCTCGTCGGCTGCTTCAATATTCTGGAGATGGCGCGGCGCCATGCGCCGCGCCATCTTCTGATCGCTTCGACGAGCTCCGTCTATGGCGGCAATCTCGAGGTCCCTTTCCACGAGAGCGACAAGGCCGACCATCCGCTCTCGCTCTACGCCGCGACGAAGAAGGCCAACGAAGCGATGGCGCACAGCTATGCGCATTTATGGTCGATCCCGACGACGATGTTTCGCTTCTTCACCGTCTACGGGCCGTGGGGACGCCCCGACATGGCGCTGTTCAAATTCGTCGAGGCGATCGAGAACGATCGTCCGATCGACATCTATAATCACGGCGCGATGTCGCGCGACTTCACCTATATCGGTGATCTGGTCGAAGCCGTCGCGCGCCTCATCGATCGGCCGCCGGCGCGCGAGACGGACGACGCCAGCGTCTCGCCCTGGGCGCCCTATAGGATCGTGAACATCGGCCGCGGCGAGCCCGTGCCGCTCATGGAATTCATCGCAGTCGTCGAGAAGAAGCTCGGCAAGAAAGCCATTCGCAACTATCTCGACATGCAGAAGGGCGACGCGCCGCAGACGTACGCGGACTGCGCACTCTTGGAGCGGCTTACAGGATATCGGCCATCGACCGGCGTCGAGGAAGGCGTCTCGGCCTTTGTCGATTGGTATCGCAGCTATCGCGGCCGGGGCTGAGCAGCCGCGCCCCGCAAAACCGTTTGTCTCGACGGCGTGTGCGTTTGCGCAACGCGGGAATGCGAGATTTCGACCAATCTGCTCAAGCCGCTTGGAAAAGCGGGCGCTTAACCTGGGGGAGGGATCGATGTCGAATAGTTTCCGTTCGGGCAGCGCCCCGGGGCACCTGTGGAAGCTGGCGGCGATGCTGTTTGCGGCGACCGCGGTCGGGTTTGGTTTTCCTTGCGCCGCCGCCGCGGAGCCGCCGGGCTCGAGCATCTGGGGTGGCCAACAGGATGGACGCGCCGCTTGAAAAGGCGCCCCGGCGGTGTCGCTGGGGTTATTCTTTCAGCCCTCCGCTCGCCCGCAAATGGCTTGTCGCGGCCGAGCTCGTGGGATCGCGGTCGGCATTGACGGCGCGAGCGAAGGGCACGAGCTGTCCAGAGCCCCACGCATTGACAAGCCCCGCCGCTCGCCCCATTCCCCTCACCATCCTTCCCACGCAAGGCTGCGACAATGGCCAGGATCTTCATCGACGGCGACTCCGGCACGACGGGGCTGGAAATCCGCGAGCGGCTCGCCGGACATAAGGCGATCGAGATCGTCTCGATCGCGCCGGAGCATCGCAAGGACCCGCAAGCCAAACGCATGCTGCTCGCTGACGTCGATCTCGCGATCCTGTGTCTCCCCGACGACGCCGCGCGAGAGGTCGCCGCGCTTTGCGATACGCTCGGCGATAAAGCGCCGCGCTTGCTCGACGCCTCGACCGCGCATCGCGTCGCGCCGGGCTGGGTCTATGGCTTCGCCGAGCTTGCTCAGGATCAGCCGCAGAAAATCGCGGCCGCGCGGCGCGTCGCCAATCCCGGCTGCTATGCAACCGGCGCAATCGCGCTGCTCGCGCCGCTCATCGCCGCCGGCCTCATCGCGTGCGACGCGCCGCTGACGATCAACGCGGTTTCCGGCTATTCGGGCGGCGGCAAAAAGATGATCGAAGCCTATGAGGCGGGGACCGCGCCGGCCTTCGAGCTCTATGCGCTGGACTTGGAGCATAAGCACCTGTCGGAGATCGCCGCCCATTCGGGCCTCGCGCGGGCTCCGCTCTTCGTTCCCTCCGTCGGGAATTTCAGACAGGGAATGCTCGTCTCGATCCCGCTGTGGCTCGACGCGCTGCCGGGGCGCCCCAAGGCCGCGGACTTGGAGGCCGCGCTCACACGCCATTATGCCGGCGCGCAATGGGTGAAGCCGCGCCCTGTTCCGGGCGAGCGGCTCGACGCGACCGCGCTCAATGGCTCGGACGAGATGGAGCTCTTCCTCTTCGCCAATGAGACGAAGCGTCAGGCGGCGCTTGTCGCCAGGCTTGACAATCTCGGCAAGGGCGCCTCCGGCGCCGCGGTCCAAAATCTCGAGCTGATGCTCGGCGCGGCCTGCAGGCGATAGCGTCTTATGCCGAAGCGGATGTCGGTTTGGCTTAAGAAACGCGCCAAAAAAGAAAATGAGACCGGTTTCCGATCCAGATGGATCGGAAACCGGTCTCCACTTTGCGCTACTTGTCGTCGACGTAGGCCGTGGCGCCGGCGGGGTTCGCCGCTGCGATGGCGTCCGGCACGCGAGCCTCCGCGTCGCGGAAGCGGTCGACCCGCGCCATCATCATGGCCTCGAAGGCGTCATGCACCTCGCGCAGCGATTTCGCCTTCAGCCGCCCGTTGAGGCTCGCAAAGAAGATCGACCGATTGGCCCGCGCCGGCCTCGGCAGGAGCTTGGCCGCCGGCGCCTGGGGGTCCTGGTCCATCTTGGCCATGAAGCGTCGTGCGTCGTCGGGACCAAGGAAGTGAATCAGATAGGTCTCGCCGGCTGTGAGCGTCCGGCCAATCTCCTCCGAGATTTTCGCCCCTTCGTGCTTCAGGATTTCGGCGGCGAGCACCGCCGAGAGATAGGGGTCGTTGCGCAGCTTCAGGAGCTCGGCGCGCGACGTCGCGGCGACCGCGGGTTTCGCTCCCCCCTCAGCTTGCGGAGCCTTCGCCTCCTGCTGGAGATGGCGCCCGCCGAACGCCTTCATCGCGGTCATCCAGGTGGAATCGATGAACTGGAAAAGTCCGCTCGCCGACGAGGTGCTCGCCTTGGCTTTCAGGATGAAGCTTGATTCCTTGTCGGCGATGCTGAGCAGCAGCGCCGGATCCGAGCCGGTTTCCGCCGCCGCTTTCACGACGCGTTCGACGATCGAGCGCTGCACCTTCTGGGTTCCGAAGCGCATTAATTCGGGATCATAGGGCTCCGCCTTGGCGAAGAGCCGGCGTTCCCAAGTCTGCGCGGCCGTCTCGAGCGAGAAATCGGCGTCGAGCGGAAAATCGTCCGCATTCGCCAGCGACAGAACCGGAGAGGGCGCGTGTGCGCTACGCAAACTCGTGCGCTTTTCGATTTCCGAATGCGGCGCGCCGGCCGCAACGAAGATCGCCGTGGCGAGCAGCCCCGCCACAGAGAGCGCGCGCGTGGCCGGGGCGAGCTTCGCCTTGCTGCGCGGGAAGGCGATCCAGTGGGAAAAGCGTTCGAGCGGCGAAACCTTGCGTTCCGGCTGCTCAAAAACGTCGGCGTATGAGTAAGACCAATAGGCCTCGAATAGGCTCATGCGTCGTGCCTCGTTTTTCGTTTTAGGGTGAATCGGAGGTTAACGCGCCCTCGGGGCGAAAAATCGACGGGCGTCGCCTCGGGCGCGCCATAATCAAGGCAGGGCTAGGCCTTAGCGGTGTCGGCTTGTCTTAGAGCAGGCGCGGAAAAACGCAGGCGCGCGCGCGCTTGCCCCGCGCGCGCCACAATGCCGCTACGATCGGTGGTGCGGGAATCGGGTCAGAAGGGCAGCATGCCCGAAACGCTGGAAGCCGCGGACAGCATGCTTCTCACGAGATTCGTTTCGGAGCCCGCGCTCGGCGTGGCGCGGGTCTGGAAGTCGATGACCTTGCCGTCCTCCAGGCTGTAATCCGCCAGGCGCTGGACCTTCTTCGCTTTGTCGAAATAGACGGCGAGGACGTGCTGATCGACGATATGCTCGGGCATGAAGGCGAGCGAGCGCTCCGAGCGCTGGCTCACATAGTACCAAGCCTCGCCGCCGATAGTGGAGGTCGTCGAGGGCGTGCCCAGAGTGGCGAGAACCTGCTGAGCCGGCATGCCGGGCTTGACCTGCTCGACCTTCCGCACTTCGTAAACCGCGCCGCGGTTGATGACGCCGTCATATCCGAGACACCCGCCGAGCGGCGCCGCGAGCGCCAGGGCGATCGCCAGCCGGGCCATCGCGGCGCGCCGCGACGGGGATCGGGAAACGATGGGCAGGGCGAGCGCCATGAGGATCTCCGCTTCAAAAACTAAGGGTGCGTCCGAGCGACGGGACTTCGTGGCGGAAGGCCGCATCTTCCGGAGGCTTCGCCGTGTGGCGTAGACGCGACGCTGGGCGAAAGCAAGCCGGCTCCTGCCGGCCCGCAGGGACGGCTGGCGCCTGACTGGAGATCGCTCTAATTTGTGGCGAAGACGGGGCGAGACCGGCGCAGGCGGGAAGAGCCGTGACGAAAATTGCAAAGCAGAGAGAAAATTCCAGGACGGATCGCCGCGCCGACGCGCCTCCCTTGTCGAGGCCGTTGGCGGCGGCGAGCGTCCCGGCGGAAGGGCTCGACGTCGTAATTCGCGCAAGCGAGGCCGAATGCGCGGCGCTCGCCCGGGAGAACGCCCTCGTCGGCGTTTCGTGGCTCGAGGCGCCCCTCCACGTCGGGCGATTCGGGCGGGACGGCCTCAAGGTCCGGGGCGTCGTGCGCGCCGCCGTTCGTCAAACCTGCGTGGTGACGCTCGAGGAGTTCGGCGCCGTTCTTGAGGAGCCCGTCTCCGTGCGCTACGCTCCGCAGACGCAGGAACACCCGTCTCACGGCCGGCGCGAGCCGCTCTCCGCCGAGGAGGCGCTGGATATCGAGGAGGACGGGCCCGATCCGTTGATCGGCGGCGTCGTCGATCTCGGCGCGCTGGCAGGAGAATTTCTTACCCTCGCGCTCGATCCCTATCCGCGCAAGCCCGGCGCGGCATTCGAGGAGCCGGCGCCGGCCGTCCCTGAAGGAAGCCCCTTCTCCGCCCTGTCGAAGTGGGGGACCGGCGCGGACGGCGAATGAGGGCGCGCGCCGCATCGCCGAGAGGAGTCACTTGCGCCGGCTGCCGCCAAATGGCAATTGACCCGCGAAAAGGAAGCACGCGCCGACAAACGGCGCGGCGTCCGGCTTCAACGCGACGATAAAGCGTCAACGCGCCGTCTTCCCGGCGGCCTATGACGTAGCGACAGCACTATGCGGCGCCGCCGCGGGGCACGGATCAAGACGATGGGGAACGCAGTTCGGATCGCGGTCGACGCGATGGGCGGAGACATCGGCCCCTCCGTCACGCTCGACGGCGCCGCCCGCGCCCTCGAAACGCACGAGAACAGCGAGTTCCTGCTCTTTGGCGACGAGACGATCATCGCTGCGGAGCTCGCCAAATATCCCAAGCTCGCCGCACGCGCGCGCATTGTGCCGGCAGACGTGTCGATCGGCATGGATGTGAAGCCGAGCGTCGCTTTACGTCAGGGACGGCGCGTCTCCTCCATGTGGATGGCGATCGAGGCGGTGAAGAAAGGCGACGCGGATGTGGCCGTTTCCGCCGGCAACACCGGCGCGCTGATGGCTATGGCGACGATTTGCCTGAAGACCATGTCGCAGATCGACCGGCCGGCGCTCGCTTGCCTGTGGCCGACGCTGCGCGGCCATTCCGTCGTTCTCGACGTGGGCGCCGCCATGGGCGGCGACGCCGTGCATCTCGTTAATCTCGCGATCATGGGCGCCGCCATGGCGCGCATCATGCTCAACGTCGAATGTCCTCGCGTCGGTCTGCTCAATATCGGCGTCGAGGAGATCAAGGGCGTCGACCAAGTCAAGGAAGCGTCGAGAATCCTAAAAGAGCTCGAGTTGCCCATGCTCGATTATCGGGGCTTCATCGAAGGCGACCGCATCGGCGTAGGAGAGGTCGACGTCGTCGTGACCGAGGGTTTTTCGGGCAATATCGCGATAAAGACGGCAGAGGGCACGGCGAAGCAATTCGCCGCGCTGCTGCGCGAGGCGTTGGGACGGTCGCTCATCACTAAGCTCGGCGCCTGGATCGCTCGCTCGGCTTTCGTGGAGCTGAAGACGAAAATGGATCCGCGTCGGGTCAATGGCGCGGTGTTCCTGGGACTGGAAGGCGTCGTGATCAAGAGCCACGGCGGCGCCGACGCCTTCGGCTTCGCGCGCGCCATAGAGGTGGGGTGCGAGATGGTCGGGCAGGACCTGCTGGCGCGAATTCGCCAGGCCGCCACGCTCGTTGAGGGAAGAGGCGGCGAAAAAGCGGCCGAGCCGCAGGAAGCAGCGAAGTGACAATCAAGGACGGGATTTTGCGCTCGGTTGTGCGGGGCGTCGGCAGCGCGCTGCCCGAAAAAGCGGTCACCAATGACGACCTCGCGCGGATCGTCGAGACGAGCGACGACTGGATCGTCCAACGCACCGGCATCAAAAGGCGCCACATCGCCGGGGAGGGTGAGACGACCTCGACGCTTGGGACGAAAGCGGCGCGCGCCGCGCTCGCGCAGGCCGGGCTCGCGCCCGAGGACATCGACCTCATCATCGTCGCAACCTCGACGCCGGACCTCACTTTTCCCTCCACTGCGACCCAAATCCAGGCTGGGTTGGGTATCACCCATGGCGCCGCCTTCGATCTGCAGGCGGTTTGCGCCGGCTTCGTCTTCGCTGTCACCACGGCCGACAAATTTCTTCGCTCCGGCTCGCATCGACGTGCGCTGGTGATCGGGGCCGAGACCTTTTCACGCATTCTCGATTGGACCGACCGCTCGACATGCGTGTTGTTCGGAGACGGGGCGGGCGCGATCGTGCTCGAAGCGGTTCCGGGTCGCGGCGACAATCACGATCGCGGCGTCTTGACCACGCAAATCCGCTCGGACGGTCGCCATCGAGCCAAGCTCTACGTGGACGGCGGCCCCTCCTCGACCCAGACGGTGGGGCATCTGCGCATGGAGGGCAAGGAAGTCTTTCGCTTCGCGGTCGGCCAGGTGACCGGCGTCGTCAAGGACGCCTTCGAGGCGACGGGATTGACAGCCGAGGATCTCGATTGGTTCGTGCCGCACCAAGCCAATCGCCGCATCATCGACATGTCGGCGCAAAAGCTCGGCATCGCCCCCGAGAAGGTGGTCGTGACCGTTCAGGATCACGGCAAC
Source organism: uncultured Alphaproteobacteria bacterium (assembly GCA_963829075.1). Classification (GTDB taxonomy): domain Bacteria; phylum Pseudomonadota; class Alphaproteobacteria; order Rhizobiales; family Beijerinckiaceae; genus Methylocystis. The sequence goes on along the minus strand of CAWHHH010000005.1, from coordinate 84,391 downwards.
ACGTCAGCGGCTTCCGTGCCGCTCGCGCTTTCCGTGGCCGTGGGCGACGGACGCATCAAGCCCGGCCAGCTCGTGATGCTGGAGGCGGTCGGCGGCGGCTTTACCTGGGGCGCCGCCCTTCTGCGCTGGTGACGCCGCGCAAGATCCGCTTCAGGGCCGCCAGGCCGGCGCTTCCTGCGTCGCCTCGACTTCGGCGCGCTTCGCGTCGATCTCGCGCTGGAGCGCGCGTAGCGCCTCGCTCACGCCATCCCCGCTCGTCGCCGAGAGGAGAAGCGGCTTTGTGGGCCTCTCCTCAGTCTCAGGACCGGCGGAGCGGATCGCGCGCATCAGCCGCTCGCGCTGCTTCTTGAGATAGTCCGCATCGACCGCGTCGGTCTTGGAGAGCGCGACGATCTCGGGCTTCACGTCCAGCCCGCCGCCATAGGCCTCGAGCTCTCCCCGCACGGTCTTGTAAGCCTTGCCGGCGTGCTCGCCGGTCGCGTCGACGAGATGCAGCAGCACGCGGCAGCGCTCGACGTGGCCGAGGAAGCGGTCGCCCAATCCGCGCCCCTCGTGCGCGCCCTCGATCAGGCCGGGAATGTCGGCGAGCACGAACTCGCGTCCGTCGAGGCTGACGACGCCGAGGCCGGGATAGAGCGTCGTGAAGGGATAGTCGGCGATCTTTGGCCTCGCCGCCGTAACGCGGGAGAGAAACGTCGATTTTCCCGCGTTGGGCAAGCCGATCAGCCCCGCATCGGCGATGAGCTTCAGGCGCAGCGTGATCGCGCGCTCCTCGCCGGGCTGGCCGGGATTGGCGCGGCGCGGCGCGCGATTGGTCGAACTGGTGAAATGGGCGTTGCCGAAGCCGCCATTGCCGCCGCGGCAGATGGCGACGCGCTGACCGACCTCGGTCAGATCGGCGATCGGCTCCTCCTCGTCCTCGACGAAGATTTGCGTGCCGACCGGGACTTTGAGCACCGCATCGGCGCCGCGCGCTCCGGCGCGGTTCTTGCCCATGCCGTGCCCCCCGGTCTTGGCCTTGAAGTGCTGCTGATAGCGAAAGTCGATCAGCGTGTTGAGCCCGTCGACGCATTCCGCGACGACATCGCCGCCGCGTCCGCCGTCGCCGCCGTCGGGCCCGCCGAACTCGATGAATTTCTCCCGCCGAAACGAGACGCAGCCGGCGCCGCCGTCGCCCGAGCGCACATGGACCTTGGCCTGATCGAGGAACTTCATCGCGATCGGCTCACGAGGTCGCGCGCCGCGCCGGCAGCGCGCCGTAGGGCGCATGCGCCGCGCCGCGCTTCAACAGCGTCGCGGTCATCCGCAGCGCGCCCCCGCGCGCGGGGGCGTCGGTCGTCTTCTCGCCGGTGACGACGAAGCCGAGCTTCTCCTGCACCCGCAGCGACGCCGCATTGTCGGGCAGGGCGGAAGAAACGACATGGTCGAGGCTCGTGATATTGAGGACGATATCGATGAAGGCGCGCGCCGCCTCGGTCATGAGGCCCCGGCCCCAGGCGTCGCGGGCTAGCACGAAGCCGAGCTTGCCCTCGCCCGCGGGTTTCGGCGCCCATCAGCGAGATCATGCCGATCGGCTCATTCGGCTGGCGCTTTTGCGCCAGCGCCAGATGCAGCGCCGAGCCCTCCGCGTTCTCTGAGCGCGTGCGCAACACGAAACGCTCCGCGTCGCTCTGCGAATAGGGGAAGGGAATCGTGGTCGTCTTCAGGGCGACCTCGGGATCGTTGCAAAACCGCGCGATCGATTCGGCGTCGGCGGCGCGCGGCCAGCGCAGCCATAGCCGCTGCGTCTCGACCCGGAAAATGTCGTCGCGCGTGATCTCGGGGAACATCTACTCGCTCCAAGCAGGAACCGAAGCGGTTCGGACACGAAAAAGCGGTTGGCTTTCCGTTCCCCGAGGCCTTTTGACGGGCCTTTTTTCGGACTACGCCAGGAGCTTTGCTCTCAAGCTTTGGGATTTCTTTAAGGTTTACGAAAATCCCAAACGTCCGCCGGGGGTAGGGGCCGGCGGAACGTCTTCTCTTCGAGACTTCCGCCTATTCGGCCGCGGCGTCGGCCAATACGCTGACGCTCATGCGGTCGCGGTCGGCCTTGAACACGACCTTGCCGCTACAGAGCGCAAAAATCGTATGATCCTTGCCCATGCCGACATTGCGGCCGGGATGGACCTTGGTGCCGCGCTGGCGAATGATGATGTTGCCGCCGACGACCGATTCGCCGCCGAATTTTTTCACGCCGAGGCGACGGCCGTCCGAGTCGCGGCCGTTGCGGGAGGAGCCGCCCGCCTTCTTATGCGCCATTGTTCTTCTCCAACCTCTTCAGCCTACGCCTCAAGCGCCCCCAAGGAGGCGACGCGGGCAGGCAGTAAAACACAAAACCCGTGACTTATCCACGCGGGATGACGGGGATTTCAGCCTTCGATCGCCGTGATTTTGACGAGTGTCAAATCCTGGCGATGGCCGCGCTTGCGCTTGCTGTTCTGGCGCCGGCGCTTCTTGAAGGCGATCGACTTTGGGCTGCGGGTCTGTTCGGCGATCTCGCCCAGAACCTTCACGCCCGCGACCGTCGGCGCCCCGACCTGCGCCGCGCCGTCCTTCGAGACGAGCAGAACCTCGTCGAAAGCGACGGCGTCGCCCGCCGCGCCCTCGAGCGCCATGACGGTGATAATGTCTCCGGCGGCCACGCTATATTGCTTGCCGCCGGTCCTGATCACTGCGAACATCGTTTTTCCTCATGTTCGATTCCGGCTCTGACGGCTTGACGCCGCCGGCCGGCTTCTTGGCAGTTGGACCTTTTTGGATCTTTTTGGCTTCAGACCCTCGGCGCGGCGCGCCAAAGAAAAACGCGGCGAAACCGCCGCGCCGAAGCAGCCATCCTCCTAGCGCAGGCGTGGAGCGCCTGTCAATCGCGGGCTTGGCTTCAGGGGGGCGAGCTCGAGTGGCGCTCTGGCAAGGACGTCGCCCTCATCGACAGCGCGACGCCCCAGGCCGAGCTAATTCCTCTCGTTCACGCAGGGGCGTTCGTTTCTCGCCAGCGCGCTAGCCCAGCGCTCTCGCCGCGATGTCGCTCGTGTCGCTGGAGAGCGTCGGCACGGCGGCCACCTTCCGCAGCGCCTCCTCCGCCAGGGCGCGACGGACAGGCTCCAGCGTCCTCCAGGCGCGCAGACTTGTCAGGAGCCGCGCCGCGAGTTGCGGATTCTTTGGGTCGATCTCGATGACCGCGTCGATGAAGAGCGTATAGCCCGAGCCGTCTTGCGCATGGAATCGCGTCGGATTGCCGGCGGCGAAAGCGCCGAGCAAAGCACGGGCGCGATTGGGATTGGAAAGCGAAAAATCCTTGTGCGCCATGAGGTCCAGGACGCGCCGCGTCGTCGCCGGCTCAGGAATGGTCGCTTGCAGCGCGAACCATTTGTCGATGACGAGCGAGTCGTCGGCGAATTCGTCATAAAAGCGCGCGAAGGAACTCTTCGCGCGCAGATCCGCCGATCAGCGCCAAAGTTCCGAGCGCCGCCAGGCGGTCGGTCATGTTGCGCGCCGCGTCAAAGTGCGACTTGGCGAGGCCCGTCCCAAGCGCCGCGTCGCCCACAGCGAGGAGATCGAGCGCGACATTGCGCAGCGCTCGCCGCCCCGCGCTCGCCGCGTCGGGCGCATAGGCGCCTTTTTCGCCTCCGCGCTCAAAAATCTGCTTGAGAGGATCGCGAAGCGCCCGCCCGATCGTCTGCCGCAGCGCGTCGCGCGCGGCGTGGAGCGCATCGGGATCTACATTTTCTCCTTGCTCGCGCGAAAGATCGGCTTCGCTTGGAAAGGTGAGCGCCAGCGCTGTGAAAGCCTGATCCTGCGATTGCGAAACGAGCCGGCCGAGCGCCTCGGCGAAGGCGTCGTCCTTCGTCGCTTCCCCGCGGACGCGCGCGAAGATCGAGCACAGCGCCAGGCTCTGCGAGGCCTGCCAGCGGTTGAAGGGATCGTCGTCATGCGCGAGCAGCCGCAACAGGTCGGCTTCGGAAGGCGCGGGCTCGAGGCGCGCTGGCGCGGAGAAGCCGCGCAAGAGCGAAATTGTCGGCGCCGACGCAAGGCCCGGGAAGTTGAGCGTCCGCGTCGCGTCCGAGAGCACGATGCGCCCTTGCGCGATCTCGTCGGCGCTCGCGTCCGCCGTCTCGAGCGCGAGCTTGTTGCCAGTCTCGTCGAAGAGCGCCAGAGCAATCGGAATTTCGAGCGGTAGCTTCTGCTCCTGACCGGGGGTCGGCGGCGTCGATTGCGACAGGGTCAAGGAGAAGACGCGCGATTGCGCATTGTGATTCGCCTTGACCTGGATGACGGGCGTTCCCGCCTGCGAATACCAGCGCGCGAATTGCGAAAGATCGCGACTGGAGCCTTCCGCAAAGCACGACAGGAAATCCTCGACGGTCGCCGCCGTTCCGTCAAATCGCGCGAAATAAATCTCCATGCCGCGTGCGAAGGCCTCGGCGCCGATCAGCGCTTTCAGCATGCGCACGATCTCGGCGCCTTTCTCATAGACGGTCGCCGTGTAAAAGTTGTCGATCGCGCGGTACGAGTCCGGTCGGACGGGGTGTGCAAGCGGGCCTGCGTCCTCGACGAACTGCGTCAGTCGCAGCGTCCTCACGTCGTTGATGCGCTTGACCGCGCGCGAGCGCATGTCGGCCGAAAACTCCTGGTCGCGATAGACGGTCAGGCCTTCTTTGAGGCAGAGCTGGAACCAGTCGCGGCAGGTGATGCGATTGCCGGTCCAATTATGAAAATATTCATGAGCGACGACGGCCTCGATCGCGGCGTAGTCTGCGTCGGTCGCGGTCTGCGGCGAGGCCAGCACATATTTGTCGTTGAAGATGTTGAGGCCCTTGTTCTCCATCGCGCCCATGTTGAAGTCGGAGACGGCGACGACGTTAAAGACGTCAAGATCATATTCACGGCCGAAAATCTCTTCGTCCCAGCGCATGGCGCGCACGAGCGAGTCCATCGCATATTCCGCGCGCGGCTCCTTGCCGCGCTCGACGAAGATCGAGAGCTTCACCTTGCGGCCCGAGCGGGTCGTGAAATCCCGCGAGATCGAGCCGAGATCGCCGCCGACGAGCGCGAACAGATAGCAGGGCTTCGGATAGGGATCGCGCCAGACCGCAAAATGGCGACCGCCCTCGAGCGCGCCTTCCTCGGCGAGGTCGCCATTGCTGAGCAGCAGCGGCGCCTCGCTCCTGTCAGCTTCGATGCGCGTCGTGTAGACGGAGAGCGCGTCGGGCCGGTCGAGAAAGTAAGTGATTCGGCGGAAGCCCTCCGCCTCGCATTGCGTGCAATAGTTGGCGCCGGAGCGGTAAAGTCCGGAGAGCTGGGTGTTCGCCGTCGGATCAATGAGCGTCTCGATTTCGAGAACGAAAGGCCCTTCCGGGGGCTGCGCGAGCTTGAAGCTTTCGGGGTCTGATTCGAACGCTTCCGGCTCGAGCGGTCGCCCGTCGAGCAAAACGCTATGGAGTGTGAGATCATCGCCGTCGAGAACCAGCGGGGCGCCCGATCGTCCCTTCGGATTGCGACGCAAGGCGAGACGCGAGCGCACGCGCGTTTGCGTCTTATGCAGCGAAAAGAGAAGCTCGACGCTGTCGATCAGAAAGTCCGGCGGCGCATAATCCTTCAAACGGATCGGCTGCAGCGGAGGATTGCGCATGGGGTTCTCTTGGCTCGAGGGATCGTCGCTTACGGCCAATATATACTCTGCCTTCGCGATAAGACGAGGGACTAGCTCGTCAAGCGGCGGCGCGCGGAAGGGGCCCAAGACTTTTGGCGGCTACTGCGCAAGCCGCGCTCGGAGTGGCTGCGACTTGCGCGCTACTTCACTCCAGCCGATCGCCGAGCAGAAATTCTAGCGCGCGGTCGAGCCGGATATGAGGGAGCGGCAAGGACTCGCCGTCGCGAGCGAGCTTCGCTTTGGGCGGCCGGAATTTGAGGAAGCGGAAATCCGCTTCCTCCTCGCTCAACGCCAGCGCGTCGCCGCGAAAAACTCTTCGCGGATCGGCGGGGAGCTCGCCCGGAAAGATCGCGCCCTCCGCGACGCCGTCGAAGGATTCCGCGCCGATCCGCTCTCCAGCGACCGGCGTTCCAATGATCGCCGGAAGCACCTCGCCTTCGTGTCGAACCGTGGCCTCGCGCGTCGCGCGCGCTGCGGCCAGCGCGACCGCGTCGATCTTGGCGCCCACGCCCTGCGCGCGGTTCATCGCGCGCGAAGTGAGATGACGCAGGATCGCCTCGAGCCGGTCATGATTGGTGTGGTGCAGATGATCGGCCTTGGTCGCCGCGAATAGAATCTTGTCGATCTTCGGGCGAAAGATCGAGCTGAAGAAATTCGAGCGTCCGGTACGGAATGCGAGAAGCACGTCGGCAAGCGCGGTCTCCAGGTCGCGCAAGGCCGCGGGACCGGAGTTCAAGGCGCCGAGCGCGTCGACGAGCACGATCTGCCGATCGAGCCGCGCGAAATGATCGCGGAAGAAGGGCTTAACGACCTGCGCCTTGTACGCCTCGTAGCGCCGCTCCATTTCGCTTGCGAGGCTCCGCGACGGATAGAGCGCGCCTTCCGTCACGTCGAGCGGGGCGAAGGTCAGCATCGGCGAACCCTCGAGATCGCCCGGCATCAGAAAACGGCCGGGCGGCAACGTCGAGAGCGCGTAGCGATCGGTGCGCGCCGCGCGCAGATACTGGGTGAAAAGCCGCGCGAGCTGCTGCGCGACGGGCTCGCGCAAACGCGAGTTAGGATCGGCGAGGGCGTTCGCTCCGCGCCATTCGGCGGCGATCGATGCGCGCGCCGCGGCGCTCGACGCCTCCAAGGTCTCGCGCGACCACTGCGCGTAGGATTTCCCGAGCAGCGGCAGATCGAGGAGCCATTCGCCGGGATAATCGACGATGTCGATGTCGAGCCGCGTGGGGTCTGCGCCGTGGAAGAGCGAGCCGGGCTTGCGCCTATAATCGAGCGTCAGCCGCAGCTCGGAAATCCGACGCGTCGACTGCGGCCAATGCCGATCCAGTCCCGTGAGTGCGGCCAGATGCTCCTCGTAAGCGAAGCGCGGCACGTTATAGTCCGGCTGCGGGTCGAGATGCGCGGCGTCCAGGCGGTTCTCGGCGAGCACGCGAAGCAGCGGCAGCGGGGTCTTTGCGCCCGTGCCGGCCGCAAGCGCCCGCGTGAGCTGATGCACGAAGGCGGTGATGAAGACGGTCTTGCCGGAGCGGGAAAGCCCCGCGACCCCGAGACGCAGCCGCCCGCCGGAAAAATAGTCTTTAAGTCCCTCCGCGGCGACGCGGGTTTCGAACCAGAGATCGGAGAGTTGCGACACGAGGCTTCCGTCCAGTGAAAAGACGGGCCTGATGTAGCCCTCCGCAGAGCTTTTGGGTAGGGCGCGGAAAGTCTTAATAAGCGGGGAACAGTTCGTCAGCGACGCGCTTCACCCCTTGCCTTTCGGCGGCCAGCGCGACGAGGGCCTCGCGTTCGGCCGGGGAGCCGACGAAGCTCCATAGATGCACGACCCCGTCCAAGACGGTCACGTTTCTGTCGCCGAAGTCGGTCCAGCGCTGCTGGGCGAGGCGCGAGAGCAATGGCGTGCGAATCACCCTGTCCGGCTCTATCGTCTCGCCGACGTGGGTCGACTGACGCCAGCGCTTGGACCAGATTGGCCCGACTCACGACGCCGATCAGCCGGCCGTCCTCGACGATCGGAATCCGTTTCCCGCGATGTCGCTCCATCAGCGCCGCGATTGGATCGGAAACTCGCCGGGCGCAAAAGCTTCCTTTGCTCTTACGAAGATGGAAAGCAGAGTCTCGCGTTTCGCGCTCTCTCCAACCAGAATCTCGAAGACGCCCGGTTCGCAGCATGGCGCGAGGTCTAAGCCGGGAAAGGAGAAGTCCTCCAGTGAGAGCGAAAAGACGATCGTCCTGGTTTCGCCTGGCTCGAGCCGCGCCTTCCGCCAAGCCTTGAGCTCGAGGAGCGGGCGCGCCACGCTCGCCACGACATCACGAATGAAGAGGAAGACCGTCGGCTCCTCCGCGCGCTCGCCTCGATTGGTCGCATCGATCTCGATGCTTAGCGCGAGGTCGCGATCAATCGCGAACGCCCCCGCGCTCGCGCGCAAATTGTTGAGTTCGACCGCGCCATACGAGAGCCCGTGACCGAAAGGGAATTGGGGCTCGACCGGGACGTCGAGATATTTGCTGGTGAAAAAATTGTTGGGATCGGCCGGGCGGCCGGTGGGGCGCTCGGCGTAGAAAATCGGGATCTGTCCCACGTCCCGCGGCCAGGTCACGGAAAGACGCGCACAAGGGTTGAAGCGCCCCGTCAATATGTCGGCGATCGCCGTCCCGGCCATCGCGCCGGGGAACCAGGCCGCAAGCACAGCCTGCGCGCGCTCGAAGAGCCAGGGCAGCGCGAGCGGGCGACCGGAGAAGAGGATCACGACGACCGGAGGGCCGAGCGCCAGAACCGCTTTTGCGAGCGCAGCCTGGCGGCCCGGCAGATCCGGCGCGGCGCGGCTCGCCGCCTCGCCGCTCATCCTGCCTGCTTCGCCGAGGCAAAGCAGAATGAGGTCGGCCGCGGCGCAGCGCCGGCAGGCCTCCTCTATCCCGCCGGCGTCGCCGCCCTCGATCTCGACGCCCTGGCAATGGACGATATCGCATTCCGGGAGCGCCGCCGTGAGACCCTCGCGGACCGAGACGCCGCTCTCGCCGCTCGCGGCCAGGCTCCACGGCCCCAACATCTCGCCTCCGGCGTCGGCGAGCGGACCGATCAGCGCGATGCGCCGCGCGTCCGTTGCAACTGGCAGGACGCCGCGATTCACGAGCAGCGTGATCGAGCGCCTGGCCGCCTCGAGCGCGAGGCCTTTGAAATGCTCTTTCGAGACCTCGGCGGCCGCGACTCGAAGGAAAGGGTCGTCGAGCAAGCCGAGATCGCGTTTGAGCCTCAGCACGCGCCGCGCGGCTTCGTCGATCTGCGCCGCCTCCACCAGTCCTCGCGCCAGGGCCTCCGGCAAGCCGCTCACATAGGCTCCGCTGACCATGTCCATATCGACGCCGGCCGCGAGAGCGAGCGCAGCGGCCTCGACGAGATCCCCGGCGACGCCTTGCGTGATGAGCTCTGCGATCGCCCCGTAATCGCTCATGATCACGCCTTCAAATCCGAGCTTTTCCCGCAAGAGTCCCTTGAGCAGCCTGCGGTGCGCGGTCATGGGGATTCCGGCGACGCTAGGGTAGGCGGCCATGATCGCAACGCATCCTGCTCGAAGCGCCGCGTTAAAGGGCGGCAGATAGACCTCGTGCAAGGCGCGATCGGAAACATCCGCGGCGGCGTAATCCCGCCCGGCGAGCGCCGCCCCGTATGCGCAGAAATGCTTGGCCGTCGCGCCGACCGCGTCTTGCGCTGAAAGCGTCTCGCCCTGAAAGCCCTTGATCTTCGCGGCGGCGAAAGCGGCGCCGACGCAAGGGTCCTCGCCGGGGCTTTCGACGATCCGTCCCCAACGCGGATCGCGCGCGACGTCGAGCATCGGAGCGAAGGTGAGATCGACGCCGTCGGCGGCGGCCTCGCGCGCCGCAGCGCGCGCCGTGCGCTCCCAGAGATCGGCGTCAAAGGCGCCCGCTTCGGCGAGCGGAACGGGAAAGATCGTGTGCTGCCCGTGCAGCACGTCCATCGCGATGAGGAGCGGCACGCCAAGGCGCGTTTCCTCGACGGCGATCTTCTGCAGCCGGGTGATCTCCTCGCGGCCCCAGACATTGAAGACGCCGCCGATACGTCCCGCGCGAAGATTGGCCTCGAGATCGTCAGGGCCCATCGGGCCCGTCACGGCCCGATCGGCCGTCACCAGATTGAGCTGGCCGATCTTCTCCTCGAGCGTCATTTGCGACAAAAGCCGATCGACCGCGTCCATTGCGAATCTGCCGTTGTTTTGCAGGGCCGTCGACGACCGACCGCTCTCCGTTCCGCTATATAGCTTGGGGGGCGTCCAAGCGACCATTGCCGCGCGCCGCTATTCGACCGCACCATCCAAAGAATTGCAGCAGGGAGCACGCCCGATGGCGGAAGAGACGCTAAAGAAGGCGCAAAGGGCCGAAATCGTTCAGCAGGGCTTCGGCGCCTTCGTCGCGCAATTGTCGATGATGTTTGAGGTTTTGCGCGCCTCGAGCGGCCGGGGCCGCCTTTTCTGGCTCGATATTGGGCTCATGGGCGTGATCGCCGCGACCGCCTTTTGGCAGATAGAGCTCAACGCTTGGAACAAGCCCTTTTACGACGCGCTCTCGCGGCGAGATTGGACCGATTTCCTTTCGCAGCTCGGCGTCTTCGGAAAGATCGCGGGCGCGCTGCTCGTGCTCAATGTCGCTCAGACCTGGCTTAACCAGATGCTGCGCATGAAGATGCGCGAGGCCTTCACGCGCGATCTCTACGCCGAGTGGCTCGCGCCGCGACGCCTCTTTGTGCTGTCGCAAGCCGGAGAGATTGGCGTCAATCCCGACCAGCGCATTCACGAGGACGCGCGTCATCTAGCGGAGCTCACGACCGATCTCGGCGTCGGCCTGCTTCAGGCGGCGCTGCTGCTCATCTGCTTCATCGGCGTGCTCTGGGGGCTCTCGGCTGGCGTCGTCCTTTCCATCGCTGGGCGACACTTGGTCATTCCCGGCTACATGGTCTGGTGCGCGTTGATCTATTCCGGCGTCGCGTCGGCTGCGAGCTGGCTTGTCGGCAGGCCCCTGATCGGCCTCAATGCCGAACATTACGCGCGCGAATCGAACCTTCGCTTCTCGCTCGTCCATTTGAACGAGCATGTCGAAGACGTCGCGCTCTATCGCGGAGAGGCGACGGAACTGGCGCGCCTCGATCTCGTATTGGAGGGCCTTCTCCTCATCCTGCGCCGGCTGGTGCGCGCGACGACAAATCTAACCTGGGTGACCGCGGGTTACGGCTGGTTCACGATCGTCGCGCCGATCATCGTGGCGGCGCCAGCCTACTTCGATGGCAATCTGACCTTCGGCGGTCTGCTGATGAGCGCCGGCGCCTTCACACAGGTTCAGCAGTCACTGCGCTGGTTCATCGACAACGCCGGCGCCCTGGCCGACTGGCGCGCGACGCTGCATCGCGTCGCAGCCTTCCGTATGGCGCTCCTCAAAACGGACGGCTCCGCGCCGGGCGCGGGCCGCATCGGCGTGGAGGCGGCGGCGGACGATCAATTCCGCATCGAGAATTTGGAGGTATTTCTTCCCTACGGAACGATCACACTAAGCAAGACCGTTGTCGAGCTCGCTCCCGGCGAGCGCATGCTGATTGTCGGCGCGCCGGGCGCCGGAAAGACGAGTCTTTTTCGCGCCCTGGCCGGCCTCTGGCCCTGGGGCTCGGGTAGAATTGCGCTTCCCCGCGGCGGCGCGGTGATGTTCATGCCCAAACGTCCCTACTTCCCCGAAGGGAGCCTGCGCGAAGCGCTGGCCTATCCGGCGCCGCCGGAAAAATTCTCACAAGAAGCCTATGAGCGCTCGCTCATGCGGCTCGGGCTTGGGCGTCTCTTGCCCGACCTCGACAGAAGGTCGCGTTGGGACCAGGAATTGACCGATCCCGAGCAGCAGGCGCTCGCCTTCGCGCGCCTGCGGCTGCAGGAGCCTGCTTGGGTCGTCATCGACGAAGCCCTCGAAGCCGTAGGCCCGGAAGCGCGCGAGGCGGTCTTCGACCTCCTCGCCAAGGAGCTTTCGCATACGGCGGTCCTTTGCATCGGCGGACCGCAGGCCCGCCACGAGCGCCGGGCGAAGGTGCTGGCGCTCAATTTCGAGCCCGGCGAGCCAACGCTCGCGTGAGAGGGCGCCCTATGTACTGCCGGGTGAAGAAGTGTTGGAGCGAATCCTGATCGTAAAAGCCTGTCAACTTTTGCGGAATTCGCTCTAAGGGAGCGGCGACGATGCAAACTGGCAAGCTCGGCCTTCTCGGCGACATCGGCGCGACAAACGCGCGCTTCGCGCTGCTTGGCCCCGACGGAAGCATGACGGCCCCGAGGACTAGCGCCGTCGCTGATTTCGCTTGGCTCGCCGAGGCGATCGAAGCCTATCTCGCCAAAGAGGATGGCGCGCGGCCGACGCACGGCGCTCTCGCCGTGGCTGCGCCCATCGTCGGCGACGCGGTCTCGATGATCAACCACCCCTGGTCGTTTTCGATCGCGGCGCTCGGCGAACGTCTTGGCCTGGAGCGGCTTCGCGTGCTCAACGACTTCGTCGCCAATGCGCTGGCCATTCCCCATCTTCGGGAGGGCGATGTCGCCAAGCTCGGCGCTGGCGCGCCGATAGGGGGCGCGGCGATCGGCGTCCTCGGTCCCGGCAGCGGGCTGGGAGTCAGTGGATTGCTCTGGAATGAGGGCAGGCCGGTCGCGATGGAAGGCGAGGGCGGCCATGTCACCCTCGCCCCGGCTAACGCTCGCGAAAGCGCGGTGCTCGATCGGCTGCGCGCCCGCTTCGGCCATGTCTCCGCCGAGCGCGCGCTTTCGGGACCCGGGCTCGTCAATCTTTATGGCGCGCTGTGCGAGCTTTCCGGCGAAGCCGCGCCCGCGCTCACGCCTGCGGAGATCACCGAACCAAGCCGCCTGGGAGAGGACCCGCGCGCGGTGGAAGCGGTGACGATGTTTTGCGCGATGCTCGGCACGATCGCCGGCAATCTCGCGCTGACGCTCGGCGCCCATGGCGGCGTCTATATCGCGGGCGGCATCGCGCCGAGGCTTGGGCCAGCGGTGTTCGGGCCGCCGTTTCGAGAGCGGTTCGAGGATAAGGGACGGTTGCGCGGCTATCTAGCCTCGACGCCGACCTATCTGATCTTGCGGCCAACGCCGGCCCTGCTTGGCCTGGCGGCGGGATTGAAACGCGATCTCGAGTAGGCTTGCTTCGAATCTTGACCGACTTGACGCTTGCCCGGCTTCGGCCGATCTTAATTTGATGCTTGCGAGACAGCAGCGACGGGGTCCGAAAATGGGCGCTTATCGAATCAGAGAAGTCAGAATTAGTGACCAAGCCGACGGCTCGGCCAAGGTAGAAACTTTGCGCGAATATGAGCGCGAACTCGGACAGCGAACGCGCCATTGTCGAGCAGGTCCGACATTTTTTCGAATTGGAAATGCTCAGTCCGAAAGCTCCGCAGATCATCGACTTCGATGCGCTGATTGTCGTTGATTCGTGCGGAAACGAGATCGCGCGCTTCAACGTCTCAGATGTTTGGAGGCGCGAGGCGGAGGCAGTCAACTCTGGAAAATTTTATACTCACTGGGCCTAAATGCGCCTGAAGCTCCGCCGAGGCGCGCCCCGCGAGTCCTGGTTGGAGACTAGAAGTCCGGGGGGGCAGGCGTCTTGCCGCGACCATTCGTCAGCCGGCGCAAACAGTTTTCACGCGGATGTTGCGCGCCTCCTACTGGCGCATCGGCCCCTCGCCTTGCTCGCCGGCGTAAGCTAGATGAGAAGGGCGGGTTGCGGCTCCAGATGGGAAAGCGCCTTCGTCATGGGCTGGTCGATCACCATTGGGCGGTTCTTCGGAACCTATGTGCGCATCCACATCACCTTTCTGATCTTTCTCGCCTGGATCGGCTTTGCGGCCTATCAGCGCGGCGGGATCGAGGCTGCGAAGCAAAGCGTCGCCTTCATCGTGGCGATCTTCGCTTGCGTCGTGCTGCACGAATTCGGGCACATATTGACGGCGCGGCGCTACGGCGTGCACTCGACGCAAGTGACCCTGCTCCCGATCGGCGGCGTCGCCGACCTGGACAAGATGCCGGAGAAACCATACCAGGAATTGCTGATCGCGATCGCGGGTCCGCTGGTTAACATCGTGATCGCCGCCATACTGCTGGTTATCGCGGGCGCCGTCGAGGGTGGGACGCTCCAGCATATCGAGGATCCATCGCTGGGCCTCGTCGAAAAGCTCGCCGCGACGAACCTGTTCCTTGCGTTGTTCAACATGATTCCCGCCTTTCCGATGGACGGGGGGCGCGTGCTGCGCGCCGTGCTCGCCATGTGGCTCGGCACGGAGAAAGCGACGCGGATCGCCGCGCAGATTGGCCAAGCCTTCGCTCTCGCGCTCGGTTTCTTCGGCCTCCTCTATGGCTATCCGATCCTGCTCTTCATCGCCTTTTTCGTCTATTTCGCCGCGGCGGGCGAGGCGCACAGCAGCTTCGTACAGCAGGCGACACACGAGGTGAAGGTCGCAGATGCGATGGAGACGCGCGTCGTCTCGATCCCGCGCGGGGCGACGATCGGAGAGGCGGTAGACATATTGCTCGCCACCTCGCAGGAGAGCTTTCCTCTCGTCAACGCCTCCGGCGGCCTCGTAGGCCTGCTTTTCCGCGACGACATCGTCGAGGCGGTCCGCGGCGGCGACAACAATTCGCCGGTCGCGCCCTTCGCGCACAGGGAGATCGCGACGATATCGCCCGAGCAGACTCTCGATGCAGCGCTGCAGCAGCTCGCCAAAGCGCCTGCCATCGGTGTCGTCGCCGCCGATGGGCGCCTCCTTGGGCTCGTCACGAGGCAATCCGTCGCCGAGGTGATGTTGATCAAGAACGCGCGACCCGACTGGCGCTTTTCGCGCGGCGGCCGAGCCGTCTGAACAAAACCTTCCGCGTCGCAACGCTCAACGGCCCCCTGCCTGACGCTCGTTGAGGCCTCTCGCCCCTTCTTTGGGCGCTCCTATCTGTTTGGGTGCAGCTATTCCACCCGCCGGACAGACGCGCATCGAGTACCAATCGTGCCCAAGCTCCTCATCATCTTAGGCGCAACCCTCATCGTGCTCGGCCTTTTATGGCTCGTCGGCGAGCGCCTTGGGCTTGGACGTTTGCCCGGCGACTTTGTCATCTCGGGAGAGAGATTCAAAATCTATATTCCCCTCGCGTCATGCATCGTCCTCTCCGTGGTGCTGACGCTCTTCTTCCGTTTTTTTGGTCGATGACGCCAAGAGAGCGGAACCACGCAATGTCAGGCCGAGGCGCGAGGCTTTCGCGTCGTCCACTCTAAAGAGAAGGAGTCCCCATGAGACCGCTCTCCGCCGCTATGCTCGTTGCGCTTCTGACCGCCTCGCCCGCGTGCGCGGGCAATTCGGAACTGTCGCTCGCTGCGCTCGCCGGACTCCACTCGCCGCACCTCTCGGCGCCGGAGAAAGAGCAGCTCGAGAAATATCTGGAGGGAGACGCCAAAGCGTCTCTGCACATGGGCAAGATCGCCGTGATCGCCGAGGCGGTCACCTGCCGCATGAGCAATGTCGACGTGACCCATCACGACTGCGAGCTCGATTTCGGCGGAACGAAGGCCTCCTTGGAGGGCCGCAAGGCACATGAGCTCTATGCGACGCTCATCGAGAACGGAGTTCCTTCCGACGGCGCCGCCGGTTCGATCTATGAGGGGATCGTGAAGCTTCATTGCGTGATCAATCCGGCGGAAGTGAAGGAAATGGCCGGCGGCGGCGCCTCCTGTTCATTCAAGACGACCCATTAGTGGAAGTTGTCGCTGCGCGGGGGGGCTGACCAGGATCTCGACGGGCGCGAGCATCCCCTCGGCGGGCTTGGGGCTCGCAATCCCCAGCTTTCGCGAGCGAGGCTCTCTTTTGCTGTCGATAAGCTTTCTCGCGCCCTGCAATTCGTGTCCGCTCCTCCCTATTCTCTAGGTGCTGGCGCCGGGAATGCTTAAATGGCGACAGAGGTCGTCGCGGCGCCAATGGCGGCGACGTTCTCCGTCCTTTTTTGATGCTGCGCGGATCATTCGAATGAGCCCCACCAAAATTGCCACGAAGAAGTCCGGCGCGCTCCCCGAGACGCATGTGCAATATGCGGCGCTCCCTTGGCGCATCCGCGAGTCGCTGGAAATCATGCTGGTCACCTCGCGCGACACGCGCCGCTGGGTGATCCCCAAGGGCTGGCCGATGAAGGGCCTTAAACCCAGCATGACCGCAGCCGTTGAGGCGGTAGAAGAGGCAGGCGTCGTCGGCAAGATCGAGAAGAAGAAGCTCGGCTCCTACCACTATCGCAAGCGCCTCAAAAATGGCGCGGCGTTGCTCTGCCGCGTCGATGTGTTCCCTCTACGGGTCGCGCGTCAGCACGAGAACTGGCGCGAAAAGCACCAGCGGGTGACGCATTGGCGGCCCTATCAGGACGCTGCCGAGCAGGTCGCCGAACAGGAATTGAAGGAGATGATCCTGGCATTCGGGGAAGCCCGAACGAAGGAGGCTCAATCGACGAAGGCTGCCGCCGACTCCTTTGTCATGCCCGCACGCCCCCCGCTCGAAAGCCTCAAGGGTTGGCTCGCTGGCTTGATCGCAAGCTGACGAGCGCCGATTTGCAGGCGCCGCCGGGGTCCGCCACGCCGTGTTGCCGTGCGCGGTTGAAATCGGCTTCGGCGGCGGCCAGCGATCCCACCGCGACCCAGGCGCAGCCCCGGTTGTTGTAGGCCAGGGCGTCATTCGGATCGAGTTCCAGCGCCTTGTCGTAGCCAGAGATGGCGCGAGAATAATCGCGCTTGAAGTAATAAACGTTCGCCTGGTCTCCGTAGAGTCCGGCGACGCCTGGGGCAAGGCGGATGGATTCGGCAAGATCCGCGAGCGCTCGATCGTAATCGCCGCGCCGGTAGTAGGCGACGCCGCGGCTTCTGAATGCGTCTCGGCGCAAGACGCTGTCCAGGGCGTCGCGCGCCAGAAGGCGCGAGCAGGCGGCGATGACCTGATCGGGCTCGCCTCTCAATTGACAGGCCTCGGCCTCCGGATCGCCGCCCGGTCGCTGCGGCGAGGCGGGGGAAGGCGTTCCTGAAGCTGGCGCCGCCTTGGAGGAGCGGCTTTGCGCCGTCGGGACCGGGGTCTTTGGGACGGGCGGGAAGTCGGCCTTGGTGATCTCTGCGCGGACGGCCTTGTCTTCTAGGAAGACGCGATATTCGAGAGCGATCGGCGGTCGATCGCCGGTCGTCGAGACGAGCGATGCGGCGCAGGACCTTTCACCCTGGCCGGATGACAGCGGGCGGATGTCCTGTAGCGTCGCGGAGCCGACGAAATCTTCGTGCTGAGGCTTGAGGCGGTTCAGCGCGGTCTCGATCGCTGCGGGCGAGTCGCAGCCGGGCAGCCCGTCGTCGACGAAATGGCCGTAGAGCTTCGCCAATCCGAGGACGATCGCCGTTCCCGCCGCCGCCGCGAGGACCCAAGGGGGCACAACGCGCCTGGGCTTCGCGGGGAGAGGGGCCTCGGGAATGATCAAAGCGGAGGCCCGGCGTGGAGCCAGGGCCGGGAGTTGAGCCTTTGGCGCATCGGAGCTCGGCGGCGTGGACGGCTCGGCCGCGAAGCAATCCGCGAAGGCGGAGATCTCGCCAAGCGGTGTCAGGGTTGGATCGTCGCCGATCGACGCGAGCGTCGCGCTCGAGGCTTGCCCCTGCGCGATCAGCTCGCGCACCTGCGCTTCGTCGAGCGGCCCCCGTTGCGCCAATTCACCCTGAAGACGGTAGACGATGGTCGGCGGGGTTTTCCGCACTTCATCGGACATTTGCGCTCTCCTGCGCTCAGCGCCCGTGAACCTCGATCGCGCCTCACGCCGCGCGCATCTTCGGCGCCAAGAGCTTGCGATTGACCAGCGTTTCGGCGATCTGCACGGCGTTCAACGCCGCGCCCTTGCGCAGGTTGTCGGCGACGACCCAAAGCGCCAGCCCATTCTCCACCGTCGGATCGCAGCGAATGCGCGAGACATAGGTCGCGTCCTCGCCGGCCGCCTCATGCGGCGTGATGTAACCGCCGGGCTCGTGCTTGTCGATCACCAGCACGCCGGGGGCCTCGCGCAGAATGTCGCGCGCCTCCTCGGGCGAGATCGGCTGCTCGAACTCGATGTTGACCGCCTCCGAATGGCCAATGAACACCGGCACGCGCACGCAGGTCGCGACGAGCTTGATCTTCGGATCGAGAATCTTCTTGGTCTCCGCCGTCATCTTCCACTCTTCCTTCGTGAAGCCGTCCTCCATGAAGACGTCGATGTGGGGAATGACGTTGAAGGCTATGCGCTTGGGGAATTTCTTCGCCTCGATCGGATCGGAGACATAGACTGCCCGCGTCTGCGCGAAGAGCTCGTCCATCGCCTCCTTGCCCGCGCCCGAGACCGACTGATAGGTCGACACGACGACGCGCAAGATCTTCGCCCTGTCGTGGAGAGGCTTCAACGCCACGACGAGCTGCGCGGTCGAGCAGTTGGGATTGGCGATGATATACTTGTTCACGAAGCCGGCCACCGCCGCGGCGTTGACCTCGGGCACGATGAGCGGCACTTCGGGGTCAAGACGGAAGGCGCTCGAATTGTCGATCACGACGCAGCCCTTCGCGCCGATTTTCGGCGAAAATGCGCGCGACACGTCGCCGCCGGCCGACATCAGGCAAATGTCCGTGTCCGTAAAGTCGTAAGTTTCAAGATTGCGGCACTTGAGCACCTTGTCGCCGAAGGAGACTTCGTGTCCGACCGAACGCGATGAAGCAAGCGCCACGACTTCCGAGACGGGAAAGCGGCGCTCGGCGAGCACGTCGAGCATTTCGCGACCCACGTTCCCCGTGGCGCCGGCGATGGCGACCTTGAACTTCATTCTTGTCTCCGTCCGGCCGGACTTCAAGTCGGCGCGGCGTTTTGGGAAAGCCTTAGAAAGACAGTCCGACCGCGGGTTTGCCGGAAGGGCTCATGGAGAGCGGGTTCTTGCTCCCCGAGCCCGATTCATCGTCGCCGGCTTTGTTTCCGCCGCTGGGGTTCTTGCCCGGCGACCAGCCCTCGAGCTCGCCGAACTGCCGGTCGCCGCCGGGCTTTCCGCCTTTTGCTTGCTGCCCGGCCGGCTGCTGCTGCGGCTTTTGCTGCGCGCTCTTCTTCTTAGCTTTGGCCTTGCCCTCGGGCTTGGCGTCCCCCGTGTCGAGCACGCTGGGATCAGGGCTATTTTGCGCCGCCGCGCGGCCGGACAAACCGCCGACCATCGACAGGGACGCCGCAACGAGAAGCGCGCGCGAAAGCTCGCGCCAGGGGAAGCACATTGTCGTCTCTCCTGAAGTCGAAGAGGGCTTCGTTAAAGCGCCATCGCGGCGCAATAATGGCAAGCCCAGCCTTCACTCCACGAGCTTCGGCGCCGCGCCCGCGCGCTCGGTCTCCTGCAGGATGCCGAGGCGCCGCGCAACCTCGGTATAGGCTTCGACCAAGCCGCCCATGTCGCGCCGGAAGCGATCCTTGTCGAGCTTGTCGTTCGACTTGATGTCCCAGAGCCTGCAGGAGTCAGGAGAGATCTCGTCGGCGACGACGATTCGGACCATGTCGCCTTCCCACAGGCGCCCGCATTCCATCTTGAAGTCGACGAGTCGGATGCCTACGCCGAGGAAAAGGCCGGAGAGGAAATCGTTGACTCGAATGGCCAGCGCCATGATGTCGTCGATCTCCTGTGGGCTTGCCCAACCGAAAGCTGTGATGTGCTCTTCCGACACCATGGGGTCGTTGAGCTGGTCGTTCTTGTAATAGAACTCGATGATGGAGCGCGGAAGCTGCGTCCCCTCTTCCATGCCGAGACGTTGGGCGAGCGAGCCGGCGGCGACGTTGCGCACGACGACCTCGAGCGGGATCATCTCGACCTCGCGAATCAGCTGCTCGCGCATGTTGAGCCGGCGAATGAAATGCGTCGGCACGCCGATGGAGTTCAAGTTCTGGAAGATGTGCTCGGAGATGCGGTTGTTTAAAACGCCTTTGCCGTCGACCACCTCGTGCTTCTTGGCGTTGAACGCGGTGGCGTCGTCCTTGAAATGCTGGATCAGCGTTCCAGGCTCGGGCCCTTCATAGAGCACCTTGGCCTTTCCTTCATAGATGCGGCGACGGCGGTTCATGGGCTTGGACCCGGCTCGAGAATGTCTTGGCGCGTCTTCCAGGCAGAGGCGTTTAGAAGGCCAGTGTATCCCTGCGCGGAGCTCGTTGGCGTAGCAGGATCTTTCTTTGCCCAGGAGCCCGCGACGGCTTCCTGGAGTCCCTGCTCCGTCCTCCGCGGCGGTCGTATCTCTTCCGCGCCTGGCTGACAACCCTGCCGGCGCGCTTCCGGTGCCTCTCCATCGAAAAAACGATCGCCGCCCCGCGGCGCCGGGCCGGCGGGGCGGAAATGCTTAGCTGGAGGCGGCGCGAAGCGATCGCGCCGCCTCCAGGGGCGGCTCCCTCACCACCACCACCGACGACGCCAGCGGCGCCAACCCCAGCGGCGGCGCCATCCCCAGCGTCGGCGGCGCCACCCCCAGCGGCGCCAACGCCACCACACGTCCTCCGTCGGGTCGGCGGGGGCGATGACGTCGCGGGGCGCAATCGTCGGCGCGGCGCCGGCCGCGCTTGAGGCCGCGAGAAGCGCCAAGGACAAGAGAGTCGCAGTCAAGAACCCGCGTCGATCCATTCTTCACTCCTACGTTTTCATCCGAAAGCGCTTCGGATTGCGTTTCGGTTCTGCCTCAAATCAACGCGCTATCCGAAGCAAGGTTCCAAGCTCGAGCGGAGTAGGGAGATCTTCCCCGGGCGCCAAGCGAAGTGGAAGCCGGAAAAGCCGCGTCCTAGCTAGGGCTTAGAAGAGCCACAATTGCAAACTCTTCTCCAGGCGCCTTTCCGGCCCCTTTTGGGGCGGCGCGCTCCCTGAGCGAGGCCGACCCCTGCAGGCCGGGTGACGTTCGCGTAAAGGCGAGGCGCGCCTCCCTGGGAGGTCCGCGTATTCTGCACCGCGCGAGCCTAGAACAAAGAAGAGGACAGCCGAATGACGGCCTCTTTTGACAAACAAGAGTTGATGGCGGGTCTCGCGGAGCTCGAGAAGCGCGTGCGAGAGCACAGGCCTTCCGGTCGGCCGCCGGCGGCGCCGATTGCTCGTCTGGAGCTCGATCTCGGAGCGATCGAGGCCGCGGTGAAGGCCAGACGCGCGCCCAAGCCCGCGGCGATCGACGAAGCAGCGATCGCCCCCGAAGATGGTCGCGACCAGGCTGCGCCGTCGCAGCCGAGGACAATCGACGCGGCGTCGCCCGTCAGGGAACCGCGCGTTTCCTCGGCTAGGAGCGAGAGCGCGCCTGCCGCCGCGGCCCTCGAGGCCACGCCATTCGCCGATGGCCCGCGCGAGCAGGCTGCGCCGTCGCGATCCGCTTCGATCGACCTCGTCGCCGATAAGGAGCTGCGCGCTTCAGCTTCCGGTAAAAGCAACGCTCCCAGCGCCGCGGAGGTCAAGGATGCCGCGCGGCTCGTCGACGAGTTGCGCGACCAGGCCTCGCCGTCGCTATCGGCGAAGATCAACTCGCTCCCGGACAAGGACTTTCAAGCTTCTGCGATCGCAACGAGCAGCGCGCCTTCGCGTCCCCACCGCTGGATCTATGCGGCGACGGCGGTCCTGATCATCGTCGGCTCGCTTGTCGGAGGCGCCGGCTGGCTCGTCGGCGGGAAGGTCTTGGCTGCGCTTCAGACCCCCCGAACCCTGCGCAGCAAGATTGATCCGCAGCTGGAGGCGACGGCGGCGGCTCCTGCGCCTCAACAGACGGCGGACATCCCTCCGACGCCGCCGGCCACTGCGCAGGAGACTGCAACCGCGGCCGCCCGCGAAGGCGAGCTTGCGTCGCCCGCGCCCGAGAGCCAGGCCTCCACGCCTGCGGTCGAGGCGACTGCGACGCAAGCAGTTCAGGCCCCCGGAGTGCCGCCGGCCGCGCCGGTCGCCGCGACGCCTCCTGCCGGAGCAGGCGCGGTCACGTCATCCGCAGGCGTCGCGCCGCCGCCGGCCGCAAAGCCCGTGGCCGCCGTCGAGCAGCCGCCCGCCGCAGCGCCTCCGCCGACGTCCGATGCGCCCGCCGCCAAGCCGGCGAAGAAGCCGAAGAAGCCCACGGCTGACAAGTCCGAGGACAAATCCGGCAAGGATTCAGAAGTCGAAGCATCACGCGAAGGCGAAGCCCGATAAGGTGGCCAAGCCTCGCCCGGCCCCTGCCGACGCCCCGGCGCCGCAGCCCCCTGCTCAACCGCAGGCTCTCGCAGCCCCGCCGCCTCCGCCTCCGGCTGCAGCGAATCCCGAGCCAGGCGTTCTCGCGCGAGCGGGGCAAGCGGTCGGCTCGATCACCGGCACGGTCAAGGGCTGGGTAGGACTCGATTCCGGCGCGCGTCCTCAATAGGCGCCGGAACTCGACCCGACTTCGCGATCTTTTTCGCAATTGCTCGACCCTCGAGCCGCTTGAGCGCGGCCCGAGGGTCGTTTCCATTTGGCGCGCGGAGCGGCCGTCATGAGTCTCCGATCCAACAGGATCAGAAATCGGCGCTCCCTATCGTTTTGAGGGGTTTTCAGCTCCCGCCTGCGTCCATTGCGCTGGAAAACGCTATGTGAAGGCTCGGAGGCTCGATCGAACTCTCGTGCATCATTTCGGCCATGCGCAATATCTGCCGCTCTCGCCGCAAGCCTTCGCGGCGCTCGCGGGGTTGCTGCTCGTCGTCGTGGTCATCGTCGAAATCCGGGTGTTGCGTTACGCCTACATGAAGCTTGGCATGAGCTCCCGCTCCGCCTTTCTGTTGCTTTTCGTTTCGCTCGTCGGGTCCTACGTCAACATCCCCATCGCCACGCTCGGCCATGAAACCTTCGTCACCGAGCGCGAGGTCGCTTTCTACGGCATGGTCTATCGCGTTCCGGAGCTCGCCGGAGCCCCGGAGGTCATTCTCGCGGTCAATCTCGGCGGCGCCGTCACGCCGACCTTGCTTTCAATCTTTCTTCTCTCAAGGCGCGGCATCTGGCTTCGCGGAATTATCGCAACCCTACTCGTCGCGGTCATTTGCCACAGCCTTGCGCAGCCCATTCGCGGCGTCGGCATCGCCCTGCCGATTTTTGTCGCGCCAATCGCCGCGGCGCTCGTCGCATTGCTCGTCGACTGGCGCTACGCCGCGCCGCTCGCCTACGCCGGGGGGAGTCTCGGCGTGCTGATCGGCGCCGATTTGGCCAACCTCGACCAATTGCGGGGGTTGGGCGCGCCGGTGCTCTCGATCGGCGGGGCCGGCACCTTTGACGGCATATTCGTCACCGGCGTGGTGGCCGTGCTGCTTGCCGGAATAACCGGAAGACGCGCTCCGACGAGCGCGTGACGCAGGTGTTGCATTACGCGGCGGTCGACGTCGGCTTGCGACGGTGGCTGAGATAGAAACCGATGATCGCCAGCAAGGCGACGCTCACCAATGTGAGGAGCAGGCTGGCGCGTTCGAGGTAGGCGATGAGAGGAACGGCTGCCCCCAGCATCGCGCCGACGAGCGAGATGCGCCAGGCGCCAATCTGTGCGCCGGCCGTGAAAGTCCCCAGCGCCAGCAGCACCATCATCATGAGCCCGGAGGCGATAGCGTTCATGACGTTTGCGACGTCCGGCATATAAAGGAGCCGCATCGCGCCGAACACCGCGCCCCAGTGCAGCGCCTCGATGCGCAAGAGCTTCGTGAGCGCGACCTTGTGCTGCTGGTCGCGCATGCGCGCATAAATGCAGACGGCTGCGAAGAACGGAATGAGCAATTCCCAATAAATCGCCATTTGTTCGAGCGCGAGGCTCGCGAAGGCGACGCCGATCAACGCCAGGATCAAAATAGCGATATAGGGCCAATCCTCTTTGAGGAAGGCGCCAAGGCCCGTCGAACTTCGCTCTTCGTCGACCATCTCACTTCTCCTCCCGGAAGAGCCGCATTCAACTATGCGTTTGCGCCTTTCCGCAGGAATTGTATGTCCTAAACCTATAGGGCGCCAAGTCCGCTCCGGCTTCACGCGAAGATTGCCGCCGTCATCCCAGGTGCTATGGCATGCGCATGAACAAGCCCGTGCGCATCGACGAAAGCTGGCGGCCGCATCTCGAGGCCGAGTTTCACAAGCCCTATTTTTCAAGCTTGCGCGAATTCGTGCGCGAGGAATATGCGACGCGGCGCGTCTTCCCGCCGCCCGCGAAAATTTTTCGGGCCCTCGACGACTGCCCCTTCGAGAAGGTCAAGGTCGTCATCTTGGGGCAGGACCCCTATCATGGGGCGCGGCAGGCCAATGGCCTGTGCTTTTCCGTCGACCACGGCGTCGCGACGCCCCCGTCCCTCGTCAATATCTTCAAGGAGATCGAAGCCGATCTCGGGCGCCCCGTTTCGCACGACACGGATTTGTCGCGCTGGGCCGAGCAGGGCGTGCTGCTGCTCAATGCGACTCTCACCGTTCGCGAGGGCGTCGCGGGCTCGCATCAGAACAAGGGATGGGAGGAGTTCACCGACGCCGCCGTGCGGGCGCTAAACGAGAAGCGCCGCGGCCTCGTCTTCATGCTGTGGGGGAATTATGCGCGCCGGAAGGGATCGGGGATCGACCGCAGCCGCCATCTCGTGCTCGAGGCGGGGCATCCGTCGCCGCTTTCCGCGCAGCGTTTTTTCGGTTGCCGGCATTTTTCCAAGGCCAACGCCTATCTTGCGGCCGAGGGCGAGGCCTCGATCGACTGGTGAATCGCCTTTCGTCGAAGACGCTCCCTTCACTCACGGCGCTCGACCGACGACAGCGGCGCTTCGCGGCCTCGCTCCGCTCCTGACCACGGAACGGGCGCAATTGCGAATGAAACTACCCTCCCCACATGACTCGCACCCATCACAGCCGACCATCGGCCCTCCCGGAACCCCTCTCGTGAAGCACCGAAAACTCCTGGCGATCGCGCTGACCATGGCACTGGCTGTCGTCGCGCCCTGTCAGGCGCAGCAGAATCCCGTGGGCGTCAAGCCGCCGTCCGTTCCGGCGGCGCAGCAGCCGGCGCCAGGCGCGCAGCAGCAGCCCCCGCCCGCCGCGCCGCCGCCCGCGGTCGTCGGGCCGGCGAAACCGCCGGCGCAGGCAAAAGGGCCGGCGAAGCCCGGCGCGGCCCCCGCCAAGCTCGATCGGGCGGAGGCCATCAAACGCGCCAACGCATTCTTCAACGCGTCGCCCGTGCTGACCGCCGACTTCGTGCAGCTCGGCGCGGACGGCAAGCGTTCCGAGGGCAAGCTTCATGTGCAGCGCGCCGGACGGGTCCGTTTCGAATATGCGGAGCCCGCGTCGATGGAGGTCATCTCGGATGGCGTGCGCGTCGTCGTGCGCGATCGCAAGCTGAAATCCGAGCAAGCCTATTTCATAGACCAGACGCCGCTGAAGTTTTTCATGAAGGAGAAGTTCGATCTCGAGAAAGACGTGAAGCTCGTCGACGTGACCATCGAGGACTTCGGGCGTCACGATCGAGATCGAGGACAGCGCGACATTCGGCGGAACCTCGCACCTCAAGCTGCTCTTCGACCCGAAGACGTTCAAGCTCAAACAGTGGCAGGTGACGGACCCTCAAGGCTATCAAACGCTGCTGACGCTGTTCAACATCGACCAGACGACGACGCCCGATCCATCCCTCTTTCGGATCGATCAAAAGGCCAGCGCGAACTAAAATCGCGGGCGCCTGAGCCTTTTTGATAGAATGAGGCGGCGGCGTTTTCGCGAGGCCGCCTTCAAGAGGGGATTCGTCAAAAGGTCATGGCCGGAGGGTCTCAATCCGAATGGCCCCTCTTTCGCGCCTTTCGCGCGAGAGGGCAGGGCGCCTGGCGATACGATCTCCTCGCAGGGCTGACGCTCGCTGCGATCGCTGTTCCCGAACAGATGGCGACGGCGAGGCTCGGCGGATTTCCAGCGCATATCGGATTTTTCGCCTTCATCGCCGGCTCCATCGCCTTCGCCGTCTTCGGCTCCAACCGCTATCTCTCTGCGGGCGCCGACTCGACGATCACGCCGATCTTCGCCGGCGCGCTCTCGGCTCTCGTCGCCTCGAATTCTCACGCTTATCCGCAGCTTGCGCTGATGCTCGCCCTCGCCGTCGGCGCGCTTTTGACGCTCGCGGGGCTGTTTCGCGCCGGCTGGGTGGCCGATCTGCTTTCGATCCCGGTGACGACCGGATTTCTCGCCGGCATCGCCATTCATATTCTGGCTTCGCAGGCGCCGGCGCTTTTGGGCTTGCCGCCTGGACCCAACGGCGTGTTCGAAAGCCTTACGGCGATCTGGAGAGAGATCGGCGACACAAACCCCTATGAGCTGACGATCGGCCTTGCCTCGCTCTTCTGCATCGTCCTCAGCGAATGGATCAATCCGAAAGTCCCCGGAGCGTTGATCGCGCTCGCCGCCGCGACCCTCGCGGTCGATCATTTCGAGCTCGTCGCGAAAGGCGTCGCAGTGGTCGGAGGCTTCACGGTCGTCCTGCCGCACATTGCGATGGATCCAAAGATTTGGAGCGAGCTGCCCCGTATTTTCGGCCTCGCCGTCGTCGTCGCGGTCGTCGTGATGGTTCAAACCGCCGCCGTTTCGCGATCCTTTCCGAACGCGCCCGGCAAATCGCCGGACGTCGACCGTGATTTCATCGGGCTCGGCGCGGGGAGCCTTCTAGCCGGATTGATCGGCGCCTTTCCCGTCAACGCGAGCCCGCCGCGCACGGCGATCGTCTTCGAGGCGGGCGGCCGCAGCCAATGGGCCGCGATCGTCGCCTGCTGCGTGGTGGTCGCGGCCACAATTTATGGCTCGCCGCTCCTGGAGAAAGTGCCGGAGGCCGCGCTCGCGGGCGTGCTGTTCTTCGTCGCCGGGCGCCTCGTTCGGCTGCGCGAGATGCGGGCGATCGCCGCGAAGACGCGCGCCGAATTCCTTCTGGTCGTCGCAACGGCGCTGCTCGTGACGATCCTGCCGGTCCAAACCGGCGTGGCGCTCGCGATCATGCTCTCGCTCGCCCATGGCGTCTTCACCACGACCCGCGCGCGGCTGATCGAATATGAACGGCTTTCCGGCGCCTCGGTCTGGTGGCCGCAGAGCTGGTCGAACACGGGGGAAAAGCTCGAAGGCGTCGTCGTCGTCGCTTTCCAGGCGCCGCTTTCTTTCGTCAACGCCTATGGTTTCCGCAAAGACCTGGAAGAGGCGATGGAACGCGTTGAGGGCCGTGCGCGGCTCGTCATCCTCGAAGCAAGCAGCATCGTCGAGATCGATTACACGGCTGCGGGGATTCTCGGCGAAGCGATCCGCCAGTGCCGCGAGCAGGGCGTCGACTTTGCGATCGCCCGCCTCGAATCGGTGCGGGCGCAGGAGGCGCTCGAGCGCTTCGGCGTTCTCGCGACGCTGGGGCAGGGCCGCCTGTTTCATAGCGTGGACGAGGCGACGCGGACGCTTGCGCCCGACGCCGCCGTGCGTCCTGCGTAGGCGAATTTAAGTGCGCGTGAACTGGCGCGAGAGAGCTTTCTCGATCTCCGGCAGCGGATGATGCGTCAGATCGCGATCGAGCTCGCCTTTCACCTTGCCCTGCGCCTTGGAAGAGAGCTCCTTGCGAATTTCCCCCAGGACGCGCGGGGGCGCGATGATGATGATCTCCTTCATCGCGCCGTTCTCCGCCGCCGTATTGATGCGCTGAGCGATCTGGCGGGCGAAATGCTCCTTTTCGACCTCATGCCAATCGGTGGATTCGACCGCGCTACGCGTTCCGCCGCGCGAGGCGAAGAGCCGACCCGGCGCGTCCG
Organism: uncultured Alphaproteobacteria bacterium; assembly: GCA_963829075.1. GTDB lineage: Bacteria > Pseudomonadota > Alphaproteobacteria > Rhizobiales > Beijerinckiaceae > Methylocystis. The sequence continues at coordinate 56,890 of CAWHHH010000005.1, read as the reverse complement.
TGCCGAGATCGTGGGCGGCGGGAATTTCCTCAACCACCGCTTCGAGCACCCGAAGATCGAGGAGATCGGGGTCACCGTGATTCGCCAAGAAGAGCACGCGCCGGCCGTCGCCGACCACTACCCACGCGCCATTGTGCACTACGATGTGGCTCATTGATGCTTCTTTCCTTTTTTTGGCCTCTCGTTAGGAAGGTGGGGAGCGCCGGCAGAGCGACAAGCGCGACCTCACGCCGCGCCGCCGCGCTTCAGCCCGCATTCCGAGGTTCGGGGCCTAGATTTCTGTCCCGGAGACGCAACACCAGGGTTCATTTTCCGGCCGACGAGAGCCAAGCGCAAGCTTCGGCTCGCCCGGCACTTGCCGGACGACCATTTTGGAGTAAGATTCGGTGACAGAAGCTCCACCCACGGCGGAAAGGCCGAGGTGACGGCTGCCTGACAATGCGGCGAGCGCCGTAGCGTTCCCGTTTCTCTGCGCCGAGAGCTCGGCCGCCAGGCAGATTTGGGAGATCGACTATGAGTGACGACCCAGCAACTCCCCGGATCCCCAAGGGGGTCTCCTGGGAGGCTTATACCCTCAGGCTACTGAATGCCTTCTCCGCCCGTCTCTTGTCCATAGGACTAATGGTCGCAGCATTCGCGCTGGCCTTCAGCGGGCCCGCCGCCGCTCACGGCCGGCTCGGCGCGGCCGAGGGACGTTGCCGCCTGTTCATCGGCCCCGACGTGATGAATTTCACGGGCTATCTGCCGGATGCTTCAAAAGTCGAGTTCTGCGAGGATATTCCCGCCACCGGCCATGTGATCGTCGCGCTCGACGACGTTCAGCAAGAATTGCGCGACATGAAGGTGGAAATCCGGATCGTGCGCGATGTAGGTGGACCCGCCAAGGAGGAGGAAAATCTCAACGCGGTGACGGTGGCCTATATCGAGCCGCGCTATTATCGCACGGGCACGATCAATTTCGAGCATACCTTCGACGAGGCAGGCTATTTCGTCGGCATCGTCACGGCAGTCGGCGATCATGGCGAGCGCTGGGTGTCCCGCTTCCCCTTCTCGGTCGACAAGAGTTTCGCGCGGACTCTGCCGATCTACTTGCTGCTCGGCGCTGCCGTGATCGCGGGTTTCTTCATCTACCTGCGCCACCGCCACGAATGGGCGCCGCGAAAGGCTCCGGCGCGACCGACGAGCGCTCCGACGCCGCCGCCGGCCCCGGCAGAGTAAGCGTCGTCACTTCGTCTCGCCCGAAAGCGCCTGGGCGAGACGGGCGATCGTCTTCGCATAGACGCGCGCCTTGTTCCATTCGAGCAGGACGGCGAAATTGGCTTCGCCTTCTTGAAAGCCTTCGCCGCGACGCCATCCCTTCGCTTGCAGGAAATTCGCGGTCGAGGCGAGCGCGTCGGGCGTGTCGCGGATCAAGTCGCGCGTTCCGTCGCCGTTGAAGTCGACCGCGTATTTCAGATAGGACGAGGGCAGGAGCTGCGTCTGGCCGATCTCGCCGGCCCAGTCGCCGCGCATTTGATCGGGCGTCATGTCGCCGCGCTCGACGATCCTGAGCGCGTCCAAAAGCTCGGCGCGAAAGGTTTCCGCACGCCGGCAGTCGTAGGCCAGCGTCGCCAGCGCGCTGAAAATCTTAAAATGCCCGGTGTCGGCGCCATAGCCCGTCTCGAGCCCCCAGATCGCGACGATCACCGAGCCCGGCACGCCATATTGCCGCTCAATCTTGCCGAGCAGCGCCGCGTGGCGGCGCATCAGCGCCTTGCCGCGCGAAACGCGCCGCGGCGTCACGAGGCGCGCCGAGAAATCCTCAAAGCTCTTCTTGAACACGCCGCCCTGGCCGCGGTCGCGCCCGATGACGCGGCGGTCGTAGCTCACGTCCCGAAGGGCGCGGTCGATGACGGCGCGCGAAATTCCGCTTGCCGTCGCCTCATCCTTGAAGCCGGAAAGCCAGGCGGTGAAGCCGGCAGAGTCATTGCCGCAATTCGCAGCGAAACCGGGCGTGGCGGAGAGAGCGAAGAGGACCGTCGCGAGAAGCCGCGCGACTTTCAAGAAAGCAACCCGGTAGAGCGGGTCAGCCAAGTCTCAAGAAACGACATGTCGTCCCTAGTCTTCGGACCGGACAATGGTTTGAGTGGTCGGAGTGGCGGGATTCGAACCCACGACCCCTTGTCCCCCAGACAAGTGCGCTAACCGGGCTGCGCTACACTCCGACGCGTCGGTCTTATAGGAGGCTCGGCGCGCGCTGGCAACGCCGCCCTTTCTCCGCTGGGCCGGGCGTGCCCGCCTGCGGCAGAGCGTCGTTTGACAAACCCCCAGAAAAAAGAACATTGGCGAGGCATCACGCTCGCCGCGGCGGAGAGAAACGCCGCCGCCGCAAGACTTCGTTTTCTTAGACGCAGAAAGCCCCGATGTCCGACGACCACCGCAACCTTCTTCGCGAAATGTTCGACGCCGCGGTCGGCGCGGCGCACCCCTCCGTCTGCCTGCCGCCGCATATCGCCAAAATCACGCCGCCCAAGGGCCGCACGGTCGTCGTCGGGGCCGGGAAGGCCGCCGCCGCCATGGCGGCCGCCGTGGAGAAGCATTATCCTGCGCCGCTCGAAGGCCTGGTCGTGACGCGCTACGGCCACGGCGCGCCAACGGCGCAAATCGAGGTCGTCGAGGCCTCCCACCCCGTGCCTGACGCTGCCGGCCGCGAGGCCGCTGCGCGAATCCTGAAGACTGTCCAGGGGCTGACCGAGCACGATCTCGTGCTGGCGCTGATCTCGGGCGGCGGCTCGGCGCTGATGGCGCTGCCCGCCGAGGGCGTCACGCTCGAAGAAAAGCAGGCCGTCAACAAGGCGCTGCTCAGGAGCGGCGCGACGATCTCCGAGATGAATTGTGTGCGCAAGCACCTTTCCGCGATCAAGGGCGGACGCCTGGCGTGCGCCGCGGCGCCGGCGCGTGTCGTCGCGCTGATGATCTCGGACGTGCCAAACGACGATCTTTCGGTCATCGCCTCCGGGCCGACCGTGCCGGACGCCACGACGCGCCACGACGCGCTCGCGGTCATCGCGAAATACAAGATCGACGCGCCGGCCGCGGTGATCAAGCATCTCAACAGCGACGCCTGCGAGACGCCAAAACCCGGCGATCCCGTTTTCGCGCGCGTTCAGAACATTCTCACGGCGACGCCGCAGGGCTCGCTCAATGCTGCCGCCGAGGTCGCCCGCAAGGCGGGCTTCACGCCCTGCATCCTCGGCGATCTCGAGGGCGAATCGCGCGACGTGGCGTTGGTGCATGCCGGCATAGCGCGCCAGATCGCGATCCACGGCCAGCCCTTCGCCCCGCCCTGCGCGATCATCTCGGGCGGCGAGACGACGGTGACGGTGCGTGGAAACGGCAAGGGCGGGCGCGACGCGGAATTCCTGCTCGCCCTGACGCTGGCGCTGCAGGGCTTTGGCGGCATCAGTGCGGTCGCCTGCGACACGGACGGCATCGACGGCAGCGAGGACAACGCGGGCGCGATCATGACCGCCGACAGTTTTGCGCGCGCCGAGAAGGCGGGGGTCGATCTCAAGGCGCTCTTCGCCAACAACGACGCCTATACGGCTTTCGAGAGGCTCGGCGATCTGATCATCACCGGCCCGACGCGCACCAACGTCAATGATTTCCGCGTCATCCTCGTGCCGAACTGGGCCGGGCGCTAGAGCGAATTCCGCAAAAGTTGACAGACTTTTGCGATCCGCTTTTTGATCTGGCGCGATTTCTCATCGCTCGAACGATTCCGTTCGAGCGGATAGCGCGCCAGCGCTCGGCGCATCGCGCCCGTTTGGTGCGCCCGTTTGGTGATAGAAGTAGGATGCTCCTGGCTGCGGCGGGCGCGGGGGCGCTCCGTCATGGAAGAGGCCGGCGTTTGCGATGCGAAGATTTCTCGGGCTTTGTGCGCTGATCTTGGCGCTTGACGCGGCAGCGACGCCGACGCAGGCGGGCGCGCTCCCGGTCGCGCCGGCGCGGCCCGTTCTCGTGCGCATGAACGGCCCCTGTCCAAAGAGGTGCGAGTGGATCGCGATCCAGGGAGCGATCGACAAGACGACGCTTGCGGGTTTCGAGGCGCTCGTCGCGACGCTAAATGGCGCGAAGCCCCCGGTGTTCTTCAATTCGGTCGGCGGCGAGGTCGCGGCCGCCATTTTGATCGGCGAGCGCATCCGTCAGCTCGGCCTTGACACCGCCATCGCCGCAACGAGGCTCGCGACGCCGGCGCGGGGTTTTTCCGCTTCGACGCTTCCGCGTGCGGACGTTGTCGTTTCGGGGCGCGGGTTCTGCGCCTCGGCCTGCGCCTTCGCCTTCGCCGGCGGCGTGCGCCGTTTTGCGCCGCTCGAGACCTCGATCGGCCTTCACCAGATGATCCAGCCCGAGCAGGATGTGCGGCAGAAGGTGGCCGTCTTCCAGCGGGAAAATGTGTCGGTCGGCGGGAAGGTCGTCAGTCAGGCGCCCCGCCTCGTCGGCCAGGAAATCGTGCTGCGCCACCTGCCGCGCCAGGCGCCGCCGGAGTCCGTCTACACCGGCGTCGGCGCCTATTTCGCAAAGATGGGCGTCGACGCCGGAAAAGCCGTAGCGCTGATGCGGAAGATGACGCCCGACAAGATGGACTGGCTTACGCCGGAGGAGATGCTGCAGACGCGCCTCGTGACGGAGCGCAAGCGCGCCGACGCGCTGCTCGATTTTTAGCGCGCTCGCTCTTCGACCATCTCCCCGAGGATGTGGCGCGTATGCGCCCGTCATCGCGAGCGCAGCGAAGCGATCCAGGTCCATTGGCGATCCCTGTCGCCTCCCCGCAACGCAACGAGACGTCAAAGGACCGTGTAGTCGCCCTGGATCGTTGCGCTCGCGGTGACGGCTGCTTTGGTCCGCCAAACCCTTTGACGCAGCCGCGCTCAGCTCGCCGCGCGCCGCAGCCGGTCGCGGATCGCTTCGCCGAGGCCATACGCCGGGATCGGCGCCACGGCGGCCCGTGCGATCCCGCGCGCGTCTAGAGCGCGCAAATGCGCGAAGAGATTGGCCGCCGCTTCCTTCAGATCGCCCGCGGGCGAAAGATCGAGCGCCACCGGTTCGCCCTTGGCGGCAAGCGCGCCCCCGAAATCGAGGCCGATCTCGCCCGGCTCGAGCGTGAGCGCGTCGAGACGCAGGCGCGCGCGCGGCGCGTAATGGGATTGGGTCATGCCGGGGGCGATGACATCTTCGCCCGCTTGGGCAAGCTTCTGCGCAAGCGCTTCTTCGATCGCCTCGCGCGGGATCGCGCCCGGCCGCAGCAGCGTTGGCGGCCCGCTGAGAAAAGCGACGATCGTCGATTCGAGCCCTTCGCAAGAGCGCCCGCCGTCGAGGATGAGATCGATTTGGCCTGAGAGATCGCTCATCACATGCTCGGCCGCGACTGGGCTCACATGACCCGAGCGATTGGCGGAGGGCGCGACGATCGGACCGCCGAAAGCCTCGATCAGCGCGCGCGCCACGGGGTGCGCGGGGAGGCGGAGCGCGACGCTCGGAAGCCCCGCGCGGGCGAGCTCACAGACGCTTCCCGTCTCCAAAGCCGGCGCGACCAGCGTGAGCGGCCCTGGCCAAAAGCGTCCGGCGAGACGCTGCGCGGCTTCGGGCAGCGCCGCTTCGCGGAGCGCGGCGTCGAGCGTCGCGACATGGGCGATCAGCGGATTGAAGCGTGGCCGGCCCTTCGCGGCGTAGATCGCGGCGACAGCTTGAGGCGAAGCGGCGTCGGCGCCCAGCCCATAGACAGTCTCGGTCGGAAAGCCGACGAGCCCTCCTGCGCGCAAAATCTCGGCCGCGCGCTCGATCGCGGCGCTTGAGGCGGGAAGGAGGGTCGTCATCATCGTGCTCGAGGGGAAAGCGCCGCAGACATCCGGGGCTGCGCCTTGTCCGCGGGCCGTGCGGAGCGGCGCCTTTCCCTACAGGGCGAGGCGGCGCCGGGGCAACGCCCACGAGCGGGCAGCGCCTTCACACGGCCTTGGCGGAGCTGGAGGGTCCGAGGAGGGATGTGATCGAACGGGCGCCCGTCCGACGTCCGACGTACTTCAGGTGCATCCTTTGCGGATGATTTGAAATTTTGCGTCACGTGGTGGAACGCTATGAACCGCAGAACGTTTATCCGCACGGACGAAAGCTATGGAGACGCCATGGCCACACGTCAACTGATGAAACTCGATTATCCAAATTAGAAGTTGCGAGAAACATAGTGGCTTTTGCTCAGAAAATAGGAATCTTTGCTAACTAGCGTGGGGCGCTACGTGGGCACATGCGGGTTTATATGTAGAGCCTCGGGCGTTTCGCACTTGCGCGGCCCTGCCGGAGCTGAGCGGTTGCCAATCGAGTGCGCTTAAACTCAATGTTGAGCTAACAATATCCGGAGACTTTCATGGCTACGCAATCGGCAAATGTCTATATCAAGAATAATAGCGGCAGCAACGCGCGGATTTTTCTCTTCCACAGCAACGACAGCACGAGTCCCAGCCTGCAAAGCGACAATTGGACGGCCAAGGTGGGCGACAATGTCGGGCCGCTGACAGTGTATTTCAAGTCTTATTGGGAAGATGGCTATGACTTGTGGTCCGTGCTGATCCACATCCAAGATGGCCCGGCGCCCGGTTTTTATGTCTGTAGCGGCGCGATGGACTCTCCATATTGGAACCAATGTCAGCTCCAAGACGGGGACGCCGGTCAGGATCTCACCTTCTCGGTGAGCGCTACTGGATTCGACGTCACTCTTTCCAGCGGCGCCAATAGCTTCCAGATGACGAAGCTAAGCCCTTCCTCGATGATCACGCATGTCTTCGTGGTGATGCTTGAGAACCACTCGTTCGATAACATGTTCGCGATGTCGAAGATCCCGAAGATCAAGGCCGCCACCACCAGTGATTCCAACACGTATACCAGGAACTCGAAGTCTTACACGTGCCATGTGCACCAACCCGCGCCGACCAGCATGCCGACCGACCCGGGTCACGAGTTTTTGGATGTCGTCGAGCAACTCTGCGGGCCCGGCGCACAATGCAATTGGGATCCTGCCGCTCCGTTCCCGCCGGTCAAAAACTCCGGTTTCGCGCAAAATTACGCCACAACGACGGACGAGGACACGGGCATCCCTACGCTTGAAGACGTCCCTCAGATCATGGCGTGCTTTGACACCCAAAAGGGGCTGCCGCGGCACTACCAGCTGGCCACCGAGTTCGCGCTATGCGACCACTGGTACTCCTCGATGCTGGGGGTGACTTGGGCCAATCGCTTCTTCGTCCATGGCGCTTCGTCGTGCGGTCTTGACTCCCAACCGTCGAAAGAAATGATGGCGCAATGGGAGACCCCTTACTTTGGGTTCGCGTATCCGAATGGCTCGATCTATGACAAACTGGATGACGCAGGCATCCCCTATCGCTTTTACAACGACTACGATGCTCAATGGCTGAGCCTCTACAGTGACGACCCGGCGAACGGCTCGAAGATTGGAGCCGTGCCGCAACTCAGTTCACTTGCAGGGGTTAGCTTAGTAGACGATTTCTTTTCACTGCAGCAGTTCGAGTCCGATCTGCAGGAGGGCCCTTATCCCTATCCCTACACCTTCATCGAGCCGCATTACGGCGACGTCGTCGACGAGACCTATGCGGGAGGGTCATCCGAGCATCCGATGGACGACGTCCTCGGCGGCGAGAATTTGCTGGCCAGCGTATACAGCGCGATCCGAAACTCGCCCTACTGGGACACCAGCCTGCTTATTGTGATCTACGACGAGCATGGCGGTTTCTATGACTGCGTCGCTCCCCCATCCGCTCCCCCGCCCGGCGACAATCCGAATCCGGATTACGGCAAATATAACTTCAAATTCAATCAGTATGGCGTCCGCGTCCCCGCAATCATCGTCTCGCCCCTGATCGAGGTCGGCACGGTGGATGACACGACCTACGATCATTCATCGGTGCTCAAAACGGTGGAGAAACTGTTTGGCTTGCCACATCTGACAGATCGGGATTGTAAAGCCAATCATTTCCTCCACCTGCTCTCTCTCGGAACACCCAGGACGGACTGCCCGACGTCGCTCAGCAGCGCCGCGCCTCGATTGTCCAAGGCGGCAAAACCCCGCATGACCGCGCAGGAGCGCGCGCGGAGAGATGCGCAACCCATGCCGCAATCCGGCAATCTGGTTGGCGCGTTGCAGAACCTGTTGAAGGCGGAGATAGAAATCGAGTTGGGCGCCCAAACGTCACCGAAGTCGTCCAACGCTAAGGAGATGGCCGCCGTCACAGAGATCTACAAAGAGAAGTTGAGGGCGATTCAGACGCGAGGTCAGGCCAGAGAGTACGCTGCGACGGTGATGGAGAAGGTCCGCATCGCGAGGGAAGAGCCCAAACGCGCGTCGTCACGCAAGCCCAAAGGGCCCAGTCGCCGGTGATGCGCAGCCGTCTCAAAACAGGCGGCTCTCGAGCAGCGAGGCGGTCTCAGCCTCGTGGAGGCGCATCTCGGAGCGGCGTCGAGCTCCGCGCCTTGCTCTTGGGGGGGGCTTGGGGGCGGCCTGCGGCGATGATCCATCGCGTCGCGAGCGGCGCCCGTTGCAGGGCGGCTGCCTTGCGGTGTAGGAACCTCACTCCTGGCGAGGATAGCCGGGCCGGTAGCTCAATTGGTTAGAGCCGACCGCTCATAACGGTCTGGTTGGGGGTTCGAGTCCCTCCCGGCCTACCAAGCGCGCGCGGCGCGCCCCAAATGCTTGCGTGGGCGCCGCCGTCCCCGCTACTGTAGCGGCTTCGCAAGCGACGAGACCAACCCAGAAAAAGACCGCATCCATGACCTTCATCGAGTTCCCATCTCGCGCCCGCCGGGCGCAAGAGCGGGCACATCAAGCTGCATAGTCCCGAGGACTTCGAAGGCATGCGCCGCGTCGGGCGACTCGCCGCCGAGGCGCTCGACATGCTGATCGAGCATGTGCGTCCGGGCGTTACGACCGACGCGCTCGATAAGCTCATCTTCGATTTCGCGATGGCGCACGGCGCCTATCCGGCGCCGCTCGATTATCGCGGCTATCGCAAATCCATCTGCACCTCGATCAACCATGTCGTCTGCCACGGCATTCCCGACGAGAAGCCCTTGCGCGAGGGCGACATCGTCAACATCGACGTGACCTTCATCCTCGACGGCTGGCACGGCGACGCCTCGCGCATGTATGGCGTCGGCGAAATCCCGCGCCGCGCGGAGAGGCTCGTCGAGGTGACCTATGAGGCGCTGCTGCGCGGCATCGCCGCGGTGCGGCCGGGAGCGACGACCGGCGACATCGGCGCGGCGATCCAACGCTATGCGGAAAGCGAGCGCTGCTCCATCGTGCGCGAGTTCTGCGGCCACGGAATTGGCAGGCTCTTCCACGACGAGCCCAACATTCTGCACTATGGCGAGAAGGGCAAGGGCGTGCCGCTGAAGCCCGGCATGTTCTTCACGATCGAGCCCATGGTCAATCTCGGCAAGTCGCAGGTGAAAATCCTCTCCGATGGCTGGACGGCGGTGACGAGAGACCGCTCGCTCTCGGCGCAGTTCGAGCATTCGGTCGGCGTGACGGAGGCGGGCGCCGAGATTTTCACGCTGTCGCCGATCGGTCGCGACAATCCCTTGGCGGCGGTCGGCAGTCCTCAGTAGGCAGTCGCGCTTTATTGGTTTTCTGTCCGACCGCCGATTGCCGACTGCCTATTGCCATAGAGCGGACATGAAGGCCAAAACCCAAACTCCCGATGGCCTGCGCGAAGCGGCGGAGCCGCATTTTCACGGCCACCGGCAGCGGCTGCGCGAGCGCTTCATGGAGGCGGGCGCAGGCGCGCTCGCCGACTACGAGCTCATCGAGCTCGTGCTGTTTCGCGCGATCCCGAGGCGCGACGTGAAGCCGCTCGCCAAGGCGCTGATCGCGCGCTTTGGCTCCTTCGCCGAGGTCGTCGCCGCGCGGCCCGAGCGGTTGCGCGAGATCGAGGGGCTCGGAGAGGCGGCGATCTGCGAGATCAAGCTGATGGAGGCGGCGGGCCGCCGCCTCGCCCGCGGCGAGGTCGAGAAGCGGCGGGCGCGTCCTCCTTCATCGAGGTCATCGACTATTGCCATGCGTCGATGGCCTACACCGAGCGCGAGGAGTTCCGCGTGCTTTTCCTCGACAAACGCAACGGGCTGATCGCCGACGAATTGCTCGGCGTCGGCACGGTCGACCACACGCCCGTTTATCCGCGTGAGATCGTCCGCCGCGCGCTCGAGCTCGGCGCCTCGGCGCTGATCCTCGCGCACAACCACCCCACTAGCCCAATCCCTATCACGCTCGATCACGCTTAAACACGATGAAACATGAGCATTTTTAGGCTTGCGTACCGGCGGCGGTATTGACAAATTGGGGCTGTTGAAGGGGTAGAAAACGGCTTCCCGCTCCCAGTTGCCGATCCCGGTTTCTCCTCAACCGATCCCAGTTCCGGAGCAGGAGGAAAGGCCATGCCAAGCCTGACCGACACCGCGATTCGACAAGCGCTGAAGCGTGTGGAGCTAAGCGGCAAGCAAGAAAATCTCGCCGATGGTGAGGGCCGCGGCACCGGCCGCTTGGTCCTTGTGCTCAAGCCTATGCCGAAGCGCGTGACCGCCGACTGGATGGCGCAGCAGTGGCGCGACAACAAGCGCACCAAGAAGAAGCTAGGTTGCTACCCGTCGATGTCGCTGGCTCAGGCAAGGGAAGTGTTTAAGCGCGACTTCGCTGACGTGATTCAGAAAGGACGTAGCATCAAGATCGCGACGGACACGCGGCCGGGAACGGTGGCGGACCTCTTCGAAGGCTATGTCGCGTCCTTGAAAGCCGCCGGCAAACCGTCCTGGACGGAGACGGAGAAGGGCCTCAACAAGATCGCCGATACGCTCGGCCGAAACCGTTTGGCCCGCGAGATCGAGTCAGAAGAGATCGTGGAACTGATCCGTCCTATCTACGAGCGCGGCGCGCGCTCAATGGCCGATCATGTCCGATGCTACATCCACGCCGCCTATAGCTGGGGCATGAAATCGGACAACGACTATCGCAGCACTTCACCGCGCCGCTTCCGCATCCCCTTCAATCCGGCCTCTGGAATTCCGACCGAGCCGAAGGTCCAGGGCACGCGCTGGCTCAGTGAGGACGAGTTCGTCCAACTCTATCGCTGGCTGGAGTGCCCCGATACCCCCGTTCATCCTTCCTACCCCCGCGCCGTGCAACTCATCATGCTCACGGGCCAACGGGTGGAGGAAATCGCGCGCTTGCATGTCGATCAATGGGACGCCAAGGAACGGATTATCGACTGGTCGAAGACCAAGAACTTACAGCCCCACGCCGTTCCGGTCCCATCGCTCGCCGCAGAGCTCATCGAGTCGATCAGGCCAAACGAATTCGGCTGGTACTTTCCTTCGGCCAAAGACCCGTCCAAGCCCGTCAGCCACGGCACACTCTACAGCTTTGTCTGGCGACAGCGGGACCGCGGTGTCATTCCTTATGCGACGAATCGGGACCTGCGAAGGACCTTCAAGACACTGGCCGGCAAGGCCGGCGTCTCCAAGGAGATTCGCGACCGCCTTCAGAACCACGCGCTGCAGGATGTTAGTTCCAAGAACTATGATCCTTGGAACTACATGCCAGAGAAACGCGCCGGCATGGAAAAATGGGATGCCTTCGTTCGCGCGATACTGACGCCAAAACGTATGGAGGTTGCGGCATGAGCCGCAGGTGGTCAGCGAAACGCGACCTTGGCGCGCTCGTCGGCGAGCTGCGGGGGTTGGCGAAGACCTCCGCTGATCCGATCACCTCCGCCGCGCAGGCGGCGACGCGCGCCTTTGGTCGCTTTCCGCGTCCTGAAGGCGAGATTTTCGCGTTGTGGACGGCTGACTTCGTGCTGGCCGTCCGTCTCGGCTGGGAGAGGCCGGCGCCTTTGCTGATGACGAAGATCCTGGAGCCCCTCTGCGCCGCTGCCCTACTGGCGCGCGGCCGCGCCCCACCGACCCCGATTGGCTGCAAGCCGTGGCCCACGCCTATGCGCTTGCGGCCGCCGACGCGCACGCCCTGGCTTTGGAACTGTCGAGACGATCCGAAAAGCTGCTCGCCGTCGCTCCGAAATCGCGTGCGAAACGCGCGTCACGCGTCGTCGAACTGCTGCTTTCCGACGATTGCGTCGCGCCCGCGCGGGCCGCGAAATGCTCCGGTCTTTCGGATCGTGCCGCGCGTCGATTGTTTGACCGTCTGGTCGACTTGGGCGCCGTGCGCGAACTGTCGGGGCGAACGAGTTTTCGGCTTTACGGGCTGTGACCGCCAAGGCCCAAACCAAGCGACGGATTGAGGCTTTCAACGCTGAGCTCACGGACTTGCCGCAGGGCGCGCGCTGGCGCGAATAGATGTTGCGCGTCGAGGCGGCGATTCGCCGCGATCGAGCCTCTTCCGCGCGACGCGCTGGCACGGCTCGTTGGCTCAAGCCCGACTTGAACAGTGATCGCGGGTCAGGCGCTTGTAAGCCATTGATATTACGTGTTTGGAGCCGGATTTTTTCGAAAATGTAGTGCCACGTTTGCCTGGTTTTTGGGCTTTTCATCGACCTACGAATTTGATTCCGTGGTGCTCTCTCCTGCGAGGGCCGCCATGTTCTTCCGCCTCAAGAAGTCCGGCGAACGCGCTTACGTGCAGATCGTCGAGAACAAGCGCATCGACGGCGCCGTGCGCCAGAGTGTCGTCGCCACGCTCGGCCGCGCCGACGAGCTCGAAGCCTCCGGCGCGCTCGCCTCGCTGCTCGCCTCGGGCGCCAAGCTCACCGACCAGGTGATGCTGATCACCGCCCTCGATCAAGACGAGGGCGGCGCGGTGTCGGCCTCGGCCAAGCGCCTCGGCGGCCCGCTGCTGTTTGGCAAAATCTGGGAGAGGCTGGGCGTCCCTGAGGTTCTCAGCGATTTGCTCGCTGACCGCGCCTTCGAGTTCTCCGTCGAGCGCGCCGTGTTCGTTTCGACGCTGCATCGCCTCTTCGTCTCGGGCTCCGATCGCGACGGCGCGTCTTGGATGCAGGACTACGACATCGCCGGCGCGGCGGGGCTCGATCTGCATCATTTCTATCGCGCCATGGCTTGGCTCGGCGAGGAGATGGAGGAGAAGGCCGATGACGCGCGCGCGCCGCGCTGCGTCAAGGATGCGATCGAGGAGAGGCTGTTCGAGAAAAGGCGCGATCTGTTCTGCGATCTCTCCGCCGTGTTCATGGACACGACCTCGCTCTCTTTTTACGGCGAGGGCGGCGAGACGCTCGGCGAGCGCGGCTACTCCAAAGACTACCGGCCAGATCTCAACCAAATGATCCTGGCCTTGATCGTCGACGGCAAGGGTCGGCCGATCTGCACGGAGATGTGGCCGGGGAACACCGCCGACGTCACGACGCTGCTGCCAGTCGTCGATCGGCTGCGCCGGCGCTTCTCGATTGGACGCGTTTGCGTCGTCGCCGACCGCGGCATGATCTCGGCGGCCACTATCGAGGGGCTGGAGGCGCGCGGGCTCGACTACATCCTCGGCGCCAGAGAGCGCTCCGACGCCATCGTGAGGAAGATGGTGCTCGAGAGCGACACCGCCGCCTTCACGCCGCTCTACATCGAGCGCGAGGCCGGCGAGACGCAGCTCTTCGTCAAGGAGGTCAAGGTCGACGGCAAGCGCTACGTCGTCTGCCGCAATGAGGCGGAGGCCGAGAAGGACCGCAAGGATCGGGAGAAGATCGTCGGCGCCCTCGATGCGCAGCTGAAGAAAGGCGACAAGGCGCTCGTCGGCAACTCCGCCTATCGGCGCTATCTGCGCAGAACGCCAGGGTCCAAGGACAAGCACGCCTTCGAGATCGACGCCGGCAAGCTTGCGGAAGAAGCGCGCTTCGACGGCGTGTTCGTGCTGCGCACGAACGCGAAAGTCACGCCGTTGCAAGCGGTGCTGCGCTATCGCGATTTGCTGCAAGTGGAGGAGCTCTTCCGTCGCACCAAGGCGATCATGCGCACGCGGCCGATCTTCCACTCCTCGGACGCCGCCATCCGCGGCCATGTGTTCTGCTCCTTCCTCGCGCTGGCGATGCAAAAGCATCTCGAGGACCTCATGCGCGAGGCGAAGATCGCGCCCGAGTGGAAGGAGCTGCTGCGCGATCTCGACCGCCTGCAGCAAATCCGCATCCAACATCGTGGCGCCGATTGGCTGGTGCGCACCGACGCCGCGCCTTCGGTGACTGCGCTGTTTCGCGCAGCCCATGTCGCCTTGCCGCCCCGTGCGCGGCAGACCGCGCCGCCAAAACCGCAGGCTCCGCCCGCTCTCGCCAAAAAACGCCGAGGTCGCCCCAAGCGTGGTGCCACGCCGCCTCAAATTTCGCCGCAAATTGCGTAATATCAGAAGCTTATAGAAATCAGGTGTTCAAGTAGGGTCAAGCTGCAATCTCGACGATCTCCTTGCCGACGTCGCCGATGAATTGCGCGCCAGGCCCTACGATCTCGTCTTCGTCGCCGGCGGCTATCAGCTGCGCACCAAGCCGCGCTTCGCCGACGCCATCAGAGCGGCGAACGCCGGGAGCTTGCGCGACGCGGGCCTCCCGGAGCTGACGCCGACCGAGCTCCTGGCGGTGACGGCTATCGCCTATCTTCAACCGGCGACGCGGGCGCAAATCTCGCAGCTTGCCGGGAGAGACATCAGCCGCGACGTCATCGGCGCCTTGAAGCGTCGCGGCCTCATCGACGGGAGCTTACGCGCGCCGGAGCCGGGGGCGCCCTTCGCTTATGTGACGACGAAAAGATTCCTCGAAGTGTTTGGCCTCGACTCCTTGCGCCATCTGCTCGATGTTGAGCGGCTCGAGGAGGAGGGGCTATTACAGCGGCCTCAGCCGGACATCGACCTCGACGAAGCGCAGGGGATTTTGGGAGAGGACGACCCGGTTTTCGAGGATGACATGGAATTTGACGAGGCGGATGAGGGATGAAATTCGCAGCGTGTGCGGCGGCTATGGCCGAGATCGTCTCAGTTTCTTGCGGACAATCAGGAACTTTGCACGCTATGACGTCGAAGCGTTTTCGCTCTGCGTGTCAGGCAGAGGGATGAAATCCGCAAAAACTCCGCGCTTCTGATGGCGCGATCGCTCATATCCGTGCTGGCGCCACACGGCGCATTGCGCCTGGAGCCGGGCGAGTCGGAGGTTCCAACGAGGAAGCTGTTGCGGCGCGCCTTGAAGAGCGTTTCGCCCGGGGGCCCGGACCCGGCCTTTTGCAATTGGGGTTCAGCGAGGCTGGAACTCTCCTGCCGCCGGCGCTGGCCTTCCCGCGCAGCTTCGCCAAGCGCTTCCTCGGGGCGCTTTGCTCCCGAACGGAGGCGGCAACGGTTCCTCCGCCGCCGTTGGAGGAACTGACCACCCTGATCGACGCCGCGCCGCCGATGCCGCGCGGCGATTATTTTGACACCAACCCCGTTACGCCGCTCTCCTCACGCCGTCATCACCCACTTTTCGGCATAGCTCGGAGGGGGCAAATTGCGCTTTGGGCGCGCCAATGCAACAAAGCGCTTCAGCATCTTTCCCCAGAGACGCGGACGTGAACCCGACGGATGAATTTAGAAATCTGATTTCGTTGTTTCCCGAAGGCGACGAGCTCTTCGGAAGAGCTTATTACATCCCGGCTGTGCTCACTCCAGAGCCCTACAAGCGGCTTTTGGTTCACGATCGTCACATGACGGTGGCGATGGAGGAGTTCCACGGTTCGCCGGTCGTGGTAAAAGTTCTCAATCGCAAGTTGGAGGGGAATATATACAGCCGCCAGATTCTGCTGAAGCGGAGCGAGGATGGAGCTGTAGTTCAGTTCGCGGTTATGAGGTTCGACTTGGATATGGTGCTGCCGGCGGTTCGCGATGAGATCCTGAGCGAGCGGACGCCGCTGGGGCGGATCCTGATCAACTACAATGTATTTCGTTTTGTGGATCTTGGCGCGATTTTTCGGGTCACGGCTGGTCCGGTATTTGCCCGATTGTGCGGCTGCGCCATGGGAGAGGTGACCTATGTGCGATTAGCGACCATCTTCTGCAATCAGCATCCCGCGGTCGACCTCCTCGAAGCTGCCGCGCCCATAGAATGGCCTTCATGATCGAAACCAAGGCTATCGACCCAAGTGGCATTGCGCTTGATTGCCCTCATTGCGGCAAAGCACTCCTCACAGTGTTTCCACATGGGCCGAAAAAAGCCTTCGATCACTATCTCTATTTTGATGGCAGTCCCGGCACGATTGAGTTGACCCCTCGACATCGCCGACTTGGGTGGCATATCGAAGTGCGGCTGGGCACATGCCCTTTCTGTGCTGGCGATTATTTCGGGATCACGGCGAGGTTCGTCGATGCAATACCCGATGACGACTTTATCCATGTCTATTTTTTCCGAAATGGCGAACGTGGCGACGAAAACAATTTTATCGGGCGGCGCAGCGAAGAAACATGGATCATTTCGCACTTCGATACCCCCCTTGGCCCGATGCTTGAACATCAATTTGGGCCTTTCGCCCTAACCTTTGTCGAGCGTCTCGGGCCGAAGGGCATTGCCAGTTGCATTATCGGAGGCCCGTCGGATTTCGCGAGACATTTTTTGCTGACTCAGTGGGATGAGCTGCGCACCATGCCGAAGGCCTTGGGTCGTTTTCGGCCTCACAGCTAAGCTGCTCGACGAGGGTGCAGCGGAGGAATTCCAGCTCTGGAAATTGGCGACCGAGGAGGGGGCCTCGATTTTCTCGCGGAAGTCCGGCGAGGCATCGGGCACTGGTTTGCAGAGGATCATTCTCATGGCCGAGACAAGCTTGTGCGCTCGCGATCTCACCAGAGCTGCTCTCGCGTCAGTATGGCGCTTCCCGGGGCCAGCACTGACGTGCTCAGCTGCCGTGGTGTCGAAATGTAGGAGTTTGCCGGGGCGAATGGCCCCAATCGTACCGGCGTTTGCAGCTTTATCGGTGTTTGGCGTCGTCGTGAAGAGCATTACCTCATTTGCGCCGGCCGCCAACCAGCCGCAATCGCCTGATCCTCTGAACAGAACCAGCGCTTGCCAGCCCCCCTGTCCATTCTGACGCGTTCGTAGTCTCGCTCGCCGGGCAAAAAATAGATGTGCTCACCCACACGGTTTACATTGCCTTTGATCCGACAGCTGGCTTGATTTGCCTTCATTGAACTCGTCGCCTGTGCGTCCTGTAAAGGCGCTGCTGCGAGTGGATTTAGTACGGGAGCTGAATCGCCTTCGGACCATATCTGCTGAAAGCGCGCCTCGAAAGCGCTGACGACCGTTGCATCACGGAGAATGACCATGTCATTGTCTTGTTGTTTGAGGCCCGAAGCGCTCAAATTCGCGGAGCCGGTGCGGAGCAAGCGATCATCGACAGCGTAGGACTTCAGATGCATGAAAGGGCCGGGCCGCTTCATGCGGATGCTGTCCGAGATTTCGCGTAGTCGGTCCAGAGCCTGAGGTTGAGAAGGATCGAGGACGATACGAACGCTGACGCCACGCCGCTTCGCGTCGATCAGCGCGTCGATAACAGAACGGTCGGTGAGATCATAGGCCGCCAGGTCGATTTTCGAGCGCGCCGAGCGGAGCAAGGCCACGTCGACTTGCTCGAGATTTTCGACGGGTGAATAATGCACCTCGATCGGCGCGGCCGCCGCTGGCACGACGGCGAAAAGACCGAACAGGCCGAGGATGAGCGGATGACGAGCGAGCACGCAATCTCTTTCGCTGGATGATTCGCTTGGTCAATCGAGGCTACCAAAAAATACAGCGCCTTTCGTCCTTGATTTGAAAAAGGCGCCGCATCGGCTTCGGCAAGGAGCATCGAAAAGCAATGAGCGACGTTTCGCCTTCTGTAACACCCGAGCGAATTCTCCAGTCAGTGTGGGCGTTCGCGCCGCCGCTTGCCATTGAGGCTGCCATTCGGCATCGTGTTTTTGACGTGTTGACCTCCAAGTCTCTGTCGCTCCCAGAACTAGAGCAGGCGACGGGCGCTTCTTCGCGTGGACTTTCCGCGATCGCCAATCTTCTCGTCGGCCTGTCCCTGCTCACTTGCGACCAGGAAGGGCGCTATGCGCTCACCCCAGAAAGCGAGGCGTTTCTGGTGAGCGGAAAGCCCGGCTTTGTGGGCGGCATCTTTCGTCACATGAGCAGCCAATTGCTGCCGAAGTGGCTGCAGCTTTCAGAGGTTGTCGGCAGTGGGAAGCCGGCGGCCGCGGTTAACTCGATCGAGGAAGGAGCGCCGTTTTTTGCTGAGTTCGTCGAGGACATCCTTCCTCTCAGCTATCCGTCGGCCTGCAATCTGGCGAAGGCGCTTTGCCTCGCCGACGCGACAATTCCCGTATCGGTGCTTGATCTTGCTTCGGGCTCCGGCGTTTGGGGCATTGCTTTAGCCCAAGCCTCGCCTCTGGTGAGCGTGCGGGCGGTCGACTGGGCGGACGTGCTGCCGGTCACCTGGCGGATGGCGCAGCGTTTTGAGGTTGGCGATCGCTTCTCGCTTGTTGCGGGCGATCTCTTAGAAGCGGATTTCGGCCATTCGCACCAGGTGGCGACGCTCGGCCACATCTTGCATAGCGAGGGCGTCGAGCGCTCGCGTGCGCTCCTGCGACGGACGCATGCGGCGCTGGCTCCGGGCGGGACAATTGCGATTGCGGAGTTTCTGGTGGACGAGGATCGCAAAGGCCCTCTGAATGGACTGATTTTCGCAGTGAACATGCTGGTGAACACCGAAGCCGGCAACACTTACTCTTTCGAAGAGATCGCCGGCTGGCTGACCGAGGCGGAGTTCAAGAATCCGCGTCAATTGCCCGGACCTGGTCCTTCGCCACTAATCCTCGCGACACGCGAATGATGCTGGTATTGCCCGGCGGTCTGCCAGCCGAGGCGCTGATCGCCCAGGTCATCATCGCGAAGTTCGGCGATCATCTGCCGTTTTATCGGCAGGCCGAAATCTACGCCGGACAGGGCGTCGCCCTAGATCGGGCGACGCTGGACGCCTGGGCAGGGCGCGCCTGCTTTCATCTCCAACCGATCGCCCATCACCTGCCCAGGCGCCTGCTCTCCTAGGCGAACCGGCACCTTAGCTCATGTCGCTTCAAAGCGGGACCGCGGGCAATTCGAATAAACGGCTGATCACCTATCGATCCAGATCAACAAGCCAAGCGATTTATGGGTCTGGACCCTAAGGCTAAGTCGTCAGGCGAGAGGGTGTAGTGCCGAACGATTGCGGCCGGATCGTTGGCGGATCGAACAGCGCCGCACGGGCCTGCGGCGAGAGGATTTCGTGCTTCTTCATCGCCGGCCCCCTGGTGCGAAAACGGTCGTTCACGCAGCAGTCCGGCTTTTCACTATTTTTCAATGCCTTGGTCCCTGCGCAACTCCATCGCCAAAATACCAGTGAACTTCCATCAGCGCCTTAGCGTACGATTTTGGGAAGATTCTGCTTGCGACAGGGCAAGCCCTGGAAAGGAGGATGAAGAATTGATCTGAAACCTTTCGCAGCGATCCAGAGGGTTCGACGCCCTCCCGGTAGAGGCGCAGCCCGCCAGCCGGAAGCAAGTCTTGCATGGGCGGCGGCGACGCCGCTCGTGAAGCGTAGACAGCGGATGCTGAAGCCCTGTGTCAGCCTCGATATTTCCTACCTGTTGAGGCCTTCGGTTTGTGGAACCCGGGGGCAGCATCGAGGAGACCGCCAAAGGCGAGGTTTCCTCGGCTCGACCGGGGTCCCGGAGCAGGGCAGAGGCATGGGACGGATCGCCAGGGAACCTGTGAGATCCCGCTCGCGTCCACGGGCGCGACAAGCCGGAACGCGGAACGCCGGCTGACCAAATGTTCCAGGCCCGGCGGCGACCTCTCCGTCCGTCGGGAGCGCCTCGGCGAGCACGAATGAGGGAGGAGCGCGTGGGTCCCGCGACCGAACCAATAAGGGAGCGGGAGTGCGTGGGCGGGAAGTCGTAGCGCCCTCATATTACCTGGGAAAACGGGGAACCGGGCTCACCGGGACCCGTCGGAGGGAAGGGGGGCGTCATGAGGAGAGAACCGTTAGCCTGAAACACGGGAGGGGACACTGGACCCCACAAACCTGTCCACGAACGGACAACGGATAGCCGAATTGGCGAAGACGAAACGGGGGACGGCGCTTTGTTCGCTTCACCACGTCATCGACATGGATTGGATGAGGGAGGCCTTTCGGCTGACCCGCAAGGACGGCGCTCCGGGCATCGACGGCGTGACAGCGCAGGATTATGAGGCGAACTTGGAGGCCAATTTGTTGGGTCTTCTTGAACGCATCAAGTCCGGCCGCTATCGCGCGCCGCCAGTCCGCCGAGCGTACATCCCGAAAGCGGATGGCTCGCAGAGGATGCTCGGCATTCCAACTTTCGAAGACAAGGTGGCGCAACGCGCCGTGACGATGATGCTCGAGGCGGTCTACGAACAGGATTTCTTACCCTGTTCGTACGGCTTCCGCCCAGGCCGCTCGGCCCACCAAGCGCTCCGCACCTTGCAGAACGCCCTCTGGGCCAAGCAGCTCTACTGGGTGATCGATATCGACATACGCAAGTATTTCGACTCGATTTCGCATTCTCATCTCCGAACGTTCCTCGACCAACGAGTCACGGACGGCGTCATCCGACGGATGATCGATAAATGGCTGAATGCAGGAGCCGTTGAAGACGGTCTCCTACGCCGCACGACCGAGGGCTCCCCGCAAGGGGGCGTGATCTCGCCCTGCCTCTCGAACGTTTTCCTGCACTATGTGCTGGACGAATGGTTCGAGACCGAGGTGAAGCCGCGCCTCGAAGGAGAAAGCCTCCTTGTCCGGTTCGCTGACGATGCGATCATGGCGTTCGACGACATCGTCGACGCCCAACGCGTCCTGGCGGTACTGGGCAAGCGTCTTGCGAGGTTTGGGCTCACGCTCCATCCGGACAAGACGCGCCTCGTCGATTTCCGCCCACACATGACAGAGAGCGCGCGACATCCGGAAACGGATGGGACCAACTTCGACTTTCTCGGCTTCACCCATGTCTGGGGGCGGTCGCGGAACGGCAAGAGCATGGTCAGGCAGGTCACGGCCAAAAGCCGCTTTGCCCGCGCGGTGGCCGCGGTGAGCGATTGGTGTCGGCGACACCGACACGAGCCAATCCGCGACCAGCATCGCCACTTGTCATCCATGATGCGGGGCCACTTCGCCTACTACGGCGTCGGCGGCAACATTCGACGACTGCGAGGGTTCGCCCATCAAGTGGGGCGAATATGGCGGAAATGGCTGTCTCGGCGAGATCGTCAAAGCGTCGTCACCTGGACGCGCTTCAACGAACTCTTGAAACGCCATCCTCTGCCGTCAGCCAAGATCGCCCACGGATACGCCGCCGCGAGCGAATCTCACTCGTGAAGAACCGGATGCGGGAATTCCGCTCGTCCGGGTCTGCGAGGGATGGGGGCGGCAACGTCCCCATCTACTCGGCGATGACCCCCTATTGAGTTCGCGACGAACGGCGCGGCGTCATCCCACATTGCGGTAGAGATCGAACTTGCTAGAGACGAACCCCAGGGCATGTCTTCAAGCCAATCCGCGAAAGCGCTCGCTTTTCTTCCACGGTCTCAGGGGCGCGACAGGCAACTCCCACGCAAGTTTTGGACGAACGAAGCGGCGGGCCGGCCGCCCAAGGGCCCCCGATCCCTCCGGCGCATCGCGGGCTCCGAAAAGCATCTCCGGCGCTTCGACTTCGGAGCATGGGGCGCGAGGGACGCTGACGAGAAATCGCTCAGGCTGTCTATTCGCCTTGCCCGGCCCCCTCGCGCCGTCAAGCCAAAGAACTGGTCGAAGCCGTCCTCGAGGAAATCGTCTCCACGCTCGTCGCTGGCGAAGACGTGAGCCTTCATGGTTTCGGCAAGCTGGCGCGGCCATAGCTGAGCGGGAACGGGGCTGTGATCGTTCGAAAAAAGTGGCTCAAGAAGTTCAGTATCGCGGAACTTTTCGAGGGTATGCGGACCAACTCATGGCAGCCCACCCGAAGAATCCCGGCTGAAACATCTCCTGTAGCTTCAATAGGTTCTGAGTTTGAGCCTTGTGCCGCCATGCTCCTGCCACGTTCTCAATGTTTATTGTGACGCGATGCAATATAAATCGTGTGCGCTACGCGCCGCGTCATATTCTTATGGCGTCAGTCAAGGCATGATAAAATAGAGTTGATTTGCGCCAAGATATTTTAGGGGCATTGCGCGGAGAAAACGCCATGATTACCATAAGAGAATGCGCGGACTTGGCTGGGCTTGCGCCGGACGAGCTGGGTTTATACGCCCTTCCTGCTGCAAGACATAAATCGCTGCTTGCGAGCTACCTGCTGAACCTCCAGCGGGGCGAGAAAGCCGTGTGCCGCCAGATGGTCGGAGATTTCTGGCGGTTGATGGATCTCGGCGCGATAGAGCGGGCTGGAGACGTGTTCCATGTCTTGCGGCTGTTTCTTTCCACCCATCCGAGAGTCAAAAGGGAGCTTGCCCATGCCAATTCAGGTAATTGATGCGGCTAACCAGTTTCGCGGCAAAGTCGTCGAGATCGTCCTCGGCTCAGTCGTTTCAGAAGTCGAGGTCGAAACCCCTTGGGGTAAGGTCGCCTCTGTGATTACCACGCGCGCTGTCCGCGAACTCGGTCTTGAGATCGGCTCCGAAGTCATCGCCTTCGTCAAAGTGACGGACATGGCGATCGCCACACTTAGAGGCGATCGCGATTTGACGTAATGAAAAATTGGGCCACGCAGCACTCGGCGCTGACGAAGGAGGGCATAACGTCATCGAAAGATTTTGGGGGGCGTGCTTGCGGAACGGAAAAAAGCTGGGTGGCGAGGCGATGAATATCGATCTTTCGGTTCACTCGCCATGCACGTCGGACTGGCGCAGCGAGCTTCCAGCGGTCACGCCAGCCTTTTTCTATTTTCCGACGCCGATCCGCGGCGGGCGGCCGGGCCCTTTCTGGTCGGACTTAGATTTCCGCCAACTCGTAGGCGTTGATTTCCATGCCGACGCAAACTTCGACGATGGTGGGCGTGGTCCAGGCCATAAGGTTCCTCCAGCTGTTTGGCGTGAAGCCTCTCGTCCCGCCTTCTTGGTGGCGGGTGTCGGGATACATCTTATTGCTAGAGATTCCCGGTTCGCGGCCGGTTTCGACATCAGCGCCTCAATTAGAATGGTCGGCACGCGGGCTGGCAGATAGCGCAACGTGCCGATCGTGTCTTTCGCGGCAGCCGCGAGGCCGGCCAAAAGCGCAATGCGTAAGTGAAGCGGGACGTACGCGGTGGCGCCTTTGCTGATGGACGGTTTTATGCGCAGCGCTTCAGTATCGAAGCCGGGCACGAGCTCGTTGAGCAGCCAGCTCTTGCGATAGAGTTCGGACGACACTTCTGCTCGGCGCCAGCTCAAGATCAGTAAGAGGCGCATCATCGCGACGGGGGAGGCGAGTGGAGTGGGCTGAGCGTCTCTACCGGGAACGTTTTTGAACATCTACTTCGATAGCGCCGCGCGCGCAGACAGCATCGCCTCTATCGCTTGGGCCGGCGGTCGGCCGGCGCAGTTCCTGATAAAAAGCTCCGCCGTCAGGGCGCATCACTCGGCTGCGGGGGGAAAAGAAGTGCGGGGTGGTTGTCCAAAACGGGGCCGAAGCTCCATCCAGGGTGGTGGCGGTTTCGTCGGCGGGACTACCCACATCTGCTCCCTGGTGTTCGGGTCGAAATAAAGGACCGGCTCACGACCGGGCAGCCAAGTCACCGTCGAGAATGGGCGCAGGCCGGGAACCTGTGGCGGTGTCGGCCCCAGTTTCCTCCAATGAGGCGGAGGCTCCTCGCCCGGTCGAAAGGCGTGAGACTCGCCCGTCGCTGGATCGAAGTATTCTCGGCCACATTCGGTGGGAGGCGGGGATGTGAATGGTAGTTGCAGCGCAATCCATCCGGCGGGCCGACCTTTTACAGGATCAGCCCACTGGACGTCCCCACTGTCCGGGTTCACGTAGAGGCGCGACTCACGACCTCGGAGCCCGGCCGCTGTCGAGCCGGGCGGTAGAAAGGGCGTGCGGCTTGGAACGGGTTTCAGCTTCTTCCAACCCTCGGGCGGCGTCTGGTCGGGCCCGAACAGATACAACTCGCCTGTTGTGGGATCGTACCAGGATTGTTCAACGTCGGTGCGCGAAGGCGGAGCCATGAGAGGACGAAGCGGCAGCCACCCCCTTGGTTGCTCCTCTCGGCCTTGCATCCAGCGGTTTTCGCCAGTGGCTGGGTCGACAAAGAGCCGGGGCTCGCATCCTGGAAGCCACGCCACAGTGGAGCCGGGCGGAAAGCCTGCGAGCGAATCGGAAACGGGCTTGAGCTTTATCCACTCGGCCGGCGGCTCTTGCCCAGGACGGAAGTTGTAGGAATTCCCCGTCTGCGGATCGAAATACTCGCCAGCTGTCATCCTCACCTCCCGTTCCCACCATTGGCGCCGGCAAGATGACCGCTCCGGCTCGGCTTCAGCGCCAGTGACGCAGGCGTTTCAGAGCGGCCCTGGCGAGAATTCGCCCTCTTCTTCTTCCGGAGCCCGAGGCGGTAAAACTCGCGCCGCGCCAGAGAAGCCCAAGATGACGGCCAAGGTGTGGCGCCGGGTGCAGCCTTTGCGGTGACGCTCGTGGTTTTAGGCGGAAATTCGAAGTACAAAAAATAAGTTCGCAATGTCTACTTCGACCTTTCTGGGCTGGCTGTCCTATCCGCTCTATTGTCTGCACCTGCCCATACTCACGGCGTTTTTGTTTCTCGAGAAGATTGGCCAGCATTCTCTCCATGCAATAGACTACCGCGCGCTCGCGATGGGCGTGACGCTAGGCGTGGCGGCGGCGACGGCCTTTGCCGCCGATCGGCTCGAACTGCAGCGCAAATTGACCGCGATCTTGGCAGGCCGCTTTCTTCGAGGGATGCAAGCCAAAGCTCCGACGGTGATTGCGGGATCGCCTAATCGGCGGGATATTCGATCTCAAGCGTCCTTCGCAGAGCGAACGTCTTAGCGAGGTCTATCGCTGGACCGTCGAATCGTTGAGGCACGGGTGCGAGAATAGCGGATGCAATCCAAGCAATCTGCTTGAAGAGAGCCGCTCTCGAGCGACTTCTCTCTCCAAGTGTGAAAGTCGAGATTTGGGACGCCGCCTCAGGCGGCGTGCGCGTCGTAAGCCGCCTGCGCCTGAGCCGGGCTTGAAACCGCGCCGGTCGGCGTGCGCGCCCCGCCGTCATCGGCATCCCCATCGTGACCGGCGTTCGCTTCTTGTGTGGCCGGGAGGGACTGCGCCGGGGCGGCGCTCTGAGCTGGTTGGGCTGGCGAGACCGTCGCGGTCTGAAAAGTAGAAAAGGCGGCCGAGCTGGCGGAGAGGGGGGAAATGCTCATCGTGGGTCCTTCTGATTAACGCAAAGTGACGCGGTCATGGCGTCGAAGCCCTAGAGCCCCTGCCGGCGCGCTAACCGACGACCGAACAACATTTCCGGCCGACCTTTCTGTGCTTCGTCAAGTTAAGAAGCCATTTAGGCGCATCGAGATTTTGGAAGCTGCCCTCCCGACGATCGCAAACAGCACGCCTCTTTCTCAGCGGAGTCTTTGCTTTTGAGACCCTTTGCGCCCTGGAGTTTCTTTGGACGCTGGAAATCAAGAATCGAGGATGGAGATGCGCCCGTCAACGAGACTGTAGACGCTGTCGGCGAAGTCGCGAGCTTTCGGATCGTGGCTCGCCATGACGACCGCCTTCCCTCTCTCCATGGCGAAGCGCCGCAGCATCTTGAAGATCAAGTCGCCATTCGCCGAGTCGAGACTGGCCGTCGGCTCGTCGGCGAGCAGAATGAAAGGATCACCGGCAAGCGCGCGGGCGATGGCGACGCGCTGCCTCTCGCCGCCGCTGAGGCTCGCGGGGTAGAAGTCCATCCGCTCATCAAGACCGCAGTCCTCCAGCAGATCGATGCTCCGCCGCCGTCGTGCGGCCGCCGGGACCTTGCGCAGGCGCAGCGCCGTCTCGACATTCTCGCGCGCCGTCAAAAAGGGAAAGAGGTGAAAGGACTGAAACACGAAGCCGAAACATCGACGCCGAATTCGCGGCAAATCACGGTCGGAGAGGGCGCTTACCTCACGTCCGGCGAGAAGGATGGCGCCGGAGGTCGGACGCAGGATGCAGCCGAGCATCGACAGCAACGTCGACTTTCCAGAACCCGAGGGACCGATGATCAGCGCAACCTCGCCGGCGCTCAGGGAGAAGGACGCGTGCTCGACGGCGGCGACGGTTATGGTACCCTGCTCGTAATGCTTGGAGAGCGCGCGCGCTTCGAGCAGGGGCTTCATGCTAACTCCTGAAGATCGTCGCGGGATCGAGCTTTTGCACTCTGCGAATCGAGAAATAGGCGGCCGCGAGTGCCGTGACGAGCGTCGCGCAAAAGAGGCCAAGGAGGAGCAAGGGGCTGATCGCCAGCGTGACGCCCATCCGCTCCAGGGGCGCCTGGCTCAAAAGCGCCAGCGGCGCGGCGATGGCGAAGCCCGTCGCCGCATCGATCGCGGCCTGCGCCAGAATGATCGTGTTGAGATCGCCGGGCGAAGCGCCCATCGCCTTCAATGTCGCGAACTCGCCGAGGTGCTCCATCGTGTTGGCGAAGACCGTCTGACCGATCGTTCCCGCGCCGACGACGAGGCCAAGAAGGGCGGTCAGGCAAAAGGCCGCCCCCATCCCCGTTTGCAAGGTCCAGTAAAGAATGGTCCGGTCGACGAAGGCCCGAGTTCGTCAGAATTTCGTTTTCCTTGAGCTCGCGGCGAAGCGAGGACGCGACGCGCTCGGCGTCGGCGGAGTCGCGCAGCTTGATCGCGATATAGGCGGCGGCGGCGCGACGCGAAATATCCGGCGTCATCTCCTGTGCGAGATCGTAGGACGTGAAGACGATCGGCGCCGTCGTAAAGGTCTTGGCGCCGCGCGAGAGACCCACGAGCTTGAGCGGCCGGTCGTTGACCTCCCAGGAGCCGCCAAGCAGAAGCTCGCCGAGCCGCTGCCCGGCGCTTTCGTCGACGATCATCTTGTCGCCACCGCCGACGTCGTTGGCAGCGCCGCTCGCCATTTCCCAAGGGCCGCCCACAGGCGCCGCAGGATCATAGCCGATAATCTCGACGAGCTCCTGCGCGCCGTCGGGCAATTTGAGGAAGCCCCAGCTGAGGCTGATGGGTTTCGCCCAGAGCAATTCCTTGCGGCCCTGCAGCGACTTAACTCGCTCATCCGGGAAGGGCTTGGCAAAGTCGAAATTCTGGACGCCTTTCGACGCGACCCATAGATCGGCACCCGTATGCCGGATGATCGAGGTCGCGTTCTCCATCATGCCGATATAGAGGGCTGTCTCGGTGAGCGTCAGATAGGTGGAGAAGACGACGCCGAAGAGCGTCACAAAGAGGCGCGCGCGGTTGTGGAAGGCGAGCCGCGTCGCGAGCCATATCATGGCGCGGCGCTTCCAAAGCGCGCCGCGTGGGCGAGAAGGCGCAGGCCGAGCGCAGCGATATCCAAGGAAGCTGCGGCCGGATGCCGCGCACCGACATGGGTCGCGAGCAATCCGTTGAAAATTCCGGGGCCCGACGCCAAGCGCCTGCAGGGCGACGCTCCGCAAACTCTCGTGGCGGTCCATCAGCAGCAGCAATCGCGCGATGAGGAAGGGGGCACGGCAGATCTCGCGATGGCGCGACTCATAGTGCGCCAAATCGCCTTGGCGCAGCGCCTCGCCGAGCGCCGCCGCCTCGTGAAGAGCCAGCGCGAGACCATCGCCGCTGATCGCGTCGATCGCCGCCGAGGCGTCGCCGACGAGCGCGACATTCGCTCGCGTCACGCGCCCTAAGCGCATCGTTCCCGTCGGCGCGCCGCGCAGGGAGCTCCCCGGCTCGGCGTCTCCCAATTTTTCGTCGAGACGCGGGAAGCGCCGCTCAAGATTATCGAAACCCGCTTCTTCGGCTTGACCGAGCAGCGCGACGCAAACTTCCTCGGGCCCGACCGGCGTCACATAGGCCTGCTCGCCCGTCGCCCAGTGGACCTCGACGAAGTCCGTCCAAGGTTTCGCGCGAAAATGCCGGCGAAGCCCAAGACGCCGGCGGCTCTCCCGGGCCGGCTCCAGGCCAGCCCAACGTCTCACGCCCGAATGGACGCCATCCGCGCCGACAATCCATCGGCAGCAGAGAAGGCCCTCGTCGGTGCGCACGCCTTCGCTTTCGATCGCCCTCGCCCGCGTTCGCCACAGCATGTCGACGCCCGCAGCCTCGGCGGTCGCCACGAGGAGCCGGTGCAAATCGCTGCGTCTGATCCCGATGCCGGCTTGCTGCGGGAACGACGCTTCGGCGACATGCCGTTCGTCGAGGAAGCGGATGCCGCGAAAGGGCCGGCCATGTCCGTCGAGCGAAACCCCGAGCGCGCGCAGTGCAGCGACGCCGTCCGGCATCAGCCCCTCGCCGCAGGCCTTATCGATCGGCGGCGCGCCGAGGTCGACGACGCAGACCGCGAGGCCGGCAGAGCGGGCAGCCAGCGCAGCTGCGAGGCCCGCGGGGCCGCCGCCGACGACGGCCACATCCGTTTTCGGCAGGCTCACCATTTCAGCAGGATCATTTCGGAGGAGAAGCCCGGCCCCATCGCGAGCAGGACGCCAAGGGTTCCAGGCTTTGGCCGACGGGTCTTCAATGTGTCCTCGAGCACCATCAAAACCGACGCCGAGGACAGATTGCCAATGCGGTTGAGGCTCGACCAGGAGAGCGCGGCGTCGCGCTCGTCGAGGCCGAGCGCGTCCTGCATCGCTTCGAGCACGCGCGGGCCGCCATTGTGGATCACCCAATTGCCGATATCGGCGCGCGCGAGGCCGTGACGGCGCAGAAAGGCGTCGACGTCGCGGCCGAGATTGGCTCGGATGAGATCCATGAGCTCTGGTGAGAGGACGATCTTGAAGCCGCTCTCCGAAATGTCCCAGCCCATGATCCCCTCGCTCTGGGGATAGAAGACCGATTGGCTAGCGAGAATTTCGGGTCCTTTCTCTTGTGCTTGAGCTCCCTTCGCACGGGCGCCGGAGACGACGACGGCCGCCGCCCCATCACCGAAAAGGCCGGTGGCGATCAAGTTCGCCGTCGAGAGGTCGTTGCGGTCGAGCGTGAGCGAGCAGATCTCGACCGCGAGCACCGCCGCCGTTTGTTCCGGATAGGCGAGCACGTGGTCGGCGGCTCGCGAAAGCCCCAAAGCGCCGCCGACACAGCCGACGCCGAAGATCGGCGTGCGCTTGATGTCGGGCCGCAAATCCATTCTGTTGATCAGGCGCGCGTCGAGCGAGGGACTGGCGACGCCGGTGACGGAAACGACGATCAAAGCGTCGACATCGTGGCGCGTCATCCCTGCGTGCGCTAGCGCCGCGTCGATCGCGAGCTCGCCCAGCTCCTGCGCGGCCTCGAACCAGGCGGCGTTGGTGTCTCCAAAGGTGCGGAAGTCGAGATATCGCGCCATCGGATAAGCGAGATGGCGCGTTGCGACCCGCATATGCGCATGCAGCCGCTCGAACTGTTCCGGTTTTTCGAGCCGCGATCCCCAATAGGCTTTTAACGCCTGGGTGAGCGTCTCCTGGGGATAGCGATGCTCGGGTAGCGCGCTGCCGACGCCGCTGATTCTCACGAAAACCTCTTCTTAAACGGAGGCGATGACGCGGCGCGCGATGCCGAGCGGCTCGGCCCAGAAGCTCGGCGAAGCGTGCATGTCGGCGACGACGGCTTCGATGGCTTCAACATATCGGTCGATCTGCGCATCGCTCACGATCAGCGGCGGCGAAACCTTCAATGTGAGAAAGTCATTGCCGCAGATCTGGCTGAGAACGCCGTGGTCGCGGAAAAGACGCATGACGACAACCTGACCGAACATGCCGGGATGGATCGCCTTGAAGGACTTCGAACGGCGCCCGGAGCAGCAGCGAGCGCGGCGGCCGGAACTCGATCGCGCTCAACAAGCCGAAGCCGCGAATGTCATCGATCATCTCATAGCTGGAGAGCTTTTCGGAGAGCTTGGCGCGGAGCGTCTCGCCCTTCTCCTCGGCGCGTTCGCCGAGCCGCTCGTCCTCCAAGATTGCCAACGTGGTCAGGCCGGCGCGCATCGCGAGACCGTTCTCGCTATAGGTCGAGGTATGAACGAAGGCGCGCTTCAAGGAGCTATAGACCGACTGGCAAATTTCGTCCGTCATGAGCACGGCGCTGCAAGGGATCAATCCGCCGCTGATCGCCTTGGCGAGCACAACCATGTCCGGCTCGACGCCGAAGCGATGGGCGGCGAGAAAGGGCCCGGTGCGATGAAACCCCGTCTGCACTTCGTCGAGCGCGAGCAAGGTCCCGTAGCGCCGGCAGAGTTCCTGCGCCTTTTCGAGATAGCCCTCTGGCGGCGCGCGTACGCCGGCTTCCCCCTGAATGGGCTCCAACACGAATGCCGCAAAGCGTTTCGTCGCGAGCTTTTCCTCGAGGTCGGCGAGATCGCCGAAGGGCGTCGACTCCGTCTCCGGAAGCAGCGGGCCGAAGCCGTCCCTCCAAAAGCCGTTGGACATCAGCGACAGCGCGCCGCATGTCAGCCCGTGGAAGCCGTTCTCCGCATAGAGAATGCCCGAGCGTCGCGTATGCGCGCGAGCGAATTTGATCACAGTCTCGACGCCCTCGGCTCCGGAGCAGGCGAAGAAGGCTTTGGAGAGACGCCCGCCGGCGCGCGCGCAGAGCTGTTCGGCGAGTTCTCCCGCGAGGCCCGAGACATGACTTTGCAGCATGGCCGGGCCCGCTGCATCCAGCTCCTGCTTCAACGCAGCGACGAGACGCGGGTGATTGTGCCCGATGTTGTGAACGCAATAGCCGGAGTTGAAATCGAGAATGCGCCGACCGTCAGCCGTGTGCAGTTCCGCGCCTTCGCAACGCGAATATTCGACGTTCATCTCCAATATGTCGAGCAATCGCGCCCATTGCGGGTTGACGTAGCGCTCATATCCCTCGACGCCGCCCTGGACTTTTTGCAGCATAAATAACTCCGTTAGCATGCAGACGCCTTCAGCCGGCTGCCTTTCGTCATTCCTTAAAGAGCTTAGCGCTCGGCGCGTGGCGGGTCCTGGCTTCATTGCTTCGTCGCCGTCGCGACGAGGCCCGCGACGCCGAACGCAACTTCGACCTCCCGGATCGCGATCTCGCCGGGGTCGAACCCAGCGCGGCGAAGCAGCTCGAACAGCTCGTCGCGCCCATAAAGCCGATGCGTCTCGGGTCCAGCGAACTTCCAGCGCCTCATGACCGACTTGTCGGTCGCATAAAGTGCGATCCTGCCGCCCGGCTTTAAGAGCCGCCACGCCTCTTTGAGCTCGCCGCCGTCCTCATCGAGAAAATAAACGACGTTGACGGCGAGAATCTTGTCGACCGAGTCGGGCGCCAGTCGCAGATCGCGAACATCGCCCAGCGACAGGCTCACCCGCCCCGCGGCGATCGCCTCTCGATTGCGGCGAGATGCGGAGGCGTGCATCGCCGGCGAGGGATCGATTCCGTATACGCACCCTCGCGGCGCGCCTGCTGCGAGCGTCTCGATCGCGCAGCCCGGTCCATAGCCGATCTCGACGACCACATCCGCGCGAGCGATCGCTAGCGCCGCGATCGCCTCCCGGTTCGGCGCTCGATTGATCGCCTCCATAACGCGGCCCATGAGCCAACCGCCCAATCCCGCCGGGCGCCGAAACTGACGGCCGATCGCGCGCCACAAGGCGTCGCTCGCGAGCGCGCTATTTGCTAGCCTTGCTCTGAACCTTTTCCAAGAGCTCCTGGATCACGATCCGGCGATTCTTGTCCCAGATTGGGCGCTCGGGATGCGCCGGCAAAGTGAGGGCCTGCTTCAGGACCTCGGCGGATTTGGCGTAGTCGCCCTGCTCTTGCAGGAAGTCGGCGTAGAAATAGTGAGCGTCGAGGCCGTTCGGCGCGTTGCGCACCGCCTCTTCGAGCAGCACTCGCGCCTTGGCCTTGTCGCCGAAACCCATGGGGAAGCCGGGAACGCGGTAATAAAGCACGCCGAGGCTCGTCGGCGCGCCGGCGTCGAAAGCTTTGGGATCCTTCTTCTCCATCCGCTCGAGCGTGTCTCGCGCCCGTGTGGCGTATTGCAGCGCCTTCACCGGCCCCGTAAACCCGCCGTGCTCATTATACAGCGACGCGCGCTCGCTGGTGATGATGCCGTCCCAGATCACGATGTCGGCCTTGTCGGGATGCTGCGCGGCCAAGGCGTCGGCCTGCTCGCCGAGCGCGTCCATCTGCTTCAGCTGCTCAGCGGGATTGTCGATCTGGAATTTGATCTTTTCCCAGGCGAGCGCGAGCTTCAACGCGTCGGGGTCGTAGCTCGCCGCGGGAGCCGCCCAAGCGGCCGCGCCGCCAATGCAGACCAGCAATGCGGCGACACGGGCGTGCGTGGAGAATGAGCGGAAGATCGACATGGATATCTCCTGAATGATTGTGATGCGTGCCAGAGGCGAGACTTCAGTCGGCAATCAGCTTGGCCATCTGCTTGCAGACGGCGGTGTCGATGAAGGCGGGAACGAGTCGTTGGAGCACGACGAAGAGGCGCTCGACGCGTCCGGGATAAAGGCTCGCTTGACCCTTCTCGACGGCGGTCCAGATCTGGCTCGCGACGGTCGCGGGGTCGTCGAGCGTGGGCTGCATCGCCGCGATGAGCTTTTCCAAAGCGTCGACGCCCTCTGTTTTGGTGGCGCGCGGGGCGGTGTAAGTCACGCTGATTCCGCGATCCCGAAATTCTCGCCGCAGCGCTTCGGAAAAGCCACGCAAGGCGAATTTCGTCGCAGAATAGGCCGCAAAGAGCGGAAAGGGAATGTCCCCGAACATCGAGCCGATGTTGACGACCCGAGAGGGCTTTGCGGTGAGCAGCAAGGGGAGAAGATCGCGCGTCAGCGCGATGGGCGCGGTGACATTCGTCGCGATCAATTGCTCGAGCGCCGCGTCCGTGTCCTTCTCAAGCGCGCCGCCCGTGATTATGCCGGCGTTGTTGACGAGCACGTCGAGCCGGCCCCAGGCCTCCTGGAGACGCGCGACGATCGCGGCTCTGTCCTCCGCCCGGGTGATGTCCGCGGGAATGACGATATGGGCCTTCGAGGCGTCCAGCAGCGCCAGCGTTCCCGCGAGCGCATCGGCCCTGCGACCG
The DNA here is from genome assembly GCA_963829075.1 of uncultured Alphaproteobacteria bacterium. Lineage (GTDB taxonomy): Bacteria > Pseudomonadota > Alphaproteobacteria > Rhizobiales > Beijerinckiaceae > Methylocystis. Next base: position 23,674 of record CAWHHH010000005.1, on the reverse strand, counting down.
CAGATGGCGAGAGTCACGCCGCGCTTGGAGCCTTCGACGGCGAGGGCGCGGCCAATGCCGGAGCCGGCGCCGGTGACGAGCGCGAATTTTCCGTCAAGCTGCATAGGCGGTCACTCCATGACGAGTCCCAAGCTCGCGGAAAATATCACCATAGAGCTTGTAGAACATCTTTGAGCTGTGGACGACGATTTCACGAATTTCCGCGTCTGCGAACCCGTCAACGACTCCTCGGAAGAAGGCGACGTGCTCGATATCGAGCGTCCCGTGCGAGCGCAGATAGGAGAAGCCTTTCTCATGTCGCACGCCGAGCGTCGCTTGGATCGCGCTCGCCGCTCCATGGGCGAGCGTGACAGACATGCCTTCGAGGACATGCACGCTGCCGAGCAAGGCGAAGGGGCTGACGTGCTCGATCACGTAATAGCTGTAGGCGACCATCAGCTCGCAGGCTGTGCCCGGGCGACCGTTGCGGACTGCCTCGGCATCGCCGCCGATCGCGCGGATGTCGTCGAGGATCCACTCGTCATGGCCGCGCTCCTCGTTCATGTAGGCGAGCAGCGCCCTCTGGTAGGCCGCATCCGTCGTGTGCGCCGCCGCCGAGGCGAGCAGCGGAAAAGTGTGCTTCACGTGGTGGTAGGCTTGCGTTAGAAAATCCAGATACATGCCGCGCGTCACGCCGCCGTCGGCCAGGACCGCCCGAATGATGGGTATGCACTGGAATCCCTCACGCTCCGCGTTGGTGCGCGCGATCAGCTCGTCATAAAAGCCCATTATGGCCTTGTCTCCCCGCGAAGCGCATCTTGCGCCAAAGCCGAGATCGGCTTGCGTCCCTCGCCCGACCGAATCTTGCCGAGCGCTTGGAGCTTGTCTCCAAAGAGCTGAGGGCTTTTGGAGCCATAGCGGCCGCGCCGGTTCGGGTCAAACCGCCTGCATGGTGGCTTTGAGACGAGCGGTCGCTTCCTTGCGGCGAAAGCGGCCACTGGAGGTCATGAGACCGAGGTCCATGGCCTCTTGCAGAGACATTACAATCGCCTCTTGCGGCACGGCGTAGGACGGCGCGCCGGTGCAAGCCTGCGAGATGAGCTTGAGCGCCCCGCCGCGCCCCGCCTTCGCGAACCACTCGCCGCCTACAGCCGACGGAACGATGAGCGTGGTGAGATGCGGCTCGCCATGACCGAACACCATGCACAGGCCGATGCGCCGATCGGCGAGAAGCATCGTCTCGATCCATTCGGGGCTGACGTTGCGCCCTAGCGACGTGACGATGAGATTGTCTTTCCGGCCAAAAACGGTGAGATAGCCAGCCTCGTCGAGCGAGCCGAGATCGCCCGTGCGCCATGTTCCGCCTGGGTTCGGAGCGCCGAGATAGCCCTCCATCACCGAGGGCCCCGCGACCACGATCTCGCCTTCGTCGATAGAGACTTCAAGGCCGCGCAGAGGTCGGCCGACCGAACCTTTCTTAAGCGCTCCTGGCCGATTGAGCGTTACGACGGAGCAGCATTCGGAGAGGCCATATCCCTCAAAGACGGGAATCCCGGCGTCCCAGGCTGCCTCGATCAACGGCGCGGGCGTCGGGGCGCCCCCGACCGCGACGAAGCGCAGGCTCTCCGGCGCGCGTCGGCCCGTGCCGGAGAGCTGTTGAACCCAGAGGCCGAGGAGCTGCGGCGCGAGCACCGTGCAGCTGGGCTGCGCGGATTCGAACAGGGAAACGAGATCGAGCCGTCGCGCGCCGTCGAAAATGGTCGCGCTTTCTGAGGCGAAATGCGCGCGGCCGCCGACGAGCGGGGGAAGAAAGATCGCGGAAATCGTTTCGAGCAGAAGCGGCAAGGGCAAGATCGAGAGAAAGGAATCCGCCTCCCGCGCTTGGCTCGCTTCGGCCACGGCTTGCGCCGACCAGCCGAGCTGACGCGCGTCGAGCCTCACGCCCTTGGGATGGCCGGTGCTTCCTGACGTGTAGATGATCTGACTGAAGCCCTCGACGAATTCGACGGGCTCGGCGGAGGCGTCGCAATCAATGGACCGTGTCGCTATGCCGCAGCCGCTCGCCGTCGGCCGCAGCTCATCGCTGCAAAGGATGAGCTCGACCCCGGCGTCGCGGATAATGTGGCCGAGTTGCTCTGCGCTGAAGAAGGGAGGAAGCGGCACGATGGTCTTGCCGCCGGCTACTCCTGCGAATTGCGCGACCGCCCAATCGACGCCATTCGGCGCGAGGATGCCGATCCTGTTGACGCGGGGCGCCAGTTGCCGGAGTAGCGTGCCGGCGCGTGCGAGCAGGTCATGCCGCGAAAGGCGCTTGGCGGAGTCGCTGAAGATCAGCCTCTTGCCGTCGCTCGCGGCGTGTCGACGCAGCGCCTCGTAAACCTCACGCATTGACCGCTTGCCGGCGCCGCGCCGCGTAATTCCCGGTCTGACAGTCCCGGTTCACCGCATACACGCGCGGCTCCTGCTCGTAATAGCTCCCCCATGAGCCGGCGTTCTCGATCCGGGCCGGATCCGCGCGACCGAGAGGGGCCAGATCGAGGCCGAGCCGGTCGAGGAGTGTAGAGAGCCTACGGGTGATCGTGAAGAAGCTCCACTCGAAACCGCTGGTCTCGCCCCAGCCGATGATCTGGCCGATGAAAAGCGGGACCGCGCGCGGTGACCGGCTGGCGAAGGTCGAGGTCTCGAAGATGCGATTTCGGGCAACGGGGTGTCCCTGAAAGCGCGTCAGCGCCTGCTCGACCGTGGTGTCGAGATAGCGTTCTGAAAAGAAACCGTCCGCGCTAGTTCGAAGGCCCGCGGCGCAGAGGATCTCGCCCTGATGGTCTATCTCCACGAGCAGTCTACGGGGGAAGGCGCGAAGCCTCGCGCCATATTCCTCCTTATAGGCCTCGCGGATGAATCGCTCGGCTTTGTCGCGTAGGCAATGGTGCTCGGAAATGACCAGGGTTGCCATGACGAGGCTTTCGCTCAGCGAGTCTCAAAGAGAGACGCATTGGAATCCCGCGGGCTACGGTATTCGCGTCGGCCTCAACGAATAGCTCAAGTTCGGCCTTTTTGAGGCGGACTTATCGGCTTTGCGCCTTCACGAAACGAGAGCAGGCCCGGCGCTATCTAACTTCCGCGCGCCGCTTGAGGCCCCCCTCGATATCGGTCAGAAGCACGCAAGAACTCTCTCGTAATTGCCCATCAAGACACGCGCACGGCCGGCTCGTTGGGGCACTGGCCGCGCGTATGGCAAGGCTCGCGGAAAGCCCTGCGCACTGCTCGACGTTCAAAACCGCGACGCGACTATTCCAACGACCCGAGATAGGCCGCGACCTCGGAAACCTGCTGCGGCGTCAGGCCGTGCGCGATGGGCTCCATGAGCTGCGAGGAGTTCGGGCTTGGCGGGGTCCTGGCCGCGCTCCTTGCTCCAATTCGTGAGCTTCCTCGTCGTGTAATCATAGAGCTGGCCGGCGAGCCGCGGCATGGCGCCCTGGCCCTTGGCGTCTTGCCCGTGACAGGAGGCGCAGGGCGGGATGTTCGCCGACGGCACGCCCTCTTCAAAGATTTTCCTGCCGGCGGGGATGAGCTCCCTGGGCTCGCCGCCGAGCGGCTTGGGGTTCAAGTCGCGAAAACCCTCCGCCAGCGCCGTCAGCATGCCGGGTCTCAAGACATGCGCCACGTTGAACATCACCGGGTTCACGCGTCGGCGCTCGATGAAAGCCTCCAGCTGATTTTGCAGATATTCCGGCTGCTGCCCCGCGAGACGCGGCATCGGATAGGCGCCGCGGAAGCCTTGCCCGGACACGCCGTGGCAGGTCTTGCAGTAGGTGAATTTGCCATCGAACTCGGCCCTCGATGGCGCATCCGGTTTTGGCGCTTCCGCCTTGGCCGCCTCGGCCTTGGGAGCCTCGGTCTTGGGAGCTTCGACCTTACGCGGCTCCGCGTTGAGCCCCTCGGCGCGTGCGATCGTCGAGAAAAGCAGCGCGACGAGAGCCAGTCTGCCTAGGAGCGGCGAACGAAGTCCTGTCATCGGAATGCTCCCTTGGTTTTTTAGGTGTCGCGTAGCCCGGAACGCGGCGAACTACCTCAGAAAGCTCAGATAAGAGGCGAGCGCGTCGATCTCTTCGGGCGAGAGGCTCGTCGCGACCTGCGGCATGGGGAAGGCCGCCGCGTGATACCCTTGCGACCACTGCTCCAGCCGGCTCTTCAGATAGCTGTAAGACAGTCCTCCCAAGCGCGGGATGGCCTCGTAGCCTTGCGCGCTGGGGCCGTGACAGACGAGGCAGGCCGCGACATTGGAGTCGGCGAAGCCCTGCTCGTAGAGGGCCCTCCCCGCTTCGACGAGCGCGCTATTGCCGTCATTGGCGGGCTCGGCGGGAAGCGCTGCGAAATACGCCGCGAATTCGCTCGCAAGCTCGGGACCGAGCCGCGCCGTCGCGCCCCACATGTATTGCTTCGAGATCGGATTGTCGCGGCTGTGGTCCTTGAAGGCCAGAAGCTGCTCCACGATGTAGTGCGGCATCTGTCCCGCGAGCCGTGGCGCGGTGGAGAAGCCCTGCGCCGCGGAGCCGTGGCACCATGTGCAATTGCGCACGGGCAGATTCTCCTGCGCCCGCGACGGCGCGGCCGCGCAGATGAGAATCGCCAGAAGCGCTATCCCTGTCGTCTTAGGTCGCATGGTCCTCGTTCTGCGCTGCTGCTTCTGTTAGAGAAGCGCCCCGTTGCTTTCCGCGATCGACCCTCACCTCAGCGTGCTGAGATAGGCCGCAAGGGCCGAGATCTGCGCGGGGGTGAGATTGTGCGTCGTCGGGACCATGATCGCGGACGCGTCGCTCTTTCCGGCGCCTCCCTGGCCGCGCTCGCGGGTCCAGCCCGACAGCGCCTTCACCGTATAGGGATAGAGCTGGCCGGCGAGGCGCGGAATCTCCTCGTGTCCCTTGGCCTCGGGACCATGGCAGGCAGAGCAGGCGGCGATATTGGCCTCGGGCAAACCCTCTTCGTAAATCGTCCTTCCCAGGCCGCCGTTTCCACCCGCCGCGCCGCCGATCGGCGGCGGATTGAGCTGATAGAAATATTGGGTCAGCGCGGCCTGCATCGCCGGGCTCAGTCCGTGCGCCACATTGAACATGACGGGGTTCACGCGACGGCGCTCGATGAAGGCTCTGAGCTGGTTCTCGATATATCTGGGCTGCTGCCCCGCGAGCCGCGGCATCGGATAATAGCCGCGGTAACCTTCGCCGGAGAGCCCGTGGCAGGTCTTGCAATACTCGGCCTTCGCCTCGAAGCCGCTCTCGGCCGCGACACGCCAGACCCGCTGCCGCGCCCAGCCCGTCGCCGTGAAAGCGAGGGCGATCAAAACCGCGCAAAGCGCCGTAATCGGAACCGTCAGCCTCATGATCTCCCCCCGCCCTTGCCCCGCGCCGTCGCTCAAGCGGAAGGCGCGCTAGAACGCGATCCACGTATAGAAGAACAGCGTGTTGTTGTCGGTGGCGCTGTGCGTCCGCCAGCTGCTGCCGTTGTAATAGATGCCGTTGGCGTCGAAGTTCGACGTCCCGCCGTACATCGACAGATAATGCGTGTAGGAAACGCCGATCTTGGCGTTGGCCCAGGGCCAGGCCTCGGGACCGCCCTTGCTGAAGGGCATGTAGGCGAAATCGAAGATCAGGCCCGCGCCGTTCGGCAGGCCGACGGCGGACGGACCCGAATTTGGATAGCCGACGAGGCCGCCGGAGCCGCCACCGAGCCAGCCAGCCGAGCATCGCGTTGCCGTAAAGCGTGAAGTCCGGCGAGCCGCTCACATGGAAATAGCTGACATAGCCGCTCAGCGTGTGGTCCCAGGTGTAGCCGGCCGTCGCCTTGAAGCTCAACAGATAGTTCAGCGCATTAGATGAGGCGTTGCCGGTGACGGGCGGCAGGCCGTAGATGTTGAGGATGTTGTTGGCGGTGATGAATTGCGCCGCGATCCCCTGCGCATAGGTCGCCTGGAGATTTTGCATCTCGGTGATGCGCGTGAGCTGCAAGGTCAGCGCATGCGGGCCGCTGATATACTGGTATTGCGCGTCGAGGCCGATGTCGCGGTAGTGGTCGGAGCCATAGCCCATGACCCGCCCCGGCAGCACCGACGGGTAAAAGCCGAAGGCGCCGATCATCAGCGAATGCTCGCCCCAGTTCTTCTCCAGGGCGACGCGCCAATAGGGCGAAGCGTAGGCCAGCGCGTTGGACGTCCCCGACCCGCAGGCGATCGTGTAATTTTGCGGGTTCTGCGTGAAGGGCTGCCAAGCCGGAACGGGCCCCGTCTGGAATATGTCGGTGATGGCTGGACGAGCGGCGGCCGACCACGCGTTCACATTCTGGATGTAGTCCGAATTGTAGCCGCAGGCGTAGCCGAGCGTGCCCATCATGCCTTTCGACATGGGGTGATAGAGCGAGGTCTCCACATAGAGCATGTCGTTGAGGAAGGCGTAGGCGCCCGTGCCGACCGTCGTGCCCGCCCAGCTGCCCTCGATCTGCGTGCCCGGCGGCGAAAAGGCCGGACCTAAGGCTCGCGGCCGACATAGGGGAATCCCCAAGCCGGCGTCGTGTTCCAGACGTCCTGGACCGTCGGATTGTTGTTGGCGGTCACGCCGATGATGGCGTCGACGCCGCCGATGTTCACCGTCCGCGTGTAGCGGATATCCGTATTGTCGAGGAAAGTGCGCTGGTCCGCCTTGTCATAGGTGCCCTGGATGAACGCGCCCAGATTGTCGTAAATCTTGCCGCCATAGAACACGCTCGCCTGCTGCATGATGAAATTGTCGTTCACATGCGCGTCGGGATAGCCGCCCGTGTTGGTCGGCGGCGTGTCCTGCTGGACCTTGGTCTTGGTGAAGGTCGGCAGCACCATCGCCGCGATGGGCGGAACCTCCCAGGGTTCGGTTCCGCCGGTGATCGTGTAGCCGCTGAGCTTGAACCGGCGCCCGTAGGGCGTGAGCTCGGGAAAATTCGTGTGGCAGGTCGCGCAGGGCTGTCCGGTCTGGCGGGCAAAGCTCGGCACCGCCTTCGCCGGAGTGGAAAAGCCGGCGAACCCGAGAGCGACGGCGGCCGTGAGGCCAAGGGCTCTGAGGACCACGAGGCTGCGCACGCCTAATAAAAAGGGCCGTTTACCCTCGGTGGAGTCCGCCATCTTGCCGACCGCAACGGAGCGCAGAGCCTCCGGCTTGCGACTGTCTCTCGGCATGGCGGCCCCCCTTCTGCAGAAATCATCCTTTGGCGTTGCCGCGCTTCGCCGGGCCGAGTTTCGGACTGACGAACGGTCGCGACGGCGCGTCCAAATCTGTGGGTCCTTTATATTGCACTGCGCAACTTTGGCTAGGCCTTTCTGTCCCAGAATAAGATGACATGGATGTCTCACAATAATAAGCAGGTCCTGCGGGGCAATAGGTCAAAGGCTTATACCTTCTCGCGAACCTCTCGGTTCGAAGCTGCGAGCCGCGTTTTCGTGAGCGCCGCGAGGGCTTCGCAGCCGCTATGGCTGTCTCCGGTCTGCGCCAATTACAATAAATCGGGCTTTTCGCGACTTGGCTCGCGGCGCATCAAGCTCTCGTTCAAGCTAATATCTCGCGGGCTGCGAGATATTTCGTGTCGATTTTGCGGCGCGATGATCGGTGACGATCCGCTTTTACAGTGACTTCAGACTTTTTGCTTCGCACAATATTCGCAGGTGCAGCATAAGAATATTGAAATATCCTGCACGAATTCGTTCCATTTATTGGAACTTATTACTCCGAGAAACGTTTTCCCGTGGCCCGGAATGTTTCCGTAGCTCACAAATCTCCACAGCTCGCCTTGCTCAAGGAGGCTGTCATGCCTAAGCTTCGACTTGCATTCATAGCCATCGCGGCGTTGGCGTCTGCGACGTCTGCGCTGGCGCTCAAAGCGCAATTGAATCCGTCCGAGGCCGAGACGCAAACCTTCAGATGCGGGCCGGCGGAAGCCGGTCAAAATCCGATCGTCGCCGCCGATCTGCAGCGCACGGTCATCGTAAATCTGATATTGATCCGAGACAAAGCGACCGAGTTGAAAGTCTCATACATCGAAGACAATGGGCAGAAATCCGACCCTGCCGCTAAAACCAAGTCGTGGCTCTTGGTGACGATGCCGAGCGGTCATGACTACCACTGGTATGCAGCAGGCCGCCGTCAACCTAACCTTCTGATGCACGGCAGGCTATTCGAGCAATCCAGCGCGCGCGAGGGAGAAAAGCGATGGATATATTACGAAGAACAATTTGAGGCCGGCCTCAAGACGGGCGACCTTCAAGTCGCCTGCGCCCGGGAATGACGGCCCTGACCCCCTGCGCAGAGACAGGCGGTAACCTGTCTCCGTTCCTTGGGACCCGAACGCCTGTCGCGATCCGTGAAGCTCACGCTTTCGCGTGTTGTCGAGGCAACCGTTGGGCCGTTCCAGGCGCGAGTTGTGGCTTCTTCTCGCGTGACCGGGAACCGAGCTTTTTGAGATTCTCTGCCGGTCGCGATTAGGGTGCCCCAACCGATGACGCTCCGGCCCCTTGCTTCGCCATGAGCGATGTCGAGAAGGTCGCACCGGAGATCGGGGTCAGTGGGGCGACGCTTTACCGGCTCATTACGATTTATCGTCAGACGCCCACTGTCGAGGCGTTCGAGCCGAGATAGCGGGGGACGTTGGTGAGGAAACGCGAGCTCCGCTAAAGCGAAATCAAAAGCAACGCGGCTGACTTCGACGAGGCATTTTCACACGGCCTCGGGTCAATTGGAGCCTTCGGGAAGCAGCCATTTGCGCCATGTGTGGACATCCGGTAATCGCGGTGGGCGCCTGATCGTTCGATAATGCCGCGATCCGGGCGGCGTCGCTCGGTGATTCGGGTTCTGTCGCAAATTTTGCGTGAGGGCGAGACGCGCGACAGCAGGGCTCTCGAGGCTTACGCCGCCAGAGCGTAGAACTGCTTCGCTGGGCGCAATTTGCCTGCCGCTCGCAACTGCCCCTTTCGGATCATGTGCATGAGCTCAACGCCGGCGAGCGTCGCCGCGGCCGAGCAAAAGGATTTGAAACCCAGCGCCGGCCGCGCCACCCGCTTGATCGCTCGGTGGTCCTGTTCGACAATGTTGTTCAGATATTTCTTTCGCCGGATTTCGATGTCCGCCTCATGCTCCGCGTTGTAGCTCTCGATCGCCGCCGTGTTGGCGCCGCTCTTGTCGATCGTTATCTTCTTCGGCGTGCCGTTCTGACCGATTGCTCGGCGCAGGAACCGCAACGCCGCTTTGCGATCCCGCTTGGCCGTCAGCAGATCCCATGGGGAGGTGGATAGCGGCCGACGCTCTGGCAGAGTGCGGTTGCAAGCACCCACTCTGGAGATGACCATGCAAGCTATATCTGATCGCCCCGAAGCGCCGAGCGCTATCCGTACCGATATTGGCGCGATTTTCATTTCTTTGGAACTCAGTCGCTCGACGTGGCTGATCACTTCACTTTCGCCGGGCGGTGGCGGGAAGATGTCGAAGCACAGCACTCCGAACGGGGACATATCTGCGTTGCTAGCGCGCTTTTCGGAGTTCAGGGAGAAGGCGTTCGCGCGGACCGGGAAATGGTTCCCGATTATCGTCATTCAGGAAGCGGGGTTGGACGGCTTTTCGATTCACCGTGTGCTGCAGAATGAAGGGTTCGAAAGCCACGTCGTCGATCCGGCCTCGATTGCGACATCGCGTCGACGCCGGCGCGCGAAGACCGACAGGATTGACGGTGAGGCGCTGCTGCGCGGATTACTGGCGTATAAGCGCGGCGAACCTCGGGTGTGCGCGATGGTCAAAGCACCAACTCCCGAAGAAGAGGACCGCCGCCAACTCTGCCGCGAACGTAAGGTATTGACCAACGAGCGGAGCCTGCACGTCAACCGGATTAAAGGACTACTGTTCTCACAGGGCGTCTCCGGCTATGAGCCGCTGCGTCGCGATCGTCGACAACGGCTTGATGATCTGAGGACTGGCGATAGCCGTCCCTTGCCGCCACATCTCAAAGCTCAGATCAGCCGTGAACTTGATCGGCTCGAACTGCTGATTGAGCAAATCAAAGCAGTCGAGACGGAGCGGGACGCCTTGCTCAACTCGGTGGCGAAAACCGAAGAAACGCCCGCGCCACCGACGATGTTGCTCGCCATCAAAGGCGTCGGCCCCGAGTTCGCCGCCGTCCTTTGGTCAGAGGGGCTGTTCCGGCACTTCGACAATCGACGCCAGGTTGCTTCTTATGCAGGCTTGGCGCCGACGCCCTGGCAAAGCGGATCGGTTGACCGCGAACAGGGCGTTTCTAAATCCGGGAATCCGCGATTGCGAACCACCCTCATCCAGCTCGCCTGGCTATGGCTACGCCATCAGCCCCAATCGGCGCTAGCCTTGTGGTTTAAGGAACGGGTCGGGCGCAATGGCGGCCGCTTCAAAAAGACGACCATCGTTGCTATGGCGCGCAAGCTACTCGTGGCGCTTTGGAAATATGTGACCTTCGGCGTCGTTATCGAGGGAGCCGTAATGAAAGCCCTGTGACGGCGACCGTTCCCCAAATCCTCCAATCTTCCAGGGCCTGATCAGTCCTGGCGGATCCAGGCGGACGAACCGATGATTTCCATGGCTTGAACCGCCGATCAGCAGAATGGTCTCGTCCTCTTGAGCCCTACCCGCCGCAAGCGGGATGTTGGTGCAGTCGCTTCGCGCGACGACCGAATGTGAGGTTGATCTGGTACCCAAAGGGCCAGGTCATGCAGCCGGGCTCAGACCTTGGATACCGAACCAGCTCCCGGAGATTTGCTCATGCGCTGTTGAACATCACCCCTTGACCCGAATCTCCCCATGTGAGGAAGTCCACCGTGGCGCCGGCTTTGTCCACGGCCCGATAGAGATATTTCCAGGAGCCTCTGATCTTCACATAGGTCTCATCCAGTCGCCAGCTGGAGCCGACCGGCCGCTTGCGGGAACGGAATTGACGGTCCAGCTCGGGCGCGTATTTGACGACCCAGCGATTGAGCGTCGAATGGTCAACCTCGACGCCTCGCTCTTCCATCATCTCCTCGAGCTGCCGGTAGCTGATCGGGTAGGCGACATACCACCGAACGCCCCATAGGATCACGTCACGTTCGAAATGGCTGCCCTTGAACTCGATCATCGTGCTATTCCGCTCGCCCTGCCGGTCAGCATAACCCAGGCCGACCCGGGGCAAAAGTTTGCGACAGAGCCGGCCTGGGAGATGGACGACGCCGCCAAGGCCGAACAGCTGCTTCGTAATCTCGCCCGGCGTCTCGAAAAGGACTGGAAGGGCGTTTCCGCTTCGATCCTGGAAGGGCTCGACGAGATGCTCACCGTCACGCGGCTCGGACTGCCAACTGAACTGCGGCGCTCGCTCGCCTGCACGAACATCATCGAGAATATGATGGGCACGGTGCGGCGCGTCTGCCGTAACGTCAAATACTGGCGCTCGCCATCGATGGCGTTGCGCTGGGCGGGAGCCGCCATGCAGGAGGCCGCTAAGGGCTTCAGGCGATTGAAGGCCCATAGGCAGCTGCCGCTCTTGAAGCTGGCGCTCGCAAAACGAAAGGCGAAAGCCGCCCCCTTGAACGAGCGCCTTGCTCAAACCACGAAGGCTGCGTCAGGATTCATGCCAGCAACGCCGATCTCGGCTTTTCAACAGCAAGCGGGACATCGCCCTAAAGCCCCCGGCTTTGCCGGGGGATAGTTACACATCTGACCATTAAGGAGAACGGCTATGGTCGGGTTCTATAAACCGCAGCCTCCGTCAGAGGACACGCCCGCCGAGGCGGCCTTCCGAGCGCGAGCGCGCCAGCTCGCCAACGACCTGGAGACCGAGGCGAAGCTCGTCAGTCTTTCCGCCAAGACGGCGCAGTCGGGACGTCCTGACGAGGTGCTTAGGCTCTTCGCCGTCCACATAAAGAGCGCCGCGAGCCATGTCCGTGCTTACATTGACGAGGACTTTCCCGGTCCTTTTTCCGATCCGTTCCGCCAGGATATCGCGACGTTGCGCCTGGGCGCGGAGTGCCTGCACCGCGAGCGCCTTTACGACGACCTTGACGCCGTCGATGACCTCACCAAACAGCTCGAGCAGCTCAACGCGGATTGGCCCGCGTGGGATTATGAGGAGCACATGCCGCCGGACGAGCTGCGCAAGGAAAGGGAGCGGTGGGGGCGCGCCTAGGCGCCCAGACGAGGCTGCCTTCAGCTCCTTGGCCATCGCCCCGGCGCCGGAAAGCGCGGCGCCGAAGCCTGACGCCTTGTCCCGCCGGAACAGCGCCCAGGCGGCGTCCATGACCCAGGAGCGGCGGGCGCGTTGCTCGCGGCTCACGCCTCCACCTCCTCGGGCTCGTCGTCCCTGTAGTCAAACTCGTCGTCTTCATCCCCGTCGTCGTCGGGCTCGACCAGCGCCAACGCCTTCCGCGCCGATACGAAGCCGAGGCGTTTGCCATCTCTGCCGAGAATTTCCCAGTCACGCTCGTCTTCTGTTGGCCTGAGCCTGCCGATCATGTCGGTGTTGATGATCTCGCCATCCTCGAGCTTTATGAAGTGCGTCATTGCGCGGCCCATTCTTGCGTTCCGGTTTCCGGTGTCGCCGGCTCCTCCTTCCATTCGAAATACGCGCGGACATTCGCGACAATGACCGCCTTGAATTGCTCGTCAGTCTCGCCCTTCCGTTTCACAAACTCCAGCAACCGCAATAACGCGCCCCCTCGAAAGCTCGCCTCGCCATAGTTTAGACGCCTCGACTTTCGAGCGTCTGTTATAGCCGGAGGCTTTTTGCCAATGCATTCGACCTCGTTCCTCAATTTCCAAAATGTGCCGATCGCGTTGGGTCGGCGACGAGGTCGCGTCCGATCCGGGCACGGCGCCTTTGCACGGCGGAACGAGAACGGACATGTCGGGATTTCGTCTTGCGAGAAGTTCCCTCACGGCGCTTCTATCGTAGGCTCCGCCCCCCATAAATGAAGTCGGAGCCAGCGATAGTTGATCCAGCATCGGCCCGACATGCGAAGCGTCGTCAACATCCTTGTCGGTCAGGTCGGAGGCGACAATCTCGCCCGTGTCGGCATCGATGCCGATGTGAAGTTTGCGCCAGGCGCGCTGCTTTGTCGTTCCATGCTTTTCGAACAGCGATTCTCCGGCACCGCGCAATTTCAGGCCTGTGCTGTCGATGATCGATGGAGCGGATCCGAGGAGGCGCGAGGCTTCTGCAAGACCTTCAATCCGGCGGCCCTGCGGCTGAGCGTTGTGTGATCGGGAACGGGCAGGTCAATCTCCAGCAATTGCATGATCGAACCGAGCAAGCCTTCGGTCTGACGCAGAGCCAGGCCGAATACAGCGCGCGCGCGGCTGGGCGCGCCAATCTGCAATGGCTTCCGCGGTGAACCAGATCGTCAGGCTTCCGCGGTTACGCAATGCGGCTTCGTAGTCCCGCCAATTCGTTACGCGGAATTTCTGCCGGGGAATATGATGTCGGCCATTGCGATGAAATTTGAAAAGCATGACCATTCTCCCCGCGCCAACGACCGGGACATTTACCGCCAAACACATTAAGATCGTGCGGAATGCGCATCTCTGCCCTAAAGCCTCTGCGAAAATTCGGCGACGTGGACAATCACCTGGCCTCAAGTTAGCGAGTTGGCCAGATATTGCCGAGGGCCTTACGTGGAGCGAGGAGCAAATGCCGATCGACATAGACGCGTTGAGCGAGGCGGAGTTGGTGGATCTAAATCACAGGATCGTCGAGCGACTGCGCTTTCTTCATCAGATGCACGCGCATCAGTCCATGCTCAAATTTTCAATCGGCGATCGTGTGACGTTTGAAGACGGGCAAGGGCGTACGGTCGAAGGCACGCTGACCCGCTACAATTGCAAATCTGTGACCGTCATTGGAGCCGATGGATGGCATTGAAATATCGCGCCGGGCTTCTTGCGAAAGGCGGATCAAGCCGCCGCGTCGAAGACGCCGAACATCATCGCACTTCCTAAACGATAACCTCATGAAGCGGCGTAAGCGTATCCATGCACCAAAGCCAGACCATGTCAGCTCCCACCTCCGCAGAGGTAATCTTAATCATTTCTTAACCATATGGTCATCATAAATGTATTCTTAATCGTTCGAGCGAGCTCGTCGTGACTTAAGCCGCCTCTGGCAGTATTCGCTTCCGCGGACGTTCCTTCGACGCGCTTGCGCTTGAACCTGACGCGCCGCTGTCCGCATGGATTGATCGGCTTGATGTTTACATTGCTCAATTTCCGTTTTTCTTTGCGCGCAAGTCCATAGTGATCGACGTCTCAAATCTCCAACTCGACCGCCGGGGAGCGGTCGAATTGGTGAAAAATCTGACCGGGCGCGGCATCCGCATCCTGGGGCTGGCTGGCGCGGACCCTGCTTGGACCAGCGACGATCTGCCGCCGCTCCTACGGCAAGCACGCGTCGCCGCAAAAGGAAACCAAACGAATGTCGATGGCGCCGAAGAGACCGGTGCCGCCGCCAAGGGGCTGAGCGCTAACGAGCAGGCTGCGTTTCTGGAAATTGCCAACGCGCTCGCGGTCGATGCCCAGCCTGCGCCGAGCTCGCCCACCGAGCCCCCGTTGCGGCCGAACATCATTGCGCCGCTTGTCGTCGATTCTTCTGTGCGATCGGGGCAGACCATACATTACCCTGAGGGCGACGTGACCGTGATTGGCTCCGTAGCTTCGGGAGCAGATGTCATCGCCGGCGGCTCCATTCACATTTATGGCGCGCTTCGCGGACGGGCCTTTGCGGGAGCCGATGGCGAGGCGCAGTCGCGCATCTTCTGCCGTCGCCTAGAGGCGGAGCTCTTGGCGGTTGGCGGGGTCTTTCTGACGGCGGATGAGATGGGAATGAATGTGCGTGGCCAGCCCATTCAAGCTTGGCTGGAACGAGATAGCATCAGAATCGCTCGGCTCGACTGACAGAGGACGAGGAAACATGTCCAAGATAATCGTGGTCACATCCGGTAAGGGCGGAGTCGGCAAGACTACGTCGACCGCGGCCCTTGGCGCTGCTTTGGCTTTGCAGGGCCATAAAGTCGCTGTGGTGGACTTCGACGTCGGCTTACGCAATCTCGATCTCGTCATGGGCGCCGAACGACGAGTCGTCTTTGACTTGATCAATGTTGCTCAGGGTGACGCGAAACTGAATCAGGCGCTGATTCGAGACAAGCGCCTCCCCAACCTATTCCTCCTGCCTGCTTCGCAGACGCGTGATAAGGACGCGCTGACGGAGGAAGGGGTCGAGTCGGTCATCGGTGAATTGCGAAACCGGTTTGACTTTGTCATTTGCGACAGTCCTGCAGGGATCGAACGTGGGGCGACGCTGGCCATGCGTTTCGCGGACGCGGCGGTTGTCGTCGCAAATCCAGAGGTTTCATCCCTGCGCGATTCGGACCGCGTCATCGGTCTCCTCGACGCCAAGACCCGTCACGCGGAAAAGGGCGGTCGAATGGAAAAGCACCTTCTTTTGACGCGGTATGATTCAGGACGCGTCGCGCGAGGCGAGATGCTGAGCGTCGAAGACGTGCTGGAAATACTCTCAATTCCCTTGCTGGGGATTGTCCCCGATAACCAGGAGGTTTTGCGCGCCTCGAACCTCGGATCGCCGATTGTCCTGCATAACGCCGCCTGCGCGCCGGCGCGTGCTTATATCGACGCCGCCCATCGTCTGTGCGGCGGCGACGTGCCAATCAGCGTTCCATCGGAACAAAGGAGCCTCTTCCGCAAATTATTCGGTCGGAGGGCGGCATGCATTGTAGAGACTGTCAGTGCGACCTTCCGAAGCACGCAACCGGAACCCTCAAGACACTGCACTCCGGGTCGCGACCCCACGAACTCGGCCGACAGCTGTGAGTTCGAGCGAGGGTTGTGACCTGGGACTTGCAACGACTGACGAGGTCTCCAATCAAAACACGGCATATAGCTCACACCGGAACATGCCGCCGAACGAGCCCGGAAATCTCACGTTTGCGACGCCTGCCGCCTCCGCTCAAGACGCGGCAAACCCCCTCGCTGCAACGGCACTTTCCAGAGAACGCTGCGATCCGGACCTTGCCACGGCTGACGGCGTCTCCAATAAAAACACGACAAATAGCGCCCCCGAGCGTATACTTACGAGTGGATGCGATTTCGAATTTCCGACGCCCGCCATCTCCACCGGAGACACCGCGAATAAACGAACAGCGCGAAGCAACGGTCCGGCGAAAAAGAGCGCGCGGAAACATAACACAGGCGTTGCGAAATCCAGTCAAAGCACGGCAAATAGCTTTTATGAGCGCACGCTATCGAGCGAGGTTGGTAATCTCGAACGTGCGCCGCCCGCCGCCTCGACTCAAAACGCGACGGACAGCGCCGCTGAAACAGCGCCGTTGAACGCGTGCTGCGATTCCGAACTTTCGACGACGGACGACATCTGCAATCAAAAAGCGTCAAATAGCGCTCATGAGCGCCTACCGTCGAGTGGAGCCTGCCATTTCGAATTTCCGACGTCTGCCGCCTCCCCTGGAGACGGAGATACAGCGAATAAACGAAGAGTGCGACGCAACAATCCGGAAAAAAAGAGTCCGCCGAAAAATAAAACACGCGTTGCGAAATCCACTCAAAACGCCTCGGTTAGAGCAGACTCCGATCAGGTTGTATCATACCCGCAGGCGGCGAAGTAATTTGTGCATTCGCGGAGCGGAAGATGTCGGCGCAGGCTTCGAGCGTTCGCGTCAAGCCGACGACAGTTCGCTCGGCGATTTTGCGGCATCATGGCGCAAAGAACCGGAGAGGGTTCAGAATGTGCGTTGCCCAGAGGTCGAACACAGGCGGATGCTCGCTACGAAAACGTTGCATGATCATGGTTTTGCCCATGCCAGAATCGCCGTAGATCGCAACCGACGGCATTCGAGTCGTGCGCGGATGCGCAACGAGCTGCTCGAGAATGGCGAGCGCATTTTTTGCTCGTGGGTAGGTGATCCATCGTTCCGAGCGGATCGATTCGATTCGGTCGACTTCCGACTCGCCAAGGAGATTTGCGGCGTTCGGGGTGAGATGCGATGGGATTGGCGTCAAAGTAATCACTCCGTATCTTCGACGAAAGGTACCGGAATACGTGAATCGACACCTCGAAGGGCGCCATAGGCTGACATCTCGTCTATGAGGCCCGTTGTAGACGTATTGCGGGCTTGGCGGAACTCGCGGGTCTTTTTCCTGGCGTCGGCAACGAGCGTTCGCTGAGAAATAACCGTTCGCACAATGGCGTGCATATCAACTTCGCGACGGCCTTTTGCGTTGAGGGCGCGGCGCGCCGCGCGAGCTTCCGACAGAGTGATCGACGGGAGCGTGAGGTCGGCGTAACGGGCTTCGACAAAGTTCCCCGTCGGGCGACGGATAAAGACCCGAGCCAGATCTCGGGGATCGTATTTTATGAATAGCTTATCCTCGACTCGGCCGACATCCGCGGTGAGCGCCGAGGACCAATAGCGGAGGCCGAAAAGGTGAATGCCGTCACCGCGCTTCTCCACCATGTCAACGTCGACACGCTATCGACGGCGTTCTACGCGCTCAAGCGCAAAGCCGCCCCCGGGGTCGACGGGGTGACATGGCAGGACTACGAGGCGGACCTCGGGCGCAATCTCGAGGACCTCCATGGAAGGGTCCACCGGGGAGCGTACCGGCCGCAACCATCTCGCCGGACGTACATACCGAAGGCGGATGGTCGGCAAAGGCCGCTGGCAATCGCAGCTCTGGAAGATAAAATCGTCCAGGGCGCATGCGCCATGGTGCTCAACGCCATCTACGAAGAGGATTTCCTCGGGCTCTCATATGGGTTCCGACCTGGACGAGGGCCGCATGATGCCTTGGATGCTCTGTCGGTGGCGATCACCAGCCGGAAGGTGAACCACATACTCGACGCCGACGTCCGGGACTTCTTCGGCAGCGTCAACCATCACTGGATGATCCGCTTCCTGGAACACCGCATCGGCGACAAGCGCATCATCCGCCTGATCCGTAAATGGCTCAAGGCGGGCATCCTCGAAGACGGAGTCGTAATCGTCGCTGACAGTGGAACCGGCCAAGGTTCGGTGATTTCACCGCTCCTCGGCACGTCTACTTGCACTAGGTATTCGATCTCTGGGCTGAACGCTGGCGACGGCAGGAGGCCCTGCCCGAATCGGGCCTGTCCGGATCTGTGCGGGGGGTGCCCAGTAATGGGCATCCCTACCGCGATGCTAGACCCACAGCGGACCTTCCCACGGCTCCGGCCGGGTTGCGGAATAGGTCGGCTTCACGTCGGGCGGCGGCGAGGGCGCCTTTGCAAACGTGATCTTAATCATTTCTTAACCATATCATTATCATAAATGTATTCTTAACGATTCGAGCGAGGTCGTCGTGACTCAAGCCGCCTCTGGCAGTATTCGCTTCCGCGGACGTTCCGTTGACGCGCTTGGGTTTGAACCTGACGCGCCGCTCTCCGCATATCCTGACGGCGACGTGACCGTGATTGGCTCCGTAGCTTCGGGAGCAGATGTCATCGCCGCCGGCTCCATTCACATTTATGGCGCGCTTCGCGGACGCGCCTTTGCGGGAGCCGAGGGCAAGGCGCAATCGCGCATCCTCTGCCGTCGCCTGGAGGCGGAACTCATTGCGGTTGGCGGGGTCTTTCTAACCGCGGATGAGATCCCAACGAATGTGCGTGGTCAGCCTGTTCAGGCTTGGCTGGAACAGGATAGCATCAGAATCGCTCGGCTCGACTGACAGAGGACGAGGAAACATGTCCAAGATAATCGTGGTCACATCGGGAAAAGGCGGCGTCGGCAAGACGACTTCGACCGCCGCCCTTGGGGCCGCTTTGGCCCTACAGGGCCATAAAGTCGCCGTGGTGGACTTCGACGTCGGCTTGCGCAACCTTGATCTCGTCATGGGCGCCGAACGACGAGTCGTCTTTGACTTGATCAATGTTGCTCAGGGCGACGTGACGCTGCACCAGGCGTTGATTCGAGACAAGCGCCTCCCCAACCTCTTCCTCCTGCCTGCTTCGCAGACGCGTGACAAGGACGCGTTGACGGAGGAAGGGGTTGAGTCGGTCATTGGCGAATTGAGAACTCGGTTCGACTGGGTCATTTGCGACAGTCCTGCAGGGATCGAACGTGGCGCGACGCTCGCCATGCGTTTCGCTGACATGGCGGTTGTCGTCGCAAATCCAGAAGTTTCATCCGTGCGCGATTCGGACCGCATCATCGGTCTCCTCGACGCCAAGACGCGTCATGCGGAGAAGGGCGGTCGAATGGACAAGCATCTTCTTTTGACGCGGTACGACGCTGGACGCGCCGCGCGAGGCGAGATGCTGAGCGTCAAAGACGTGCTGGAAATACTCTCGATTCCCTTGCTGGGGATTGTTCCCGATAACGAGGAGGTCTTGCGCGCCTCGAACCTCGGATCGCCGATTGTCCTGCATAACGCCGGCTGCCCGCCGGCGCGTGCTTATATCGACGCCGCGCATCGCCTGTGCGGCGCCGATTTGCCAATCAGCGTTCCATCGGAACAAAGGAGTTTCTTCCGTAAATTACTCGGTCGGAGGGCGGCATGAATCTTCTTGGATTCCTTGACCGGCGCGCAACCGCGCCGGTGGCGCGGGAACGGTTGCAAATCCTTTTGGCGCATGAGCGAAAATCGGCATGTCAGTCCGATCTCATCGCGATTCTCCACAAGGAAGTCCTGAACGCCCTCTCGAAACATATCGCGATCGACCCGGAAAAAGTCGATGTCTCGATGCATCGACGCGATATGATCTCCGTGCTTGAAATCGACATCGCAATAGAACCATCCGTCGGCGAGAAATTGCCTGAACGTTCCGCTCTTGCGGGGGGGTCTGACTCAGGCGCCGAGAGCGACCGACAGAGGACGAGGAAACATGTCCAAGATCGTTGTGGTCACCTCCGGTAAGGGTGGCGTCGGAAAGACGACCTCGACGGCGGCTCTGGGAACCGCTCTCGCCCAATCGGGTCAGAGCGTTGTCGTTGCCGATTTCGACATCGGGCTACGCAACCTCGACCTGGTGATGGGCGCCGAGCGACGCGTGGTCTATGACCTCATCAACGTGATGCAAGGTGACGCCAAGCTGAATGAGGCTTTGGTCCGCTACACGCAACTCGAAAACCTGTTTCTGCTCCCTGCCTCGCAGACACGCGACAAGGACGCGTTGACAGAAGACGGCCTGCGCCGGGTCGTAGACGAGATGCGTGAAAGGTTCGACTGGATCATTTGTGACAGCCCGGCCGGAATCGAACACGGGGCGACTTTGGCCATGCGCTTTGCGGACATTGCCATCATCGTCGCGAATGCGGAAGTCTCGTCGGTGCGCGATTCGGATCGGATTATCGGCCTGCTCGATGCCAAGACCGAGCGTGCGGAAAAAGGTGAGCGTCTGGAAAAGCATCTACTGCTCACGCGTTATGACGCTGGCCGCGTGGCCAACGGCGATATGCTGAACGTCGACGATGTGTTGGAGATTTTAGCGATCCCGCTTCTCGGCATCGTGCCTGAAAGCGAAGAGGTCCTATGCGCTTCGAACCTCGGCGTGCCCGTCACGCTCCACATTCCCGCGAGCGACGCGGCCCGCGCCTATGCCGACGCCGCCCAACGGCTGTGCGGCGTCAACCTGGCGCTCAATATCCCGACGGATAAGAAGGGTCTCCTCGGCAGATTGTTTGGTCGGAGGGCAGCATGAGCGACACCTCAGCGCCGGTCGCACGCGAACGCCTACAAACTATCTTTGCACGCGAGCGGAATTCGAGCTGCAATTCAGATCTCATCGAAGTCCTGCACCAGGAAATTCTGTCCACGACAAGAAAGGATATCTCGGTCGATCCAGACAAAGTGGAAGTAAAGATGCAACAGCGCGACCATATGTCCGTGCCCGAGATCGACCGCGAAATTGACACCGCGCCGCGCCTGCCGGCGTTGGAAAATGAGGTGCCGCGCAGTTCTCTTCAGCTGTCGCGTGAAGAGGAGGCCACCAAGCCGGTCAGCCGAATGGACGCTATGCCGATAAAAGAGCCAAGAGCAAGAAGTTCAAGGCTTTTATGGGTCTCGGCCGCGGTGGCAATCATTGCCACGGCAGGCATGGCGTGGCGGGTTGGAGTTGTCCCCCCTTCGACTAACGAGTCCGCGTTATCATGGAAGAAGGAAGCGCTCCCGTCAACGAGTAGTGAGAGCGGGACGAATATTGAGCCTCCGGAGGGAACAGCTCCGGCGCAAGCGGGAAAAATATCGCCTGCGCTCCAGAACGAAACTGCGCGGATGGGAGCGAGTGAAGCATTTATAAAACCGCCTGAAGGCGCTCCCCCTACGCTAGCGCGGGAAATGCCTTCAACGCCAGCCACAGTACCGGTGGCGCAGGGACAGCAAGAAGCTGGAAACGTAGTGACGCCTGCGCAAACTGCTGGTGCGCACCGCGATGACTTTACACAGGTTAAACTACAGAACGGCATCGAGCTGACGGTTCCGAGTTCCGGCCTCGAAACCAAGTTGCTCGGGTTTTTGACGCAGGGGTCGAGTAAGTCAGGCGAGTTCGACTTGGACGGAATTTCATTTGATGCGGCGAATGCGACTTTGAGTCCCTCATCATTGGAACAGTTACAAAATGTTGTAAAAATTCTAAAGGCGTATCCGAATACGAGAATAGCCATAAACGCTTACGTGTACAAAGCCAACAACAGGGCGTACGGTTTAAGGCTCTCACGGGAACGCACGAACAGCGTGCTTCGAGAATTGGCGCGGATTGGCTACAAATCCCGCATAACTGTCCAAGTCTATGAAGGCAATCTCGTGACGAGATCGAGCGGCTCGGAGGAAGGCCAAAGGGTAGATCAACGCATTTCACTCACCGTCACAAAAACGTGAGAACGCACGTTCGCTCGCGTGTCCCGGTCGAGTAGCTGGGCCATTCGGCTTCGCTGTGCCCACCGCAGATTCAATCCGACTGGATTGAGACGGCGAATTGGGCGATCCACTCCAGGGCTGGCAGGCATGAGCAACTATCAAATCGAACGCCCCGACTGGACCCTCTTCTCCGACCTCGAAACCCTGTCGCAAAAAAGCGGGGTTCCGGTATCCAGGCTGCGGCGTCTGGCGCTCAAAGAGCTGACGGATAATGCGCTCGACATCGCCGGTGCCGCCAGCATTACCGAAGATAGCCCTGGCTGTTACGTGATCGAGGACGACGGCCCCGGCATTGAGGGGACGCCGCAGGAGATCGCTAGGCTATTCTCTATTGCTCGTCCCCTCGTTTCCGCAATGTTATGGCGCAACCCGTCGCGGCGCGCGCTAGGCAATGGCTTGCGCGTCGTCAGTGGCGCGCTTATCGCCAGTGGCGGCGGAGAGCTTTACGTCGAGACTAGAGGCCAGCGACTTAAGATTACCCCGCAGCGCGAGGGGTGGTCCTTTGTCGAAGCAACGCCATGCGAACGCACGGTCGGGACGCGCATCGAAATCTCATTTGGCCCGAAACTGCCACAAGACTTCGCTGCGCTGATATGGGCGCGTCTGGCGATTTGGCTCGCCAGCTACGGCAAGACTTATTCGGGCAGGCCAAGCATATGGCACCACGACGCCGACTCGTTCTTCGACCTAGTTGGAGGGTCTGGCGAACGTCCTGTGTGCGACTTCATAACCGAGTTCGACAGCTGCACTCGCGCTAAAGCAGGTCAGATCGCACGGGATTTCCTCAATCGAAGTTGCGCCAGCCTCACGAAGCACGAAGCGACCGCGTTGCTACAGCGTGCGCGGGAGAATACGCAGCCCGTGACGCATGCGCGGCTGGGCGAGGTCGGCAAGATCGAAGGATGGCATTACGCCAGACGCGACTGCACGCTTACCCTCGGGACGCACCAACCTAGGGCGCATTTGCCGTTCGTGATCGAAGCCTGGGCCAAACGAACGGACAACGACGAGCCGCACCTTACCGCTTTCGTCAATCTCACCCCCATCGTCGCCGAGCTATATGTCTGTCGCGACGCCCGGAAGCGCCTCGCCATTTGGGGCTGCGGGCTAAAGCACCTGATCGAAGCGCCTCAAAAGGGCAATTGGGAATTAATGCTCAATCTCACAACGCCGCACACGGTGATCACAAGCGACGGCAAGACGCCGGATCTTGAGCGCCTCGCCGATACCATCCTCGAGGCGCTCGGCGCGGCCATTCTCAGGACGCGTTCGCCCAACGAACCAAACGGCGAGAGGTGGATGCAAAAGCAAGTGGTGCTAGATAATCTCGACGCGGCAATCGACAAGGCGAGCGGCGACGGCAAGTATCGTTTCTCGATATGACAATTGTATTATGTCATACGCCCGTTTGTGAAAGACGCGCTCGACGTTGAGCTGAATTACGATAATTTCGGGCTCAGGGCCTTCGTCTGCGATCGCCTCGCCGAAGGATGGACGCCCGAGCAAATCGCCAGCTGGCTCAGGGCCGGCCACGAGCGCGGTCTCCGCGTCCTCGGCTTCGAGGCCATCTATGCCTTCGTCTATCGCGCTGCCCGCAAGGGCGAGGAGCTGTGGCGCTATCTGACCCGCCGTCACAAACGCCGCCGGCCGCGCCGGGCCAGACCGTCCCGCGATCTGATCAAAGACCGCAGCTCCATTCATGACAGGCCAAAGGACGTCGACGCCCGCGCCGACAT
>CAWHHH010000004.1:0-253089 GCA_963829075.1 uncultured Alphaproteobacteria bacterium | reverse complement strand
CGGCGTTAGTCGCTCAGCTGATGCTCCATGCTCGGGCTGCCCATCTCAATGGAGATCTGAACGCTATTGCGGTCTGCCAAAGCCAGTTGAATGGAACCAGGCCAACGATGACGAATTTCGGCGTGCCGCCTGACCCCCAACTTTTTGCTGGTCTCCTCAAATCCCCCAGCGTCGAACGAACCAGACCTTCGCAGCCTGCGTCAAAAGCGCATAAAGAAGCAGAGTGCAAGCGAGGATGGGCCAGTAGAGCGCCGGCAACGGCGTGAATCTCAGCGTTTGTCCGAGCGGCGTGATGGGCAGAATGACGCCGATCGCGCAAACGACGAGCGAAGTGATGACCAGGGCCCCGCTCGGGCGGCTGTCGACGAAGGGCGTCTTTGCGGTTCGGATGACATGGATGATCAAGGTCTGCGACAGGAGGGATTTCGACAAACCAGCCCGTCCGAAAGAGAGCGGGATCTTTGAGACCGTCGAACACATGCGTCATCACATAAAAGGTAGTGAAATCGAAGATCGAGCTGATCGGCCCGATAAGGACCATGAACTTAAAGATATTGCCGATGTCCCATTTGCGCGGTTGCGCGAGATATTCCTCGTCGACATTGTCGGTCGGTATGGCGGTCTGCGAGAAATCATAAAGAAGGTTATTGGTCAGCACCTGAATGGGCAGCATCGGAAGAAAGGGCGCGAACAGGCTGGCGCCGAGAACGCTGAACATGCTGCCGAAATTCGAGCTCGCGCCCATCTTGATGTATTTGACGATATTGCCAAACACCTTGCGTCCTTCGACGACGCCCTGCTGGAGAATCAGCAGGTTCTTCTCCAGGAGGATGATGTCTGCCGACTCCTTGGCGATGTCGACCGCCGTGTCGACGGAAATGCCGACGTCTGCGGCCTTCAGCGCCAGACTGTCATTGATCCCGTCGCCGAGAAAACCGACAACATGCCCTTGCGCATGCAGCGCGGCGACGATGCGCGCTTTCTGATCCGGAGAAAGCTTGGCGAAGATCGTGACGTCTTCGACAAGCGCAGCGAGTTGATGATCGTCTAGCTTTTCGATCTGCGGGCCGAGCACAATGCGATCCGTCGCCAAGCCCACTTCCCGGCATATTTTTTGAGTGACGACTTCATTATCGCCCGTCAGAATCTTGATCTCAACTCCGGAGGCTCTCAGAGTGGCGAGCGCGCCTCCGGCGCTCTCCTTTGGAGGATCGAGAAAGGCGATGAATCCGAGCAGCACGAGGTCGCGCTCGTCGGCGACAGAATAGTCTCTTCCTTGGGCGAGCGATTTCCTTGTAGGCGACCGCGACGAGTCGCAATCCATCCTCATTGAGTTCCCGCGCTTTCGCCAGCGCCTGTTCCCTACGCGCCGCGTTGAGCCTTTTCACGCGGCCGGATTTTTCCAAATATTTGCAGCACGCGAGAGTTTCCTCGACGGCTCCCTTACAAATGAGCACGTGCCCAGCGCCCTTGCGAAATTGCGTCAGGACGAGGCTTTTCAACAATTGAACCGCGCCGCGAAGGCCGAGATGCGCCTCTCCGCCGTCCGGTGAAAGGATGACGGAGAGGCGCTTGCGGTTGAAGTCGAAAGGAATCTCGTCGACGCTCTTATAGTGGTGGCGCAAGTTGACGTTGCGGCCGAGCTCGACATGCTCGAGCACCGCCACGTCGAGCAGGCTCTTCAAGCCGGATTGAGAGAGACTGTTCAGATAGGCGTATTCGAGCACCCGAGCGTCGGACTGGCCGTCGACGTCGAGATGGAGACTAAGAGAAACGCGATTTTGCGTCAGCGTTCCGGTCTTGTCAGTGCAGAGCACGTCCATCGCGCCGAAATTCTGAATGGCGTTGAGGCGCTTCACGATAACGCGCTTCTTCGCCATGCCGATCGCCCCCTTCGCGAGGTTCACCGTTACGATCATCGGCAGCAGTTCAGGGGTCAATCCCACGGCGACGGCGAGCGCGAAGAGCAATGCTTCGGGCCAGTCGTCCTTCATCAGGCCATTGACCAAAAACACGCTCAGCGCCAGAGCGAGCATGAGGCGCAGCATGAGCCGGATGAAACTATTGATGCCCTTGTCGAAGCTCGTCGGCTCGCGCAGCGCCGCGATGCGAGTGGCGAGCTGACCGTAATAGGTGCGAGGACCGGTCTCGACGATCACGCCCGTCGCGAACCCGCTGACGACGCTCGCGCCCATCAAGCAGACATTCGATGCGGTCAAGGGCGAGTTCGTCGCGGCGGCGTTGACTTGCGCCGACTTCTCGACGGGCAGCGCTTCGCCCGTCAGCGTCGACTGATTGATAAAAAGGTCCTTCGCCGCAAGCAGGCGCAGATCCGCAGGAATCATGTCTCCGGCCGATAGCCGCACGATGTCGCCGGGCACGAGCCGTTCCATCGGAACCTCATGGAAGCCGTTGGACAGTTCTGGCTCGCTGACCGAAGTTTCGCGCCGCTTCACGCTCGCCATTGTCTTCACGACGTCTCGCAGCTTGGCTGCGGCGTCGTTGGAACGATGCTCCTGAACGAACGCCATTGCGACAGCGAGCGTGACGATCGCCGAGATGACCAGGGCCGCGTTGGCGTCTCCCAGGAAATATGAGGCCGCGGCGAGGCCGAGCAGCAGCGCGTTCAGCGGGTTCTTGGCGCGTCCCCAGAGTTCGCCGAGAAGACTTGGCCGGCCATTCTGCGCGACGATATTGGGTCCGACCAAGGCGAGACGCGCCTCCGCTTCGGCGGCGTTCAGGCCCTCCGGCGCGCTCTTGAGCCGGTCGAGCAACGTCTTCTTCATCCATCGCGCTTGCCGCGAGGATTTCGTCAGCGCGGACGAGGACGTCACCGCTCGCCGACGAGCTAGCCGCGGAACCACGGGCGAAAAAAGTCAGGCCGGGGAAACGGATCGAGGTGGTTGCGTGCACAGCTCTTCTCGCGAGCTCTTTAGGGAGCCTGTTATTCTGCTTCAGCATAGGTGGTCGATGCGGGTTTCGCCATGCGGCAGGTCATATAGGCGCCAAGATTGGGTACGCTCCGAAGTCCGCCCGAAATCAGCGGCCGATGAGACCAAGCGAGACGTCGCTCCTTTTTGTTGATCGCCGCGCCGCTTCGCCGGGGGCCGAGATCACCAGATCGGCGTCGAAGATTTTCGTCTTCAGGCGCAAAGGAGAGACGCCGAGGCGCGTCAGCTCCCGCAGGACAAAGGCAGCCCGCGCTTTCGCCAAATGCTGCTCGGCTTGGCTTTTGCCCGGATTCCGACGAACGCCGATAATCGCGCTGACGCGTGGGTAGGCGACAAGAAGCTTGGCGACATTTTCGATCTGCGCCGAAGATGAGGGTTCGGGGAGGCTTTCTCCCGGAGCGAATTCGACGCGCTCCAGCACGAACCACGTCAGGCGGGGCGTGGGTCGCCGCAGACGAGCGAGGATGGCGGCCTCGGCGCCCGCTGCAGGAAAATTCAACGTTACGCCGTTTGGCAGCGTCGCCTTGGCGTAGGCGCGGTCCGTTTCAAAATTTGATTGCGGCGACGCTTTGGCGCCCGTCGTTTGCGTCGATCGCTCGGGCGGCGATGGGAGCGGCGGAATGTCGCTCGTCTGCCGCGTCGGTTGGCTCGCGCTTCTCTCCGGTTGCGCTTCCACGAAAGAGATTTGCCGCGCATGAAAGGCATAGAACGCGCCGATCGCGCCCATCGCCAGCGCCGCCGTCAGAACCTTGAGGGGCGAGACGGCCCAAGCCTCCGGATGGAGGTGCCGGTGATGAATATCCGGATAATGGGGATGGCTGTGCCGGACCGGCTCGTGCCGATGCCAATGCGAGTGAGGTTCGATCACGGGCTCGGCGTGCTCGTGGCGATGGTGCTCGTCATGCACATGGACGTGCTCGTGCTCGAGAGCCTCGTGCACATGCCTGTGTTCATGGCGTTCGGAAAGATGCAACCAAAGTCCCAAGCCCATCAGTCCAGCGGAGATCGCCAGAGAGGAGCTCAAAGGCTCGCGCAAAAGCACAACGGCGATTAGCGCGCCTATGAAGGGCGCCATGGAGAAATAGGCTCCCGTGCGCGCCGTTCCCAGGTGACGCAGCGCGAGCATGAAGAGCACGAGGCTCACGCCAATGCTGAAAAAGCCGAGGATCGCCGCCAGTCCGACCGTCTGAAGGGAAGCGGCGGTTTGTCCTTGCGCGAAGGCAAGCAGAACATTCACTGTCCCCGCCACGAGGCCTTTGACGGTGGCGATTGAGACGGGATCCACGGCGGAGAGCTTGCGCGTGAGGTTATTGTCGACGCCCCAGGCCAGACAGGCGCCCGCGACGAGGAGCGCCCCCGGATCAAGATGAAATTCGCCCCCGCGCCAAGCAAGAGTCACAGCGCCGGCGAGGATCGCCAGAGCGCCGAGGAAAATCCGCCAATCGGCGTTCTCTTTGAAAACCAGCCAGGCGATCGCCATTGTCGCCAGCCCCTCGAGATTGAGCAAGAGCGCCGCGGACGCGGCGTCGGTCCGCGCCAAACCCAACATGAGCGACAAGGGGCCAATGACTCCGCCAAACAAGACGATGGCGGCGAGCCAGGGAAGATCGGAGCGACGCAGCGGCGCCTCGGGGCTCGGCAATCCGATGGCGGCTCGGGCCAGTTGCAGCACGACGAGCCCAATCCCGGCGCCGAGGTAAAGCACGCCGGCCAGCAGCTGTGGTGGAGCCTCGCTCAGCAACAGCTTCGAGAAAGGCGTGGAGGCGCCGAATAGGATAGCAGAGGCGAGCGCCAGTGGGACGCCCGGCCAGCGGTAAGAACGATCCGTTGTCGTCAACCCTCGATTCCTGCGCCTCTAGTCGCGATAGACCAGCGTGTGGGCGATGTTAGACCGAGCAGTAACGTCACAGAAGGCGCACTGGTAAGCTCGTCGCCCGGCGAGATGATTATCGCCTGCTGCGGTAATTATCAGCTTCAGCGGTCGCTGGCTCCGTCCGGCTGTCCCGTCCAGGCTTCTGTGGGACATTTTAAGGCGGGAGCATGCGATCCCGAGGGACTTTAGACGATCGTTTCAGCGAGCACCAATGCGATGTCCCGACGCAATCTTTCGCGTGCGGCTTGGCGGAGCCGGACGGGCCTTGCGCGACTAAACCCGCTCGCCATCGGCTAACTCGGCGGGCACCACGATAAGCCGTCCGTAGCGCACGCCGCGCTCTCCGATAAGGTGGTTTGCGAAATTCTCCACCTCGGATTTCGGCCCTTTAAGAACGGAAACTTCAAGGCACGTTACAGCGTCGAGATGGACATGGAGCGTGGCTAGTGTCAGCTCGAGGTGAGCGTGATGGTCATGGACCAGCTTACGGGAGAGCTGCCGGGTCTTGTGGTCGTAAACATAGACGAGCGCCGCGAGGCAATTGCGGGCATCTTCGTCGGCCTTCCGCTCTTTCAGCAAACCCGCCCGCACGAGGTCGCGCACCGCCTCGGAGCGGTTCTGATGGCCGCCCGCCTTCATATAGCGGTCAAGCGCGCTCATCAGCTCATCATCAATCGTCATGGTTGTGCGTTGCAATGCACTTCCTTCCTGCGGACCCCTTCCCATGAGATAGCCGCGCGAGCCCCGAGGCACCTCTAAAAAGGCGCATCGGGTGAGGTGCGTTAGCTCTTGGCCGCTACATGGACTGCATCGAGACCGGCGCGCAACCCTCGCGCCAATTGCACAGCGTCGTCACTCGCCCAGAAATGCACGAAAAAGAGCCGGGGCTCGTCGTCGAGCATGTGATTATGCAGGGCCGTGACCTCGATCCCGTTGGTTTGAAGGGCTTTCAGCAGTGGTTCCACCTCCTTCGCCGTGGCGACGAAATCCCCACTAATGGCGGCCTTGCCGTCGCCAGTCGGTTCGAAATTGATGGCAATTGCGGTTCCCATGGCGGGAGGGACCGCCATTCCGCCTGCTCGGATTTGCTCAGCTTTCGGGATGCTGAATTGAAGGACGCCGCCGTTGTTTTTCCCCTGATAGCCCAGGGCTTCTTCAACTTGCGCCGCGTCAAAGGTCAGCTTTGGGGGCTCGCCAGCCGGAGCAGTTGATGGCTCGAAAGGCGTCTTTGTCTTCGCGAGCGCTTCCCGAACGACCGTGGCGAGTTGCGCCGGATCGCCATGCGCGCCGATGTGCATATAGAAAGTCGGCGGGCTCGCGCGCAGCAGGTGATTGTGGACGGCCGTCACCTGGACGCCGTTGGCGAGCAAGGAGTTCATGACCGGATTGATCTCGGTTTCCGTCAGCACAAGATCGCCCATCATCATGGCCGTATGTCCTGTCGGCTCGAAGGCCACCCAGCCGCCGAGCGCCAGCCCCGGCTTGATCGTGACCCCGTCGAGGGTGACGTGGAGATCGCTGCGCGGCAGGCCGTATTTATGCACCGTCCCGGTGACGGCGGCCTTCTTGCCGATTGCGGCGTCAACCTGCGACCAGTCGGTTTCCGCCATGGCGGCGGCAGGCAAGAGCAGGCCGAGTGTGGCGAGGGTGGCAAGCGTCTTTTTCATGGTGTGTTCATTGGCTGACATGGGTCCTGCACGTTCGTTTGGGTTCCGGGGGCGACGTTAGGTCCCGATATAGCACGCCGCGATAGCTATCGCCCCTTCTCGCGTGCGCGAGAAGCTCAAGTGATCGCCTTCTTTCGCAATCGACTCGGCGTCAGCGGCGCGTGAAAGGCTAGCCAAGGCGCGCCTCACCGCATACGTTCGAGGCGGATGGAGGAAACCGTGCGGACGGCGCGCGCCGGGCGCAAATCGCCCGCCACAACGAGGAGAAACGGTCCATGGTCGGAGTCCAAAGGGGCTCCGTCCATCCGATCCGCCAAGATGACGCGTTCGTTGCGCATCGTCGGATCCGTGCCCGCCAGATCGAGCGCAACCTTGTAACCATCGCGCGCCTCTATGATGACGACATCGGCGAGTTCTTCGCCGCGGATCGCCTTGCCGGCGGGAGCGCCGACCTTGGCTAAGACGTGGCCGAGCAGCGCGCCTTCGAAGGCGCGCGGCTTTCCATGCTCCTTCGCGTTGATTTGGACCTGGGGAAGAGCGTCAAGCTCGGACAAGGTCAACACGGATTTCCGTCCATCCAACCCCTGCAGTGCGACGCTCGAACCGTCGTCAGCGACGGCGACGTCCGAGGCGAGCATGAGGACGAAAAGTGCGAATACAGGTCTCATGGTTGCGTCTCCGCCTTGTAGCCGAACTTGATCCGTGCCGCCGCATTATAGCCGCCCGGAAGCGCCGGCGGGGAGACCGGGAGTTCGCGCGGAGAACGCGTCGTTCGGCCCGGGGAGGCTTGGCGGCGCTGTGTGCCCCAAAGAGCCGAGGTCGTACGGCTCTCTGCGAAGGCGGGACGGGGTCTGTCTGCCCGGCACGAGGCATCCGCTTTGGGGCAGAAGAGGCGGCGCGCAGGTGTTCCCCCTCGTGCAGAGCCGCCCTGCCGCATATCGGCAGTAAAGAGAATTCGTGTAACCAACTTCAGCATTCCTCGGGCGGTTTCACATGTCGAAACTGATTGAGGAGCAGGAGATCGTAAGCGATCTTGAGCACGCCGCAGATGATGAGCGGCGACGCCATAAACGATGAGGAAAAGAGTGCGCCGGCCAGCGCCGGGCTCAACGACGCCGCCAGGCTGCGAGGAACAGATGTGAAGCTCGCAGCAGCCGTTCGCTCCTCTTTCGTCACGACGGCCATCACGTAGGACGAGCGCGTCGGCACATCCATCTGCGACAACGCGGCGCGTATGAGAAGCAAACCCAGCGCGAAGGGAAGCGATGGCGCGAAAGCCGCGAGGATCAGACACAGGCTCGACGGAATATGCGTGAACACCATGGTGTTGATCAGTCCGACGCGGCGCGAAAGCCATGCCGCAACGGGAAACGAGAAAGCCGCGAGGATGCCGGATAAGAAGAAGAACGGGCTTGCCGTGGAAAGCGATAATTCGAAGCGTTTGAAGAGCCAGAGCGCCAGCAGCGACTGGACCGCGAAGCCGCCCGCAAACGCGTCGACGCTGAACAGCGCGGCGAGCTTGTAGACTGTGGCGCGCGAAGGGCCAAGCGCCTGCCTAAAATCGAGTTGCACGGGTGGCCGGCGCGGAATCCGCGTGTAAAGCCAGCCCGCGACGAGTCCCAGCGCCGCATAGACCACGAAAATCGCCTGGAGCGCGGGGAGTAGCGGCCAGCCGACTTCGCATGAGGACATCGGGCGCGGCGGCAACGAGGGCGCCCCCGGCGGCGGCGAGGCTACCGACGAGACTGTAGCGCGCAAAAGCTTTGGTTCGCCCGGCGTCTCGTCGTCTCACGCGTCAGCACCGCGTGCTCGACCGGCACGAAGGAACTGGTGCTGCCGGCGCTCGGATTGATGGTTCCGATGAACGCCACGACCAGCAACAGAGCGTAAGAGCCGGTGATGGCCAGTGCGGCTCCGGTCGCAGCCATCAGGCCGGCCGCGCAAATAAGCAATAGGCGATGATCGTAACGAACGCCGAGAAAGCCCATCGCCAGCGTCAGCAGCGCCGAACCGAGCAACGCCGTCCCGGCCAGGATGCCGATCTCGAAGGGCGAGAAGCCCTGCGCGGTGAGATAGACCGGCAGCAGCACGGCGACGAAGCCGTCGCCAAAATCGCGCAGGCCGCGCCCCCAGAGCAGGAGCCGGAGAACGCCGCTCGTCCTCATGTTTCCGGATGCAGAAAGTGGCAGTTCGGATGGCGCGCTGCGTTCGGGCGCCGTCATTTCAAGAAACCGTCGAGCGAAAAGTCGGATCCCTCGACGGTGAGTCGCGCGGCCGAACCCTTTATCCAGACGACGTAACAATTTTCACCGAAGCTGTCGGTCACACATAGCTGGTCTGTACTGCGGCCCGGTTTTGAGACAACCGGCTGCGCTTATTCAGGCGGCCAAGGGTAGCTCTGCGATGTTTGCCTTGGCAACCGAAAGTTGCGCTGCTCTCACCTGATCCGGCGTTTTGTAGCCATGACGGGCGACGAGCCAAGTCCTGTTGTAATGACGGGCAAACTCGATGAGGGCGGTCCTGAGCTCCTCGATCGTGCGGAACGTCCTGACCCACAGGAGGTTCTCCTTCAGGGTCCGGATGAAGCGCTCGGCGACGCCATTGCCTTCGGGCTCACGGACGAAAGAGGGCGAGGCTTCGATTCCCAGGCATTTGATTTCGGCCTGAAAATCCTCGGACATGTAATTGGACCCGTGATCGTGACGCAGTCTCAATCCGCGGGCGACGTCTGGGGCGATGGAGCCGAAGCAGCGGTTCACTCCTTGCCGAACCGGCTCCAGCGCCTCGAAACGATTGGCTGATCTTGCGGCATGAATGCCAACGATCTCCGAGTTGGCGTGTTCGACGGCGACGAACACATAGGCCTTGCCTTCGTCGGTCGTGACCGTTTGCGTCATGTCCGTTCCCCACATCTCGTTGACGCGATCGGTGACGATCGTCCCGTCATGGATCTTGGTCCGTGTCTGCACCGCGCGATGCGGCGCCAGCAATCCATGTTCGCCCATCACCCGCCGCACTCGCCGGGGACTGGCGCGAACGCCGGCGACCCGAAGCCGCGCCCATAGCTTGCGGTAGCCCTCGCCGTGAAAACCGGACTCCTCGATAAGACGACGGATATGGTCGGCCAGTTCCGCATCCGGACAAGCGCCGATCGGGCCAGGCCGGCGTCGTGGGGCGTCATCCGGCGCCTCCACGCGGGACCGATAGACGGTTGCCCGCGACAGGTCCCAGATCCGCGTCACCCGCGACAGCCCATAGACGCGGGCGAAGGAGGGAGAACGAGCCCGGCTCATTTCCTCGGCCTCCGGCGGGCCAAAGGGCGCTTGTTCTCCAAGGCGTCGATCTTGGCGTAAAGAAGCTCGTTATCCATGGTGATCTCGCCCACCTTGGCTTTCAGACGGGCGATCTCGTCGTCGCGGTCATCGCGCTCGCGCTCCTTCAGCGCCGAGGCGGCCCCCGCCAGAGCCCGATCGCGCCATTCGGTCAGTTTCTGGATGGTGACGTTGGTCTCGCGGGCCACCAGCTCCAGCGGCTCGCCGCGCAGGAGGCGGGCCACGACCGCCATCTTGCGCTGCACGGAGAAACGGCTCGTCGCAGCGCTAACCTCTTCTTCTTTGGTCACTTTAAAACCTCCGGTTGCGGTTCAAATTACCGCAGCCGGCTGTCTCACCTAACCGTGCCGCACCCCACACACATAGCTGGTCCTTGGTGATGGCCCATTTATCCGCGACCTTTTTTCCCATCTTTGCGCCTTGGATCGTTCCGTCAGCGAGGTAACGATAGGAAAAATGAACGCCGTCGCTGAATTGCTTCCCAACAAAAGCATTGCGAATTTGGGGTCCATTCAATTTCCTGAAGCCTTCGGCTTGCGGCGATGCGGCGAAGGCCGACGAGGTCGACAAGATGGCGACAAGCAGCAAGCGCGTGAACATTTCGCTCTCCCTTTATTGGGCGCCACGCGCCCAGGAATAGAGTGCGTCGTAAAGGGCAAGGCCCGCCTCCAGCTGTTCCAGATCGTCGGAATACAGACTGGAGAGGCCGCGCGAGATCGCGAGCAGACCAGCCGCCTCTGGCGCGAGGTCGGGCCGCCCCGTTGTCGGGAGCCATCTTGGCTTGAGAATATCGAACTTCGTGGTTCATCCTCAATCTCTGTTGCGACAAAAGCCGATCTCATTCGTTAACGCTTTGAAAATACGCTATTTTGCGGAGAAAGGCGGCCATGAAAAACATCCCGAGCAAAATTCGCGAGAATGGACCAGAATAGAATACCGAACTCTTTTCAATGACTTATGTTGTCACCGGGAGTTCGGCTGCAACAGAGATTGAGGCAGAGCCTTTAAATGTGAGTAAATCGCAGACCGGCACCTATATTTTGTTATCCCAACTCATCGATAAGCCGAAAAAATGGGGCTTGCGCCTGCCTCCGAAGAGGGGATGCGAGGCGGTTTCCTTCCGCGAGCGCGGAGGGGATAGGCCGATTAAATTTCACGGGTGCCAGAACGCGCCAAAGGGAGATTCCCATGAGCCTGCATAATGAATCCTCTCGCAAAACCCCGTGTCGCTTGGTGACGGCGACTGCGGCGTTGATTTTTTCGGCCGGCGTCGCCTTCGCGCAGGCTCCGCAAACCGCGCCTTCGCAGGGCGGCGGCATGGACCATGGCGCAATGGGCCATGACATGAAGGGCATGGGTGGAATGGGCGGCATGGACCACGGCGGCGGCGGCATGGGTGCCATGATGGGTGGCGGAATGGGCCAAGGTGGCGGCATGATGCGGCAAATGCTGTGCGGCGTGACCGAGCATGTCGAGGGTCGCCTCGCCTATCTCAAGGCTGAGTTGAAACTCACCGATGCGCAACAGGCGGTGTGGAACACATTCGCCGACGCCTATCGCGCGACGACGCAAAAGACCGCCAAAGTCTGCGCGACCATGGACGCCGCCGGTGCCGCCGACCATCCCGCGCACAAGGGCGTGCTTGGACAACTGACGATGATGGAAACTCACATGAGTGACCGTCTCGACTCCGTGCGCGGATTGAAGAACGCCGTGGAGCCGCTGTTCGCGGTAATGACTGAGGAACAGAAAAAGACCGCCGATCACGCCTTGGCGAACGTCATGGGCGTTGGCATGGGTATGGGTGGCGACATGGATATGGGTGGAGGCATGATGGGCATGGGTAAGACGATGGGACATTAGCTCACGGCGGCGAAGACGCCCTTTGGCGCGGGCCGGGGGCTGCGGCGGTTCTTCCTGCGGGCCGCGTTCGGCTCACGTCCGCGCCTCCCTCGCGTCGGCGACGAGAGCCTCGCGGGCGGGGCGGCTTTCGTGAGTGGAATTCAGACACCGTTGACGCGGTTCTCGATATATTTGCGCAGCGCTGCGGCCGACTCGGCGTCTCCACCAGAAAAATAATCATGCGCGCCTCCTCCGCGACGCAGGCTCGCGGCGCGATTATGCCCTCTGCGCAGGGCGACCCGCATTTCGTCGTTGAAAACGCGGCCGGCAAGCCGTTGGACACGCATGAATAGGGCGACGGCCACGCGATCGATCACGTCGCGCGCTGCGCAGAACCTCGTAACTAAGCTCGGAGCGCGTGAAACAACCGGGCGGGGCCGCTATCGCGCTTGTGGTGTCTTCTAGTCGGCATCGGAACCACACGCCGGGTCACAGCTTGCTGTCTGCTTCCCAACGAACGAAGATTGCTCCGGGACCGGGCTCATCGCATGGACATCAATTGAATTTTCCTATTGCCTTGGCAGAGGCGATACCCCTGAACGTGTGGAAGTTGGGGCTTGCCCCTGTCTCTCGGCAATACCTGACAAAATCGTCCGCGCTGACATCAATCAAAATGACTTCCCATCCGCTTTTTTGCCAATTCGCGATCTCCTTCGCTTGGAGATAAAGCCATTTTTCATACGATTCGGCTGGGTAGTTCCCGACTAAGTGCCGCAAAGCCTCGTGATCCGTCGCAGTGACGCAAGGAAGATAGGTCGTCGCCATGTTGGATTCTCCGACGTGGGAAGCCACGGACAAGAAATCAGAGCGGCGTTTCAAAACCAATTGAAACACCGCTCTGAGTCAGATCTCTTTAGCCTTGGGTGTTGCTGTCACCGGTTTTCACGCGGTCGCAATACGGCAGTGGTCAAGTCTTCGCGGCGCTGGGATGCACGCCTGCCGTCCTGATCGAGAAAGAGGTGGTCGATCGACCACAAGGACGCTCCTGCTTCGTTTGTTGATACGGCTTGCTCGCGCTTCACGAGCGCCCAGCGCCTCGGCGCAAGGGGATCAACCTGGTCTCCCACCAAAAGCTCTGGAAAACGTTCGAGCAGACGTTGGAAATCGTCTTCGGTCGCGAATTGCGCCGCCTCCATGGAGACAAGCCAACCGTCGTCTTGCAAGACAAAAAGACCAGACTGCGTCATCCACCTGACCTCACATCGAACGCTTTTTTTGAGCACCGACACTACCCGCACGGATCATGAGCGACAAGCAGCCGCAAAGTAG
Source organism: uncultured Alphaproteobacteria bacterium (assembly GCA_963829075.1). GTDB lineage: Bacteria > Pseudomonadota > Alphaproteobacteria > Rhizobiales > Beijerinckiaceae > Methylocystis. The sequence goes on along the minus strand of CAWHHH010000004.1, from coordinate 240,095 downwards.
AGCATGCCGTGAGGAATGGGTTCGGCTCGCAACACGATTTGCCCTCCCCGCGCGCGCAGGGACGCTTCGGGGTGCTGCAAAAATGCAGGCGCTCGCCTCCCTCTGCGCTTTCGCAACCCGCCAAGCGTTTGGCAGCCAATCCACGAAGACCATGCCGCGGTCGCCGAGCGCCCCTCCCGCGTTCTCCCTTCCGCTGGGCCGAGACGGCGCAGCGTCCGCCGTTAATGGTCTCTTTATCGACTCTGGCGGATCGTATGAAAAGACTGGGGGCCGTAAGGATCGCCACCATGAAAAATGCAGCTTTCGCTACGTGGACAATAGCCTTAGGCGCTGTGCTCGCGGGTCGGTTTGCCCGAGATATGACGGTCGCAGCAATACGCCGACTTATAAGCGTTCCATACGCGCTGGCAGAGGCAATCGAGAAACACGCGTATAGAAAATAAAACGCGAAAACGCCCCGCCGCTACATCCGCGGTCGGGGCGCTTCTCTTGCCGACGCTGGAGGGCGATCGGCTTGACTGCAAGATAAGTTGTTGACTTACAAAACACATATGATTCTCACGCCTTGTGATAGCGGTATGGATCACTCTGGCCGCCCTTGCCCGTGCGGACAATTTGGCCTTGCTTCGAGAGCCATCGGCAGCCTTGATTGACTTGCTGTTGGTAACCGTTTTTACCGAATAGCTCCTCGGCGATTTCAGTCTCGGTCAGGCCGAGCCGCTTGTCGACCAGAGCCTTAATCCGCTCACATATGGCGCGACAATCTGAGTGAGGGGCCGTATTGCCGCACGTAAGAATGCTCTCGAATTGAGCGGCTTTGCCTCATCTATTTTGCTCCCGAACTGAGGGGGCTGATGAGGCCGGTCGCGTAGCTGGCCGGGATTGCGTAGCGACCGGCCTCATCAGCTTGGTGACGGCGAGCTGACGAGGGCGTCTTTTGTGCTTGCCATCGAACCGAAGAGCAACGCCGCTGCTTCTTCGCCGCGCCATGTTGTTCGGGTAAGAGCCCGGATGCTCCACCTGAAGCTTTGCAAGGAGTTCGCTGCCAGTCCGCCACGGTTCGGCCTCGAACCATTGACGCAGCAGCGGCGTCACTTCGACGAGCGGATCTGGACGCCGTCGCTCTCTCTTTGCTCTGACAGGAGGCCTATCGGTCGGGCGAGCCGTGCCGTCTTTCCACGCTGTTCGCAAGCTCGCCAGAAACAACTCGATCGATGGCGCCGCTGGACTGCCGGCAGGCTGCGCGTCGGCAAGCGTCGTCAGGCGCTCCTGCATGGTTCGAATGTCGCGCAACAAAATGACCGGGTCCAGTTTGGCGGAGATTTCATTCACGCGCGCCCGGATCGCATCAGAAACGCGAGCGTCCGACATCAGCCGCTGATGCGGTGTCGCCGGGGCGCTGTAAGTTTTGCGGACACGCGCGCCATCACGCTCTTTTCCGACCAATTTGAACGAAGGCTGGAAAAAGTTCACGAATAGACGCACGGAACGATAGAGTTCGGCCAGGAGCGTCGCTGCTTCAAGCCCTTCGAAACGGCGATAGCCAACCATCCGGCGGACGATAGCGCCCCTGAGTTCTGACGCGAAGTGCAACACCCCCTGCCGATTTGGTATCGGCGTGGTTGATCAAGACCTTAGGGAGTGTTGCGATGCCAGCCTATTCGCACCTGTCGGACGAAGAAAGAGACCAGATTGGCGTGATGACGGCGGCGGGGCGTTCCATCGGGGCCATCGCCAAGGCGCTCTCGCGCGCCAAATCCACCATCTCGCGGGAGCTACGGCGCAACGCCTTGGAAAGCGGCCGCTATTCGCCGCTTCACGCCGCCGGAGCCTATCAACTGCGCAGGCGGCGTGAAGCGATCCTCGAAAAAGATCATAAGCTCAGGGCCTTCGTCTGCGATCGCCTCGCCGAAGGATGGACGCCCGAACAAATCGCCGGCTGGCTCAGGGCCGGCCACGAGCGCGGTCTCCGCGTCCTCGGCTTCGAGGCCATCTACGCCTTTGTCTATCGCGCCGCCCGCAAGGGCGAGGAGTTGTGGCGCTATCTGACCCGCCGTCACAAACGCCGCCGGCCGCGCCGGGCCAGACCTTCCCGCGATCTGATCAAAGACCGCAGCTCCATTCATGACAGGCCAAAGGACGTCGACGCCCGCGCCGACATCGGACATTGGGAAGGCGATCTCATCATCTGCAAGCGCACGCGGCCCGTGCTTGTGCTGCATGAACGAAAATCACGCGTGACATTGGCCGCCCGTCTTGCCGGCAAAACCGCCGCAGAGACCATTTCCGTCATGCTCGCCGTGTTCGGGCGGATCGATCAATGGTTTGAGCCGGAAGAGGCCGTGTCGTTGATCGGAGAACCTGGCTTGAAAGCGCTGATATCTGAATTTGTGAAGAAGCGCGCAGTCTCTACCTAAAAGCCATGCGTTCTTTGCGTCACCAGAGGGCTATCAAATACGCCGAAATCGGATAGCCGACGCCAATCCCGAGAACAGCGCCTACAACCACGTCGCTCGGGAAGTGATGACTTGTTGCGACCCGTGCCCAAGCCAGACAGCAGGCCATCAGCGCCGCCAAACTCGCCGTTACTGGCCAAAGAATAACAATTGGCACAAGCACGCCGGCCAGTGTCATGACGTGACCGCTTGGAAAGGAATGCTCATCGAGCGTGGCGAGCAAGCTCGGCAGTTTTGGATCGACCATGAAAGGGCGCAAGCGGCGGAATCGCCGCTTGATGATGGGATAGAAGCAATGCACCGCGGCGGCGTTCACACCCGAAAGCAGAATGATCCGGTATCCTGAAAGCCCCCGGTCGAGAAAGATCAGCGCGACGAGAAGGGCATAGACCCAACCATCACCAAGCTTACTGATGCCGATGGCGCAACGCCGCCCGCCCGACGAGGTTGCGGTGCGTGAGACAATTCTGACCGCCTCCAAATCAGCTTCTCGGAATTTTCCCGCCCAAATCGCGGCTCGCGAGGTAAGGCTTTCGATCCTGGCGAACCGATAGCCTGCTGATGACGACATCGGTGGGATCGAAATCGCCGCTTTCGAAAGATGTTGGGCACACAAACCCTCAACACTCGGTTCCGCATGCGCCCGAACCTCCGGTGTCGCCGCGACGAGCTCTCGATTATCGGTTTCCTTGTCATAGGACGGAGCCATTCCTCTGGTTGCCGATCGAAAAAAACAGCCGGAAGTACGCCACAATCTTGAACGCGAACTCCATAAACACTTCGACGACGCGACGCCGATCCCTCGTCCGAAGCCGATCTTGAGCGACATTTCGCATTTTGTCCCGGCTTTTTTAAGGAAGCGGGACCGGAGACATCAACTGACATTGCCCGCGGACAACCGAAGCCCCCCGTCGCGTCAGCCGACGCCGTGGGTGTTCTCTTCCTCGCGCGCGGTCATGGCGTTGCCATGCCACACGAAATCGTCGAACAGACAGGCGTCGACGAACATCACAGGCAACAGCGCGTCGCGGATCAGCATCGCGAAAGGCATGCGCCAGTCGAGCGGCCACCCGCACACGCGAGCCAGCGCCATTTCCGCGCCATAGAGCCCCGCAAGGATCGCCCCCGTGGTCAGCGCCACATAGCCCTCGAACTGCAGCGTTGCATAGGCGCCGAGCACCACCGGCATAAAACTGCCGTTCATGAATTCGGGAATGAAATAGGCTGGAAAGGCCGCGCGCCGCAAACGGGCCCAGCGCACATGTCGCGAATAAACTTCGCGAGCCGTGCGTGCCCCGAGCGGCTGCTCGAATGGCATATCGACGAGCCGGATTTTGAGCCGCTGCGCGCGAATGAGCTTGGTGGAGGCGGCGTCCTCGGCCATTTCGGCGCCAAGGGCCCGGATGCCGCCAACGCGATCGAGCACCTCGCGTCGCCACATCATGTTCTTGCCTTGGGCGAAGCCAATGCCGATTGCTTCGGCCCCGTATTGCCAGCGCGCCTGGAACGTGTTCAGAAATCGCGCATTCGACAAGCGCCCAAAAGCCGTCCGGCCGCGAGCCGATCGGCATCGAGACGACCATTGCGGTGTCGTCACGAAAGCCGGCAAGCATGGTTTGAATATAATCTTTCGGCGTCAGAGCGTTTGAATCGGCAAGCACGACGTAGCTGTGTCTTGCCGCTTCCCAACCTTTGACGCAGTTGTTGAGCTTGGGGTTCGCGCTCACGGGATCGTCGCCAACCAGCAGTCGCGCCGGAATATGCGGATATTCGGCGATGAGACGCTGGCCATAGGGAATGATCGGGTCATGAGGCGACTGCACGCAGAAGAGCAGTTCGTAATCGGGGTAATCGAGTTCGAATGAGGCGCGAAGCGTTTCTTCACTGAAGGTTTCAAGCCCGCGCAGCGGCCGCACGATCGAAACGGTGGGCGCCGCGGCGGGAACCGGCAGGTTGCGGGGACGCGCCGGGCATTTGCGCGCGGTAAAGTAGATGGCCAAAAAGTTCAGAGTCAGCAGAGCACAGCACCACGCGGCGCAAACATAAGCAATAATCGTCATTTCTTAGGTCTCGCTCAGCCTTGCCGGCGTGCTCAGTGGAATGTGGGCGTCGCGGACCCCGCCTTCGGCCGGCGCGAAGCCGCGCCGATCACGAGTGAAACCGCGCAAACCGGGGCGGGGAAGTCTCGATCAAGATTCGTCAGAGGGCCGACCGTTCGGATCCAAATATGCTTCGGTCTGGCGCGCAGAACAAGTCGGAGCCTTTTCGGCGAGGGGAATGGTGATTTTGACCTCTGTTTCCGCTTATGGCGCGTCTCCGCCGCGCGAGAATGCGCTTGCCGCGGCGGCAATGCGAGGACGAGCGGACTCGTTCGAACGACGCGCCGACGGCGCATGTTGTGAAGATCCTATGAGGGCCATACGGCGGCCACGGTCGAGTATCCTTGGGCTGTCGAATCACCTCAAGGAGAAGGAAGATGTTTCAATTCTCGGGATCCACGCAGGCTGCTGTCGACTACGGCTCCACCATCATTGGCGCTTTGGAATTGAGCGAGAAAAAATGGGTGCTGGCGGTTCAATTACCTGGAGTTAGCCGGCATTCGCGACATGCGCTGGAAGCTTGCGGTGATGGGTTAGCGTCGTTCGTCGAGCGTCTAAAGGCCAAATGCGCGGCGGCGGGTCGCAAGATCGGCCGGGTCATACTCACCCATGAAGCTGGGCGCGATGGATTTTGGCTGGCGCGTTTCCTTATCGGTTGCGCACCAAGCCGCGCTTTTCCGAGGCGATCCGCGCGGTGAGTTCGGGCGATCTTCGCGACGCCGGCGCGCCCGAACTGACGCTGACCGAACTTCTGGCGGTGACGGCGATCGCCTATCTGCAACCGGCGACCCGCGCCGAACTGTCGCGCCTCATCGGCAAGGAGATCAGCCGCGACGTCATCAGTCGCCTCAAGCGTTTGGATCTCATCGACGGGGCCTTGCGCGCCCGAACCCGGCGCGCCCTTCGCCTATGTCACGACGAATGTCAACGGCAGCGACAAAATGTGCCAAATGGCGGCGTGAGAGTGTACCAGTTTGGTTGAGAGAAAAGGGCCGCGAAGCCCTGGTGAGTTGTGTTGCCGCGCGCATTGAGGCGCGCGGAGCCTAGCGAAGCGCGGCTTAATGCGCGCGGTGGCGATTTAGAGTTTTTGGCCTGGGTCTCCTTCGTTGGGCGCGTTTGCCTTGAGCGCATGGTCCGTTCGACGCTGAGCCTTTTTGGCTGTCGCGAGCCGATAGCTTTCCCCATTCATCTCGAGGATGTGGACATGGTGGGTGAGGCGGTCGAGAAGCGCGCCGGTGAGGCGTTCCGAACCGAAGACCGAGGTCCATTCATCGAATGGCAGGTTGCTGGTCACCAGCGTTGCGCCGCGTTCGTAGCGCTGGCTGAATACCTCAAAGAGCAGCTCGGAGCCGACAGCGGTGAACGGCACGTAGCCGAGTTCATCGACGATCAGCAGCTTGACCGTGTTGAGATGTTTTTGCAGCGCCCGCAGGCGACGTTCGTCGCGCGCTTCCATGAGTTCGTGCACGAGAGCGGCGGCTGACGTGAAGGCGACGCTGTAGCCTTTTTGACAAGCGGCGAGCCCCAGGGCGAGGGCGACGTGGGTTTTACCGGTTCCTGACGGACCGAGCGCAATGCAGTTTTGTCGCTTCTCGATCCATTCGCACCGCGTCAGCTCTAGGACAAGCGGCTTGTTGAGAGAGGGCTGCGCGGCGAAGTCGAACGTGTCGAGGCTCTTGGTCTGCGAGAAGCGCGCCAGGCGAATGCGGCGCTCGACGTTGCGTCGTTCGCGGTCGATCCGCTCGAGTTCGCACAGTCGAAGCAAATAGCGTGGGTAGTCAGCGCGATCCTGCGCCAACTCCATCGCCACCTTCTCGTACTCGCGCGCGAAGGTTGGAAGCTTCAACACCTTGAGATGATTGCCTAGCAGCATTTGCGGCGCGACGATCGTCGGGGAGCTTGGCTCATGCGATGTTGTCATGCCGAAACTCCCGCGGTCGCCGGCGCGGGGCCGGCATTGGCGATGAGCCCGAGATAGGCGCGCGGATCCGTCGCGCCGACCGTGGCGGCCGGCAAATACGGATAGAATGTCAGATCGAGCCGAGCCGGCCGGTTCTCCAATCTGGCCAGCAGCAGCATCTTCACTGCGTCGAAGCTGATCGCGCCAAGACGCAACGCTTCGGCGACCGCCTGTTCGACCTGATGCTGGTGAAAGTTCTCCATTAGTCGCAGCACCTGAATGAACTCGCGGCGCCCGGCATTGCCCATCCGCGCCTCCATCAGCCGCCGCAGACGATAAACGCAGTCTGCGAGCCGCCAGTCGTCGAGCGGCGCGGCTTGATCGAGCGCCTTGCTCTTTTGTTCCAGCAAGGCGAGGTAATGCAGCGGGTTGTAAATAAACTCAGCTCTGTCGTAGCTGCGGACATGGGTGGCGATCGTCTCGCCGCGACAGGTTATCTCGACCCTGTCGACGTAGCCCTTCGCCAGCACCTCTTGATGACCGTAGCGCGTTGGAACCGAGTAATCGTTGTTGCGGTAACGCACCAGCGACATCGACGAGACGCGGGTGGCGACCTTGTGACAGGCGTCGTAAGGCGCCGACGGCAATGGCATGAATGCCGATATGTCCGCCTGCATCCGTTCGCCAATCGTCGCCGACTGGCCGCGCAAGATTGCCTGTCGCCGCTTCATGCATGCGTCGAGGAACCTTGCGTTGAGCGCGTCGAAACTGTCCGCGACGGGCAGAGGTGTCATGAAGTTGCGCCGGACAAATCCGACCAGGCCCTCGACCTTGCCTTTGTCGTTGCCCTTGCCCGGTCTGCCAAAGCGGTCGGCGAACAGGTAATGGCTCTGGAGTTCCGCGAACATTTGTGAGCGCAGGCGCTCTCCGCCCTTCACGATCTTGGCCACTGCGAGCCGGGTGTTGTCGTACAAAATCGATTGCGGTACACCGCCGAAAAAATTGAACGCCGCCACATGGCCGTCGCAGAAAGCCTCAGCCGTCTCGGCTGGATAGGCCCTGACAAAGCAGCCGTCCGAGTGCGGCAGATCCACGCAAAAGTAATGGAACCGCACCTTCTTGCCCGCGATATAGCCCTCCGCTTGGCCAAAATCCGCCTGCGCGTGACCCGGGCGATGGCTCAAGGGAACGAACATCTCGCGGGCGTGCAACAGGGCACGCGCTACATACTCCCGCACGATCGTGTAGCCGCCGGAAAACCCCTCTTCATCTCGCAGGCGTTCGAAAATCCGCTGCGCCGTATGGCGCTGTTTCTTGTGCACGCTCCGGTCGTCTTCCAGGATCTTGTCGATCCACGCCATATACGGACCAAGCTTCTTCGACACGGGCCGTTCGCGCCGCCGATAGCCAGGTGGAACCGGATATTGGAGCATCTTGGTGATCGTGTTGCGATGAACGCCAAAGCGCTTCGCCGCCTCCCGGCGGCTCAGCCCTTCCACCATCACCGCGCGTCGTATCCCGGCATAAAGTTCCACTGTGAACATCCTTCCGGCCTCTCCATGCCATTCAGAGACATCGAGTCGGCCTAGCAGGACCGGTACACTTTTGCGCCGCGTTCTCAGCGGGCGATCAAAGCCGGTTCAGTGGTACAGTTTGCGCCCGCGCTTTAGACTTCACCTTCCGCCGGCAACAGGGGACGTGCGGAAAGCCCAATTGCACGGCCGAGTTGCGCCTGAACTGCCTCGCGCAAGTTGTGCACGATGTGAAAACGGTCGGCGATTTGCCGCGCCTGCGGCGCGCCTTCCTGCGCCCCTTGGGCGAACGAGCCGCAGCGATCGCGGCTGAGGATCTCGACGCCAGGATGCCGCTTGAGCCAGTCCGCAGTCATGCCCGCGGCGCGTTCCGGAAATAGATCGAGCACCTCTCGTCGCTCCAAGTCCACGATGATGGTCCCGTAAGTGGAGCCCTTGCGCCACGCCCAATCATCGACGCCCACGACGCGCGTCGTCTCCTCCGAGCTGCGCGCCTTTACTCGTCGTTTGAGACAGCGCAGTATCGTGTCGTCGCTCGTCGGCATGCCAATTCGCTTGATCAAGCGCTCTCCCGGACGCCCGCCAACGCCATGGCCGAAAAGATAAATGATTTCGGTGGCCCGTTCGGTGCGGCGCGCTCGAGGCCCCGCGACCTCGGGCAGTTGCGCGGTGAACGTCTTACGCTCGCAGGCTTCGTTTCGACACTTCCAGCGCTGGAGGCGAAGCTTTACAGTTACAGGGGCGGCTTGCGCCGGCAGATCTTGTAGATGGCGCTCATGCCAGCCGTATCGGCGTGTTGATTGTTTCCCGCAGTCTGGACAGATGCCGGCCCCGATGGCCACCGCCGAAATCAGCCATTGGTTGGCGAGTTGCTTGGCGTCCAAAATGCGAATGCCCTGCCCGAGGGACCAAATCGATTTTCTTTCCACACGGCCAAGCTATGGCCTCTCCCCCAGCCGATCAAGGGTGCAACAGAAAGTGAGGAAGACCCATTGACGTGGCGCCCCTCGCTGTCTCTCGCGACATCGCTTGAACCATCGCCAACAAGTTCTTGGAGCGATGCATAAGCTCCCGCAGCAACACGCGAACATGCCGTTCTTGACGCTTGCGTTCGGTGATGTCTCGCACTGTGCCAAGAACGCGCACGGCCCGACCGTTTTCGAAAAAAGTACGCCCTCGCACCGAGATCCAGCGCTCAACTCGACCCAATTCGTTGATGGTCCTGCATTCATATTCCCAATCGTGTTCACATCTGGGATCAAGCGCCGCGGCGATAACGTCCTTGCTGTGCTCTCTGGCTTTTGGGTGCAGAGCACCGCTGAACAACAGGAAGTTCGCCTTCGTATTTCTCGAGAGGCCCCATAGCTCGCACGTGCGCGCGTCGGCGTGCATCTCGTCGGTGACAAGATTCCAGTCCCAAAGACCGGTACGGCCCGCTTGGAGGGCGAGTTCAACGCGCTCTAAAGCGGCTGCATGGTCGTCTAAGCCGACAGGACCGAAAATTAGGCTGGACCCCGCCAGAGCGACCGCACAATCTGACCGAGATTGAATGGCCATGAGTTCTGACCCGCGATAGGCTGGATGGCCTCCGCTCCGGAGCCCATCGTCCTCTCATTTGGAGTTTTTGACAAGGCCGCGCGGTTACCGAGAGCGCCACTGGAGCGTGTGATGGCAGGCGAGCTTTGGCGAGTGCTGAGGCCGAAATCGTCGCGAGCAACAATCCAGGCCAAAGAACGCGGAGCCGCGGATAAGAGGGCGAGCGCATACTGGCGATGTGCAAGGCGAGGCCGTCGAATTGCTGAAGCATGGTGCGATGGTAGCCCCAACCGCAAAAACGCCGCGCCCGTACATCCGGGGTCGCGGCGCTTCTCTTGGCGACTGGGGAGGACTTCGCCTTATGGTTAACTTAGGCGAGCGATCCGGCGAATGTGAGGCAAGCGCCAAGCTCGCGACTTATCGGCGATTGGTCGAAGACACCCCAAACCAGCAATGGGTAAGCTTGAGCCGCGCAAGCGAGGCCATGAGGCGCGGGAAGTTCGGTCGCTTAATCGAGCGGCGGAAGCGACCCTCCACTGGGAAGGCTTGATCGCTACTTTGACCCGCCTCGATCCCCGCGACTGCTCATGAAATCGAAAATATGACACACGGCGGGGACCAAAAAAGCGACAGGAGCCGGGGGCAGGCCAGGTGGCGTAACACGGGCCGCCGCGGAGCTGGGGTTGTGCGACGGCTCGTTACGTGTACGCCATCTACCTATTGGCCCGATAGAGTCGACGCAATCAAAGATGCTAGATCGGCCTCGCCGTAAGGCTTTGATAGACGGGGGAGCTCTATATCAGATCCACCAGGTATTTCCGCGTATCCAGTTCCCAGGACGACAGGCAAATTCGGCCTAATCTCGCGGATCGAATTGGCAAGTTCGATTCCCGTCATCCCGGGCATGGCCTGGTCTGTCAGAACTAACTCGATCTCTGCGTGCTCGGCTAGGAGCTCCAAAGCGCGTTCGCCCGAACTGGCCATATAAACCGAATGGCCCATCTCCGAGAGCATTTCAAAAATGCTCTCCAAAACTAATGCGTCGTCATCGACGAGCAATATACATTTCGGTATCTGAGGCGGCGCCGATTGCGCGTCTCCCGCGGCTTCCGTCGTCGCAGCGCTCTTAGAAAGCGGGAAACTACAGCTCCACGGTTGTTCCGTGACCAAGCTCGCTCCTCATGCGGATGATCCCATGCGACTGGGAAACCAAGCCGTGAACCATTGATAGGCCCAAGCCTGTGCCCTTGCCAACTTCCTTCGTCGCTGAAAAACGGCTCAACGGCCCGGTTGAGGGTAGGCTCGTCCATACCGCTGCCCGTATCAGTTACAGAAATACAAACGTGATCGCCGGCGCCGGAAAGCTGATTTGACGGCTCCGCTTCTGCTTCCCGTATTTTTATCGCGAGCTCACCCCCTTCGGGCATCGCGTCCCTCGCGTTCAGGGCGAGGTTGAGAATAGCGAGCTCCAACTGATTGGGGTCAGCGCAAATGAAATAAGGCTTCGACCCGAGCTCGAAATTGATTCCAATGCTTGGACCAAGAGATGTTTTCAGCATAGCCTCCATTTCAAGGATCAGCTGCGCCACATCAAAAATCTCCGGCCTGAGCTCCTGCCTTCGAGCAAAGGCGAGCATGCGCCTCACAAGCTCAGCGCCGCGCTGCGCGCCATGAATGCCGCCATCGAGGAGACGCTTCGATTTCGGGTCCTTTCCGTGCCTCTTCGAAAGAAGTTTGAGGTTGATAAGAATTGCTGTCAGCAGATTGTTGAAGTCGTGAGCGACGCCACCTGTGAGCTGGCCAAGGCTTTCCAACTTCTGCATTTTATAGACCTGAGCCAACGCCTCCTCGCGCTCGCGAGTGCGCTCTTCGACGCGCTGCTCCAGCTCGGCGTTGGCCCGCACCAGTTCAGCGGTTCGTTCTACGACGCGCTGCTCCAACTCGGCATTGAGGAGTTCGAGTTGCCGCGTCTTTCGATAAAGCTCCGCGAACACCCGAACCTTCGCCCGCAGGAGTTCTGGCACTATGGGTACGGACACGTAGTCCACAGCGCCTCGTTCGTAGCCTCGCGCGCGGTCCATCTCGGTTTGCGCTAAAGCGGACACAAAGATCATCGCAGTGTCTTGGAAGCGCGGATGCGCCCGAACCATGGCGGCGAGTTCAAACCCATCGATATCGGGCATCACCACGTCAATGAGCATGACGGCGATGTCATGCTTGAGCATACATGCGAGCGCCTCGCGGCCGGAGCCGACCTTGATCAGGCTTTCTCCCAGCCCGCTGAGAATGGCCTCGTAGCTGAGAAGTTTCGACGGTTGGTCATCCACGAGCAGGATGTTGATCGGATCAGCTTTTAGCATGACCGTGATCGTCGCGAGGATTGAGCCATGTCCGAAGCGCCGTCAGAAGTTGCTCGGTGTCCAGGGGCTTTGCAAAGTAGCCCGAAGCGCCTGCATCGAGGCACTTCTCTCGATCCCCTTTCATGGCCTGGGCGGTTATGGCTAGAATCGGCAGGCGTTTCAGCGCCGGGTCGGCGCGAATGATCGCCATGGTCTCATAGCCGTCCATCTGCGGCATCATCACATCCATGAGCACGATCTCCACGTTTGAATCTGAGTGGAGGACATCGATTGCTTCTTGCCCTGTCCTTGCTGTCAGCACGCGCATACCATGGCCTTCCAAAAGACTGCTCAAAGCGAAGATATTTCGAACGTCATCGTCAACCAACATGACCGTTTTTCCTGCGAGATTCTCGCCGGAATTGAATCCTAGGAGTTCGCGATCCCGCTGGACTCCCTCGGTCGAAAATTTCGAAAGTTTGGATCTGATCGGCACCGTGACTGAGATGGCCTGATCCGGGGAATTCTGGCTGCCGACCGATCCCATATATTGGAGTGGTAGGTATAGGGTGAACGTGCTGCCCCGTTTTGCTTCGCTTCGGAGCAAAATCTCGCCGCCGAGCAAACTTGATAACTCTCGACTTATCGCAAGCCCCAGCCCGGTGCCGCCATGTTTGCGGCTGGTGCTGGCGTCCGCCTGCTGAAATGCCTCAAATATGATCTTCTGCTTTTCGAGAGGAATGCCTTCGCCGGTGTCCGCAACTTCGAACGCTATGACCGATGACGCCTGACTCAAAACCGGTTGTCCCGGCGTCCAGCCGCAACCGACTTTCGAGATCGAAAAGCGGACGCCCCCACGCTCCGTGAATTTGAACGAATTTGAAAGCAGATTTTTGAGAATCTGCTGCAGACGTTTCGGGTCCGTGACTATGCTGCGGTCGAGATTCGGATCAATTTCAACGTCGAACGACAAGCGCCGGAGCTCGGCCTCGTGACGGAAGGGTCGAAGCACCATTTCATATACATCGCTGAAAACGATCTCATGGACGTCGACGGAGACGGTGCCCGACTCGATTTTCGAAAGATCCAAGATCTCGTTGATGAGATTCGATAGGTCTGTTCCGGCCTCGTGTATAGTGCGAGCGAACTCGATCTGTTTCGGGCTCAGGTTCGCATCCGGGTTTGCCGCTAGCTGCTGTCCGAGAATCAGGATGCTGTTCAGCGGCGTCCTCAACTCATGGGACATGTTGGCGAGGAACTCCGACTTGTATTTCGATGTGAGCGCCAGCTCGGATGCTTTTTCCTCAACGGCATGGCGAGCCAGCTCGATCTCCTGGTTCTTCCTTTCCACCTCGATGTTGCGCTCCGCCAGTTGCTGCGCCTTCTGTTCGAGTTTCTCGTTTGTCTGCTGCAGCTCCTTCTGCTGCGTTTGAAGTTCGCCGGCGAGCTGTTGCGACTGCTTGAGCAGCTCCTCGGTCTGCATCATCGCCTCGATGCTGTTGAGAACTATGCCTATGTTCGTTGATAGCTGATCCAGAAATGAAACTTGCAGATCGGTGAATTCCGCGATCGAGGCGAGCTCTATGACAGCTTTGGTCTGCCCTTCGAAAAGCGCCGGCAAAACAATGTCACTCTTGGGCAGCGCCTTGAACAGTCCCGAGCTGATCGGAGCGACGCTGGACGGCACGCTCGTGACCAGCAGTCGCCGAGCGTCTGCGGCGCATTGTCCGATTAGCCCTTCTCCGATTTGAATGCGTCGCGGCGGTCCTGACGCATCGCTGTGGGCGTAAGCTGCGAGGAGCGTCAGGTTGGGGCCCCCGGTCTCTCGAAGATAAATGACCCCATATTGGGCGTTGACGAGTGGCGCAAGCTCCGAAAGAAGCATGCCGCCGACGGTCGTCAGATCGCGCTGGCCTTGCAACATGCTGGTAAAGCGGGCCAAGTTCGTCTTGAGCCAATCCTGCTCCCTATTGCGCTCGGTGGTGAGACGCAGGTTCTCGATCATGGTGTTAATGTTGTCTTTCAGGTCGGCCACCTCGCCGCTCGCGTCGACCCGAACAGATTGCGTCAGATCACCCTCGGTGACCGCAGTGGCGACTTCTGCGATAGCGCGAACCTGCGTGGTAAGGTTTGCCGCGAGAAGATTGACGTTTCCGGTCAAGTCCTTCCAAGTTCCGGCGGCGCCCGGGACGTTTGCCTGACCCCCCAGCCGCCCTTCGACGCCCACCTCGCGGGCAACGGTGGTCACTTGCTCCGCGAAGATTGCAAGGGTGTTCGTCATGCTGTTGATGGTGTCAGCGAGGGCTGCCACCTCGCCTTTGGACTTCACGGTCAGCTTCTGTTTGAGGTCGCCGTCGGCGACAGCGGTCACAACCTTGACGATTCCGCGCACCTGTTCGGTCAGATTAGCCGCCATGACGTTCACGGTGTCTGTCAAGTCCTTCCAGGTACCCGCCACCCCGGGCACTTCGGCCTGACCGCCAAGCCGTCCTTCGGTGCCGACCTCGCGCGCCACGCGCGTCACCTCCGACGCGAAAGCGTTAAGCTGGTCAACCATCGTGTTAATGGTGTTCTTCAGCTCCAAAATCTCTCCCTTTACGTCAACTGTTATCTTCCTCGACAGATCTCCGCGAGCGACAGCGGTCGTAACCTCGGCTATGTTGCGAACCTGCGTCGTCAAATTCGCTGCGAGGAGATTGACGTTATCGGTCAGGTCCTTCCAAGTGCCAGCAACTCCCGGAACCTCCGCCTGCACGCCCAAGCGTCCTTCGGTAGCGACCTGCCGGGCGACGCGGGTGACTTCGGCGGCGAAAGAGCGCAGCTGCTCGACCATCGTGTTCAGTGTGTCCTTGAGAAGCAGCATTTCGCCGCGAACATCGACGGTGATCTTTTTCGAGAGGTCGCCGCCAGCGATCGCTGTGGCGATCTCTGCAATATTGCGAACTTGCCCAGTCAGATTGCTCGCCATGAAATTAACGCTGTCGGTCAAGTCTTTCCATGTCCCGGCAACGCCTGGCACAGTCGCCTGCCCACCGAGTTTGCCCTCTGTGCCGACCTCGCGCGCGACGCGCGTCACCTCGGATGCAAATGCATTGAGCTGATCAACCATCGTGTTGATGGTGTTCTTGAGCTCCAGAATTTCCCCTTTTACATCGACGGTAATTTTTCGGGAAAGACTGCCACGCGCGACTGCGGTCGTGACCTCTGCGATGTTGCGGACCTGGGCGGTCAAATTGCCGGCCATCGAGTTGACGCTGTCGGTCAAATCCTTCCAAGTTCCAGCGACGCCCGACACTCGCGCCTGGCCACCGAGTTTCCCCTCTGTGCCGACTTCTCGCGCGACGCGCGTCACCTCGGATGCGAACGCATTAAGCTGATCAACCATCGTATTGATGGTATCCTTGAGCTCCAGAATTTCCCCTTTCACGTCGACGGTGATCTTTCTCGAAAGGTCGCCGCGCGCGACCGCGGTCGTGACTTCTGCGATGTTGCGGACCTGGGCGGTCAGATTGCCGGCCATCGAATTGACGCTGTCGGTCAAGTCCTTCCAAGTTCCCGCGACGCCCGATACTTGCGCTTGGCCGCCGAGCCTGCCCTCGGTTCCCACCTCACGCGCGACGCGGGTCACCTCACTGGCGAAGCCGTTCAGTTGGTCCACCATGGTGTTGATTGTATCTTTTAGCTGAAGAATTTCTCCTTTGACGCTGACGGTAATCTTTTTCGACAAATTGCCGCTGGCGATTGCAGTGGCGACTTCGGCGATGTTTCGCACCTGCGCGGTGAGATTGCCGGCCATCGAGTTCACAGAGTCAGTGAGGTCTTTCCAGGTTCCCGCGACTCCGGGAACGAGCGCCTGTCCACCGAGTTTGCCGTCGGTTCCCACTTCGCGAGCGACGCGCGTCACTTCGGATGCGAACGAGCGGAGTTGATCGACCATCGTGTTGATGGCTTCCTTGAGCTGCAGGATTTCACCGCGAACATCGACGGTGATCTTTTTCGACAGATCGCCATTCGCGACTGCGATGGTCACCTCGGCGATGTTTCGCACCTGCGCGGTGAGATTGCTCGCCATGAAATTGACGCTCTCGGTGAGCTCTTTCCAAACTCCCGTCACTTCCGTGACTTGCGCCTGCCCGCCGAGCTTCCCCTCGGTGCCGACTTCGCGGGCGACCCGCGTGACCTCCGACGTAAATATCTCGAGCTGTTCGATCATTGAATTTACGATGGTTGCTGAACGCAAAAATTCGCCCCTCAGGGGCCGCCCGTCCGCTTCGAGCGGAACCGGCTGCATCAGATCACCCTTGGCGACCGCGGCGACAGCGGCGGTGACGGCTCTCGTGGGCCAAAGCAGATCATCGATCAACGCGTTGATTGAGTTTTCTATTTGACCCCAACCCCCGCCAGAGCGTTCCAAGCGAACGCGCTTTCTCGTCTCGCCGCCACGGCCGATAATTTCTCCTACCTGCTGCAGCTGCTGGGCCATATGTTCATTGGCCGCGGCAATCGTATTGAACGCATCGGCGATTTCCCCTTTCAAGCCGCGGTAGCCGGATGGAAGTCGCTTGGTGAAGTCTCCGGCGCAGACTGCGCGGAGCGCATCGAGCAAGATTGTGTCATCGAGGCCGAGGTCCTGTTGTCTCTTGCCTCGCGGGAGCGCAGAGCGCGCCTCTGCTTCGCGGGTCGCGCTCAAGGTCGTCCGTTTTTTTGTAGCCGCCATGCCTATCTCCCCTCGGCGCCACGAAGCGGCGCTGCGCTCACGCTCCTTCTGCGATGCGGCTCCTGCCGCTGACATCACGGCGCAAGTGATACGTTCAGTCTCGCTGACGCTACCTGGGATGGCCGCCTGACAGGCTCAAGGGCCGCAATTCTACAAGCTGGACCACAGCAAGGAGGCATTCTTCACGCCGAACTCAAGATCGCCTGCTCGTCTCCCGCGCTGTCCGCTGTTGTCGCATCGCAGCACGGAGTCTCTCTGTCCGCCTTTCCAAATCGTGATCCTTTACGTCTCGCGAGCGCGCGACGAGCCGGGAATCACAACGATGTTCCGAAGTGAACGGGATGATGTCGGCGCAATTGTTTGGGCGCGGGTCGCGTTTTGCTTCTGGATATTCGGAAAGGAACAGCCGGAGCACCAGGAGCGTATCGGCAGCGCAATCGCGCGCGCCGAGGTCGAGAAAACCGCGCAGATCCGAGACGATCATCTCGCGCACTGCGACCGGGCCTCGGTGCAGGTTCAGCAGATAGCTCAAGAGCAGCGCTTCGTGTTTCCGGGACGGCGTCGCGCCCAAGATGATTTCGTTTTGGGCGAGCCCGGCGAAAGCGGCGCATTGCGTGGCTGTAGTCATTACGAAGCTCCCATTTTGAGGTCGGCAATGTCGACGGATGGCCCCGCTGGATCCGACCAGCGTGAGCGATCGAGACATTGCTCTTCGCAGGATTTTCTGGCTCCTCCGAGCCAATACTCAGCCGATTCCCGCTGGTAACGGATGCCGAGGCGTCGTGAAACTGCGGAAATCCGAAGTGCTCGAAGCGCCGCTCGCGCTCGACCCTAGATGTAAGATGTTGCTGCCACGTAGGTTTCTGAAAAATCTCGATGACCTGGGAGGCCGAAAAATACTCCCACAATTCGAATTCAAGCGGCAGCGTTGCGTAGCGCGATCTGCCTGCCCCGACGCCCGCTGCTGAGCTCCCGAATAACGGATTTCCGAAATTGCGATCGGGCCGCCGCGTATCAAATAAGCAAGTCGGTGGCGTAGCCGCGATGAATGCGCGCAAAAGGCATGCTTGAACCGATGTTGTCGTTCGCGTGCGAACGAAACGAGAAGAAGCAGCAGGTTGCGGAGAGGCTCGTTCGCCTCGCTTCTGCTCTGTTGGCGGGGGAAGGCAACATGGCACGGCTCGTGATTGTTTCAAACCGCGTCGTTGATCCCGAAGGCTTGGCGTCCGGCGGACTTGCCGTCTGCATTCTCGACGCTCTTCGCAAGCGCGATGCGATGTGGTTCGGGTGGAACGGCGATGTGGTCGTGGACGACATCGAGGTCGGGCCGACGTGCCGGCGATACGACAATCTCACGCAAGTGACCATGCCGATCGGGGCGCGTGATTACAAAGACTACTACCTCGGCTTCTGCAATGCTGCTCTCTGGCCGGTCCACCATTACCGGCTTGACCTCGCTCGATTCACTCCCGAGAGCGCAAATGCCTATAAGAGGGTCAACGACCGCTTCGCCGACGAGGTCGCTCCGCTCCTTGAGCAGACCGATCTCGTCTGGGTGCACGATTATCATCTCATCCCCTTCGGCGCCGCGTTGCGGATGAGGGGCGTCGGCAATCGCATCGGATTTTTTCTGCATATCCCGTTTCCGCCGCCGGACGTTCTGGTGGCCGTTCCCGAGCATGAATGGCTGATGAGCGCGCTCATCGAATATGATCTCATTGGATTCCAGACGAAGACAGACCGAGCGAATTTCTGCCGCTTCGTTTGCGATTTCATGGGCGGGGAGATGGCGTCCGCCGACATCTTGCACGTCGCAGGAAAAACCGTGACCGCATCCGTGTTTCCCGTCGGCATCGACGTCGCGTCCTTCCTACATATGGCCAACAGCGTGGACGCTGAGAGGCGCGTTCAGCGGCTGCACAGAATTGGCGAGCCGCGCGTGAACATCATCGGGGTCGATCGCTTGGACTACACCAAGGGTCTGCCGGACAGGTTTCGCTCCTTCAAGCGCCTGCTCGAACTTTACCCACAGAACTGCAAGGCGGTCACCTTGATGCAGATCGCGCCGCCGACGCGCGGGGACGTGCAGGCCTATGTCGAAATTCGCCACGAACTGGAAGCGCTTTCGGGGGAGATAAACGGCAAATTCGGCGACTTCGATTGGACCCCCGTGCGCTATATTCATCGGAATGTCCCGCGCCACACGCTCGCGGCGCTGTATCGAGGCAGTCAAGTGGGGCTCGTCACGCCTTTGCGTGACGGCATGAACCTCGTCGCCAAGGAGTACGTGGCGGCTCAGAACGAGCAAAATCCCGGGGTTCTGGTTCTCTCGCGCTTCGCCGGCGCGGCCGAGGACCTTGAGGAGGCGCTGGTCGTAAACCCATATGACGCCGACGAAGTCGCCAATGCGATACAGCGGGCGATCACAATGCCGCGAGAAGAACGCGTCGAACGTCACCGCGCGCTGATGGCCCGTATTCGTGAGCGCGACGCTTGCGCCTGGGTGGGCGGTTTCCTGCGCGCCCTCACGGCGCGCCGGCCGCAGAGAGCGCTCAACGAGTTGTGCTCCACCGCAATTCGCCAGCAGAGTTTGGTCCCGGCGGCTCCGATGGTCAAAAGCAGGCTCCACGGCTTGACTCTCCGAGCTTGCAGAGCCGAGGCGCCAGACCTTCGCCGGACGCATCTGCTTGGCTAGGGTAACGGCCCCCGCCATCCCGTCAGAATTGGCGGCGTCCAGGCGACAGGCGCCACAACTCGGACGTAAGGCATTGCGGCGGCATGCTTCGACACAGCCATTCGCCCGATTGCGAATTGGCGTCAGCTCCGCCCGGCGCCTGGAACAGCCAGCGACATCCGCACGAGTTCCGCTACGGTTTTCGCTTTCATTTTTGCCATGATATGGGAGCGGTGGAATTCGACGGTCCTCATGGTGATACCCAGTTCATGTGCGATGACCTTATTGAATTGCCCTTGGAGCACTCTGTCCAACACCTCGTTTTCCCTTTTGCTCAGGGTCGCAAGCCTGGTGACAATATCTTGTGCTTCTCCATCATTCGCTTCGCTTCTGTGTTTCAAAGCCGAGCGAACTGAGGCTATCAGAGCGTCGTCGTCGAACGGCTTTTCGAGAAAATCGACCGCTCCCGCCTTTATTGCCTCGACGGCGAGGGGGATATCGGCGTATCCACTCATCACGATGACGGGCAAAGCGAGGAGACGCTCTTTCATTTTCGCCAGGAGTTCGATGCCGTCGACTTCCGGCATGCGTACGTCCGTTATCACGCAGCGGGCCCCGTTCGGCTCGACCGTTTCGAGGAAGTCGCGCGCTGACGCATGAGTCCGAACCTCGAACTCGTCTCTCAGCGCAAGTTCGAGCGCATCGCGGATCGCGCCCTCATCGTCGACGACATGAATGACAGGTCGATTGCTCATGGCTCGGCTTTCCCGCCCCCGGCAACGGCGATGTGAACCAAAAAATAGCACCTTCGCCGGAACGGAACCACAATTGCTGAATTCGCGTGATCGCCGCGCGGAAAATCAGAATGGGCAAAGCTGGGTCTTGGCGCGGCGGGAGCGTAGCACATCGGATTGTGGAGCCGGTCGGGCGCCGCGACGCCGCTCGGCAGCGGAAAAGCCGAACTGGTCCAATGCGCCCGCCAAGCGGACTCCCGTTCAGCTCACACTCGCTGATGCTGTCGAGACGCTTCGCCACGCGTGAACCGCGCCGGCGTCGGCGACGATGATCCGGAGCCAACTAAGCCGATCACGTGAAGGAAAACGCCGCGCCCTTACCTCTGGGGCGGGTCGCTTCTCTGCGACGGCGTAGGCCGCCAGCAAGCAGAGCGAACGGCATAGATGCGCCAAAAATGGCCCCTCATTGGGAATGCCTGATAGCTGCTTTGAGGCCTCTCGACGACTGCGGCTTGTTAATAAGATGTATCCCGCCGGCGAACCTCAGGGACGGGCAGAGGGCCGATCAAGCTGCGCCCAGTGGCGAAGCCACAACGCAACCTCGGGCTGCCGAGCTATCAACCTCGATGCGCCGGACATGCGAAGCCCAACTTCAACCGTCGAGCGCTTCTTGGAGGCCGGGATAGATTTCGAAGACGCGTTGCAGGCGAGTAAGCTCGAACATGGATCTGACGCGGGGTTGAAGACCGGCGAGAACGAAGCTCGTCGACCGTTGCGCCGCATTCTGATGCGCGGAAAGCAACGCGCCCAAACCGGAACTGTCGATGAATTGAACGTCGCGAAGATCCACAACGAGATCTCGGCCTCCCTCCTCGAAGAGTCGGAGGATCCGATCTTTCAGCTCCCCGCAATTGTGAGCGTTTAGACGCGTTTCTCTCAGACTGAGAAGAGTTTTTCCGCCACGCTCTTCCGTTGTGATCTTCATCGTCAAGCCTCAGCCTCTCGAACGGTGACGAAACATATCAATTCACCGGGATTCGCCGGATGGGCCCAGGTTTAAATGCAAGGATTCCGCAATTTTGTGTTTTTGATGAGGCGAAGCGGTCGCGGAGAGCGCCACTGGAGCGCAGGATGGCGGACGACCGGCCGAAGCCGACGTTCTGACAACAGAATTGCCGGTCATCTCGACGCACTTCGCCGGTCGTTTGGCCCGAACACATGACGCGCGAACGCTCCACGCCGTGGAGGCCCCAAAGGCGGCGGCCGCACCTCGCCGATCACCGGCCCATCCCCACCGCGCTATGTCCGCGCCAGTCCGGCGTCACGTCGACCCGCCTCGAGCCGCAGGCGGCGCAGACAAAGCGGCGCGTCCTTGCGATAGCGGGGAATGGCGTTTCTGGCGCGAGGCCGATCGCCTTGAAGCTCACGGGCGTCGAGTGCAAGCAAACAGGATTGTGGCATGTCACCCATGCGCCGGCGACGCCGTCGGATTGTAAATGCGCGATCGTGGGTGGATTTCGGCATAATCGGGAATTGTCACGCGATAGTGTGACGAAATTGCGCCAAAAATCCCCCGTTGATCTTGAGCGCTCGGGAACGGTTCCCATCAATACTCGCCGGACCTTAGGGCGTCGTCGCCGATCGCGGCATGATCTCGGCGGCGACGATCGAGGGGCTGGAGGCGCGCAAGCTCGAATATATTCTGGGCGCGCGCGAGCGCTCCGACGCCATCGTGCGCAAGATCGTGCTGGAGAATGACGCTCCCTTCGTCCCTCTGCTGCTGGAGCGCAAGACGGGCGAGACGCAGCTCTTCGTCAAGCAGGTCATGATCGAGGGCAAGCGCTACATCGTCTGCCGCAACGAGGCGGAGGCCGAGAAAGACCGCAGGGACCGCGAGGCGATCGTCGCCGCGCTCGACGCGCAATTGAAGAAAGGCGACAAGGCGCTGATCGGCAACTCCGCCTACCGACGTTATCTACGCAAGCGCGCCGGGAGCAAGGACAAGACCAAAGGCAAGGACAAAGACGAAGGTGACCGGGTGTTTGAAATCGACGCCGGCAAACTCGCCGAAGAGGCGCGGTTCGACGGCATCTTCGTGCTGCGCACCAACGCCAACGTGACGCCATTGCAGGCCTTTGGCCGTCCGCTGCAGCAGCTCGAAGGCCGCTGAACCGCCTGTCATGCGCCTCGGCCAATGATGGGTCGGGCCGGTAGAGTTCTCCGATCGTGGACATAGCCGACATGGCCGCCGCGATGTCACGCTGGTGGCCCGAGGCGACCGCGCCCAGGATGGCGGAACCGAGAAGCACCGGCTCCGGAGAAGTTACCGTCGCGATGACCTGGCCCGTCGTGTCGGCGAGCAACTGGCGCACCAGCGCGCTCTGTCCCGCGCCGCCGCTGACGACGATGGCGTCGATCAGCGCACTCTTGTCGCGCAGCGCCCTCACGATCTGCCGCAAACCATAACCAAGCCCACACATGCCGGCGAGATAGAACGCGACAAGGCTCTCGATGTCGCTGTCCATGCCAAGGCCGGCGATCACGCCACGCGCCTCGGGGTCCGCGAAAGGCGAACGGTTGCCGATGAATTCGGGCACCACATGCACATCGCCGATGAGGTTGATCGCGTTCGAGGCTCCGCCTCTCCGCTCCGCCTCGCGCGATAGCCAGGCGACGACGCCGCCACCGCTCGCCTGTGCCAGCCGCGCCGCCTCCGCTGCCGCGGGATGCATACGCGCCAGATGCTCGATCGCCGCGCCCGCCGCGGACTGCCCGCCCTCGTTCAGCCACAGGCCCGGAACCATGGCGGAGAAATAGGGCCCCCACACGCCGGGCACGAAAGTCGGCTCGCTGGTCGAGGACATGGTGCAGGCCGAGGTGCCGAACACATAGGCCATGCGCGTCAGCAGGCTTCCCGCCTCCCCGCGCGCGCCGACCGTTCCGATGCCGCCAGCGTGAGCGTCGATGAGCCCCGCGCCCACGGGTGTTCCCGCCACCAGTCCAAGCTGCGCGCCGGCCTCGGCGGTCAGGCCGCTGGCGAGAGGCGTGCCCGCAGCCACGATCTCGGCGCCGATCCGGCGGAAGCCCTCGTCGGCGAGCACGCCGAGGCCGACGGTCCGGAAGTAGCTCTCGTCCCAGCGGCCCTCGTGAGCGAGATAGGTCCACTTGGATGTGACCGTGCAGATCGAGCGCGCCAGGCTGCCAGTGGCCTTCAAGGTCAGGAAGTCGGTCAGGTCCATGAACTGCCACGCCGATTGGAAAGTGCTCGGCAGGTTCTCGGCGAGCCACAAGAGCTTGGGCGTTTCCATCTCCGGGGAAATGGCGCCGCCGACATAATCGAGGACAGCCTCGGCCGTGGCGTTGATGCGGCGCGTCTGCGCCACAGCACGATGATCCATCCACACGATGATGTTGCGTTCGGGATCGGCGGAGGGGCCGACCGGCAGCGGCTTTCCCCCCGGGCCCAGGACCACCAGCGAGCAGGTCGCGTCGAAACCGATGCCTGCCACCGCCTCGGGCGCGATGCCGGCCCGGCTCACCGCGTCCCGCGTGCAAGAACAGACCGCCCGCCAGATATCGTTGCCGGACTGTTCGACGATGTCGCCCGCTTCGTGCCACAGGGCAATGTCCGCCCGGGCCGAGCAGAGCAGCATCCCGGCCCCGTCGAACACGCCGGCGCGAGCGCTGCCCGTGCCCACGTCGATACCGAGGAAGTAGTGTGCGGTCATATGCTGTGAACCGCCCTTAAGAGGCCTCCTGACGGAACCTCTGCATACAACTGGAAACAATATCACGCGTTACGCGTGCCTCAGTGCTCCTCTCGCGCGTCCGTTCTTATGCCTTTTTCGCCCGAGTACAAGATGGCGGCCGGCCGGAGTTCCAGAAATTTCACACGTCGGTGTCTCGTCAGGTTAGCGCCGCCCGGGAAAGCCAAGTTTTGGCCCCGGGGGGTTGGCCCCGCCCCGTGCCGCTGAAGGAATCGATGGCCCCAGGCTGCCGGACGTCCGCGCCGTCTCCTGCTTGCCGCATTTCTGGAGCAGTTTCGCTGCCCAAGTTGCGGTTCCTCAGGAGCAGAGCGTCTCTCCATGACCGACGACGTGAACGACAACGACGAGACCGAACTGAGCCACCCTGCCGAATATCAGGACAGGGTATCTCAGCGGGCCGTGGCCTTCTGCCACCTTGCGAAGCTCGCGGACAGGATACGAGACGAGAGGCGTCAAGCAAGAGTGCTTGGTCATGCTGAGAAAGCTCAACACCAGCATCAAGGCCCCGTCCACGGCTGCCGTAGTGTCCATCGAAGGAAGGCAAGGGCAGTCACGTTGAGGCCAAGATGGCCCCATGCGTCCTCGCCCAGCGCTTTGGCGGCCGCGCCAACTTCCTCCGCTTGAACGAAACTCCTGAGTTTTGCGCGTGCTGATTTAGGAAGAGAATATGAAAACGTCGGTCGCGAGCCAAGGCGAGTCGGTTTCGGAACTCGTCTCGAAAAAATCACCGAACTGGGGGACTGGCGTGGGGAAACCCTCAGCAGAATGCGCAAGCTCATCAAGGAAGCGGACCCAGAAATCATCGAGGAGTGGAAGTGGATGGGTACTCCGGTTTGGTCTCACGACGGCATCATCTGCACTGGCGAATCCTATAAGAAAGTCGTGAAGCTTACCTTCGCCAGGGGCGCGTCTCTGAAGGATCCGGCCTGTCTCTTCAACTCAAGTCTCGACGGAAACGTACGCCGCGCGATCGACATCCACGAAGGAGGAGAGGTTGACGAGTCCGCCTTCAAGGCGCTCGTTCGCGAAGCGGTCGCGTTCAACAATTCCGGCAAATCAAAAGCTTCCACGAAAGCGCAATGAACCGAACCGGGATTGCCGAAGCCTCGACAGGCGAGGCCGCCAACCTTCGACCAATGTTGCATCCCGTGGTTACTTCGTGGTTACAGCTTCTTCACCGCACGTCCATCCACGCTGGTTCACGCCGGTGCACGGCCGTTCAACAAGCGCCTCAGCGCCGTTTCGTTGCCTCTCGTGAACCCGCACGGACGCTCGTGAACGCTTTTGGACCCCCACAGCGCCTCGAGATCGCGCCTACGCATCTCGGGGTCAGAGGTTCGAAATCCTTTCGGGCGCGCCATTTACGTATAAAACTGCGAACACCCTTGCCGATTTGTTCTCCGGCGATAACGGCCTGTTCCAGGCTGGCCTTCGAGCCGTGGATGCGGATCACCGCGTCGTCGACCTCGATGGCGTCGACGATCGAGCGCAGATAGCCTTTCGGAAGGCGGTCTCTCCGATGGTGATCCGCTCGCGCATGAAAGCGCCGAAGCGTTCGATCTGATCCGGCTCCAGCATGACCTGGGGCGCAAGCTGAACCTTGATCCGCGCCAGCGCGGCCCTGGCACGGTCGCGGTCGGATTTGAGCGCGGCGAGGCGAGTCCGCTCGCCACGCGCGTTGAGCGCCTTCGTGACTTCCTTGACGCCCATCGGCCCCCTGCCGGCGTCGCCCTCGAGATAGAGGCGGTAGATCAGCAGGACGGTCTCCGCCTCGACGGGATCGATGACGAGCCTCTTCTTGGTGCGATGGCCGCGTTTCCGACCTCGGTCAGCGCATAGCCGAGCGGCAGGCGCGACCCGTTGTAAAACCCCTGGCGAGCGTTCTCCTTCATCGCGCGAAAAACATGCTTGGCGTTCTCGCGGCTCTGGTATTCGTCGAAGAGCGAAATGACCTGC
Source organism: uncultured Alphaproteobacteria bacterium (assembly GCA_963829075.1). Classification (GTDB taxonomy): domain Bacteria; phylum Pseudomonadota; class Alphaproteobacteria; order Rhizobiales; family Beijerinckiaceae; genus Methylocystis. The sequence goes on along the minus strand of CAWHHH010000004.1, from coordinate 214,385 downwards.
CGCATCATGACCTGCGACGGGTCATCGCCAAGCTCCTGGGTGATCGAAACCAGCCGCACATTATGCTTGGCGAGCTTGCGCACATACATCTCCAGGCCGAAGGCGTCGCGAAAGAAGCGCGAGAAGGAATGAACGACGATCGTGTCGATCGGATGGTCGTCGTCGCAGGCGCGCTCGATCATCCGCTGAAACTCTGGCCGATTGTCGTCCACAGCCGAAGCGCCAGGTTCGACGTATTCGGCGACGACCCGCCAGCCGTGGCGGGCGCAGAAGGCGTTGGTCTGCGCCTGCTGATCGGGAATGGAGAGATCGACCTCCGCCTGGCGTGTCGTCGAAACCCGAAGATAAAGCGCGGCGCGGGTAGGGTCGGTCATGCGAAGCTCCCGAGGTCTCCAAACTCAATGGCGAGGTCGAAGAAATGCGTCGAACATGTCGCCGAGAAAAATGCGCCAACACCTCGATCTCGGCGGCGGTGATCGGAACGTCTCGACGGCCAATCGTCGATGACGATTTGATCAACCAGGGCGGCCCGTCTCAAGACCGAATCATACCCTTTCTGCACGCAGACGTCATCGTGGCTTTCTTCACGAACGGGAGTGTTTTGACGGCGCGCACGGCGAGGCTGAACCATGCCCTCAGGATGACGACAATTGCGCGCGGCGCGTATGAGCCAATTCTTCGACGCAGCGCGAAGCGCAGACTGGCGTGGAAATGGGGGCTATCGCCTATCGTGGCGCGTGACTGTGTTGCGACCGCGCATGAGATGTGGAGCCTCCAGACTGGCCCTACGGATTGAGCTCGAAGCGCTTGCACGAGACGAAAGTGCCAATAATCTTGGCTTTCCCGCAAAATCCCCTGGAGCGGCGGCCATGAGCATTTTCGTTCGGGAGCCGCGTTGAATTTAAATCGATGCTGGGCGCGTCTCCATGCTGAAGGAAACCAAACGGAACGGCACTCTTACGCGGCAAGACTTACGCGCTGCAGTCTATGATTGCCGTCCAGGGCTCACTCGAGCCGAAGCTCAGACGCTTTTGGACGAGACCCTGGAGGAAATCTGCGCGGCGCTCATTCGCGGCGAGTCGGTGAGCTTGCGAGGGTTCGGGACCTTCAATGTTCGCGCCAAACGGGAGCGGATTGGACGCAATCCGAAAAATGGAGTGGCGGCGACAATTTGCGCGCGCAGGGTCATATCGTTCCGTCCCTCGCCGATCCTCGTCGCACACGTGAATGGCGAGGTGCGCCAGGAGTCGCGCGACTGACACGAAGCTGTTGTGACGACCACCTGCAGAGGCGCGCCGATAATGGCGTGAGGACTGACGGGTCGCGCCGCGAAAAGCCTGTCGTTCGTCGCCGCAATAGCGAGTGTGCCACTCACATTCCAATCCCGACGCCGCGTGCGCCCGAAGATCCCATGAGACCCCGGAAGTCCTCGCAACGCCGCTGATCTGGCGACCGAGGCGGTCGTCCATGACCGGTCGCCAGGGGACGAGCGTGAACTCGTAGGCGTTCTCGATCGATCGCATATTTTCCCGAGACGAGATTGGTCGGTCGCCGGTGAAGACGCCCGAGACGCGTTCGCCCTCGCCCTTCATTTTGAAGGGAGCGTGTTTGGCCGCCGCCAAGGATTTTCCGACGCGCTCGATCTCCTGCCGCTCCAGTCGCGCGATGAGGTCCTTGGGCGCGCGTTGGCCGCCGTCTGGCGTTCGCCAGGCGTGGCCCTTGTCGACGAGCGCTTGTCTGCGCCGCTGCATCGCCCCGTCGACCTCGGCGCCGAAGCCGGCGCGAACGAGCGGCGTGCGATTGGGAGAGACGAGCTCGCGGTCGAGCCAGGTCGCGCCGTCGGCGTCGATCTGCGCTTCGAGGTCGAGGTTGGAAAGCAGGCGGAGCGTCATCCGGCCCCGTCGCTGGGCGTCATAATTTTCGGCGCGGGTCTCGAAGTCTTCGGGGATGCGCCAATGGTCGGCGTCGATCCGCTCGACGATCCCCGCCCGGCGCAGCGCCTCCAGCCGACGGACATGGCTCTCGACATAGGCGTCGTAGTCGCCGCCCGGCACGCGGACGCCGCCAGCTTCGGCCATGGCGCGGTGCGTGCTCGGGCGATAGACGCCTGAGTCGCCGGCTATGCGCGCGATATTTCGATCTGCCGGGCGCGGCCCCGTCGGCGCTGGGGCGATCTCGACGATTGATCCGATCGTCGCCTCCTCGCCGGCAGCCGCCATCGCCGGCGCGCCGAGCGCGACATGATGGACGCGCCCGTCGACGCCATCGATGACGAGACCAAGACGCTCGCCGAGTTCGTCGGTCAGTCGCTTGTCGATGACCCGGCCGATGATCGGCGCCGCGGGCTCCTCGCCATGGAGGGAATAGCTTTCGAGCGAACGCCCCTGACCTCGCGCCGTCAGAGCGCGGTTGATCGCCTTGACGATGTCGCCGCGTTCGCCGAGTTCGCGCAGCGTCGGCTCCAGCTTTTCGGAGAGAGACCACATGCCCGGCTCAGCCTCCTTGGCGAGGCCATAGCGCGACAAAGTTTGCAATCGGCCGATGCGCAGCGAGCGGTCGAAGTCGGCACGCAGCTGACCCGCCTCGGGCCGCAGGTCGAGAAGCCCCTCGCTGGCCTCGGCGATCATCGCCCGGTCGACGCGGGTGAAGCGCTCGGCGGAAATTTCCGCCGTAAGTTTCGATCTCAGTTCGAGGTCGGTCTCCGGACCCAATTCCAGGGTCGCCAGCTCCTGGGCGCGCAGGCGAACTCCGTCGGTGATGTAGTCCTGGGCGATGATCAAATCCTTGCCCGTTCGTCCTTGCCCCGGACCACGACATGGCTGTGCGGATGGCCGGTGTTGAAATGATCGACCGCGACCCAATCGAGCCTGGTCCCGAGATCTTCCTCCATCTGCCGCAGCACGTCGCGGGTGAAGCCGCGAAGGTCGGACAGCCGGTCCCCGTCCTCCGGCGCGACGATGAAGCGGAACTGGTGGCGGTCCTCCCGCCCGCGCTCCACGAACGCGTTGCCGTCGACCGTGTCGATCTCTCGCCCGTAGAGCCGACCCCGCTCTCCTTCCCGGTCCGTCCCGTCGCGCTGCAGATAGCGCAGATGCGCGTCGGCACCCTTGCTCCCGAGCTTCAACCTGACGATCCGCGCCTTCACCACGACGCGGCGCATCCGCTCGCCGGCCCGCGCTGCTCAGCCGCGAGCTTCAACCGATCGGCCGCCGCCTGTCCGCGGCCGATGCGGCAGCATCTCCCTTTCCGGGGCCGGCTCCCGCGCCGCCGCGCGTCCGCTTCGACTGACGCGCTCCGCCCCTCGCCGTGCATCGACGCGGGCGTGACGCCGGCGCCCTTCGCCTTCGTCACGGCCTTCATCACCTGTGCGACGAAGGAGCGCGGTCGCCGTGAGCGCGGCGCTCGCCTCGATCACGGATTTTTCCGGCGCGGAGTCGAAGGTCGGAAGAGTCGTCGTTGCTCATGCGCAAGAGGTTGCGCCGACATCGCGGCGAAACAAGCTGCAAATGGCACAGCTCGCATCATGGCGTTGAAAAAGAAATGCAATGCGAAGTCGAGCCACCTCGAGGAACGTCGCATCACACGGCAACAACAATGTGCAGACAAAACCTTACTGCAAACGCCAGTTTGCTTTAATCTTGCAATTCTTCGATCGCTCAGCGGGGCTCGCGCACAAAGGCGCGAGAGAGTCCGCCAGCCCACGAAAAACTGCGAAATGCGTCTTCGCAATGACTCCGCAGTTGTGCGAGCGACAAATAGGCCGGGGTTCTGCAAGGAATCCGCGTGTACGCCGATGCGCCCCCCAATGCGGTTCGACTGCAGGTCGTCTGCAAAAACTGTGTCGTCGCACAGCGCCGGAAAGAGGGGGTGAGACACCGCTTCTCCGCGCCGGCTTGCGCCATCCGCGCGACGTGGCGAGGTGGGTTCGCGCGCAAGAACTTGCGCGGGTCGCGGTGACAAAGATCGGCGCGTGGGGCGCATTATCTTACGCAGAAGTTCGCTCATCCGGAACGCTGGCCCGCCCAGTTCTGGCGTCAGTCGCGCGACATAATCGGTGGTCTCGGACTGCAGCGGTCCGCCCTGGAGGTTCTCCTCAAATGGCGGGGACCGGCATAATAGGCGCCAAGAAAACCAGGATCCCTGTAACGGTTGAGCATTTCTGAAAGATAGGCCGCGCCCGCCGAGAGGTTGTCGCGCCCGTCAAACGGATCGGGCCCGAAACCGTGGTTCACGCGCAGTTCCGCGCACGTCTTTTGCACGATCTGAACCAAGTCGACCACCGCCTTTCTCGAAGACAGATTTGGCGTCGGCGTGGCTCTCGACGCGAATGAAGACAGCCGCCACGCAGCACGGAGGGGGAGTGTTGGCTCGCTTTCTCGTCGGCGTCGGCGACTGGATTTGTTGGCGCGTGGGCGCCAATTCCGGCACGGACGGCATGCGGATGCGCTGTGAGGGAATATGTCTGTGGCGACGGCAGTCCGGGGACAAGCGGACTTGTTAGAACTACGCTTTCGCGGCTTTGTTTGACCCGATTCGGAGGAGCGAGGCTTGTATTAATGCTGCAATTCCTGGTTTATCGGGGCCATTAATACCCGAGGGCAAGCGTCCCACGGTGCCGGGGGTCCGCCGCTCCCGTCAACACCCCATCCCTTCGAGCGATCGTATAGGCAGACCCCATCGCTTCGCGCATCACGATCTTGTGGCCCATGGTTTCGAGGAGACGGATGGTATCCTTGGATAAGCCGTGTTCGACGCGCAATTCGTCAGGACGCCACTGATGATACATTATGGAATGAGAGCATGCTCGAGCCCGTCGAAATTCGTCTTCTGGCGTGCAAGTCCCTTTCCAACTGATCGCTTCACAGTTGCTTGAGTATTCGAGCAACGCCTTCTTCTCCTCCGGGCTGAGTTTCGTGCCGAATTCATGCCAGCAGCGACTATTGCCCGATGCGTCTCTGTCCGCGTCGCAATCCGCGGTCGTCTGATATGTGTAGGAGCCAAACTTGGTTTGCGCCTTGGCGAGGCCGACGTCGTTCAAATCATAGGCCGGTCCAATTTTGAACGATGCGGCGCGCCCCGCCGCCGGCTTCAGCAGTTCGGCAAGCGTGGGCACGGAACCATTATGCAGATAGGGCGCAGCCGCCCAAATCCCATGCAACACCCGCGATTCATAGGCGATCGGCGCGCTTTCACCTGGCGGGTGGAAGAGATTTGCCAAGCCTTGGTTCAACAGATCCTTGAGGAATTCGAGCTTGGCCAACGGATTTTTCTCGTCATTGTGCAAGCATTCGTCGAGCAGCGGCTCGAACGGTTCCAGGCCGACTTGCAAAGGCGCTTGTATGATCGAATTGACCGCGGAAACTGTCAGTATGTCGCCGTTCTTGTCCCTGGGCTGAAGAGGTCCGAGCGGCGGCTTGGGATTGATCTGGCCCACAAGCACGCCGGTCTCGGCGTCGCTGTTGACGATGCGATATTCTCTGGCGTCGGTATGGACATCCGGTGTCAGGAGCCATTTTGGCCTGAGAATTTCATTCTCACAAAATCAACGGTTTAGTCGAAGCCATGATAATTCGGAATATCCATTTAATTTGACAATATGACCAGCTAAAGCCATCTTATTTGAGAATTTGACGCCTCAACCTTTTTGCAAAGCCGCGATGACGATACGCAGCGAAGACGACGTTCTCGAAGACAGCCCGCCCGAAGGCAGCCCAGCGCATCAGCGCAGAGAAGAGGGCTGCCGTCGTGAGGAAGCAATCCGCAGCCTGCTGCAGCGGTATGATGGCAAGAGACTCACGATCGACGCAGTCGAAGAAATCGCTCTGGAATTGGATGTCAGCCGATCAACTATGTATCGTTTGATCACGGCTTATCGCGCCAAGGGTACAGTGTCGTCGGTCGAACCACGCGCGCTGGGGCGGCGCAAAGGCACTTTGGTGTTGGACGCCAAGCGTGAGAAGCTGATCGCCTCCACGATCCACCAAATTTATCTGAAGCCCGAGCGCCCGACCATGACGTATCTGATCGAGCAGGTCAGGGCACGGTGCGCGGAAAGAGGCTTGCCGCCTCCCGACCGCCGAACGATCAAGGCGCGCGTCGATCGAATTGATCGGCGCACCGTCGCTCTAAAGCGCAAGGACGCGAAGGGCGTCAAAGCGACAACGGCCGTGCCGGACCACTATGTGACGTCGCGACCGCTCGAAGTCGTGCAGATCGACCACACGGAGGTCGATGTTTTCCTGGTCGACGAAACGACAAGGAAAACGATGGACAAGCGACCCTGGTTGACGCTCGCCATCGACGCGTTCACCCGCATGGTCGTTGGATTTCACTTGTCGATGGACAAGCCTTCGCGCGTCTCACTGGGCCTATGCATGCTGAACGCGGTTTACGACAAGAGCGCTTGGTTGAAGGAACGCGAGATCGACGCGTCGTGGCCGGCGGCCGGATTGCCTGAGGCCGTGCACGCGGACAATGGCGCTGATTTTCGTAGCCACGCATTTGCATGGGCATGCCGAGAAGAGGGCATTAAGCTGATCTTCCGGCCTGTAGGCGCTCCTCATTATGGCGGGCACATAGAGCGCCTGATTGGCACAATGATGGGCCGGGTGCATTTTTATCCAGGTTCGACCTTCGCTAATCCTGTGGCCCGTCAGAGCAACAATTCCGGGCACTTTGCCGCGATGACGTTCCGGGAGTTCGAGTGCGCATTGGGATGGGAGATCGCCGGGCGCTACAATGAAGAAATTCACAGCGCCCTCCTCCGCCCGCCTATCGCCGTATGGCGCGAACATGAAGCTTCGCTGGCATTGCGCATGCCTAAAGACAGAATGGCGTTTTGGGTCTCGTTCCTGCCCGACGCCCATCGAACGCTCAGGCCGGACGGCATCTGGCTCCACGATATTCCCTACTGGTCGAACGCGCTCTCTGGCCAAGTTGGACGCAGGAAAGGCGAGCTTCTCGTCAAATTCGATCCGAGAGACGTCTCCCGAATATTCGTTCAGCATCCCGATGGCCGTTTCTTAGAAGCTCGCGCGCGGCCTCTCGGTTTCCCAGCCATCAGCCTACGGGAATGGAAACAGGCTAGGAAAGCGCTCGGTGGAAAGGGCCGCAAGGAGCGAAATGACGAACAGATCACCAAGACCGCGCTGGCGCAACGCCAGCTAATCGACAAGGCCATCGCCAAGACCGCCGCCGCCCGACGGGCGCCGGTCAAGGCGAAAAATGGGGATGAGGCGAATTTTGGCTCGATGACCGGCATCGACTTGCGCATACCAACTGTGTTGGAACTCACGGAGCGGCAGCGTGACCGGAAAACCCGACCATCTGACGGATGAGGCCGGCGACGTTTTAGCTGAGAGCATCGACGAGCGCATCTATTTTATCCGCTCGAAGCGCTGGATCGCATACCCCAAGGCCCTTGAGATACTCGGGCACCTCAACGCGCTGCTCAAACATCCGCGGACGACGCGGATGCCTTCTCTCGCCGTCTATGGCGATAGCGGCATGGGTAAGTCCATGTTGGTGGAAAAATTCCGGGACGACTACGCGCTGAGCGCTCGCGACAAGCCGCACGGACCGAAGGCGAAATTGTTGGTTGTCGAATTAGCGGGGCGGCCGAACGAACGCCGGCTCTTCGCGCAAATCCTCGCGCTCCTGGGTGCGCCGCAGAACCCGCGCGCCACAATCGTCGAGCTCGAGAGGACGACAGTCCGTCTTCTCAGCGACCTCGGCGTCCAGGTGTTGGTTATAGACGAAATCCACAACGTTCTCGCGGCATCCTGGCGCGAACAGCGCGTCGTCTTCAACACGCTGCGCTATTTGAGCAACGAGCTGAAGCTGTCTCTGGTTTGCTTTGGCATTATGGAGGCGCGGCAAGCGATCAATAGCGACGTGCAGTTGGCCCGCCGCTTCGACTCCGTCTCTTTGCCGCGATGGATGGCGGACAAAGACTTCGAGCAACTCGTCCTGGCCATCATACGTAACCTCCCATTGAAAGAGCCGAGCGTTCTCACGGTGAAGGGCTTGCGGCGCATTTTGCAAGCCAGCGACGGAATCAGCGCGCGGATATTCCGGATGCTCAATGACGTGGCGATCGAAGCCATAGAGACCGGCATGGAGTGCATCACGGACGAAGCGGTGGAGCATTACAAGCCTGTGGGGGAAGACGAGGCGACCTTCCAATGACCGACGATGAGGACGACGCTTATAAACCTCTGCCTGTGGTGCTGAGGCCGGTCGCGGACGAACTGCTCTCGTCGTGGTTGGCCAGGCACGCGGCCTACTACAGCGTCTCAGGGCCGTTTTTTGCCAAATGGCTGAGGCTCGGCACGCGCAACCTCTCTGTTCTCGACCATCGACTGGGTTTGACGCAGGTCGTCCGTTTATCTGAAAAACTCCGATGCGATCCGATCACCCTCATCGCGATGACGTTCATCAATACGCCATCAGGAGCCGCTGAGTTGATCTGCCGGAACAGGGCGCCGCAAATTTGCCGGCCCTGCGCGGACCGGCACTCCGGGGAAGGCGCATCCGGCGCAGTCCCGAAGCATTGGCGAAAAGCGTGGCGCGTCACGTGCCCCGCGTGCGGCTCGCCGCTGTCGGACACAAACGAGCGTCCTGAAAACGGGGAAACCTTGCGCGACACCAGCCCGTTCGCGCGTCTATGGAAGGAAGCTTTAGCCGGCGAGGCGATCGTTGAGCGCTTCCTTCATGGCGACAGCTCCTCGGAATATTCACCAGTCGGCCTCATGAGCGCGCTGCTTGTGCAGACTTGGCGCAGCTGCGGCGCGAGTGGTCGCGAGCCCGCTGTCGGCTGGGCGCTGGGGGCAATCGTTCCCGAATTCGACGATCTCGCGCGGCCCCTCAAGCGCAAGATCCACCATGCAGCTGTTGCGGCGCTGCCCATATCTTTTCGTCCGGCGCTCTTGGCGGGTGTCTCGCATACGATCGCGAATTCCGACACTCTCAACGCTATCCGGGAGCAGACAATGTTGCGGGGGCGGAGAGCTTTCGAACGCCTGTGCGAGACCGCCCGGCTCGAAGCTGATCGAACAACCAAAAGCCATCAAACGTGAGAAGATCGAACGCCTATATTCTCACGTTTGATGGCTTTTCCGGTGCAAAATCCGAAATTCTCAAGCCAAGATGGCTCCTGACAGCGTGGACCCAGCACAGCGCATGCGCGCCGACGCGAAACTGGCCGGCGTCGTCGGAAACGATCACCGTGTCCGGCAATAATCCCTGATGGCGGATCGCGCCCCAGAGCGCCGCTTCGCTGGCGATGAGCAGAGGATCGGGGGCGACCTTCAGCTCGTTCAGGCCCAAGGCCTGCAGATGACGCTCCCAGTCGGCTGCGGAAGAAAAAATCTGCGTCTTATGTTCCTTGAATTTGCCGATGGTCGAAAGCGGCAGACCGCGCTCTTTCATATAATCGAGCGCGGCCTCGTTGATCACATAGAACGATGCGCCGCCGCAGAGCCGCGACAAGAACGCGAGCCGCGATTTGGAGGGGCTGGTGCGAAACGTCGTAAAATTATCGGAGCCGATCTGCGTGGTGTAGCCACTCTTGCCGGCATGGCGCGCTCCCGTGTCGTCGACCGTGACATAGGCGCCGCCAAGACCGGCTTTCAGCACCGCTTCATCCTCGGCGCGAAACGTCTCCAGCCTGGCCGTCAGAAGGCGCACGACCTGCCGCTTCGAAATCACCACACCCATGCCGTTGAGCAGCGCGACGATCCGATCGCAGGTGACTTGCCCGGAGACGTGAAGCGCCAGCACAAAGCGATGCAGATTGGGACCGTAGCCGCCGACGATCGCAGGATCGAGATCGGCGATGATGGTCTTGCCGTCCGCCGTTTCCCAACGCTCACGACGATATCGCGTCACCTGCGGGAAGAGGCTGAGCTCCTGAACGACGATGTCCTCAAAACCCTTGTTGCGCGAACCCGCAGGCGGATTGGCCTTCACGACGACGGTGGCGCCGATCTTCAGCCTGTCGAGCTGACGCCCGCGTCGACGCAAGGAGCGTTCGGCCTTCTTCCCCCGCTCGTCGCCGGCTCCTTTGCGTCCGTCGATTTATCCATGCCGGACGGCTTGACCGGGGGACGCGGCGGCAAGTCTTTGAGCCGCGCGAGTTCATCCTTCACCGCCTGATGCTCGATCCGAAGCTTCGCCAACGCCGCGCCGAGCTTCTCATTCTCCGCCCGCAGCCGCGTCACTTCGCCAATCAGATCGCGCACCACGCCGATCAGATCGGCCGGCGTCAGGCGTTCAAGCGAATCAGGCGGCGGCGAAGTCACCCGCAGCTTGAATCACATTTTTCAGATTTTGACTCCCCCTGCCGCCCGGAAATCTGCCCCGGTTACCAAATATGGTTGTAGCGGAATTCGATTTCCTCTGCGAAGAGAATCATGGGTGCAAGCGTGGAATCCGCGTGAACGCGGTCGCGCTGGGCGTCATCAAGACGCCGATGCATCCTGTCGAGACCCACGCGCAGCTGGGCGCTCTGCACCCTATGGGTCGCATGGTCGAAATTTCCGAGGTTGTCGATGCGCTCATATACCTCAAGTCGGCGGGCTTTGTGACAGGTGAAATCCTTCACGTAGACGGCGGCCAAAGCGCCGGCCACTGACGTCGCATCGGAAGCGGGCAGAGTTCAAAAGAGGTGGAACCGATTTAAAATGCCCGTTCAGACGTCTTGGCCCCTTCCCGAAGGACGATGGTCGCATCGTTCTCTGAGAGCGGCGTTGGGCGCGCAGTCATTCTGAATGTGGCGAGCTGCGCGAAGTTCTACAGCGACCGCAATATTGCCCAATCCGACGCCGAAATGTGGCGAGCGAAGCCGTGTCCGGCGTCACGAATAGGATCGATGCATGACCATTTCACCTCTTGCCGGCAAGCCAGCGCCGAAAGACCTGCTGGTCGATCTGGCTCGCCTCGAACGGGAATATTTCGAACGGCGGCCCAATCTCGACGATCCTGAACAACGGGTGAGCTTCGGGACCAGTGGGCATCGTGGCTCCTCGCTGCGCGGCTCGTTCACCGAAGCCCATATCCTGGCCATTACCCAAGCGATCTGCGACTTCCGGCGCATGCAAGGCGTCGATGGCCCGCTGTTCATGGGGCGGGACACGCACGGGCTTTCCGGGCCCGCCCAGCGTACGGCGCTCGAAGTCCTCGCCGGCAATCAGGTAAACGTCGTCATCCAGCAGAACGACGGCGTCACTCCAACGCCGGTCATCTCGCGGGCAATCCTTGTCCACAACCGTGGGCGAAGCGAGCGTCTCGCCGACGGCATTGTCATCACCCCATCGCACAACCCTCCGGAGGACGGCGGGTTCAAGTACAATCCCACCCACGGGGGTCCGGCCGATAGCGACGTGACCCGATGGATCGAGAACCGGGCCAACGACATGTTGCGCAAGGGCAACGTCGACGTGAAAAGGGTGGGCTTCGCCGCAGCCCTCAGCGCAGACACGACGCAGCAGGACGATTTTGTCCTGCCCTACGTGAACGATCTCCGCAACGTTGTCGATATGGAGGCCATTCGCGCCGCCGGCCTGAAGCTCGCCGTCGACCCGCTCGGAGGCGCCGCCGTGCACTACTGGGAACCGATCAACGCGATCTACAAGCTGGATATCACTGTCGTTAACCCGAAGGTCGATCCGACTTTCGCTTTCATGACGGTCGATCACGACGGCAAGATCCGCATGGACTGCTCTAGCCCCTATGCGATGGCGAGCCTCGTCGGCCTCAAGGATGGATACGACGTCGCCTTCGCCAACGATCCGGATTCCGATCGGCATGGCGTCGTCACGCCGTTGTCGGGGCTGATGAACCCAAATCATTATCTGGCGTTGGCCATCCATTACTTGCTGACGCATCGCCCCGGCTGGCCGGCTCATGCCGCAGTGGGGAAGACGCTCGTCAGCAGCGGCATGATCGATCGGGTGGTAGAGAGGCTGGGCCGCCGACTTTATGAGACGCCTGTCGGCTTCAAATGGTTTGTGCCTGGACTGTTCGACGGCTCCTGCTGCTTTGGCGGCGAGGAAAGCGCCGGCGCGAGTTTCTTACGCCATGATGGCAGCGTATGGACGACCGACAAGGACGGTCTGATCATGGACTTGCTGGCAGCCGAGATCACGGCTCGCACCGGGAAAGACCTTGGTGAGTATTACAAGGAGCTGACGGCGGAATTCGGCGCGCCGTGCTACGCGCGCATCGACACGCCGGCGACACCCGAGCTGAGAGCGAGGCTGAAAAACCTGTCGCCTGACGCCGTCAAGGAGTTGTCTTTGGCCGGAGAGCCGATCGTCGCCAAGCTCAGCCGCGCCCCCGGCAATAATGCTCCGATCGACGGCCTCAAGGTGATCGCGCGCAACGGCTGGTTCGCTGCGCGGCCGTCGGGAACCGAGCCGATCTATAAGCTCTACGCCGAGAGCTTCAAGGACGAAGCACACCTCGACGCAATCATTCACGAGGCTCGCAACATGGTAAATGCCGCGGTTTCAAGCCTAGGCGCACCAGCTTCCGAGAGCGGAGAGGCGGGATGATCGATCATGGATCGAGCGCGTGCAGACCGAGAGGATGGACGATGATAGTGTCATCCCTCCGGCCCTGCTGAACCCCTTGGGCGCCGAACTCGTGGTGAGCGGGCGCCACTTCGCTTTGGATTGATCCATGACCGCGCTTGTCGTTTTCGACGTCGAGGCCGTTCCCGACCTCGAGATGGCGCGTCGCCTTCTCGAGCAGCCCGACGACACGCCTGACTCCGACATCAGACGGATGTTGGGGGAACGCTATGCACGCAGCGGCGAGGACCCGGCGACGGCCTTCCTCAAGGCGCCGATTTACCGGATCGTCGCCATCGCCGCCCTCTACGCCAAGCGGGAGGATGGCGGCGGTCCCTGGACAGTGACTCAGATCGGCAGCCGTTCGGACGCCGAGAAGACCGAGGCCGAATTGCTGCTCGGCTTCGTCAAAAGCCTGCCGGTCGACGGCCGTGGCACGGGCCCGATTCTCGTGACCTTCGGCGGGAACGGCTTCGACCTGCCACTGCTCCGCTATCGAGCCTTCGCCCATGGCGTTCCCGTGCCGGGGCTCCATGGCGGCGGGCATCGCAATTATTGGCATCGATTCGGATCGGATCACGTCGATCTTTGCGACGTGCTGTCTGGCTATGGCGGTTCGACCAAGCCCAGCCTTGCCGAGATCGCGGCGCTGGCGAAAATCCCAGCGAAGATCGGCGGCGTTGACGGCAGCCAGGTCGAGTCATTCGTGGCGGCCGGTCGGCTGAGCGAAGTGGCGGCTTACTGCCTCACCGATGTTCTCGCCACCGCCTGCGTCTTTTTCCGCTATGAGATGGTGCGCGGCGAGTTGAAGCCGGCCCATTTCGATGCTTCGATGGACAGCCTAAAGGCGATCGTTCAGAGGCATCTGGAGCAGTGGCCCTTGTTGTCGGCGTTCCTTTAATTGCGTTTTCTGGCGTGAGCGGCCTTGAGCCAGAAGCTCCCACATCATCTCTGCAAGCGTGCATCACGGCTGCGACCGACGTGATGGGAGAAACACCTACATCGACTCACCTTCGGCCTCGTTGCGATCCTGACGACGTTCTTCCTCGCGAAAACGCTCGGCGTTCTCAGCATCGATCCGCTTTTGCTCGTCACGACCGGCTTGATTGAGCACGCGACGCTGTTCAAAGCGAAGGGCTTGGATGGTCTCACTTTGCGTGGGGTCTGGCGGGATTTCGCGAGTGGGACTGTTGTCTACCGCCCGCTCCGCCTCGCGAGCCGCGCGGGCTTCCTCCGGAGCGCGATAACGCGCCCCTTCGGCGTCAGTTGCGGCGTTGCTTCCGTGAGCTTGCCCCGCGCGCGCGGCTTGCCGGGTTTCTCGCTCAGCCTCGGCGTCGACCCGTTCGCGAATGCTGTTGAGCTCGATCGCGCGCTCGGCAGGCGTCGTGTTTAGGCCTCCTTGATCGGCGGGGCCTTGACGTCGTGCCCCGGCAGGTCGCACCGGCGCATCCGCCTCCTTGGCCGCAGACTGCTCCTTGCCTTCCGTCACGGTCGCACGCCGCGCTTCCATCTCGGCGCGGAGTTCGCGAATGCGGTCCTGCAATTCTGGGTTTGTGATCTTGTAGCCGTTCTCCGCGGCGAGCCGGGCGACGGTCTCCTTATATTCGTCGCTTCCGTTGACGCTCACCGTCTCCCATTTCTGGGAAGCGAGCTTCAGAGCCGCATTGACGCTCTCTCTATTACTCCAATCGCGGACATCCAGCTGCTTGCCGCGGTCGATAAAAGCAAGGGTCTGAAACGCGCCAGTCTCGCGATCGTGGCGGTTGTAGTGAATCTCCGTACCCTTTTTCTCGTTGGTGAACAGCGCGCCGACGTTCCGCGGCTCCGGTTTGACGAAACGGTCCCCCTCGATCTGTCCGGGGTTTCGCTCCAGTCGCTCTTGCTCCTTGGTCGCCGCCTCGGCGCGAGCAAGAATCTCGCGCGAGCGTCGCATGAGCTCATCCTTGACGGCGCCCTCGGGGAGATAGTCGCCGAGCCGAGTCATGGCGTCCGCCATGTTGCGTCTCGCGGCTTCCATCGTCTCAGTTGTTCGCATGGCTTGATCCTCCGTGGAGACAATAGGCCGCTCAGGCGCTCGCGTTGTCAGCGCGGCCTCGGCCCTACGTTGGAAGGGCAAGACGGTCGCTTCTTCGACTCGGTCAACTGGCTTGCGGAGCGCGCTGAGGGCAGGGGGCACGACAAAGACTTTTGCCGGCTGCTCGCGCGACGGGCGAAGCTCGGAAGTTCGCTCCGCGGGAACGTCCAGATAGAAGAGTCGCGATGCTCCATCTTTCGCGGCGGCTTCCGCAAGCGCGCGATCGACGGAAAAAAGAGGCGCGCGGTGAGAACCCTCGTTCACCGCCTCGGCGCGATAAAGCCGCATGGCGCCGGCCGCGAGCGGCGGAAGGGCAACCGCCCGGCGCGCAGCCAATGATTTCCATTCAGAGACCGCCTGAGACGCTGGCTTGAAGAGATCAATAAGGTGTTCGCGACGATCGTCGCCAATGACTGACGCGACCATGCCGCTCTCGAGCTTCGAGCGGCTCCTGGGGCGCGCGGCGACCGAACGCGAACGCAACCAGCTGCGGCGAGTTCAAGCGGAGCTGGGTCTACGCGACAATGACGCGCTTTGGCTCGTCATCTTCGCTCTCCAGTAATACGAGGGCCTCTATCGGCAGTTCCCGAAGGCGATAGCGGCGGAAGCGCGACGCGTTCTCTCGGAAACGCGGGTGACCGCGGAGGCGACCATTCGAGCGGGCGCGGAATCGGCGAAAGCGGACTTGGCCAAGGCGATCGCGACGGCGGCCCGAGACGTGGCCCGTGACGTCGCGCGGCGGCAGATGATGCAGTGGCTCGTCCTTGGGATGCTCGTCGGCGCGGGACTGCTGGGCGCGGGCGTCTATATCGGCGCGCGCGCCAGCTTCTGAGCGACGCAGCGGCGCCGAGAAAATCGAAGGAACGTTCGATGTCGCTATCTTGGCGGGAGCGAAACCTTTGACGACGGCAAGTCGGCGTTGTTGGCCTCGCGTCTGAGCAAACGGGGGCAGGGTCACCTACCTGCGCCCTCTGGTCGGCTTGCAATATCGCGATGGCAAGGCGATGGCATTGACCTGGTCGGGAGGAAGGCATATGCCTTCAGCATATGCTCAGAGGACGGCATGGGCGCGACACGACATGTGAAATTGTTCCGAAACGGGCGGAACCAGGCGGTGCGGATTCCTGTCGAGTTCGAGCTGCCGGGCGACGAGGCGATCATGCGCCGCGAGGGCGACCGTCTCGTGCTCGAACCAACGCGTAAGCGCGGTCTATTGGGGCTCCTCGAGACGATGGAGCCCCTCGATGAGCCTTTCCCCGAGATCGAAGATCGTCCACCTGCGCCGGAAAAGATATTTTGACCCGCTATCTGCTGGACACGAACATCATTTCGGACTTGATCAAGAACCCGAAAGGCCGGGTCGCAAAGCGCATAGCCCGAGTGGGCGAGAGCAACGTGTGCACAAGCATCGTCGTGGCGGCCGAGCTTCGATATGGCTGCGCGAAGAGCGGCTCGAAACGGCTCTCGGAGGCTGTCGAGAACCTCTTGGGAGAGCTCGACGTGCTGTCCCTGGAATATCCTGCCGACACGGAATATGGGAAAATTCGCGCGGAGCTGGAACGACGGGGAACCCCGATCGGAGCGAACGACCTGCTCATCGCCGCCCATGTTCTCGCCATCGAAGCAACGATCGTGACCGCAAATGTGGGTGAGTTCGCCCGCGTTGAAGGGTTGAAGGTCCAGAACTGGCTTTTATGAAGTCTGTGGCGCGAGCCAACGCAGGGCCGGTCGGCCTGTGTGTGTGTGGATTTGGATAATCGAGATTATGGAGCTACATCAATAGGGTACATTCAATTGAAGCTAGCCCGCTCCCCAGAAAAGTCAAGCGCCGTCCACGGAGTCGATGAGCGTTGATCTTCATCGCATTCTTGCATTTGCGTCCAGGGTGAGATCATCCGCGCCGCGACGGCTTCGGCGGCCAAGGCGATGTGGCCGCTTTACTGGTCATTTTTCAACGGGCCGCCTTGCACAAGCGCCGCTTCCATTTCTCGCCGGCCTTGAGTTCGGCGTCGAGAAGGCGGCGCTTGCGGGACGATCTGCGTTCGCAATCGGGGGCGGCAGTCGGCGTCTCCGGCGCGATTTTCGTCGCCGCTTGCTTTGGGAGATCAAGCATCACGCCGTTTTCCACCGGCAGGGGCGACCTCATTGCCCGAGCGGGAGAAGCTCCCTTGGCCTTTCTTGCCGCTCGCCTGCGACCTGCCTTTTGATCGGCTGCCGCCGGCCCGACCGCCAACACGCCGCCGCTTTCGATGAGACTCGGCAGCACCCGACCCACGGGAGCGTTGGATGCCGGGATCGCCTCAGGCGCCGGAGCCGGTGACGAGGTTGGACAGAAAACCGCGTGAGCGGCCTTCATCGCGGCCTCGGGGCCGTTCGCGCGGCCGTGACGGCCTGCCAAGAAAACGCCACCGTTCTTAAACGCCGGCGTCGCGCTGTCTTTGCCAGCGTCGCCACCCGTCGGCGAGCGCATCGGCGTTGATCTGGAGGAGCAGCTTTTGAATTCAACTTTGAAAGGACGGACGATATGGCGCATTTGACCTCTCGGGATGAACGGCTTCCTGACATGTCAGGAAGACCGAAAGATGGACTTGCGGCGACGGCATCCCCGTCGAGCGATCCTCTCTGCTGCGGAACTGGTCCGCGAGAGGAAAACCAAATTCGTGCGATTGGTAACGACGATCCGCAACGTAGATGGCGAAAAGTTCCGTCAACGAACTCGGCGTAAAGGCATTTAATGATTCTGGACGAAAAGACAACGCTTCCCTGGCGATGACCACGACAATCCTTCAAGGAAGGCGCCTGGGCCAGTTCGGCATAGGCCTTCGCCGCCACGTCACTCTCAAAATCAAGGCGTCCGACCACGCAAAATACCCGGCGTCTTCATGGGTCACGCGCGATCCAAAGGGCTCGGACTTTGGATATTTCTCTCTCACTGCCGCTCAGGCAAACCCGAAGGCGACATCCTCTCTCGCTTTGGTTCATCGGGAACGGGTCTCAAAAGCGTTGTTGAACGCCGCGGCAAATGTCCTTCGCGCCCGGTGTCGGACCGGTTAGACGTCAACCACTCGTCGAGCGAGGGGGCCAAGTTTCTCAACCGCCCCCTCTTTCTCTTTAACCCTTAAGCGGCCTTTGCTCGCTCGGCGTCAGGCGTCTCCATTGCTCTGAGGTACAGGTCGAGCAGGGACTCATGCTCGTCGCGCTCATCCTTATCCTGCTTGCGCAGACGGATGATCTCCTTCAGCACCTTCACATCGAAACCATCGCCTTTTGCTTCGGCGAAGATTTCCTTCTTCCCTTCGTTGAGCGCCTTGATCTCTTCTTCGATATGCTCAATGCGCTCGACGAATGAGCGGATGCGGTCGCCCGCGATTCCCACAGTGTCGGTCATGCATGACTCCCTGATTGGTGCAGGAGGACGCTACGGTTCTCGGGGTAAGAGAGTTGTTAACTCGCTTCTGGTCGCCATTTTCCCTGCCGTCACGGAAGGTCAGCTTGTTGCCGGCGACGGACCGCACTTCGCTCCGGTTCTTTTTAACTCCGGCGCGAGTTTGCAGGCGGCGGTGTCTGGCGTCGCCGTTTCAGACGTCGGCTTCACGCCTCGAGCACCACTTTCCCCTTGTTGCGCCGCGCCTCGATGTAAGCGTGCGCCTCGCCGGCCGCGTCGAGCGGGAAGGTCCGGTCGACATGCGGACGAATCCACCCCTCCGCTACGCCCGAGAGCAGCGCGTCGCCCCAGGCGCGCACCTTGGTGCCTTCCTCCCACAGATGGCCGAGGTTCACGCCGAATACAGCCTTGTTGGCGCTCATCAGCGATAGCGGGTGTCGATCCCAAGGACGACGTGGCGGGGATCGCGAAGGCGATTCCCCTGCGCCATTTATCGCCGTCGGACAATCGCTCGTTGGTCATTCGTCGCCACTGGTCGCAGTCACTCGCGAACGCCTATTTGCTGGGTGTCGAAGACACGGACCCGAACCAGCCGCGCGGCGGGATCTATGAGACGGAAGGGGAAATCTTCACGATCGCGAAATGCCGAACTCGCAAGAGCTGGTCCGGCCCGATGATCTTTTACCTTGCCGATCTCTTTGAGGACGATTTTGAGATCGGGCTCCAAATTTGGGAAAAGTCGGTTGGGGTCGATGGTGAGCTAGGAGAGACCGACATTTTTTATGGAGACGACTGACCCGCGAAGGCGGAGGGTTTCCACATCGCGCGCAAGAACGTCGTGTAACGGGCGAACTTTGAGTAGGGCTCACCGCAGCAGACGAGTGGACAAAGCGCGGCAGCGCAGCGCGGGAAGGCGCGGACGGTTCTGTCGCAAATTTTGCTTGAGAGCGAGACGCGCGACAGCACGGCTCTCGGGGCTTACGCCGCGAGAGCGTAGAACTGCTTCGCTGGGCGCAATTGGGCCGTTGTTCGCAACTGCCCCTAAGGCTCCTGGAAATATCTCTATCGGGCCGTCGACAAAGCCGGTGCTACCGTGGACTTCTTGCTGACGGCCAAGCGCGCCGAAGAAGATCACGATCGATAAGAGCAACGCCAACACCGCGGCTATCGAGAGCTACAACGCGGAGCACGAGGCGGGCATCGAAATTTCGGATCATGTGCATGAGTTCGACGCCCGCGAGCGTCGCCGCGGCCGAGCGAAAGGATTTGAACCCCAGCGCCGAGCAGCTCTTCGCCGACGCCATCGAGTTGGATGAGGCCGATGAGGGATGAAATTTCGCAGCGTGTGCGGCGGCTATGGCCGATAGCGTGCAAATTTCCTGCGGACAATCGGGGGCTTTACACCCTTTGATGTCGAAGCGCGTTCGCAGCGTGTGTTAGGCGAAGGAAGCAAATCCTAAAAAAGTCCGCGCTTCTGATGCCGCGATCGCTGACATCTGACTTTCGCCAGCGGCGGGTCATTACAGGAGTTTCTCCAGAGCCGCGACAGCCGCTGGCGCTTGGTCGGGCGCGTGCATTTCAATCTCGCGGAAACCTACTCGCGATCTTTGGTGCCTGCGACCCTGTGAAACTTTTAGCCGACGGCGGTCGCGGGGAGGACGCGCAACCCAGGTACGGCGGCGTCGGACTCCCCGGCGAAGAGGCAAGCGGAATTACACCTTGCATATGGGATCACAGACGCAGTTCAGTTCACCGCGAACGGCCCCACATTCACGAAGACGGTGACGAAGTCGTCCGATCAAATCGTCATTTTCCGAGCAGTTCCGGCAAGCGCTCCGTGACCAACGAGATCGTCGAGGAGTTCGCCAAGTGCGTGAAGCAAGATTATCCCCGTGCCGTTGACATGGTGCTGACAAGACAAGGAAACCCGACCGGCCCTTATGAGCCTGGCGTTATGGGAGCGATTCTCGTTAAAGGGACTTCGTCAACTCGCTGCTAAGCCGAGCGCGGCTTGCCTGAACCTTGAGAGGAGAAGACGCAAGCCGTCTTCAGAGGGCACCCTCGCGCTCCGGGGATTGCGGGGAACGCGAGGCTCAGGCAGGGTGCGCGACGAATGCATCTCCATTCGATTCGCTTGGCCTTACCCTCCGGGCCGCCGGACGGAGCTGAGCCGACGAGGGCCGTCCCATGCGCGCTTCGCTGCTCTTCGGATTTCTTCTGTTGCTCTCGGCCGTCGTCCCGGCCGCCGCAGCGGACCCGCTCGTCGACGAAGGCCAAGCCATCGTCAAGTCGCATTGCAGCCGGTGCCACGCGATCGGCCCGACGGGCGAAAGCCCCAATCCGGAGTCGCCGCCATTCCGGATGCTTTCGAAGAAATATCCGGTGCAAAATTTCAAGAAGGCTTTGGCCGAGCGCATCATCGTCGGCCATGAGGACCAGGGTATGCCGCCTTTCGCGTTCTCGCCGTCGCAGGTTGAGGCGGTCATAGCCTATCTGAGATCCGTGCAAGCGAAATAGGGGCGACCGCTCGGCGCGGGACCGATAAATTAACTGGGTTTCATGGCTCTGCCTCAATCTCTGTTGCAGCCGAACTCCCGGCGAGGCTCTGCTTCACTCTCGGTGCAAAGCGACGGCCGCGACATGCCGTAACTGTTGGAGGACGTGTGAGAATCCGTTCTGGTGCGGCAGCACGGCTTAACGTCACGACCGCCACGACTGAAGGTGTTCGAACCCCAAGCAATTTCAGGAGGTTCACGTCTCCGTTGTCCCTCAGGCTGCACCGAGAGTGAAGCAGAGCCCTTACAGATGAGAACATCGATTATGTGCCGATGCCCGCGCTAGGCGGTTGGCGCCACGCTCGAAAGGATTCATCAAACACCGGCTGGCGCAACGAAAGCTTTCGCGGTTACGCCGACTACATGCAGACCGAGGCGTTTGACGCCGGGCTTGAAACCTTGATTCGTATGAGCCGCCAGAAACGTACTGCCGTCATGTGCGCGGAAGCGGCGCCGTGGCGGTGCCACCGTTCGCTGGTCGCCGATGCGCTGAGCGTTCGGGACATTCCCGTGGTCGAGATCTTATCCGAGAGCAGCCACTGGATGCACAAGCTCACGTCTTTTGCCATCGTCAGAGGAACGACGATTACTTATCCACCTGAGCAAGGCTCATTGTTGTAGGAAAGCGCGTCGTCAGCGTCGGAGGCGCTCGGGCCATGCTGGAAATATTCTCGAGCGAGATAATGATGCTGGCATCGACGCAAAGCGGCGTTGGCATCGGCGAAGCGAATAGCGATATGATGTTCCGAGAGCAGGCTGATGTGAGCGACGCGTTTGTGACGACAATTTCGTCCGGCTCCGTGGCGACAAGCTTCTTGCGGATGAGTGCGTCGACGAGCGTCCAGAACGTGGAAATATCGTGGTGGCTCGAAGCCGTTCAACTCCGTGAGCCCGGAATGCTCCAGAGAAGTTGCCGGCCGGATTCGGACCACGCTAGGCGTTCAGCTTACAACGAGTTTTCGGTAGATCGCCGGTAAAGCGGTGGGAAGACGCGCGGCGTGGCTCATGATGGCGTAACCGCCGCGCCCGAAGATTGCGGGGAATTCCAAACACGGAGCCAAAATTTGGGACATGAGAACATCGCGACGACGCTCGCGTCCTATGGCAGACTGCTTCCTCAGCCACATATGGCGATGAGGCATCAGCTTCTGCCTGCGGGGCTGGAAGCGGCTCGCCCACTGGTTTCTATGCCCGCGAAGTCCCAGGCGATCCACGGGTGATGCGCCATGACGCTCATTGCCGAAGCGCTTGCCGCATTGGCGGGGACTTACCTTCTGGCGGGCGCCGGCCTGGCTGTATTTCAGCGAAGGCTTCAATATTTTCCTGACACGCGCCTCACGGTACTGAAAAGAACCGGTTTGAGCGGAGGCGAAGAGTTGCGCCTTTCAACTGCTGATGGCGAGCTGCTCGTCGCCTGGCATTTCCCCCCGAAAGCAACGTGGCCCCTGATCCTGTATTTTCACGGCAACGGTGGGGCGTTAGTTGATCGGGCGCCGCGCTTTGAAAAATTTCTCGATCGAGGTTATGGCGTTCTCGCCGTTTCTTATCGCGGCTATGGCGGCTCGACAGGATCGCCCTCGCAACGGGGTCTGTTGCTGGATGGCGAAGCCGCCTACCGTGAGGCCCTGGCGCGTGGCTACGGGGCCGATCGCATCGTCCTGATGGGGGCGTCGCTGGGGACTGGTGTGGCGATCGCTGTAGCAGCTACACACGACGCAGCGGCCCTCGTTCTGGAAGCGCCTTATTTGTCTGCGGTGGATGTCGCCTCGAGACATTACTCCCTCTTTCCGGTGAGATGGCTGATGCGCGATCAATTTCGTTCGGATCTCGTCATCCACCGCGTCCATGTGCCGGTGCTGATGGTGCATGGAGAAAAGGACGACGTAATTCCGATAAAGTCGGCCAAGCAACTTTTTGAGCTTGGTTCTTTCGTCGACTCCCTTGCTTCGGCTTTTCAGCTCGAAGACAAATGTCCACTAAGCGGGCGACGTCTTCTGCCCAACGGATTCGCTCCTGAATCTCGTCCGAGAACCCACGGGAGTCTGATGCATATCGGAGGGCTTTGAGGCCGCCCAGGATACGCAAGTACCGAAAGAGTCCCCTGAAGGATTTTTTTCTTAGCAAATCATCTGTCTTTAGCTGGTCGTGATCGAGCTTTTCCATAAACTTAGTGGTCGCGAGCACGCAAGCATCCTCATACATATCCTTGTTCGTGACGTTCACTTGAAGTGGCCCGCTGCGAGTGGCAGCGCGTCTTCTGGGAGCGTCTGCAAGGTGGAAAGTGACTTGCAGCTCGAACAATGCCAAAGCCCGGAGTTCAAGCGGAAGGCTTTCATCCAAAGTGTCCTTGATGTGGCCCTCAATTGAAATCTGCATTCACGCTTCCGCCGTCCGCCCAACCCGCTTTGCCGTTGCTACGGCTCGCTCCACAGCCACGAGCGCATCCCATCTCGAGGCCCTGCGAGCGTTTACAGGACGCAAGATCCGGTGTCATCCGAGACGATATATCCCATTTGATCAATATATTATAAGTAGGTCACCATATGGCGTGACCTTGTTGACCTATGATGATCCCGCTAGCCTGATTTCTCGGCCGGATACCTGACGCCTCGATCTGAGCGTCGAGGGAACCGCCCCGTGGCAGCGTATGGAACGACCAATGGCAGCAGATGGCAATTCGACGACGATCAATGAACCGGCGAGGGTCGCGACAACTGGCGAAGCGCAAACCAGGGCGCAGCGCGGCAAGGTCGTGGTCGTCGAGAAAGTCAAGTACCGAAGGCCCTCCGAGATCTGCTGGGCTAGCCATCATCGCGCTCGCACGACCGAGCACACCGCGCTCGAGGGGACGCTGCATCTGCCGCGCCCTCAGCCGGTCGTC
Source organism: uncultured Alphaproteobacteria bacterium (assembly GCA_963829075.1). Classification (GTDB taxonomy): domain Bacteria; phylum Pseudomonadota; class Alphaproteobacteria; order Rhizobiales; family Beijerinckiaceae; genus Methylocystis. The sequence continues at coordinate 190,918 of CAWHHH010000004.1, read as the reverse complement.
GCTGACGCTTCCCAGGGCAGCACGACGCGCAACCCGCAAACCCTGGAGCGGGGCGTCGACACGATGCGTTGTAATGGCAGCGTTCCGCCGATGCCGGCTCGTCAAACCGAAGCGGCCTCGCCAAAATGTGGCGAGGGCCATTTGCTCGACGAGAACGCCGTCGCCGCGCGGCTGGGTCTGTCCGTGCGCACCCTTCGTAACTGGCGCGTTCGTGGCGTCGGCCCCAGGTTCATCCGACTGTCACGTCGCGCCGTTCGCTACGCGCCCGCTGACGTCGACGCATGGATCGCCGCGCGTACCGTGCATTCGACGAGCGAGCGGGAGCGCGACGATGACGCTTGATCTCGCCGCGCCGTGTCGCGCTATCGAAGCGATCCTTCAGAGCGACCTCGGCCCACGCTTCTTTGAGGACGGCTTCGTCCGGTGGCGGCAGGGCCGCGACGACCGCCCCGCGAAAACGATGGCGGAGGCCGACGCCGAATCGCGCCGGCTCGTCAACCTCCTGCGCCGGCTCGGGCCGCGAGACGACGACGCGCTCGATCTCTCGGACCGGCTCGCCGCCTGCAGCACGGATGAGCCTTGCGTCAGCGGCACCTGCCCGCGCTGTTCCCTGGCGAGCCAGCGCGTCCTAGTGCGGGCCGCGCGCAATTTGCTTCGCCGTGAAGGCGGGCGCTGGGCGATGATCACGGCGGTACACGCAAGGAGCGCGATCCGCTACGGCGACCTGGCGAATCACGATCCCTTCGAGCTTACACGTCAGCGCCTCCGGCGCGCCCTCCGCGAGCTGCCCGCGCGAGCCTTCGGCGGCTTGGAAATATCCGCGAACGAGCACGAGCAGGGCGCCTTTCACTCGCGCTACGTCCCTCACGCGCACGTCTTCGTCAAGGCGGACCGCATGCGCCACCGCGATGACCTCTTCCGGCGCCACTTCGCACCGGCGCGATGGACTCCCAAGCCGGTCATGGTGAAGGCGTTCGACGGGCGGAGCCGGGGCCTAGCCTATGCCTTCAAACCCGATCTCCGCCGTCGCGACACTCTCGAGCCTCGACTGACTTCTGACGGGTCCCATTCTCGCCAGAGCTCGCGCGTCAAGCCGGTGCGCCAGCTCGAGCGAACTCGAGCTGGCGCTCGCTCTCGACCAAGCGGGTCTCGACGCCCGCCTCTTCCTCCATGGCTTTGAGCTAATCGCCAGGCGGACAGACGTCGAACTCGTGCGCAAGGGGTGATGACTCTCGACCCCCGCGCGTGACGCTCTGCGTGTGCGTCACGCGCCGATGAATCGTCAGCGTCAGAAGAAGCGACAAGGATGCACAAGGAGCGGCAACGGGAAAGCAGGGTGAACACGAGGTACCAGAGGGACAAGCATGGACAACGTGTGAAGACGAGTGCTCGAGTGACAGGAGGGGACCCACAGGTACATCGGCGGTTCAGGGTATTCGTGGAGGCAAAGTTTGGGGAAGGAAGAAGGCTATGCGGCGTGAATCGAGGGAAGGGATGTCGGAACCATCCCGGAAATCAGGTGAAGGGAGGGAGGAATTCGGTGAAGGGAGGGAGGAAAGAATTCGTTCAAGGGATGGAGGAAAGACTTCGGGGAAGAGATGGAGGAATCTAGGGAACTCCAGGGAACAACTCCAGTGAACTCCAGTGAATTGCAGAGGAGCGAGGGCTGTAGCTAAGCGCGCTGCGCATAACCGTGTTTTTGCGTTTTTCGCGTTTTTGACGTTTGCGGAGAACTCATTCGAAGCTGCGCGCGTTTCGCGATTTTTCGCGTTTTCCGCGTTTGCGAATTGCCGAGGAGCAAAGATCGATCACAACCAATTTGATGACGTCGGCTGACGCCATTTGCGTCAACCGCGACAAGTCGAACATTCAGGAGGAGTCGATGAAAACTCAGTGGCTGCCCGCAGTCGTTCACTATGCGAATGCGGAAGACGAGGCTACCGGTGAGGCGTATTCGGTGATACGGTTCCGGAAGGTTGGCAATCGCCGTGGCGAGATTAGCGTCCCGCGCGAGGGCTTGCTTGATTCCAGCGCTATCTCCAAGACCCTGATCGGACATAATGCGGACCTGCCGTTCACATCCAATCAGCCGCCGAAATTTCTCGTCGACGCTCTGAACTCCGAGCCAAAGACCAAGTATCTGCATGCGCATCGCACGGGATGGCGGCCGGATCTTCGAGCGTTCGTAACTCCTTGGGGAACCATCAACTCCGTGGTCGGTCGCATCAGAAAGATTGAACCACCGCTCGGCGGAGAAAATGACGTATCAGGGGAAGCCAAGCCAACGGGAGACCTAGCGGGATGGAAGGAGCAAGTCGCTGCGCGTTGCGCCTGCTCGAGCATTGGCATGGTCGTGCTTTCAGCGGGATTTGCTGCGCCGCTGCTCAACATCGTTGGGCACCCCTCTTTCGGAATCAACATTTATGGGGCCTCGAAGGCGGGAAAGAGCGCGGTCTTGTTGGCGGGAGCTTCAATAGCGACCGTTGGAAAAGAGCCTGATCTGCCGAATTGGGAGGCGACGCGGGCGGCCCGAGGCGAGCTGTGTCGCATGCACTGCGACCTCTTGCTGCCGCTGAACGAGTTTGGGCTCGCCGAGAGGTCGAAGCCGCGCGCTTATGACGAACTGCGGCATACGATTTATGCGATCTGCGAAGGGCGGGAGCGCCAGCGCCACAGTGCGTCTGTTTTCGCTACGGATGCACGTGCGTCGGCCTATCGCGTGATCTTCGTCTCCACCGCCGAGCACTCTTTCGACGAATACGCCGAGTTGGCGAAGGCGGACCGCGACGAGGGGGAATTGGCGCGCTGCATTGATCTGGCCGCAACGAGACCTGGATTTGAGACGGGGATCGACTGCTTTCCGGCGGCGTCTCCGACGAGAAAAGGACGGCCTGGGCGCATCAACAGCTTTCGGCGCTTCACGACGCCTGCGAAGCACATCATGGTGTGGCGTTGGAGCCATTTCTTCGCTACGTGATGCGCGACCCCAGCGCGGTGAAGCGTCGAGTCCGGGGTTATATGGACGAGTTCATTCAGGGGATCCCCACGGAACGTCTCATGGGAGCGCTCAAGCACGCGGCCAAGAACTTTTCTTTGCTCTATGCCGGCGGGCGCTTGGCAATCGACGCCGGCGTCATCGATTTCAATGGGCAGAGATTGCTCAAGATGATCCGAGGGCACTTTCTCGCCGCGACTTTGAGGCACGGTCGGGGCGTCTCCTCCGCCCTGAAAGGTAACGCCCTCGCGAAGGGCAGGAAGATTCTGTCGAAGAAACTGCGCGGTGGTGGCCTTCGCCAGCGAGTCGTTAGCTCATCTTTCGATGAGACTAATTGCCAGGGCTTTTGGTTCATGGAGAATGGCCGGGAAAAATTCGTGGTGCATGCAGCGGCGTTCCGGAAGTGGTTTGAGCAAGAGCCCGAGAGCCGCGTTGAGATTTTGCGCTGGTTGCGCGAGAAAGGCTTTCTCATCCCGCGACAGTTGCGGTCGTGCGCCGGTGGTAGGCGTGCCGGCTGGGAGGAGCGGAGCATGAAGTGGCCGTGCGGCAAGCTCGTGAGGTCGGTCGTCTTCTATGATCCATTCCCGGGTTAGCTCTGAGGAGCGTTGGCCTGGGCCTTGCTGATTCCGACTGATGGCGCCCCCCTGTAACGAGATGAAGGCGCCCCCTTATTCCGGAATGATGCCGCCCCCCGATTCCGAGATGATCCCGCCCCCCTGTAACGGAATGATCCCGCCCGGGTAATTTCGTGCAGTGGCGGGCGTCGCCGTTGGCCTGATCAGGTCGCTCCTTTGGCAATCCAAGGAGGAGCGATCGATGCCAGCGGAGCGGATCACGATGCGCCAGGCGCGCGAGATTATTCGTCTGAGATCCGAGTCAGTTTCAGCGCACGAGATTTCCCGGCGCCTTGGCGCGCCGCGTTCGACGGTGCGGGAGGCGCTCAAGCGCGCAGAGAGCGCCGGGCTTTCCTGGCCTCTGCCGGAGGGCTTGAACGATGACGCGCTGGAGGCGGCGCTTTACGCCAACCGCCGGAGCAAGCGCGGCCATCGACGCGTCGAGGAGCCGGACTGGGCCGGCGTGCATCGCGAGTTGAAGCGCAAGCACGTCACCCTGATGATTTTATGGGACGAATACATCGCCGATAACCCCGACGGCTACCGCTACTCGCGCTTTTGCGAGCTGTATCGCGCCTTCGAGAAGACGCTGTCGGTGACGATGCGGCAGACGCACGCCGCCGGCGAGCGGCTGTTCGTCGATTATGCCGGCGACGGCGTGCCGGTGGTCATCGACCGGCTCACCGGCGAGGTCCGCATGGCGCAGATTTTCGTCGCGGTTCTGGGCGCGTCGAGCTTCACGTTTGCGAAGGCGAGCTGGACGCAGACGCTCCCCGACTGGATCGACGCTCATGTCAGCACACTTGAAGCGATTGGCGGCGTCCCACAGCTCATCGTGCCGGACAACGCCAAGACGGCCATCGTCAAAGCCTGCTTCTACGACCCACAGGTCAACCGCACCTATGCCGACATGGCGGCGCACTATGGGACCGCGCTGTTGCCGGCGCGCCCGAGAAAGCCGCGCGACAAGGCGAAGGTCGAGTTGGCGGTGCTGATCGTCGAACGTTGGCTGCTCGGGCGGCTACGCCGCCGGATCTTTTACAGCCTGGCGGAGCTCAACGCCGCGATCGGCGAGATGCTGAAAAGCCTCAACGAGGAGCGACCCCTCCGCCGTCTCGGCGTCACCCGCCGCCAATTGCTTGAAGAGGTCGACCGCCCCGCGCTGAAGCCCTTGCCTGGCGAGCCTTACGAATACAGCGAGTGGCGCCTGTGCCGCGTCGGCATCGATTATCACGTCGAGATCGGCGCGCACTATTACAGCGTCCCCTATCGCTTCGCCCGCGCCGAGGTCGAAGCGCGGCTGACTGTCCGCGGCGTCGAGATTTTCTGCAAGGGCGAGCGCATCGCCGTGCATTTGCGGATGAGCGGCAACCACAAGCACACGACGATCTCTGAGCACATGCCGTCGAGCCATCGACGCTACGCGGGCTGGACAATCGAGCGAATCCGCGAGGACGCCCGCAAGATCGGCCCGGCGACGGCGGCGCTCTGCGAGCAGATTTTGGAGTCGAGGCCGCATCCCGAGCAAGGCTACCGCGCCTGCCTCGGCATCGTCCGTCTCGCAGGGCCTTACGGCCTTGAGCGCCTCGAGGCGGCGGCGGAGCGCGCCATCGACATCGGCGCCAAGACTTACGGCTCCGTCAAATCCATCCTCGACCACAAGCTCGATCGGAAGCCGGCGCAAAAACGCGCCGCGGAGACGGCCCCGATCCTTCACCCCAACATCCGCGGCTCGCGCTACTACCATTGAAGGAGAAGCCCGCTTGCTCAAACATCCAACCCTCGACCAGCTCCATGCTCTCGGCCTCTACGGAATGGCCAAGGCCTTCGCCGAACTGAGCCAGACCGACGAGACGAGAGATCTCGACCGCAACGACTGGCTTGCCCTGTTGCTCGATCGGGAGGCCTCTCTTCGGTGCGACAAACGCCTGGCGTCTCGGCTGCGCGCCGCCAAGCTGCGCCAGCAAGCCAGCGTCGAAGACGTCGACTATCGCGCCGCGCGCGGGCTCGACCGCGCCTTGTTCCAGAAGCTCGCTGAGGGCCAATGGATCGACGCCCACGACAATCTGGCCCTGGTCGGCCCGTCGGGCGTCGGCAAAAGTTGGTTGGCATGCGCCATCGGCCAGAAGGCCTGCCGCGACAATCGTTCCGTCGTCTACCATCGTTGGCCCAAGCTCTGCGAAGATCTGGCGCTCGCGCGCGGCGACGGGCGTCATCCGCGCCTCTTGAAATCCCTCGGCCGCGCGGATCTCTTGATCCTCGACGACTTCGGCCTCGAGCCCCTCGACGCCACCTCTCGTCACGATCTCCTGGAAATCCTCGAAGACCGCTACGGGCGCCGGTCGACGATCGTCACCTCGCAGCTTCCCGTGACGGCTTGGCATTCGGCTATTGGCGACCCCACTTACGCCGACGCCATTCTCGATCGCCTTGTTCACAACGCCCATCGCATCGAGCTGTCGGGGGAAAGCCTACGACGCGTCCGCGGCAAACGAGCCAAAACCGCTTGACCAAAAACCCGAACAGGTGAGACAAATCGCAACAGCCGACGAACGCGGCGCCCCGGGCGGGATCATCTCGTAAAAGGGGGGCGCCATTATCCCGGAATCCCCGGGCGGAATTATCCCGTTATAGACGGGCGCCTTCGTCGGAATCGGCAGGGCCTCAATCGACGACCGAGCAATGGCTGTTTGGGAAGACACAGTTGCTCGTGGACCGGGCGCGGTAAACGACTGCCCCCGGTCCAGTGGGCGCGCGCGGAAAGGCATCCGAAACGTTATCGGGCGTTTCCTCTTTTCCGCTGGAGGGGAGCCTGAAGGGCGGGTGTGTGGCGCTCGAGGGCCATCCCTTACCCCTTTGCCCCCGAGGGCTTAGAAGGGGAGGCGGGCCCCTTGGGCTTCGTGCGCGAAGCCCGGCCAAAGCTGGGAATCTTGGCGCGGCAACCGTCTAGTTCACCCGCGCGAATCGCGTCGCAAATCAGCGTGAGCTTAGTCGGCAAATCTTCTAGTCCGCCGACTTCTATCGCCGACTTACCCGGCGCCAGCTCCAACGGCGTCGCCCCATACTTCAGCGTGATAAACGTCGCCCCGCTTTCGTCCTTCCACCACCAGCGTCGAACGCGAACTGGAACCTGCCGAAGCTCCTTCTCGCCAGTCGCGCCAACCTTTACCCACCGCTCGCGGGTTCGCTGCAAGGGTTGGCCCGCGATATCGGCCTTCGCAAGATCTATCTGCACCTGGATCGCCTCAATGAGGCGGTGTCTGAAACGCTGCACCGGCGAGTTTTCCTTCCCGCGCGCTACGTTGCTTAGCTTAAGCTGGTCTAGAATGGCCATGGGCTCGATCTCCTTCTCAAGGGGTGAGACGCCCATGCTAAGAGAGGATCAAAGCAAATGCGATAATTTTCCAGATAAAACAATGGCTTAACGCGGTATCGGCACTTTTGAGCGAGCTTTCATGTATTGGAAAATCGAATTGCCAAGCTCAAGCCTTGTCTTCTTTGCCAGCTGGTCACCAGTTGGTCACCAAACCAGAAAAGCCCTGGAGGGATCAGGCCCTGGCCATGATAAACATTTTATTTTTCATGTACTTAGCTGGTGAGCGCGGTGGGACTCGAACCCACGACCCCCTGATTAAAAGTCAGATGCTCTACCGACTGAGCTACGCGCTCGCTCAAGGGCGAAGAACGGGACGGCGATTTCGCGCCGCGGCCGCAGAGTACGAAGCGCAAAGGCTTCGACTTTCGCCGGTGCTTCTTCCGGCGGAGGCGCCGGATGGCTCCCACTAAAGGGCGGGGTCCTCGGGGTCAACCCCGCAGGCTGGCCCAGCGTAACAGAATGCGTCGAACCCGTGAGGCTACCATGGCCAAGCGGGCCCCTCTGTTCTATTATTCATCGCAACCGGCTGAAGGCCGCCGCCGCCCGGGCCGTTCGGATCGCGACATGGGAGACAGGGAAGCGCTATTTACTGAGGTCGAGGAGGCGACGCCTGCGCTGCGGCGCTATGCGCGTGCGCTTTGCGTCTTGGCGGGCTCCGTCGCCGCCGACGACCTCGTTCAAAGCGCGATCGACAAGGCGGCCGCGGCGATCCGGGAGCGGCGGTTACGGGGCAGCGAGCCCGGCGCGGCGCGCCTTTGCGCCTATCATGCGCTGACTTCGGCGGCGCGCGAGGAGTTAGCCGGACTCGAGGGCGCGAAGCTTTCGGCGCGCCACCCGGCGATCGCGCAGGGCTTGGCTTCCCTGCCTTTCGAGGAGCGGGCGGCGATCCTGCTCGTCGCGCTCGAGGGGTTTTCCTATGCCGCCGCCGCTGAAATCGCCGGGACGCGACGCGAGACGCTGGTTGCGCGACTGATGCGCGCCCGCGCCGCGCTCTCGACGCTCGATCTCCGCCCTCCCGCGCCTTCCGACGGCCAGCGTCGCGCCGGCGGCCATCTGCGGCTCGTGAAATAGGCGCGACCCATGGGAGCCTCTCCGGCGATCCACGAAGCCGATCTCCACGCGCTCGTCGACAATGAGATTTCCGCCGAGGAGCGCCGGCGCGTCGAAGACCACCTCGCAAGCTGCCCCGAGGACGCCGCGCTCGTCGAAGGCTGGCGCCGGCAGAACGCCGCGCTGCGCGCCGCCTTCGAGCCCGTCGCGCAGGAAAGGCCGCCGCTGTCGCTGCGGAATGCGGCGCAGAGAAACGCCGCCGCAGGCGCGCCGCCAATCGAGAGCGGGGCGATCCATTGGGGACGGCCGTCGAACTCGACTCGCTCGCTGCGCCGCTTCGAGGAGGCGCCCGCCGGGCGCTCTGCGCAAGCGCTCCTCTCAACCATCGGAGCGCTCCTCGTCGGCGCGGCGATCGCCGGCGCGGCCGTCTTCGTGCTCACGCGCCCCGGCGTCGCGCCGCCGGCTGCGCCCGAGCCCTCCTATGTTGAGCGGGCCGATCTCGCCTATCACACCTATGTCTTCGACCCGCGGCCCGTCGAGTTCGGCGCGGCGCAAAAGGAGGAGCTCCTCGACGCCCTGCGCTTACGGCTTGGCTTCGCCCGCGCTCCGGATCTCTCGAGCCTCGACTTGAAGCTGCTCGGCGCCCGCGTCGCGCCGGGGCTGCGGGGTCCGGCGGGCGTGCTGATCTATGAACGCGGCGATCTCAGCGCGCGCGTCGCGCTTTATTACGAAAAGGCGGAGTTGGTGGGCTTCCCGCGCTTCGCGCCGCGGGTCGACCAGGCGCTCACGGCGATCGAATGGCGCGCCGCGGGCTACGACTTCGTGCTGATCGGCCCGCTTGGACCCGAGGCGATGCAGCAGGCCGCCGAGCGCGCGGCCGCCGAGATGTTGACGCCGAGGCCCGCGCAGTGACCGCGCTCGGCTACAGCGCGTCGTTGATTGATTGAGAGGGATCGCGACAGGCCTGAGCCGCTCGCGCTTGTTAAGCCTGGTAGGGAGGCAGGTCATGACTGAGGTGCAGGATTGGCCGGGGTTGATGAAATCGGTCAACGAGAATTTGCGTGAGCTGCGCCTCGGCGCGCCCGAAGTGATGAAGGCTTTCGGGACGCTAACCATGGCAGCGCACGCGGGGAAGGCCCTAGACGCGAAGACCAAGGAGCTGATGGCGCTCGCGATCGCGGTTTCGGCGCGCTGCGACGATTGCATCGCCTTCCATGTCAAGGCGGCCCTGGATCGGGGCGCAACGCGTGATGAAATCATGGAGACGCTGGGCGTGGCGATCTACATGGGCGGGGGCCCGTCTGTAATGTATGCAAGCCACGCGCTCGCGGCCTATTCGCAGTATTCCGCTGCGGCAAAAGCGGCCGGCTGACCGCCCCGGGGGGAGCGGCCCGAGACCAGCCTCGAAGCGGCGGAAAGAGCGCCGGCGGCTTTGCCGGAAGGCCAAGTCCGCCTTTAGGCTGAAATCGCCGCCAGCGCTTGAAATCGCCTGACGCTCCGGTTTAAGCAGCCCTGAGCGCAACCCCTTCAAATAGGCCGCGAGATGACCGAGGACGCCAGGGCGGACGCATTGCAGCAGGCGAAAATTCTGACGCAGGCGCTGCCGCACATGCTGCGCTATGACGACGCGATCGTCGTCGTGAAATATGGCGGCCATGCGATGGGCGACGACACGGTTGCACGCGACTTCTCCCGCGACATGGTCCTGCTCGAGCAATCGGGCGTGAACCCGGTCGTCGTGCACGGCGGCGGCCCGCAGATCGGGGCCATGCTCAAGAAGCTTGGGATCGCCTCGCAATTTTCGGACGGTCTGCGCGTCACCGACAAGGCGACGATGGACATCGTCGAGATGGTGCTCGCCGGCGCGATCAACAAGCAGATCGTCGGCTTCATCAACGCCGAGGGCGGCCGCGCGATCGGTCTTTGCGGCAAGGACGGGCGCATGGTCATGGCCGCCAAGCTCGCCCGAGCCGGGGCGTCAGACGGCGTCGACCTGGGCTTTGTCGGCGAGCCGGTCAAGGTCGACACGACCGTGCTCGATCAGGTGCTCGGGCGCGAGCTCATTCCGGTGCTCGCGCCGATTGCGCAAGGGTCGAACGGCGACACTTACAACATCAACGCCGACACCTTCGCGGGCGCGATCGCCGGCGCGCTCGGCGCGAAGCGCCTCCTTTTCCTGACCGATGTGCCGGGCGTGCTCGACAAGGACAAGAAGCTCATCGAGGAGCTGAGGGTCGGCGACATTCCCGGCCTCATCGCCGACGGCACAATCACCGGCGGCATGATTCCCAAAGTCGAGACCTGCATGTATGCGATCGAGCGAGGCGTCGAGGGCGTCGTGATCCTCGACGGTAAGCTGCCGCATGCGGTGCTGATCGAGCTCTTGACCGACCACGGCGCCGGCACGCTGATCACGCGGTGAGGCGGGACGAAAAGATGCCAGCGCTGTGCGCTTCGGTCTCCACGGACGAAGCGGCGCGCATCGCGAAAACCTTTTCTGGGATCGAGACCTTCGTCTTCGATCTCGATAACACGCTCTATCCCGCCTCGAGCGATCTCTGGCCCAAGATCGACGACCGCATCACCCTTTTCATGATCCGGCTTTTCGGACTGGACAGCCTGTCCCTGCGCGCGCTGCAAAAGCACTATTATCAGCGCTACGGCACGACGCTGCGCGGGCTGATGACGGAGCATGGCGTCGATGCGGAAACCTATTTGCGCTACGTGCACGACGTCGATCGTTCGTCGCTAAAGCACGATCATACGCTCGCCGCCGCGATCGCCGCGCTTCCCGGCCGCAAGCTGATCCTGACCAACGGCTCGCGCGAGCATGCGGTGGAGACGGCCCGCGCGCTCGGCATCGATCATCTCTTTGAGGACATTTTCGACATCGTCGCCGCGGATTTCGTCGCCAAGCCCGACGCCGAGGTCTATGAACGCTTCTTTCTGAAGCACGCGATCGATCCGCGCCGCGCCGCGCTATTCGAGGACATCGCCCGCAATCTCGAGATCCCGCATCGGCACGGCGTGACCACGGTCCTGGTCGAGCCGCCATCGGAAGTTGCGGTCGCGCGTGAGCATTGGGAGATCGCCGTGGGCGAGGAGCCCCATGTCGATTTCGTCACGAGCGACCTCGCCGCCTTTCTCGAGATCGTCACGGCGGCCTGAGCTCTGAAGGCGGTCGAGCCGATCGCGCTTCAGGCTTCTGCTGGAGTGTCGTCCCCGGCGGCGGCGAGCTCGTCCGAAACGTCGCCCCCTTCGATGCGCGCGCGCAAAATGCTCGAGGGCTTGAAAGTCACGACGAGCCGCGCAGAAATCTTGGCGCCAGCGCCGGTGCGCGGATTGCGACCGATTCGCTCCGGCTTTTTGCGCACCGAGAAGGTCCCGAAGGAGGAAAGCTTCACCTCCTCGCGCAAGGTCAGTCGACCGATGATTTCGCCCAGCACCATCTCGACGAGCTCGGCGGCTTCCCGTCGAGGCAGGCCCACGGCGCTTTGGATGGCCCGTGCGAGATCAGCGCGGGTGAGCGTCCCGCCTGCGGCCTCGTCTTCCCCGTCTTCCCCCGCGCACGGCTGCCCTTCACCGGAGCCATGATCGTCGTCTTTGCTGTCTGCGCTCGTCATTCAGGCCGCCGCGTGTCTTGATCCGAAGGCGCCACATGAGCGCGCTCGCCATCCGTTCATGCAATTCGCCGCAGCGCCAAGCGCGAAGACAGGGGGGACGGTCTCGCTCGCGACCGCTCGGGCTTGGGCCAGAGTCGTTGACCGAAAGCTAAAGAAACAGCAGTAAAAATCAAGATTGCAAGCCGTCGCATCTTATGGCGTAGACATTTGCGCGTCTACTGAAGGATATGTCTCATCGGCAGGATCTTCAGGGCGGCGCGGCGCTTCCAATTACATTCGCTCCGATCATTTGGATCAGCTTGCCCGCAACTGGCGTCTTCGAGAGGGCGAGGGCCGGACGAGCGTGACCGGAGCGAAAAGGGAGTCTAAAAAGGTTCGAATTGCGCGGGCCCTGAGCCCGTGATAGAAGTCTTTTAGCTCGAACCCGCCGGCGAGAAGGCGGGGCGAGAGGCCTGCGCCAAACAGCTGGAGGAACCCCATGGCCTGGACCACGCCCACCATCGTCGAAGTTTGCGTCGGCATGGAAATCACCGCTTACGAGTCGGCGGAAATCTAAGTCCGACCAGACAAGGCCCGGCCGCCCGCCGCGCCTCGCATTCTTTTCGAGCCGGCGCAAAGCCGAACGCGCACTCTTCAGGGAGGCCGTTCTGACTTTGGCGCCGGCTTTTTCTTAGGGCGACCACGACTTCGGGCTCGGCTTACGTAAACTGATGCGGGGGCGAGGGATGCGCAGGACTTTTGTGGTGGCGGGACTCGCGGTGCTCTCCGCGCTGGGCTGCACGGGAAACGCGAAGAGCGCGCCGGCGAAAAGCCTCGTCGAGGAGGCTAGGACGCATTTCCAGCCGCTGCCGCTGCTGCCGACGGGGGCGGGAGCGGGCCTGCGCGCAGAGCTCGGACGCAGGCTTTTCTATGAGAACCGGGTCTCCGCCGACGGCAATGTGAGCTGTGGCCATTGCCATCAGGCGGATTTAGCCGCCACGGACGGGCTGCCCAAGGCGATCGGCGTGAATGGCAAGGAAAATGCGCGCAATGCGCCGTCGGTCTTCAATGCATCCTTGAATTTCAAGCAGCATTGGCGTGGAGACCGCGAGTCGCTTGAAGAGCAGGCGGAAAAGTCGCCGACCGGCCCCGCGACCTTCGGCAATCCCGAGTTCGCCACGGTCGTCGCGAAGCTGAAGGCCATTCCGGATTACGACGACCTCTTCGCCAAGGCCTTTCCGGGTGAAAGCGACCCCATCAATCAGAAGAACTGGGGCGTCGCCATCGCCGCCTTCGAGCGCACGTTGCTCACTCCCAGCCGTTTCGACGCCTTCCTTCAGGGCGACGCCAAGGCGCTGACGCAAAGGGAGCGGGAGGGCTTGCAAAAGTTCATCTCGGCGGGCTGCGTCTCCTGCCACAACGGCCCGCTCCTCGGCGGTAACTCCTTCCAGAAATTCGGAATCGCGGAAGACTACTGGAAGGAGACGGGCTCGCCCAACCCGGACAAGGGCCGCTTTGAGGTAACCAAGAACGAAGCCGATCTCTATGTCTTCAAAGTGCCGCAGCTCCGCAACGTCGAGAAGACCGCACCTTATTTTCACGATGGCTCGGTGGCGGAACTGCCGAGAGCGGTCAAGATCATGGGCAAGGTTCAGCTTGGCGAGGAGTTAAAGGACGAGGACGCGGCCGCGATTGTCGCCTTCCTCGGCTCGCTTACCGGCCCCGTTCCGGCCAACTACGCGCCGTTGCGGCCGCTCCCCGAGGCGCCGAAATGAGGGACGCCCGAGCCAAGGGGCGGTTCGCGCAGTAGAGCAGCTAAACGCTCACTGAGCCGTCTCGCGGCGGCTGACTATAACCGCCCGAAGGCGCGGCAGCCCCGCGAGCTTCTTCTGATCGCGCGTTTCGACCTTTTCGGTCCGTCCGAAGTTTGGGGCAGCCGGTCGAGGCGGAGCAAGGCGCAGCGTCGTAGCCGTAATCACCGGCGATGACGGCGGCGCAGAGGGCGAAGCGCCCGCGGCGCCGGAGGCGCGCCAAGCCCAAGCCGAAAGCAGTAGCGCGGCGACTAGCGCCAAGGCTCTAAGATGCATGCTCGGCTCCCTTACTAGAAGAAACGTCTGGCGAGCATGGCTGAATGCAGTGCCGCACAGAGAGCTGTTTGGATCGCAGGCAAGCAGATCGCAGGCGCGAGCGACGGTTCGTCCCCAGCGAGGTCGAGGACCGCCGGCTACGCCAAGCGTCGGCTCGCGCAAAATGCAAAGCGTCCTCGCCACCGCCACGTCCCGAGGCGAGTGACATCAAGGAAGGCCGGTCGAGATTTGCAAAGCCAGTCGACGCCGCCCGGTCCGAAGGGCGTTTCCGCGTCTCGACACCAATGGCTTTGACGGATGCGGAGACGCCGGATGTGCGGTTGTGGCTTGCGACTTGGGGGCGCGCGATCCTCGACGCGAAGAAATCGGCCGGCTTCACGCCGCCGTCCCGCGCTGCGCCACGACAAAGGATACCCATCACGCCCATGACCTACGCCTCATTCCGAAGGAAAGTTAACGATCTGGTAAGGATTGTGTCAACGCGTCGGCAGTCATGCGACGGGCCATGCGCGAGCGCGCCGAGGAGCACGTCGCGACGGCGCCGTGATCGACGGGAGTCTCCTGGAAAACCTCGCGTTAGGGCGAGTTTCAAAAAAGTGGGAAAGCTGGCCGCTATGCATTTTTTGACTGTGGCGGAAAAGACACAGTGGTCGGGAAAAGCGTCTCGGAAGGTCGTGCCGTGACGAAACGGGGAACTTCCGCGCGCAGCGTTCAAGCGATCCCCGGCAAAGGTCCGGCTGGACCATTTTCGGACACAATTTTCCGCTGTCACAGTGTAGAAGTGCTCGGGGAAATTGAGGACGGGCCGCAGCGAGCGCTCCGCCGGCGCAAGTCATGGGACCAGCAACTTGCCGACTTCTAGAATTATCGGAACCGGATCCTACGCGCCTCTCAAGGTTCTGACCAACGCCGATCTCGAAAATCTCGTGGCCACCAACGATCAGTGGATCGTCACCCGCACCGGCATCAAAGAAAGGCGGATCGCCGCCGAAGGCGAAGAGACCTCGGATATGGCCGCGGAGGCGTCGCGCCGCGCGTTGGATCTCGCCGGTGTGTCCGCAGAAGAAATCGATCTGCTGATCGTCGCAACAGTGACTGGCGACGCTCCCACGCCTTCCTGCGCCGTCTTCGTTCAGAACAAGATTGGTGCCCACAAGGCGTCCGCCTTCGACATTTCCGCCGCCTGCGCGGGATCGCTTTATGGGCTCGTCATCGCCGATCAGTTCATCCGAAGCGGTGCGGTCAAACGGGCCTTGGTGATTGGCGCCGAGAGACTGAGCCGTGTGGTGGACTGGACCAATCGTGAAACCTGCGTGCTCTTCGGGGACGCCGCCGGCGCGATGGTGCTTGCTCCGGCGCTAGACGAAGATCGTGGGCTGCTAGCCTCGATTCTGCGCACCGATGGTTCGATGACAGGCGTTCTCGGTATTTACGACCATGACCTCGGGCCGCTCGCCAAAAGTCAGGAGCCGGAAAGTCCGGCGCGGATCAGGATGCGCGGCCGCGAGGTCTACAAGGCGGCCGTCCGTCTCTTGCCAGAGGCGGTTAAAGCCGCGTTGGATCAGGCGGGGCTCGAGGCTGACGACGTGACCCATGTCATCGCGCATCAGGCGAATTTGCGCATTATCGAGTCGGCGCTTGAGACGCTTGGCGTGCCGATCGAGAAATGCTGGACGAATATCGATCGCTACGGCAATACGTCGAGCGCGTCGATGCCGATCACGCTCGATGAGGCCAACCGCGCCGGGCGGCTCAAGCCTGGCGACGTGATCGCGATGATGGCGATCGGCGCCGGGCTTACCTGGGGCGCCGCAATTTTGAGGTGGTGAGACCTCAGATTGCACTCAGCCTTTCAGGAAGGCGGTTCCCCGAGCGCTTCGACGCCAGTCTCGCTCGCGACGAGCACGCTGGTCGCGATCCCGAGGAAGAGGCCGTGCTCGACGACTCCGACGGTCGCGTCGAGCGCGCGCGCCAGCGCCTCCGGATCCGGTATGGCCCCATAGGCGCAGTCGACAATGTGATGGCCGCCGTCACTGACGAAGGGCGCGCCCCGCTCCGTCGGTCGAATTGTCGCCCGGCCGACGAGACCGAGACTCTTTGCAACGGCTTCGATCCGCCGCAGCGTGCTCTTTGCGCCAAAAGGATCGATTTCGACCGGCAGCGCAAAGGCTCCGAGCGTCTGCACCCTTTTCGAGGCGTCGGCGATCACGACCATGCGCCGCGAGGACGAAGCCACGATCTTTTCGCGCAGCAGCGCGCCGCCGCCGCCCTTAATGAGACGTAACCTGCCGTCGAATTCGTCGGCGCCGTCGACCGTCAGATCGAGCTCGGGACAGTCGTCGAGCGTCGCGAGCGTCAGTCCGCAGCGCTCAGCCTGAGCCCGCGTCGCCTCGGAGGTCGGAACGCACAACAACTCCAGGCCGTCCCTTGCCCTGGCGCCGGCAAGCTCGACGAAATGCGCCGCCGTCGAGCCAGTGCCGAGGCCAAGGCGCATGCCGGGCCGAAGGTAGGCCAAAGCCGCTTCTGCAGCCTGCCTTTTCAGCGTGTCAGTTCCCATCGCGTTCATGTCGTGTTCCGTCAAGGAGGATGACGAGACTTCAAGCCCATCCTTCGAGCTCGCGTCGCGCCATGGTCTCAAGCAGCTGCATCCCGTCTTCGTTGTCGTTGAGACAGGGAATGCGCGCGAATTTTTCGCCGCCCGCTTGTAAAAACGCGTCCCGCGTCTCGACGCCGATCTCCTCGATCGTCTCGAGGCAATCAACCGAAAACCCTGGTGTGATGACGACGAGACGTTTCACTCCATCCCCGGCGAGGCCCGTCACGACTTCCGCCGTGTAAGGCCCGATCCATTTGGCGCGGCCGAAACGCGACTGAAAGGAGAGGCGCAGCTGCCGCTCGGAGACCCCCATCGCCTCGCACAGCAATCGCCAGCTCGCTTCGCATTGCGTTCTGTAGGGGTCGCCCGCGTCAATTTGGGATTGCGGCAATCCGTGGAAAGAGGCGAGCATGACTTCCGGTTCGAAATCGAGCGCCGCTAAGCCGGCGCGCAGCGTCGCCGCAAGCGCGCCGATATAGGCCGGGTCGTCGAAATAGGGCGGCAGGAAGCGCAATGTCGGCTGGCGTCGCATGCCAGTCAGGAGTGTCGCGATGGCGTCGAAGACCGTCGCCGTCGTTGCAGCGGCGTATTGAGGGTAGAGCGGCATGACGAGGATGCGCTCGCATCCGCGAGATATCAAACCCGCGAGGCCGTCCTGCAGCGACGGAGCGCCATAGCGCATCGCGAACTCGACGAGCACGGGCGCAGCGCCCAAGGCGCCGTCTCTCAGGCGCTCAGCGAGCCTCTCCGCTTGCGCGCGCGTGATCGACCTCAGGGGAGACTCGTCCGCTGCCTCGTCCCAAATGGCTGCATAAGCCGCCGCGGATTTTTTCGCGCGCAAAGGAAGCACGACCCCGTGCAGAAGCGGCGCCCAAAGCAGCTTTGGCAGCTCGACGACGCGGGGGTCGGATAAAAACTGTGCGAGATAGCGGCGCACGGCTCTCGGCTCGGGCGCATCCGGCGTTCCGAGATTGACCAGCAGCACGCCGATGGGAGCTGCGGCGGATTGACTCACGCGTCTCTCCTTAAATCCCTGCGAGCCCGCTCGAACGCCTCCCGTTCCGCCTCGATCAGCCGAAACGACTGCTCTGGGCCGGGAAAGTTTCTCGAGCGCACGTCGGCCGCATAAGCGGCGAGGGCGGATCGCAGAGCGTCGCCCACCGCGCCGTAACGGCGATTGTGCTTGAACTCGCGCCGCGTGATTCCGGCCAAATCATTGACGACGAGCACCTGGCCGTCGGTATGAGCGCCCGCGCCGATGCCGATCGTCGGCGCGGCGATCTCTCGGGTGATCGTTGCGGCGAGTTCCTCGGGGATGAGCTCGAGAACGAGGAAATCCTGTCCGGCTGCATCCAGCGCGCGCGCGTCCTCCAGAAGTCTCAAGGCGGCGGAAGCCGTCTTGCCCTGGCGGCGCTTTTGCGCATGGTGTTGAGACTCGAGGCCGATGTGGCCGCATACATCGAAGCCCGCGTCTTTGAGGGCGCGCACCAGCTCCACGCCGGCGCCTTCGAATTTGACGCAATTCGCGCCGGCGTCGCGTAGAGACTTGGCGCTTGCGAGCGCCTGCGCCTGCGTCTCATAGGTCGCGAAGGGCAGATCGCCGATGATGTAAGTTTCTGGCGCGCCCCGACGTGCTGCGGCGATGTGATGGCTCATGTCGGACAGCGTCACTTCGCGCTCGTGCGCATAGCCGAGGACGTTGACCCCGACGCTGTCGCCGACGAGGATGATGTCGACGCCGACCTCGGCCGCAGCTTGCGCGGTCGGCGCGTCATAGGCGGTGACGACGACGATTTTTTCACCCCGACGCTTCATGTCGGCGAAATGCGTGCGCTTTGGCGCCATCTCGGCCCTTCGGAACGCGCTGCTCGACCGGTCAGCGCTGGAGGGGATCGGCGCAGGTTTTCGGAGCCCCCGGGACGCGCAGCTCCTGGAACTCGCCGGTGCATTTGTCGCAGGCCGAAAGCAGCGCGCAAAGCGCGGCGGCGGCCGCGATGATCAGATGGCGCCTCATCCCTCTCCCCGTGGGGTCAACCAAGTTCCGGATATTACCCATGCGCTCGGGGTCTGACCAGAATAAGGCGATGGATTAAATCGTTTTCTCCGGCCAGCGGCACAGATCGGACAAGAGGCAGCGCCCGCACTCCGGGCGGCGCGCCTTGCAGATGTACCGGCCGTGCAGGATCAGCCAGTGGTGGGCGTGGCGCTTGAACCGATCCGGGACGAGGCGCTCGAGGCCCGCCTCCACTTCTGCGACGTTTCTGCCCTGCGCAAGCGGCAGCCGGTTCGAGACCCGGAAAATATGGGTGTCGACGGCGATCGTGGGCTCGCCGAAGCCAATGTTGAGCACGACATTGGCGGTCTTGCGGCCGACCCCCGGCAGGGCCTCTAGCGCCGCGCGGTCGTGCGGCACCTCGCCGCCGTGGCGTTCCACGAGCAGCTGCGAGAGGCCGATCACATTCTTGGCTTTGGCGCGGAAGAGTCCGATCGTTTTAATGTGCTCGATCAGCCCCGCTTCGCCGAGAGCAAGCATTTTTTGAGGCGTGGTAGCGAGCCGAAAGAGGCTTGCGGTCGCCTTGTTCACCCCGGCGTCGGTGGCCTGGGCGGAGAGAACCACGGCGACGAGCAGCGTGAAGAGATTGTGATGGTGAAGCTCGCCCTCCGGATTCGGATTCGCCGCGGCTAGGCGCTCGAAGATCGTCTCGATGCGCGCGGTTTCGTGAGCTTTGCCGGCCGCCCGACGGCGCGGGGCCGTCACGACGCCCGCTCCGCGCTCTTTGCCGCGAAAACCGCTTCGGCCTCGCGCAGGAGACGCGCCTCGTGGCGTTTGACGTAAATCCAGGCGCAAAAGAGCGCGTAAAGCAGCGCGATGAGCCCCCAGATGGCGAAGGGGCCTTCGACGCGCCGGAACGCCGAAGTGAGCGCGTAAGCGCCTAAGCCCAAGGCGAACGCCCACGCGACGCCGCCAATCGCGTTGCATAGGAGAAACCTGCGGGCGTCGAATTGATTGGCGCCGGCGAGGACGCCGACCCAAATGCGCAATAGCGTGATGAAGCGGCCCAGAAGCACGATCCACGCGCCCCATCGCATGAAGAGGTAGCGCGCCAGCGTGAGCCTCTTGGCGGTCAGCCCGAACCAGCGCCCGTAGCGCTCGAGCAAAGGAACTCCATAAACCCGTCCGACTCCGTAGCCCGCGACGCCGCCAATGATGGCGCCCGCCGCCGCGGCGAGAATGAGATACTCGATCCTCAGGCCCCCCGTTTCTCCAGCATAGATCGCGCCGCCGATGAGCAGCGTCTCTCCGGGCAGCGGCAGGCCCGCGCATTCGAGAGCGACCACCAGGAAGAGCGTCCCATAGCCATAGGCGCTCAAAATATGGACGATCCGATCCTGATTAAGGAGATGTTCCATGGGACTGTGGTTCGCGGCGTCGCTGAGGTCGTCGGCGAGCTTGTCACATCGTTGCGGGTTTATGAAGGGCAGGGCTCCCCGTCTCGTCCCGCGCCCGCGGACCGGCCCGCCCCGGCGGGGCTCAGGCCTACGGCCATGCTTTGTTCCAGCGCCTCTTGAAGAATTTGCGCATTGCTCCTAAATCCGCGCCGCCCGAGCATGAGGCTCGGCCCGCGGATTGGGATCGGAAGGGCCATGGCCAAGGAAAAGTTCGCACGCACGAAGCCGCACTGCAACATTGGGACGATCGGTCACGTGGACCACGGCAAGACGTCGCTGACGGCGGCGATCACCAAGGTTCTGGCGGAGACGGGCGGAGCGACGTTTACGGCCTACGACCAGATCGACAAGGCTCCGGAGGAGCGGGCGCGCGGCATCACGATCTCGACGGCGCATGTCGAGTATGAGACGCAGAAGCGCCACTATGCGCATGTCGACTGCCCCGGCCACGCCGACTATGTGAAGAACATGATCACGGGCGCGGCGCAGATGGACGGCGCGATCCTGGTGGTCTCGGCCGCCGACGGCCCGATGCCGCAGACGCGCGAGCACATTCTTCTGGCGCGCCAGGTGGGCGTTCCGGCGCTGGTTGTATTCCTGAACAAGGTCGACATGGTCGACGATCCGGAGCTTCTGGAGCTGGTGGAGCTCGAGGTTCGCGAGCTTCTGAGCAAGTATGAGTTCCCGGGCGACGACATTCCGATCACCAAGGGCTCGGCGCTCGCGGCGCTGGAGAACAAGACGCCCGAGATCGGCCATGACGCGATCCTGAAGCTGATGGCGACGGTGGACGAGTATATTCCGCAGCCGGAGCGTCCGAAGGATCAGCCGTTTCTGATGCCGGTTGAGGACGTGTTCTCGATTTCGGGCCGCGGCACGGTGGTGACGGGGCGCATCGAGCGCGGCGTGATCAAGGTCGGCGAGGAAGTTGAGATCGTCGGCATCCGTCCGACGGCGAAGTCGACGGTGACGGGCGTCGAGATGTTCAGGAAGCTGCTGGATCAGGGCGAGGCGGGCGACAACGTGGGCTGCCTGCTGCGCGGCACGAAGCGCGAGGAAGTGGAGCGCGGCCAGGTTCTGTGCAAGCCGGGCTCGGTGAAGCCGCACACGAAGTTCAAGGCCGAGGCGTATATCCTGACGAAGGAAGAGGGCGGGCGTCATACGCCGTTCTTCACGAACTATCGTCCGCAGTTCTACTTCCGCACGACGGACGTGACGGGCGTGGTGACGCTGCCGGAAGGCGTTGAGATGGTGATGCCGGGCGACAATGTCGCGATGGAAGTCCATCTGATTGTGCCGATCGCGATGGAAGAGAAGCTGCGTTTCGCCATTCGCGAAGGCGGCAGAACCGTCGGCGCCGGCGTCGTCGCCAGCATCATCGAGTAAGCAAGGTGAACGTGGACCGCGAGCCTTAAGGCTCGCTTAGACGGAAATGCGGACGGCGGGCCCCGAGGCCCGCGGTCCATCGGCTCAAGCGGCGAGCGTGGTGCTCTCTTCGCGCAAAAACGCCGGCATTTGCGGTTCGCTCTTGATCTTGGCGGGCGAGCCGTTGCTGGCCTCGTTTACTACCTCGAGCGCGGCGGCGACGGCCGAAACGCCAATCTCGCGATAGAGCCGCGCGAGGAGATCGTGTTGGGGACTGGGAAGCGGGGACTCGCCGAACTCGGACACTAACAGGTTGGACATGGGGCTCTCTCGACTTGGGAGGGAAGAGCAAGGACGCCAGCTGCATCAGATTGTCGGCATCCTGTTAAAGCCCGGTTAAGACAGGCCCCGCCACCAGCGCTTTACGCAGGCTTTGCGCCACGCGATAATGCCCGCAAGCCCCTCTCGGCCTAGCGAAGCCTGCGGCGGACAAAAGCTCAAGAGAACGAAATTCGATGCGTCGTCACCTGCCGCCCGAACCCATCTCCCAGGCGGCCCTTTGGAGCCGCCGGCTCGGTCTATTCGCGGCGGTCGTCGCCGCTCTCGCGGTCGCGCTTCTGCGGCTGCATGTTCTCGATCCCGTGGCCGCGCTGACGGCGCTTGGCGCCGCGGTGGCGATCGCTCTCGGCGCGCTGCTTCTCTTCGCTGCGGCTTGCGTGACGATCTGGCGTAGCGGCGCGCGCGGGCTTGGCGTGGCGCTGGGCGGGCTATTCTTCATCGCCGCGACGCTCGCCTATCCGAGCTATCTCGCCTTTCAGGCGGTCAGGCTTCCCAGGCTCGCGGACGTTTCCACGGATATCGCCGATCCGCCGGACTTCTCACGCTCCTCAGCGGCGCTGGCGGCGCGCGGCGGCGTCTCGCACCCCAATCCTTCGCCCGAGGCGCGCGCCGGCCAACGCGCGGCCTATCCCGACGTCGAGCCGATCGTCCTCGACATCGAGACGGAGGACGCCATCCCGCTCGTCATCAGATCGGCGGCAGCGCGCGGCTGGCGCCTCGTCGACCAGCGTGCGGCGAGCCCGCGCACCGGCGAAGCGCATCTCGATTTTCTCGACACAAGCCGCATTCTCGGTTTCGACGTCGATGTGACGGTGCGGCTGCGGCCTCTCCCTGGGCAGACACGCATCGACGTGCGCTCGGCCTCCCGCTATGGGCGCCATGACTTCGGCGCGAACGCGCATCGTATCCAGGCCTTCGCGGATGAGCTGCAAACTCAGCTTGACCTGGGGGAAGGCGCGTCCTCGACGCCCGAGTTGCCGCCGGTCAAGCCTCCATCAGTTCGAGCTCGTCGATGAGCCCCGCGATCATGTCGAGCCCGATGGACCAGAAGGCGGGATTGCGCGCGTCGAGCCCGAAGGGCGCGAGCAGCTCGGCGTAGGGCTTCGAGCCGCCGGCCTCAAGCAGCGCGAAATAGCGCTCGACGAAGCCCTCATGCGCCTTCTCATAGACGCCGTAGAGCGAATTGACGAGGCAGTCGCCGAATGCATAGGCATAGACGTAGAAGGGCGAGTGGATGAAGTGGGGGATGTAGGCCCAGTAGTTTTCATAGCCCGGCCCGAGGCGGATTGAGGGCCCGAGGCTCGCGCTCTGCACGCCCATCCAGAGCTCGCAGATTTCGTCGGCGGTGAGCTCGCCGCTGCGACGCGCGAGATGCAGCTTGCGCTCGAAGCTGTAGAAGGCGGTCTGCCGCACCACCGTGTTGAGCATGTCCTCGATCTTGGAGGCGAGCATGGCCCGCCGCTCGACCTTGTCCTCGGCGTCCGCCAGCATTTTGCGGAAGGTCAGCATCTCTCCGAAAACGGACGCCGTCTCGGCGAGCGTCAGGGGCGTGGGCGCCATCAGCGCGCCCTGCCGCGCCGCGAGCACCTGATGCACGCCGTGGCCGAGCTCATGGGCGAGCGTCATGACGTCGCGCGGCTTGCCCTGGAAATTGAGCAAGACATAAGGATGCGCGGAGGGCACGGTTGGATGCGAAAAGGCGCCCGGCGCCTTGCCGGCCCGGGCCGGCGCGTCGATCCAGCTTTTCTCGAAGAAATCCCCTGCGATGCGCGCCATTTGCGGCGCGAAGCCGGCGTAGGCCGAAAGCACCACGTTCTGCGCCTCGCCCCAGGAATAGCGCTTCGCCGGCGCCATCGGCAGCGGCGCGTTGCGGTCCCAGTAATCCAGAGCGTCCTTGCCAAACCATTTCGCCTTCAGCCGATAATAGCGGTGCGAAAGCCTCGGATATGCTGTCTCCACCGCGGCCACTAGCGCCTCGACGACCTCGCGTTCGACCCGGTTCGCAAGATGGCGCGAATCCGCAACGTCGGCGAAATGTCGCCAGCGATCGGAAATCTCCTTGTCCTTGGCGAGCGTGTTGGAGACGAGCGCGAAAGTGCGGAGGTTCGCCTTGAGCGTCGCGCCGATCGCTTCGGCCGCGGCGCGGCGAGTTGCTTCCTTCTCGTCCTGGAGCAGATTGAGCGCGGGCTCGATCGCGAGCTCCTGGCCCAGGATCGGAAAGCGCAAAGAGGCGATCGTTTCGTCGAAGAGCCTGTTCCACGCGGCGGAGCCCGTCAGCGACTTCTCGTGGAATAGCTCCTCGATCCTGTCCTCCAGTTCGTGGGGCTTTTCCTTACGGATGTCTTCGAGCCAAGGCCGCCAGCGTGACAGCGGCGCCTTCTCGGCCGCAGCGAAGAGAAGCGCGTCGTCGATGCGATTGAGCTCGAGCTGAAAGAACAGCGTCGCGGTCGAAGCCTCGACGACCTTGCTTTGAGCGTCGGCGTAGAACTTGCCGCGCTTGGGATCGCTCACGTCGCCGGCGTGCAAAAGCCCCGCATAGGACATGAGCCGCCCAAAGAGATCCTGCAGGGCCTCATAACGGGAAACCGCGGCGCCGAGCTTCTCGCTCCCGTCACGCGAGGCGGCGAGCGTCGCCAGCTTGCCGCGATAGTCTTCGGCGAATTCGTGCGCATCCCGAGCGGCGCGGTCGAGATCCTCCAGGAAAGCCGGAGAGTCGGGCCCCGGGTAGAGATCGCCGAGGTTCCATTCCGGCAAGGGGCCGAGATCGGATACGGCTGTCGGGATTGGCATGGGGTGCTCCTCGAGAGGCGCGAACGGCGCGTGCTTCGCCTCTTAGGGCGCGGACGGCGGCCGATCAAGAAGCCTGAGGCGCGCACAAGATCCTCATAGGCGAAGCTCTCGGTTATTCGCTTTGAGGATCATATAGCGCTGAGCGCATTGGAGTTAACTTCAACTTTACCCTGTTGCTGGACTCTATCCGTAAGCGTGGGAAAAGATTTCGTCCCCCGCAATAGCAGGGGGGACGGGCGCCGATGGCTTCGACGATTCTCATTGCCGATGACGATCCCGTTCAAAGACGGCTCTTGGAGGCGATGATTCGTCGATTCGGCTACGAAACGGAATCCGTCGAGAGCGGCGAGTTGGCGTTGGCGCGCCTCACGGCCTCGGATTCTGCGCCGATCGCGCTGCTGGTTCTCGACCTCGTCATGCCCGATCTCGACGGCATGGGCGTTCTCGCGAGAATGCGGGACGAGAAGCTGCAAACGCCGGTCATCGTGGAGACGGCGCATGGTTCGATCGAAGCCGTCATCTCGGCGATGCGCGCGGGCGCCTCGGATTTCGTCGTGAAGCCCGTTGGAGCGGAACGTCTGCAGATTTCGATCAAGAACGCGCTTGCGGCCGACGCGCTCGCTGGCGAGGTGCGCCGCGCAGCGCGCCGGGCCCAGGGCGTTCTGACCTTTAAGGACCTCGTCTCTAGGAGCGCCGAATTAGCGCGCGTCATCCGGTTGGGGGAGCGCGCCGCGCGTTCGACCATACCGGTGCTGATCGAGGGCGAATCGGGCGTCGGCAAGGAAATCGTCGCGCGCGCCATTCAAGGCGCTTCCGATCGCCGCGGCAAGCCTTTCGTGACGGTCAATTGCGGTGCGCTGCCCACGAACCTGGTCGAATTTATCCTCTTCGGACATGAGAAAGGCGCCTTCACCGGGGCCACCGAGAAGCATGCGGGCAAATTCGTCGAGGCGAATGGCGGAACGCTATTCCTCGACGAGGTCGGCGAGTTGCCGCTTGAATTGCAGGTGAAGCTGCTGCGCGCGCTGCAGGAGGGAGAGATTGATCCGATCGGCGCGAAGCGGCCGGTCCGCGTCGACGTTCGCCTGATTTCCGCGACGAATCAAAATCTGATCGAGCTCGTCAAGCACGGCCAGTTTCGTGAAGACCTCTTCTACCGGCTCAACGTTTTTCCGATCGGCATCCCGCCGCTGCGCGTCCGCAAGGAGGACATTCCCGATCTTGTCCGTCGCTTTTGCGCGCGCTTTGCCGCAGAGGAGGGACGAACGATTCGTGGCGTCTCGCCGGAGGCGATGTGCCTCCTTGCCTCCTACGATTGGCCGGGCAACGTCCGTCAGCTCGAGAACGCCATGTTTCGCGCGGTGGTGCTCGCGGAAGGCGACGAATTGACGGTCGCCGAATTTCCCCAAATCGCCAACCATGTCTGCGGCTTCGACGTGCGTGTGCCGGCGGCGCCGAGCCTCCCTGAGCCGCGAGCGGCGCGCGAGCGCGAGATTGTGCGCATCGAGGTCCGGGACCCCAACATGCTGGGATTGCTCGGAAAGGGCGGCGACATGCGCAAGCTCGAGGACCTCGAGGCCGAGACGATCCGCTTCGCGCTTCAACACTATCGCGGACAGATGTCGGAGATCGCTCGCCGCCTGGGAATCGGCCGGTCGACCCTCTACCGCAAGATGAAGGAATATGGACTGACCGAGGAAGGGTTGTCCGTGCCGAACCAGGACGCGAGCCTCGTCGCCTGAGCGCTCAAGACTCTTTGGATCGCTCGGCAGCGGAGGGGCGCCATTCCAGCACGAGTGTCTCGCGCCCCGACTTGCTTTGCTGGCCTGGTCCGAAGCGTCTGAATCCCTCCCTTTGATAAAAGCGGACCGCGCGGTCGTTGTCGGCGTTCACGTCGAGCCGGATGAGGCGGGGCGAGCGCTCCCGCGCGGCGGCGAGAAGAGCCGCGCCGACGCCTCCGCCGAAGCGCTCCGGATGCACGCAGAGCTGATCAAGCCATCCGCTCTCGGGGTCGATCGTCACGAAGCCCAAGAGAGATTTGGGGGCCTCCTCCCAAAGGCACAGCGTCTGCGCGCCTTGAGCCTCCAACGTGGCGAGTTGGTCGAGGAGCCAGGCGCAACGCGCTTCAAAGGCGATGTCGGCGTAGGTCGCACGCCAGGACGCGACCCAAAGGGCGAGGAGCTCCTGCGTCTCCGCTCCCGTGCGTAGCGCGATCCGCCAGCGTCCGAGCGTCTCGGGAGAGGATCGGCTCATGCTTTCCTCACGAGATCGAGCAGCAGCCGATGGATCGTTTCATTGCCTGCACAGACCTCATTCCGGCGGAGCATGTCGCCGCCGCCGACGAGATCGGTGACGAAGCCGCCGGCCTCGCGCACAAGCACGACGCCCGCCGCAATGTCCCAGGAGTTGATGCCGCGCTCCCAATAGCCGTCGCAGCGCCCGGAGGCCACCATGGCGAGATCGATGGAGGCGGCGCCCAAGCGGCGGATATTCCCGATCTTGGCCATTGCCGCGGCGAGCTCGATCTGGAAGCGCTCGTGGCGCTCGCGCCAAGCGAGAGGGGGAATGCCGCAGGCGATCATCGATTCAGCCAGACTCTTGCGCGACGCGACTCGCATGCGTCGATTGTTATGATAGGCCCCCTGACCTTTCTCGGCGATGAACATGTCGTCAGTCGCGGGATTATAGACGACGCCCGCGACGAGCTGGCCCTCGCGCTCCAGCGCGAGCGAGACGGCGAAGACCGGAATCCCGTGCAGGAAGTTGGAGGTGCCGTCGAGCGGATCGATGTGCCAGCAGTGGCTCTTATCGGCGCCCTCGACGACGCCGCCCTCCTCCATCACGAAGCCATAGCCGGGCCTTGCGCGCGACAGCTCCTCGAAGAGCACGGACTCGGCGCGCCTGTCCGCCGCGGTGACGAAATCGCCGGGGCCTTTGACCGAGACCTGCAGGTTCTCGACCTCGCCCAAGTCCCGCTTCAAGCCGCGGCCCGCCTTGATCGCCGCCGCGGTCATCACATTCATCAGCGCGGTGCGGATCATCGGATTTCCAAGGGTTTCACTGTAGCATTCCCATGCCCGCCCGATCAGGCCCACGTCAAGTCG
Source organism: uncultured Alphaproteobacteria bacterium (assembly GCA_963829075.1). Classification (GTDB taxonomy): domain Bacteria; phylum Pseudomonadota; class Alphaproteobacteria; order Rhizobiales; family Beijerinckiaceae; genus Methylocystis. The sequence goes on along the minus strand of CAWHHH010000004.1, from coordinate 163,550 downwards.
CGGCGGAAGGCGTGATGCCCTATCTCCCTGCGGAGCGCGACCGGACGTCCGGGCTCGTCCATGGCGTCGCAGGCTGTCGGCGCAAGGCCTTGAAACAACGCCTGGATCGGTTGCAGCGCAGCTTCGCGGGGCGCTATTGCCAATGCGTCACGATGCGGTTAAAAGACGCGGCGTCGCTTGGGCGCGCTCGCAAACGAGCTGGCGCCACAGTCTGCGATGCGCCCGTAGCTCAGCTGGATAGAGCACCAGACTACGAATCTGGGGGTCAGAGGTTCGAATCCTTTCGGGCGCGCCAGTCTTTCCTGCAACTTTCGATGAACAGACGTGAACCGGCGCGCACTCGCGCGCAACCGGGAGACGTGAGCGCGGCCATTCCGTTGCTGGGGCTAAGCGTAAGCGGAGCCGCGTGGTTACCGCGTGGTTACAAGTTCAGAATGAAATGAGCGGCGGGAAGCGCAGGCGGGCACCAGAATGTCGCCTTCGCGCATATTGAGCCGTCGTGAAGGGCAAAGAAGCGCCATTTCTGCCCCTTCGCGAAGGGCACGGATGCGCCAAAAATGACCCTTCACTGGGAACGATTGGCGAGCGGCAGGGAAGGCTTGCGAGTAAGTCCGCGCCTGACAAAACCCCGGACTCGGGCTGTTGCCTATCCTCAACAACTTGAGGGTTTCAGCCGTCGCCACGAAAAGCCGCAACCCCGGATGTATGGGCGCGGCGTTTTTTTTGCTTCTAGACCCTCGCGGGGCCGGCCATCCGAGTCATTGGGCGGCGCCCTTGGCCTTGTGGTGTGTGGCTTTAGCCTTGGCTTTGGCCTTGTCCCGGGCGGCGCCCTTGGCCTTGTGGTCTGTGGCCTTAGCCTTGGCCTTGGCCTTGTTTACGGACGGCTTTCCCTGGTCGGCCGATGCGGTTGGCGCCGGGGTGGCCGGAGCGGCGGCCGACGTTTCGGCGGCTTGCGTCGGCGCCGCGGGCGCACTTTGAGCTTGAGCGGGGTCGGCTTTGGCGCCTTCCGCCGCGGCAGGTTCCGGCGCGGCTGTTGTCAGAGGAGCAGCCAGCGACGCGATCGGCGCGGGCGCTTGAGCGGGTTCGGCTATGGCCCCTTCCGCCGCTGCAGGTTCCGGCCCGGCTGTTGTCAGAGGAGCAGCCAGCGACGCGATCGGCGCGGGCGCGTTCGGCGCGTTCTTCGCCGGTTTATAAAGCAAGAAGAGTCCTACCGCTGCGGCGGCGATCACCGTCGCAGCAGCCGCCCAGAAGAAGTTGTCCATTTCCTTCCCCCTAGTTTGCCCTCAGGATCAACAGAAGAGCGCCTCACTCGGACGGAGCGTCAACCTGGGTGCCCGCGGGCTTGGGTTTCGGCTTCGTGGGGGGTTTCGGCGGCGGCTTCGGTTTGGAAGCGGGATTGACGGGCGCCTGAGCGGCGCGCGGCGTATCGGTCACGGGTGGGGCCGCGGTCTGCTCACCAGGGGGAGCGGCAGGCGCCACAGCCGTGGAATCGGAGGGCCCGGAAGGAGAGAGAGGCGTCTGAGCAGGCGCGGCTACCGTTTTGCCGCCCTCCATTGTCGACGCCGGCGTCGCGCTGGGCTCGTTTGGCGTGGGCGCTCCAGGGCCGGTTTCCGGTTCACCAGAGGCAGGCGCCGTGGGCTCAGGAGCGCTTTTGACCTCTTCGAACTTCCGCTGCAGTTCGCTGCGCAAAGACGTGATCCTTGCCGTGATTAAAGCGCGCAGCTCCTTCCCTTCCTTCGTAGGTCCCACGTAGACGCCGACCACGAAGCTGAGTGTAGCGACGATGAGCAGAGTAAGAATACGGACAAAACTGCGCACGATGCCTGCCCCTCTCATCAAGCCTGAGGTTGTGAACGGTCAGGCTGCGAACGCTGGCCATCAGAACGCCCCACGGGGAGCAAGAAAGCCTCTTTCATGATGGCGCTACCGCTGAAATTGGTGGACCCGCTTTGGACAAGCCAAGCAAGTTTGCGGAGATGGGCTCGGCGGCGCTTGCTCGGCCGGGCACTCTGTGATACATCATGTATCTCATCTGTGATACATGATGTATCTCGAAAGAAGGGCTGTCAAGACTCATGATACACCAGGTATCGCAACAAGAGATCAGCGCGCCTCTAACCTCCGAAATTATCCGTGCCGGCAGAATGCTTCTCCGCTGGGATCAGAAGACTCTCGCCGAGGCGGCGGGCGTCGCGCACGTCACGGTGCGCCGGCTTGAAGCCAAGCCCGGGCCTTTGGTGGCGGACCGGTCGACCATCGCCAAGCTCCGCTCGGCCCTTGAATCGGCCGGCATCGTGTTCGTCGAAGACAACGGGGAAGGACAAGGGCTGAGGCTGAAAAAGGCGCAATGGCGCTTATCCCTTGACGGCAATTGAGCCCTCTACGCGAGGATCGAGCGCGACGGGGCCGGGGCGATCGGCCCCGAACCGCCCCGGGTTTGCCGGAGGCGATTTGGTTCGCAATGTCATCCATCCACTGCGGAGAAACATCCGCCCTTCGCGGCCGTCCCTTGGCGAATTCGACCGACACGGACGGAAACACATCAAAAGGAGAGGAACTTCAATGGCCAGTCTCGCTTTCGGCGGAACGCTGAAAAAACCATTCCTTGTCGCCGCCATGCTGACGGCCACGCTGCCGCTCGTCGGCTGCTACACGCCCGGCGAACGGGCGGCGGGCGGCGCTGTGATTGGCGGCCTCGGCGGTGCGGCAATCGGCACCGTGGCTACCGGCGGCCTTGCCGCCCCGGTCTTGGCCTATTCGGCGCTAGGAGCTGCGACTGGCGCAGTTGTTGGAGCGGCTACCGCTCCTGTGCGGCGTTACTACTACTAGGTGCGTGGCTGCGTGCGGCACCACCGTCGCTATTGTTAGAGGCAGGCTGGTCCCTGCGAATTACATTACAAAAGACGCCGCGCCCTTACATTCGAGGGCGCGGCACTCTCTCGACGAGGGAGGGGTGCTTCGCGTGTGCCGCTGAATGGCAAAGATGGGTCAGATCGGAGCCCTGCGATGAACTTGCTCGATGTCAACAAACTCGCCGGAAAAGTTGTCCCCAGAGACGACTTCGATTTTCAGGCGACAGGCCCTGAGAATCGCCAGCGGGAAGCTGTTCAGTCAAACGACAACGCAGCCGTCGCGCTGGAGATGGTGTCGGACGCTGCCGCAGCGATCAGAGAACTTGAAGAGCAGTCCGCGCACGCGGTTGCGCGCGCGCAAGACCTCACCGCCTCGCTCGTCGAGCAGTTGAAGGCCACGGAGGCGAGAGCCGAGCGCGCCGAAGCGGCGCTACAAGAGGCGGAAGCGGCGGTGCAGGAATTATCCGCAGCGCTGGCGCGGACTCGCTCCGATTTCGAGATCTCTCGTCGACAGCTGGCGAAGAAATCCGAAGAATTGTCCAAGACGGAAGACCGCCTCCGCTTGACCGAAGCAGACGCGAGAGTCGGCCGTCAGCGGGCGACCGAGGCGAACGCCAAGATCGAGCAAATCGTTGGGGCGATCCGAACTCAGCTCCCGCGCCGCGAGGATCTCTCCCCACCGATCTAGACGCCCCTCAGCGCCGATGACGCACGCCGCGGCAAGGCCCGACGCGACGTAGGGCGCGGGGGGGCCCAAGCCCGAGGCGGCGGCGGGGCGGGCGTGAGGCTGCGGAAGACCAAGGGTGGCGGTCCGGCGTCGATCCCGGTCGAGGATTTGAACGCCGAGAATGACGAGTAGGCCGCCGCTCACAGAAAAATGCCCAGCTCGCGCCGGGCAGGGGGTTGGGCTATAGCCTCGGAAAGGTAAAATAGGGCGAGGAAGGCGGACCTGTAGCCCATTTTTGCCCTTATCGAGGCTCGCGCCAGAGATCGCGTCCAGGTCGTCGCCGAGAGCGTTGGCGGGCGACTTGCCCTTGTGGGTTTTCAAGCTTGCGATTGATCCGGGAGGCTCCATCGGAATAGTTCATTTCCGCTTTGATCGACTGCACGAACGGCTTCTGGCCATTCTTCAATGTTAGGGTCGCTGCGTCGATTTGGGAGCCCAATTTGCGCCCATAGAATGAATGACTGTCTGTCAGCGAATCGCGGCATTCGAAGGCTCTCTGTAACGCGCTCGACGCCGCCAATGTCCGTCTTATAGAACTCAACAGTGACCATCTTCACCCTTGCAATTTGCCAAACGTTAGGTCGGATTTAGCTGGATCTAAGCCTCTGTCAAGGAGCTCAAAACGCAAAATCGCCCCCGCGCGCGCATCGTCAACCGTGGGCAATTTTGGCCCTCGGTTGCGTTAGCCGCTCCCATTGCTGACGGCGTCCTCCCCCCGCGCAGGTGAGCGCCGTGCCGCCGCGGTGGCGATAGACACGTCGCCGCCTCAGCGGTCGCCTATCGCGAGAGCGAGGGCGAAGTGGCCGGGGGACTGTTTGTGGAGCATCGGCGAGCGCCGGGCCGAAGCCCAAAGGGCGCAGATCGCAAGCAGCCCGAGAGTGAAAAGGAGGCGAGAAAGCATAGCGCGGGTGAGCATCGCGGCATTCCATGAGCGAGAGGCGACAAGGAATCCACGGAACCTGTGAGCGGGAAGATAACGGTCGAAAGCGCTCGGCGGTGAAGTCACATCATAGTTAACGATTGAGCGCGCCCTTCCGACGCTCTCGGCATACGCTTTGACGGCCATCGGCAGCGCGCGCAAGGGCGCGGTCAGGCTGTCGTGAATCGAACCCGCGAGTGGTCAATCCGACGCTTGGAACCCTATTCCACTATCTACCTGAGAAGGGTTCGGTGTCGGGCGTGCGCCATTCTGTCGCCTTCACGAAGGGCACAGAAGCGCCATTTTGAAGCCTTCGCAGCGATAGCAACGCGCTGAAGCACCTGGCGCCCCAAGAATGGCCCCCAGGCCGAGAAACGCCCTTCAGCCCGCCGCCGCGACGCATTAGGATAGCTCAAAACTTGGGCGTAAGGCGGGTTCACAATGAGACGCATTGGCGCCGATCTCTTCCATCGGCTCGCGATGGGGCTCTGCCTCTTCGCCCTTGTGGCGGCGAGACTGCCGGCGAGGGCCGGGGAGACGATGAGCTTCTCTCTCGTCTCGATCGCTTCGGCGGACTGCCGCGGCGATTGCCCTCAGGCGATCTCGGCCCAGGGGCAGATCGACGACGGAACCGCGCAGAATCTTGTCAATTTTCTCCAGCAGAACGGCGGCGGGGCGCGCCGCGTCCTGCTGCTCGATTCGCCCGGCGGCCATGTGCAGGCGGCGATGGAGCTCGGCGCGACGATCCGCCGGCTCGGCATGGCGGTGGTGGTCGCGCAGCCCGGAGACAGACTGACTTACGATGGCAATTTCTCGTCGGGGATCTGCTATTCCGCTTGCGTCTATGCGCTGATGGGCGGCACGAAGCGCGTCATCCCCCCGCAGAGCCAGGTCGGCCTCCACCGGATGTACAACTACACGACGAGCTTCGACGTGTCGCAAGGCGGCATCGTCGGAGAGCGCAATTTCGACGACGGCGGCATGCGCCGCAAGCTTTCCGACTATGCGCGCCGCATGGGCGTTGATAGCTCGCTGGTCGACCTCGCCGAACGCAATCCGCCCGACCAGATTTATTTGGTGTCGCGCGCCCAAATCCGGCGCTGGCGGCTCGGGTCGGAGCGGCTTTGACCCCAGCGCGCCTCAATCCAATCCGAAACGCACAATCCCTCAGCCCCGTCGCCTCGCCGATCCCAAAGCGCTCCGCCGCGCCGCGCGCCGAAAGCCCAGCCGACGCGGAGTCAATCACGCGATCGCGCAGATCCTGGCTGTAGACCCGCGCCATGTTCCGCCCCCATGGGTGGCTGAACGCGGGAAAGGCGCCGTTCACTCGCCCTCGCGAAGGGCATGGACGCGCGCCATTTTGGCGCCTTCGTCGGCTCCGGGTTCTCCTGCCGCCCTTGTGCGTGATCCACCCCCATTGAACGGGTCCACCTTGAAGTATGTCTTCGGACAGGAAAAGGAGGACCGTTATGCCGAGGAAGAGACCGACGCCCGAGGAGATCGTCGCGAAGTTGCGCCAGGTCGATGTGCTGGTTTCACAAGGGAAAAGCGTCGCGGACGCCGTGCGCTCGATCGGAACGACCCAGGTCAGTTACTACCGATGGCGCAAGGAGTTCGGGGGGTTGAAGGCGGATCAGGTCAAGCGGCTGAAGGAGCTTGAGGCGGAGAACGCCCGGCTGCGGAAGGCGGTGTCGGATCTGACGCTGGACAAGATGATCCTGGCGGAGGCTGCTCGGGGAAACTTCTAAGCCCCGCGCGTCGCCGCGCCTGCATCGATCACGTTCGATCCCGGATGAACGTGCCCGAGCGCCGAGTTTGCAGGGTGCTCGGGCAGCATCGCTCAACGCAGCGCCGTATTCCGACGGGGCGAGAAGATGAAGAACGGCTCACAGCCGACATCATCGAACTCGCTCGTCAGTATGGCCGCTACGGCTATCGCAAGATCGCGGAGATGCTGCGAACGAGAGCGGGCTGGATCGTCAACGACAAGCGGGTCGAGCGCATCTGGCGGCGCGAGGGGCTGAAAGTTCCGGCCAAACAACCCAAACGAGGCCGTCTATGGCTCGCCGATGGATCCTGCGTGCGTCTGCGCGCCGAACGGCCCAATCACGTCTGGTCATACGACTTTGTGGAGGATCGCACCCATGACGGGAGAAAATATCGCATGTTGAACATCGTCGACGAGTTCACGCACGAATGCTTGGCCATTCGGATCGATCGCAAACTCAACTCGACCGCGGTAATCGACGTGCTGTCCGATCTGTTCATTCTGCGCGGCGTGCCCGTGTATGTTCGTTCCGACAATGGGCCCGAGTTCATCGCCAAGGCGGTTCAGGACTGGATCGCGGCCGTCGGCGCAAAAACCGCCTACATCACGCCTGGCAGCCCATGGGAGAACGGCTTCATCGAGAGCTTCAATGCGCGCCTGCGCGATGAACTGCTCGACGGCGAGATTTTCTATTCGCTTAAAGAAGCGCGTGTCGTGATTGAAAGCTGGCGGCGTCACTACAACACCGAGCGTCCGCATGGATCATTGGGCTACAAGCCTCCTGCACCGGAGGTCTTCATACCTGGCTTTGCCGTGCGGGCGGCTGCGCAACCCCAACCAGCTCCGCCGCCCGCACTCGCGCAGAGGCCCACAATGCACTAACATACCAACTGGACCCGTCGCTGGGGGCCGATCACTGCCGCCCTTGTGCGGATGTTTTCGCGGAGCTACGCATTTCTTCAAGAGGTCGGGATCTGAGCTTGGAAAGAGATGGGGCGATTTCAACTATTATTTAAGACTCGTTAAGCATAAATGTGTAATTCACACGCCCCAGCAGGAACGAAACCGCAGCAATGGTGTTTATCAGCTGCCTGGAGCTCGAATGAGACTCCGGCGGCACCAAGAGATTCAAACGGAGTGAAGAAATGTCATCGAGATTCCTCACTGTGGTGGCCGGCGTCGCTCTGGCGGCCAGCGCAACCTCCGCCGCGTTTGCTTTCGAGGCGGTTCTGTCCGCGCCGAAGGCGCTGCACGTGCACCCCTGGCATCGGTCGGGTGTGATCGAAGTGCTCCCCGCGACGGCGGCGATCAACATCATTGGCTGCCGTCATGGATGGTGCCAGGCCGCCGCTGCCAACGGTGTCACGGGCTTCGTCTACACGCCCGTTGTGGTCGGCGTTCCCACCCCCGGCTGGTGGTGGGGCTGGGGCGCCTGGACTGCGCCGGTCGCAGCGGCGCCAGTCCCGGCTCCTGCGCCGGTCCTCGCCTCTTATTGAGGCTTCGCTCGTCTGTCGCCCGCAAGCCGCGGGCGACAGCGTTAGCGACATTGAGGCCCCGAGGCTGCGGCAGCGGCTCCGGGGCTTTTTCTTTCGGTTGCGCTGATCGGCACCTCGCGGCCTCTGCGGAAATACTCGGCCGCCGCAACGCCGCAAGCTCGACACTTAAAGGCCTTGAGGCTTTGCCGCAGCATTTTACTGCGCTGGCCGAAGGCAGCGCGCAGATGTAGCGAAGCTGCATGGCAAGCTCGCCGCCCGTCGTTATGAAGCGAACCGAGCGCTGGCGCTGGTTTTCGCCGGTTGGAATTGGGCGGTGCGGGGGGACGAAGATGATCGCAATTCGGGTGCCTCCGTAGGAATCGAACGTTACGGGGAACGCAAACGCGAGCGCATTCTGACGACCGATGAACTATCCCAGTTAGGGGCGGCGCTGGCGGATGGAGATACGATCGGTTTGGCCTCTAGGATTGACAAAACGACGCCGGACGCCAACCCTGTGCAATCGCGTCTCGTCGACGCGTTGCGTTCGGCCGTTTTTCGGGCTAACGTTTGTATTGGACGCGCCGCTAAGCCGTTCTGAATCTCTAGGGTCGCCTCTCGGCTTGCGCCGGGATGGCGGCCCTCTCCATTTCGAGGGTCCATCATTCAAGCGACCCGCCCTTTGGCGACCTTCTCGCCGGGCGCAGGACGACGACGCGTCGGACTCAATAACGCTGCGGCGGCGCTCCGAAATTGAGGTCGAAGTGCCGCCGTCGGCGTGTCGCGCCTTCGCCGCACCGTGGCGGTTCCGGCGCTTTGGTGGCGGCTGCGCTGCCCGGCGTTCGGCCCACGGCCAAAGGGTCTGCGCCTGGCTAGCGCGAGCATCGGGCCTCGGGCTTAGCGCGCTGAGAGCACAAGGAGCGTTGTCGTCTGGGGCGTTGTCGTAGAAGGGCACGAATGCGCCAAGGCACCCTTCTCGGGAATTCCTTGGGAAGCTTAATCTCCCGAGTGACCCACGTCGATGAGGAGCGCTGCGTTGGACTACTCTGCAGCGTTCTTTGCCGGCGCAAACGGCGCGTTTTCACACGGCCTCGGTCACGTTGGGCCCTTCCCTTCGCGACGACGGCAGACCCTTTGCGCGGTCGTGAAAGCCCGCGGCCGACCGGAGCGGGCTCGGCGGAAACAAACGCTCGCCCCTAGGCCACTCGCCAAACGCGGAACGCGGGGTTGTCCGCACCCCGCGTCGTATCAAGCGGCAAGGCGGAACAGCCGGTTCCGCTTTGCGCGAGAAAGTAGCTTGATCGTGCCTGTGCGCGACATAGGTAAAATACCGATGCGGCCCGCGGTGGCGAGAAGCCAATGTCGCCGCCAAATCGTTGGAGGATGAGAAATGAGCATCTTTTCGAAAAGAACCGTGATCAGGCTGGCCTGCGTGACGGCCGTGGGCGCGCTGACAGCCACGCCGAGCCTCGCGGGCGTCGTCACGCCCACGGACAAGACGGCAGTTTCGACCGCCTCGCCGATCGACCCCGTTTACCATCGTTGGTGCGGCCACCGCCACTACTACCGCGCCGGTTGGGGTCCCGTCACCTACATCAACGGCTTACCCTTTTGGGGGTTAGGGGGAGTGCCCGTGGCCGTGACCGCGCCCGTAGTCGCGCCTGTCGTTGCACCCGCGCCCGCGGGCCTGTTTGGTCTAGGGTTCCTGTGATGGATCGGGGCGGCTCATCACCCTCCGGTGATCCGCCCGTCTCACTCAAGATAGACTTACCAGCGGGTTTATCTCCAACCCGCGGGGAGAAGACGCCATCCGCGCCCCTTTCACCTCTGCCCTCCCTCATCAACCCCGCATTTTTTAGATGCAGCCAGCCCGCGAATTTCGGCGTCTTGGCTCCGGTCACGGCGCGCCTTAACGCGCAAGCGTCGAGCTCGCGGATGCGAACGAATCCGTTCGCTACCTCGGAGTTGAGGTCGAAGACGCGCTGAGCTTATCAGAGCAGATTGAGCTGGATCAAGGTTGCGAAGCTGCATCCATTCCTACCCAATTCTTCACTGCCTCGGGGACTGAATCCACGGCCTCTTGGGCGCTCTTCAAAGGTGCGGACGGCTCATCAGAATCTGGGGAAGCAGCGGGCTTAGGCGCCGACGCTTCAGTTTCGGCATTGGGGGTCTGTGATGAATCAGGTTTGGCGACAGTTTCCGGAGCGATTGTCTTGGGCGTTTGTTCCATAGGCCTGCGATTGTTCAATTTGGCAGCGACCGAAGGTTTTGCGGTCTTCGATGTTCGTGCTGCTTTTTTCGGCGTCGGCGGTGACACCACAGCGGCAGGGCTCTGCAGTGACAAAAGCTTTGCGGCATCTGGGGGCGTCTCAAGGGGAGGAATTGCGCCATTGAGGAGGGCCGTTAAGGAGGTCCCTCCCTTGTGAGGCTCGAACGAGGCCACTTTGCCGAAGGGCTGTATGAAGATTGGCGTCGGAAGCATCGGAGCGCTAGCCGTCTGGTTCGCAGTTCCACTGTCGCCGCGCGGGGCAATCGCCGATTGCGTCTCCGATGGCGGATGCGGCCCATCCCCAGTTTGTTTGTCTGAAAAGCCCGATGACCCAGGGTCGGCCATCGCGGCGAAGTGGGCCGGGACGTCGACGCGAGTCGCGACCTGTGACGACGGCTCGGCCACTTCAGTCTCGGCTTCGGAGGCGCCAGCCAAATGGGAGTGGTCGGTCCAGAAAGCTATGCCCGCGCCAAGGGCCACAAGTCCAACAATGACGACCGCCGCCGTGATGTAGATACGAGGCAGGGCGTCTCTCCGATCAACGACGCCGACGGGATCGCAAGCCACAGTTCGCGCCGTATGGCGCGAAGCCGTCAATTCGTCAGTCGAGTCCGGAAGAGCATTTGATGTCGCGGCCTTTGCTGACGCGGGCCTGGGCGCTTGCGGCATCGCATTGTTCACGACGACGCCGGCTTCGATCGCCGCATAATCGGTCCGCAGAAGAGCCTTCAACTCGTCAACGACTGCGCGATCCCGCGGAGCCTCGACTTTTTCCCGCGCCGTCACTGGGAGCCGGCCTTGCGGTTCGACTGCTAACTCGCAAGAACCTTCTCGCTCGGCGAGGAGACGCTCTAATCGGGCGAGAATATCATCTTTGCTTTGCATTGTGACGCCTTCGTAAGTTGAACGCATTCCCAACTCCTCAACCCCGGCCACCGGTTTCGATTTTCAAGAGGCGCGTTCAAGTTGGTCTCCGCTGGTCGTGTTCGAGTGAGCGACTACTCGTGCCAGCAAGCGCTCGACGCGAGCTTTGCGCGGCAAATGTTTGTAACAGCCCGACATCCGGAACCTCTTCAACGCTAAGCGCAAAAATCCACGCCTTTAGAGAAGTCCCGCTCAGTATCCAGAGGCCAAAGTTATTTGAAGCCATAATTGTGGCTAACATTTGCAGCAGCTTAAGCTTATCTTTGCCGTATCATCGGCAACCATGGCATCACACCTGCCGCTCCTGCCCATCGAGCTTGGCGGGCCGGCGCGGCGGAAATGGTCACGCCGATGATGTCAGCGGCACCCCGCAGCGGGTCCGCGTCGAGACGCGCGTAGCGATGGGTCGTGGCAGGTTGCGAATGCCCGAGTAGTCTGCCGATGATCGGCAGGCCGAACGACGCGCCCGCGCCGAAGCTGGCGAAGGAACGCCGGAGGTCGTGCAGCCGGACGTCTCCGCAAATGGCAGAGAAGGGTCAGAATTGAGCCGCCGCGGGCGGCCGCCGGCGGGCGCGAGGCTCGCCATTCGCTTTTGCGACTGATCGGCTCCCGAAACCCAAGCCTTCGCGACCGACGCCGATGCCGCACTCGATCGCATGGCCAGGCGACGCCGCGCCTGCACACCCGCTGTGTAGCCATAAGCGCAGAGCAGCCCGTCGGGATCGCCGAAGCGCCTGACCTGAACGACTTTGTTGCGCGGTTCTGTCATAGACGGATTCCTTGCGTAAGGATCGCGTTACTGGCAACAGTCACGATGATAACAGGCCATTTTCAAGGAGATCGTAAATGTCCAGGAGCCAGCTCAAGATCAAGGAACCGGTGCGTGAAATTGATGTTGTGCGCGAAACCGATGTGTTGGTGGTCGGTTCCGGCCCGGCGGGACTGGCAGCCGCGATCGGCGCGGCGCGCGCGGGCGCGGAAGTCTCCATCGTAGAGCGCTTCGGCTGCTTCGGTGGAAATATCACGGTGGTCGGCGTCGAGGGCATGGCTTGGTACCGCCACGAAAAAACCATCGAGGCCAACGGCCTAGGGCGGGAAATGGAGGAACGGGCTAAGGCGATGGGGGCGGCGGTGCCGGAATCCCAGTCACTGTCGTATGAACTCGACTCAGAAGGTTTCAAGGTCGTCGCCGACCGCATGGTGGAGGAAGCGGGCGTGCATCCCATGCTTCACCGCATGTTCGTGGCCCCCATCATGGACAACGACACCATCGTCGGCATTGTCACGGAGTCGAAAGCGGGGCGCGAGGCGATTTTGGCCAAGCGCATCATCGATGCGACCGGCGACGCCGACGTCGCCGCGCGCGCGGGCGCCCCGTTCTTCATGACACCGAAGGAGAAGATGATGGCGGCCTCCGTCATGTTCCACCTTGCTGGCGTGAACAAAAAGAAATTCATGGATGGTGTGCGCACCGATCCGCAGACCTACAAGGACTGGGGCAACGGCGGCGGCGGCGACTGGAACATCGAGACCTCGGGCAAGGAAGACGAGATGTTTTCCCCCTTCATTAAGAAGCCGTTTCAGAAAGCCATCAAGGAAGGCCTGCTGCCTGCGAATCTGAATACCATCGCTGGTACCTGGGGCGCGATGCACGACACCGGCGAGCTGACCTATATGAACCTCATCCACATGGAAAAATGCGATGGCACCAATCCCGACGATCTGACCAAATTCGAAATCGAGGGTAGGCGCCAGACGATGCTGGCCATCGAAGCGCTGCGCAGTTATATGCCCGGCTGCGAAACGGCGCGGCTGCGCAATTTCGGCATGACCATCGGCATTCGAGACACGCGGAAGATCGACGCCGCCTATAACATGACCGAAACCGACGTGCGCGAGCAGGGCAAGTTCGAGGACTCCATCGGCATCTATCCGGAATTCATCGACGGCTATGGCATTCTAATCCTGCCGACGACAGGCCGTTACTTCCAGATTCCGTTCCGCAGCATGCTACCGAAGAAAGTCAAAAACCTGCTCGTCGCGGGCCGCTCCACAGGCGGAGATCGCGTCAGCCACGCGGCGATCCGCAACATGAGTTGCTGCGCCGTGTCGGGGCAGGGCGCCGGCGTCGCCGCCGCGCTGTCGCTCAAGACAAAGACAGACTTCGACCGCCTCGATATTTCGGCGGTCCAGAACGAGCTGACGCGGCAAGGCGTGCGGATACACTAATCATAGCTCCCCCTTCCGCTCGCGAACAGGCGCCGCAACTCGCTGACCAGCCCGCCAAGGCGGGTCGGGAGGGAGGGCCGGCATGAGGGAGAAACTCATGCCCGCTCCAGACCGAGAAACCGCCCGACACCAACGACGGAATCAAGTTAGGCTGACCGGTCAAAAGCGCCCACTGAAACCGCGAGATGTCTGGACAATCCGGGTTCGCTTGCAGCTCGAGGGCCGCAAGCGAGATTTGGCGATGTTCAACCTGGGCATCGATAGCAAGCTACGAGGATGCGATCTTGTGCGCTTGCAAGTGAATGACGTCTGCGTCGGCGGTCGGGCGCGGGATCGCGCCGTCGTGGTCCAGAAAAAGACCGGGTTTCCGGTGCAATTTGAGCTTACGGAGCAGACGCGCTCGTCGGTCGAGGGATGGCTGGATCAGCGCCGCCCGAAAGCTTCGCCGTATTTGTTCCCGAGCCGTTTCAAAAGCCGGCCGCACATTTCAGCGCGGCAGTATGCGCGCATCGTGCGCAAATGGGTGACAAGCGCCGGCCTGGACGGCGCCGCCTATGGAACGCATTCGCTGCGCCGGACCAAGGCCACGCAGATTTACAAGAAGACTGGAAATTTGCGCGCGGGGCGTCGCCCCGGAACGCGCGCACCTCGGCGAGCAGCTTCTCGACTGTCGCCTCTGGCGACAGTTCCCGGTAGGCGGCGAACAGTTCGCAGAGACGATCCGTGCCGAAAAACGTTCCCTCCACATTTTGCGTTTCGGTGATTCCGTCGGTGTATAGCAACAATTTGTCGCCCGTCGCCAAACTCACGCTCCTTTCCTCGAAGGCGACGTCGTGCCTGACGCCCAGCACCAATCCCTCCGCGTCGAGGAGCGCGCAGCTAGCCGCGCCGCGCCGCAGCAACAAGGCCCAGTTATGGCCGGCGTTGGCGTATTTCAAAACGCGGCTGTCTGGACAGTAATTCAGATAGAACATCGTGATAAATAATTCGGCCTTGTCCAGATCGTCAAACAGGAGATCGTTCAAGTCATGCAAGATCGCCGCTGGCCCTCTTGGAGCCTCGACCACCTTGCGGGTTTCCGCGCGCAACGTGCTGCGCACTTCGACCATGATCAGAGCCGCGCCGACGCTATGACCGGATACATCGGCGATGACGACGTCTATGGCGTTCGCCGTGACGAAGAAGTCGAAGTAGTCGCCGCCGACATGACTGGCGGGCGCGCAAACCCCCGCCAATTCCAGGGTCGGCAAGTTCATCGGAGCGCTCGGTAAAAGGGAGAGCTGGATGTTTTTTGCGATCTCCAATTCGTGCCGGCTCTCCTCCTCCCGCCGCCGCTCCGTCACGTCGGTCAGCAGGCCGATGTAATTCAACAGTTTTCCAGCCTCGTCATGGACCGGCGAGATTACCAGCTCATTCCAGAACGGCGCGCCAGCCTTGCGATGATTCTTCAAAACAATTTCGCAGCTCGCCCCGTTTTCCATGGCGCGTCGGATTTGGTCCAGCGCCGCGGGATCGGTGTCCGGTCCCTGGAGCAACCGCATGTTTTGGCCGAGCAGCTCCTCCTGCGAATAGCCCGTGATGCGGCTCAGCGCGGGGTTCACGTAGATATTTGGATTGTCTTGCGCTTGGGCGTCGGTGATGACGATGCCGATGTGTGCGGCTTCGATGGCGCGGTTACGCACGCGCAGAGCGTCCTCGAAGGCTTTGCGGGCGGTGATGTCATGATCCACTCCGCGCCATTTGAGGAGTTCGCCCCGTTCGTCGAAAATCGGCGCTCCCGTGGATTCCGTAAAGACCTTGTGGCCATCCTTGTGGCGGTACTGATTGACGAGGTGGTGGAAGGGTTTCTGACTGCCGGCCGAGGCGAAGGGCGCGGCGGTCGTCCAATGTTCCTGATCTTCGGCGGTCAGCAGATCGAGGTAAGTCTTGCCCAGAATATCCTCCGGCGCGAAGCCGAGGATATTCCGTACTGCGGCGCTACTGTATCTGTAACGTCCTTGTGGATCCTGCTCCCACAGCCATTCGCCCGCCATCTCCGCCACTTGGCGGAAGCGCTCTTCGCTCTCGGCGAGAGCTTCCTTGGCGCGCTTCTGCTCGGTTATGTCTTGCTGGATCGCTAAATAGCGGGTGACATCGCCATTCGCGTCACATAGCGGTGTGATGGCTTCCAAAGCCCAGTAAAGCTCGCCGCTCTTCTTGCGATTTTGAATCTCGCCACGCCATTCGCGACCGTCGCGCAGCGTCTCCCATAGGCGCTCATATTGCTCTGGAGCCGTGTGGCTGGAGCGCAAGACGCGCGGCGTTTCTCCGACGAGCTCGTCCCTGGTGTAACCAGTCAAGCGTGTAAAAAATTGATTAACGTATTCAATTTCCCCGTTCATGTTGGCGATCAACATCGCCGTTGGACCCTGATCGACGGCGGCCGAAAAAATGAGCAGCCGTTCCTCGGCTTGTTTGAGGCTGGTCAAATCTTGGGCGAGACCAAGAAAATATCGTCGTCCTGCCAGCCACATTTCGCCGACGGACAAATACATCGGGAACGTCGCGCCGTCCTTGCGCCTTCCGATCACTTCCCGTCCGATCCCGATGATCTTTTTGACGCCGGTTTCACGATAGGCCGCGAGGTAGCCATCATGTGCCTCCCGGTATGGCGAGGGCATGAGCATCGCGACATTCCTGCCGACGGCTTCACTCCGACGATAACCGAACAACCGTTCGGCTCCCGAACTGAAAAATCCAATCGAGCCACGCTCGTCTATGACGATGAAGCCGCCAGGCATGGCGTCGAAAACGACATCGAGCCTTGTCTCGATGTCCTTTAGGGGGATGGCCTCGAACGGCTCTCGCTCTCTCTCGTGGAAGCTCAGCAAGACTGAACCCGCGCCATCCTGCGCGAGGGGATGGAGCGTGTAAACGACCTCAACCATACTTCCTTTTTTGTGACGAAACGTGCTGCGCCCCGACCGCATTAGGCGCCAATTGACCGCCGTCGCCAGGAAATTTCCTGACGTGTCGCCATCTCGAATGATCTCGCGGTAGGGGTGAAACGGGCCGCCAAGCAGCTCATTTTCCTTGTAACCGAGCAACCGCTCCGCGGCGGCGTTCAGGCCGCGCACATTACCTGTCCCGCTCAAGAGGCAGGCGCCTTCCGCGAAGGTGTCGAGAAACGAGCGGAGCCCTATTCGTTCTCGCAAGCTGCCCCCCTCGATTAGTTGTGCGGCGCTTCGACGAGCGGGCATTGTCTTCTTGTTGCCAATGCGGTTCAAGCGACGTTCGATGGCGCCCTATCGACGATCTTATGCAAGGTAGAAAGCGCCTCCGTCCAGATTTGTTTTCGTCTTCGCCTTCCATCTTGCTTGTTGATGTCATGGAGCCAACGAACCGAAGGGCCGAGTCGCTCAACTCCTCCGAATGCACTGTTGTTCGAGCTAAATTAGCGATTTCCATTTTTGCCGAGACTTGTCCGCTTAGCCGTTTTCGCTGGCCGCGTCGCAAGCATCGACCAAAGCGTCTAAATCATCCACGAGCTGGCATTGACACGTTAACGGGCGAAATTCGGATGAATGGGTTATGGTGGCCCATGAAAGCCATCTCCTATGCGCGTCACCGCTTCCCTTCTGAACGTCATCCGACATGCCGTCTGGCTCTATCTTCGCTTTACCTTGAGCTATCGCGACGTCGAGGATTTGCTGGCCGAAAGAGGGCGGGAAATCAGCAATGAATTGATCCGTCGTTGGGTCTTGAAGTTCGGGCCGGCGATCGCCAGAAATCTTCGCAGCATTCGGTCCAGGCCCCACAGTCAGTGGCATCTGGACGAAATGGTGGTCTCGATTGGCGGGCGGCGAATGTATATGTGGCGAGCCGTTGACAGCGAACTCGATTTGTTGGTGCAGCGAAGGCGCGACAAGGCCGCCGCGCTGAAATTGCTGAGGAAATTGCTCAAGAAGCAAGGCTTTGTTCCGGCCGTCATTGTCACCGACAAACTCGGATCCTACGGGGCAGCGCTGTGGACCATCGGCTTCTCGGGTCGGCATGAGCAGGGCTTGCGCGCCAACAATCGGGCGGAGAATTCGCATCAGCCTGTTCGACGACGTGAACGCAAAATGGGGGGCTTCAAATCGCCAGGGTCAGCTCAGCGCTTCGTCTCGCTCCACGCCGCTGTCTACAACACCTTCAATGTTCAACGACACCTGATCTGCCGACCAACGCATCGGCAGTGTCGGGCCGAGGCTCACAACGTATGGAGAGACGCGACGCTTGCCGCGGCCTAAGTTACGAACTCGATGCTGCTTCGGCGCGAGCCCAGCGTGTTAACGTGTCAATGCCGTGAAGCTCCTGCCACTTGGCCGATTTTATCGCCAAAGGCTCCGCCGCACGCGGAGGCGCGGACTAACGCGATCGAAGACTTGAACGCCGAGAATGACGAATAGCGGCGGCGCCTTCGTTTGAAATCCGAACCTCTTGACCGGCGCGCGCCCTGGGGCAATCTCCCCATGATGCTCGGCGGCAAAGAAGGGGAGAGATGACATGACAGGCGAACCCCGAGGCGTTTATCGGACGCTTGGAACGGACGAAAAGCCAAATACTGCTTTGGTCGAGTCTGGGACGCTCGGTTTTGAAGTCTCTGAGCAGGAATACCGCGACCAGGGATACCAGCCGGACTTTGATGATCTTCCTTGCGGAAGCGCGTCTTGCTTTACTGAGAAGAAGGACCACCCAGCGCGGCCCGGCGCAAAGTCCAAAAGCGTCTCCTGAAATGATCCGCAACCTTGGGTGGATCATCGCCGCTCCAAATCGGCGGGCGTCGAGTTCATCGCCGAGAACAGCAGCGGGGCGGGGGTGAGGCTGCGCAAAGGTAGGCCGGCGGCTGCCATCTGACGGAATGAGCCTACATTAAATTCGTCGCGTAGCCGTCTGCTTGCGAACGCGTCGGGAGGCGATGATGGTCTATGATGCGCTGTTGGCCGGTCTCCTCGCGGGCTGCGTAACCCTCGCGGTCTTTCTTTTCTGGCCGCTTGTGGCCGATCAACTCCCAGAATTAGGCCGCATGGCAATCGTCTATCTCGCGGTGCTGTTTGTCGTTTCTTGGATATTCGAGTTCTGGCGTCGGAGATGGCGCAAGTGAATTGCGCGTCCGACGTTTTCGAGATCATGCCGGACCTCTCGAAGCCGCTCGCCAAGAAGCGGGCGATGCGGGCGCGCTAGCTCGCGGCGATACCGGAAAAGCAGCGCAAGGAAGCCTTGCGCGACCTTGCCAAGAGCAAGGCGACGCAGGCAGACTTGGCGCGGCGGTTCAACGTGAATCGGAGCACGATTTCGAGGCTACGGTGCGCGGATTCAGGAACAAGGTGGAGCGCCTCGTGAAGAAACCATAGATGAACGTGCCGCTCGCCATGTTCGTGACGCCGATTTCAAAAGAGAGCGTAAGGCTGCCCTGGCCTCCCCCGAAGGGGTGGCGGAATTCTGGCGCAGCGCTGAAGCTGTGAGACAAGCCGTTGAGGAGGCAGTTCAGGAACGCGGCGACGGCATAGGCGAGGCGGCCGAAGCCATGGCGCAGAGGGACCGGGGCGACTCTCATGGTCGCGCCTCGCCTTCCAGCATCGACGGCCGGCGGGGGCGGGTTTTCGAGGATGAGCGGACTCGCTCTGCGGGAGGCCGGACGGGCGAAGATGACCCCAAGCCGCCATCGTAGTCGTTCCGACCGCACGTGCAAAAGTCAGGATTGGCTCCGAGCGACGAGAAGCCGACAGCGGGGAAAGGCTCCGCCGTCGGCGTCGCTGCCGGGAATTACCGGTAATGATGATGGTAGTGGTGGCCGTAGCCGTAGTGGTGGTGATGATGGGGGTAGCGAGGGCAAGCCGACGCCGCCACAGGGGCAAAGGCAACAGCCGACGCCAGCAACAGCGCGGCGAGAATTTTCTTCACCATTTTTCTCTCCTTCGTAAAATTTCCAGCCCACGGGGCGGTCTACAAACCTATAGCATCCTCAGCCAACCTATATATGAACGAGGGCTGGAATGCGTCGCCGGCGCGTGGGTGACGTGCTGCAATCCGGTTTGTCTGCGGTCGACGCCCTTGAGTTTCGAGGCGATCGGCCGCGCGCCGGAAACGCCTTTTCCTGCCATCGGGAAGGCCCGGCGCTTCGTCTGCTCGGCCTGCGGCCCTCGGCGTGTCGCCGGACTGGCGAGGGTAGCGGCAGGGCTGTTTAGTTCACAGCTAATCCGGGCATTATGAGGAGCGTATCGATGTCGATCGCGGCGCGCCATCGGGCGTTTTTGTTGTTGTCGCAGTCGCTGGCGCGCAGCACGCCGTTCCAACGAAAGACGGCCCCTCGCTATATCCGGGCTCGGGCCCCTCAGTCACGCCTGATTGTAATCAGTAGGTCGCGGGTTCGAATCCTGCAACCGTACCATGAAAATCAATCACTTATGAAGATCGAGAGCGCGGGCTGAATTTCCAGCGGACCCCTAGCGGACCCGGCGAAGGCTATTGGCTCCCGATGCTCCCCGCCCCATGCGCCCGATGCTCGCGCCAGTTGGGGCGCGTCGATTGGGCGGGAGCCGCAACCCGAGCAGCGAGACGCTTTGGCGCGCCGCCGCCGCCGCCCGTCTTGCAACGCGCCCATCAACGGCTCAGCCACAATACGATAATTAACAGCGCTGCCAGCGCCGCCACCGCCAGCAAGGCGGGCGGGGACAAAATCGCCAGCCCAAGGATCAGCGCGACAAGCCCCGCCCACACAGCCCACATAATGATCGGAATCAGTTTCATGGGCTTCTCGATCACGGCGCGGGCTGCTTGGGCCGCCACGTCTCAGGTTGACCAGCGGTTGAGCCGTTCTGCGCCGCCTGTATATAGGCTTTCCAATGTTGCTCGATCTGCTCGCGCTCATGTTGCGACTTGCCGCTGTTGTGAGCGGCGTTTTCGTGGAAAGGATGCCGCTGGGCAGCCTTTGCGTTCGGGTGGATCCGTTGCCGATCGCCCGAAGAGATTTCTCTCGCCGAGGCCGGCATCAACAAGCATCTCGCGGATGCAGCGCGCCATGCATTCGCCGCTGCGCCAACAGGCTGGAAGTCTGAACAGGGCTTCAATGAGGCTTATGAGGATTGGTGCGAAGCGGCGAAGCGGTAAGCATCCGGACCCGTGCGCACCGCGACGCCCTCGTTGACGAGCCGCTGATGCCAGCCAGCGCTCGCGAGCGCGCCCTCCCAAGTCGCGTTGGACCAACGCTGCGCGATTGCGCATTTGATCGCGCGCCCGTAGCCTTGGCGTCGCATGTCAAGGCGCACTTCAGTCGTCAAAATCTCGACGACGTCGCCAGCTTCGACGACAAATGAAGTTGCAACACACGCGCCGTCGTCGCATAGCTCGACGCGGAAAAATCTTGCGTCGGGGCGATACAGCTTGTTCACACGCCATGGGGTGCGGCACGGTTAGATGAGACATCCGGCTGCGGTAATCTGAACCGCAACCGGAGGTTTTAATGACGCAAGACGAAGAGGTTGGTGCTGCGAAGAGCCGTTTCTCCGTGCAGCGCAAGATGGCGGTCGTCACCCGCCTCCTTCGCGGCGAGCCGCTGGAATTGGTGGCCCGCGAGACCAACGTCACCATCCAGAAACTGATCGAATGGCGGGACCGGGCTCTGACAGGAGCCGCCTCGACGCTGAAGGAGCGCGAGCGCGATGACCGCGACGACGAGATCGCCCGTCTGAAAGCCAAGGTGGGCGAGATCACCATGGACAACGAACTTCTTTCCGCCAAGATCGACGCCTTGGAGAACAAACGCCCTTTGGCCCGTCGGAGGCCGAGGAAATGAGCCGGGCTCGGTCTCCCTCCTTCGCTCGTGTCTATGGGCTGTCGCGGGTGACGCGGATCTGGGGCCTGTCTCGGGCAACCGTCTATCGGTCGCGTGCGGGGGCTCCGGATGACGCCTCACGAGGCCGGCCAGGCCCGATCGGCGCTTGTCCGGATGCGGAACTCGCCGACCATATCCGTCGTCTTATCGAGGAGTTCGGTTTTCACGGCGAAGGCTACCGCAAGCTATGGGCGCGGCTTCGGGTCGCCGGCGTTCGCGCCAGTCCCCGACGCGTGCGGCGGGTGATGGGCGAACGGGGACTGCTGGCGCCGCACCGCGCTGTGCAGACACGGACGAAAATCCATGACGGGACGATCATCACGGATCGCATCAACGAGATGTGGGGAACGGACATGACGCAAACGGTCACGACGGATGAGGGCAAGGCCTATGTGTTCGTCGCCGTCGAACACGCCAACTCCGAAATCGTTGGGATTCACGCCGCAAGATCGGCCAATCGTTTCGAGGCGCTGGAGCCGGTTCGGCAAGGCGTGAACCGCTGCTTCGGCTCTATCGCCCCAGACGTCGCTCTCGGATTGAAACTGCGTCACGATCACGGGTGCAACTACATGTCCGAGGACTTTCAGGCCGAAATCAAATGCCTGGGAATCCAGGCCTCGCCGTCTTTCGTCCGTGAGCCCGAAGGCAATGGCGTCGCCGAACGCTTCATCCGGACCCTGAAGGAGAACCTCCTGTGGGTCAGGACATTCTCAACCATCGAAGAGCTCAGGACCGCCCTCAGCGAGTTTGCTCGTCATTATAATAGGACGTGGCTCGTCGCGCGCCATGGCTACAACACGCCGGATCAGGTGAGAGCAGCGCA
The DNA here is from genome assembly GCA_963829075.1 of uncultured Alphaproteobacteria bacterium. Taxonomy (GTDB): domain Bacteria; phylum Pseudomonadota; class Alphaproteobacteria; order Rhizobiales; family Beijerinckiaceae; genus Methylocystis. The sequence continues at coordinate 141,709 of CAWHHH010000004.1, read as the reverse complement.
ACTTTCGGTTGCCAGGGCGAACATCGCAGAGCTATCCTTGGCCGCCTGAATAAGCGCAGCCGGTTGTCTCAGAACCGGGCCGCAGTACACTTGTTCACACGCCACAGCATCGCGGGGAGTAACGGAAGGTCGCCCTTTATCTCGATAATCTCATGTTGCATCTATTGCCCCGCATGTGAAACGGCGACCGAGTGGGTAAGCGGACCTCGGTCGCCGCCCTTTCCCTCCGCCGCAAACCGTGGGACACACAAGGCGCGGTTTCGGGAAGCTCTCATCGGCTCTTCATACTGCGGACACTGCTGTCGCAGCATTCTTAAATCCTGTTAGCGTTAACAGGGTTCCGGTCGATCTGCGCAACGGCATCGGGAAGCTCAAAACGCCAACACGCCGCACAACACCGTGAAGGCGCAAAAGCCAACAACACCCAACGTCCATAGGATTGTCCACATTAGCCTTGTCTCGCGAATTTGATCGCCGCAGCGAGCGCCGCTGTTGCAACGGCGATGCAGGCGATGGCGAAACCAACAATGACGCTAGTGGGCTTCATTTCGGCCATGTCGCGACCGTGTAAGCGAGACTCGCTGCGGCGGCGGCCCATGCGAACATGATGACGGCAAGGCAGAGCGGACAGCGCCTCATATTCAATCCCCTTGCGACGGACTTTGGCGCGGTCGGAAGCGAGCTTGCTCGGCTGCGCATGTTGGCGAGGTCCATCGCGGGTCCGTCGAATTGGCGAGGCATGGTGGGATGGTAGCACCGCGGGTCGAAGCTCCTCGCCGAGCACAGGATGCGCCAGCGCAAGGCCCGCGACGTTAAGCCATTGTTCGCCATGCTCGCTCCAAGAGCAACGCGTCGCCTGTCACAGGCCTTGATGTTTTTCTGCGAGAGCCATAGGCTAGGCGGAGCGTCGCCGAGCGCAAACGCGAGCGCCAGGAGGGAGTCGCCCCGATGATTTTCGATTGGTTTCGCGAGAGCCCCGCACGCCGCGACGCGATCACCGCCGACGCCAGGGCGCTCATTGAGGCGCACGGCGAAGACGCGCTCTTTGAAGCACGCTATCTCGCCATGCGGGAGTATGAAGGCGGCCCGCTCGGCGACCGTCCGCGAGGCCATTGGGGCGAAGTCAGAGACGAAGTGCGCCGGCTCACCAAGGGGCACTAACCAGGGCTGCTTCACAGTCGAGGGAGGAGAAGCGCTCTCCCCTCGCAACCCGCCCCCGCGGCTAAGCGATTCGACCGTTCCGCCGCGACGCTCTACGCTGCCCCCATGTGCGGGCGCTTCACACAGCATCTCTCTTGGGCCGAGATTCATCGGCTCGCCGGCCTAATCGGAAGCGCGTCGATCTCGACGCCATTGTCGAGGCTTGTGCCGGCAATCGCCTCCAGGTCATCGCCGAGGGCTTCGCCGCGAGCGGCGGCGATCTCGACGCTCCGGCGGCTCTTGCCCGTCGCATCCGAGGTTGAAGCTGTGAACGCAAGCGCAGAATTTTCGCTTGCGTTTCCCATAGCCTTATTGGCTGCATTCGTTCCGGCGACGTGCTGGCGCGTCTCCGGATGCAGCGCCTCGTAGATCTGCTTGCGGCGGAAGATCGCGGAGGCGAAGCGGCGCCGGGGGCTCGAATCTCGACGCCGCCCATCGCCTAGGCGATGCCGGAGGAATCAGGATATCCGGCGGCTCAGCGCCCGTTAGAATTGTTTCACAATCAAGCACGCTTATTCCGCGGCCTTCCTGAGCCGCCGCAGGCCGGCGACAATCCCGGTCAAGGACTTGAGCACCGAGAATCACGAGCGAGGACACGGGCGCCCACAGAGCGCCAGCTCACTTAAGCGCCTCGCGAGCGCTGCGAACGAAAACCAGCGATTACCCAGTGCGCCCCGAAGGCGTGCATCACCAGTGGAGGTAGGTTCCACCCAGAGAGTTGTCGATTGGTCTGGTAGCTGACGAGCGGTTTGGATGTGCTGCAACTGAATCGCGTGCGTAAGGTGTCGCCGACGTGCGCCTTATAATGAAGCCGGTCGGAAAGCCGGATGCGGCAAATCTGCACGTCCGGTTTGATGAGCGGGGAGGGGAGACGGAACGCGTCTTTACGCGTCACCGCGCCCTTCCTCGACTCTACTTAAGCGGCAGAAGAACGATGCGGCGGACGCAGAGGCGATTTGCGAAGCGGTGACACGGCCGACGATGCGCTTCGTTGAAATAAAAAGCCCTGAGCAGCAGAGCGTGATGGTGCTGCATCGCGTTCGGATGATGCTGATGCGCCAGCGCACACAGTTGTCAAATGCGATCCGCGCTCACATGCCTTGGCTGGACGGACGGCCTATCCCATAGACTTTTTGCGTGGAATTCGCTCTGGGTCGCCTCTGCCGCAAAGCGCCTCGGATGCATCCGAAGATAGGATTGATCTCCCCGCGGTCGGCGCTAAATTAACGCACAGGTCCTCAATGATCGAAAATCCAGGGAGGATCGAGCGGGGAGGACTGAGTATGCATGAAAAAATCGGATCGGAGGCGATCTCACGGCGAAGCGCGCTTTCCCTTCTCGGATTGACGGCGGCATCAAGCCTCACAATCGTGTCCTCGGTCCTGACCACGTCAGATGCTGAGGCCCGGACATTTGGGATGGCGCGGCGTCAAACGCGGCGTCACGTGCGCCGGGCGTATCGCAGAGGCCGCTACTACTGAGTTGCGACCCTAAGAGCCGCTGGCAGCCGCATCCTATTAGGGGACCTGTCCTATAAGGCCCATTATGTCAAAATGCGCGAGGCCGCCCACGGGCGGCCTCCAGCCGGTGAAGCGGACCGCCGAACAACGAGAAATTTTCGAAGGTTTCATGTTCGTCCGTAAATTGCGTCATTCGATAGCCAATGGGCTCATGATTTGCTCCCGTGCGTCGACACAGCAATCAATCCATGGCGGAAGTCCCGACGAAACAGGGGCATCAATTATTGATTTTCCGTCCTTGCATGGTGCTCGCTATCTCGGCGCTCCAAGGGTTGCGGCGCTCTCCAAAAATCCATGGTTTTGTGGGCACTCACTCCTCCGTGTAATGCCATTCAGCTTTGCGTCTGGCTACCCAAGCTGAGGGCGACGTGGGCCCTGGGTCAAACCGCGAGTTGTCGCAGCCTATGGCGACGCGAGAACGTCAGCTTGTGGCGCCCAGCTGCCGCGGCCGCTTCCGGCGGGCAGGTCGGCTTATCGAGGAATACCGGGTGCGCGTCGCTTCGTAAATTTGGGCAGGGCAAGACTGGGACGGCAGACCTCGGCAGTGGAATGCAAGATAAAAGCGACAGCCTGCGGCGTGTCGTGGCGTAGGGCGTTCTCTGGAACATCAACAGCTTGATGCAGGCTGTGCTTTTTTTGCGCAGGCTGTGACGACAGGCAACCGATTGCAGCCAAACGGTATTTTTCGCCTCGCGCAGCTTTTTGGTTTCCCCTGCCGCCCCCATGCGATGCTCGCGCCAGTCGGGCCGAACGTCATTAGGCCGGGTTACATAGAGCGAGCAGCGTAGACGCCAACGCATCCTCGAGCCGGAGAGAATTGACATGTCGACGCTGGCGCGCGGGCGGCAGTTTCGGAGTCGCGGCGTTATTGAGTCCGACTTCGAGTAATGATTGCTCGCGCGTCGTCGTCCTGCGCTCGGCGAGAAGGTCTTCGAAAGGCGAGGTCGCCTGAACGATGGCGCCCTCGAAATGGAGAGGGCCGCCATCCCGGCGCAATGCGGGAGGCGACCCTAGAGATTTAGAACGGCTCGGCAGCGCGTTCAATGCGAACATTAGCCCGAAAAACGGCCGAACGCAACGCGCTACGGACACGCGTCAATGAGACGCGATTGCGCCATCGCGCGTATACTTCACCCAGTTGTCCAGCGGCGCTCCTCGAGCGCCTCAGCGGTCCACGCGCCGTCGATGAAATTGCCGTTGCGGGAGCCCTTGGGCGCGCGGGGCTCAGCCCTCCGCGCAGCATACGCCGTGTGCGCCCTCGGATCGCGGGACCCCGACAAGGGGGGCCGGCACTGGTCTTCGCCCCACAGCGTGGAGGCGAGCAGCGCCACAACGTCCGCGCCCTTCTTGCCCTCCATGGCCGCGGTGTGCCGAGCGGCGCAACCAAAAGGAAGGCCCCGAAGCGGCTGCCGCAGCCTCGGGGCCCCAATGTCGCTAACGCTATCGTCGGCGGCTTGCCGGCGTCAGACGCCGAAGCCTCAGTAAGAGGCGACGACCGGCGCAGGAGCCGGGACCGGCGCCGCCGCGACCGGAGCGAACGGCGCGGTCCAGGCACCCCAGCCCCACCCCCAGCCGGCAGCGGGAACGCCGACCACAACGGGCGTGTAGACGAAGCCCAAAGCGCCGTTAGGCGCCGCGGCCTGGCACCATCCATGACGGCAGCCAGTGATGTTGATCGCCGCCGTCGCGGGGAGCACTTCGATCACCGCCGACCGATGCCAGGGATGCACGTGCAGCGCCTTCGGCGCGGACAGAACCGCCTCGAAAGCGAACGCGGAGGTTGCGCTGGCCGCTAGGGCGACGCCGGCCACCACAGAGAGGAATCTCGATGACATTTTTTTCACTCCGTTTGAATTTTTCGGCTCCGCCGAGGGCTCGTCCAAGCCCCAGGAGTTGGTACAACGCGGCTCGTGCTGTTTCGTTCCAGCCTGGATGTGTGAATTACGGATTTTGCGCCTCAAAAACCGATCGAGAGCGAAACTCCGGACGGCGCCTGAGCCGTCACTACCTCAGGACGCGGCAACACGAAACCGCCAGCACGATTGCAACTACGGTCGCGAGAGTCACGGCTAGCTTTCTGGAACAACGACTCCCATTTGGCCGGTGGCTCCGAAGCCGAAGCTGAATTGGCCGAGCCGTCGTCACAGGTCGCGACTCGCGTCGACGCCCCGACCCACTTCGGTGCGCTGGTCCACCCCTGGACGCACGCTGGGGCGGCTTTCCGAGCGTAAGCGGACTCGCTCGAAGAGTTCGCTCACGGCGCAGTTTGACTCTAATCGGCCATTGATCAAATTGCTGCAACCCTTCGGGTCGTTTTGCGCTTGATCGAATAAAGTGTGGCGGATTTGTCACACCGCGCGAAAAAATACGTTTTGCGTCTTCATTAGAGGTTGCTGGGGGCCTCGTGATCTTGACGGTTGCGGCGTTGTCGCGAACAATACCGTGGATCGAAATCGGCTCTGTTCGGAGCAATTTCGCAGTGTGGCAGTCTGTAAGCGCTTCGCGAAGGACGCAGGAAAGGACGCAGTATGAGCGAGAATCAAAATGCGCGGAACGAACAGACCGCGCCGGAGTTGAATGAGCCGATCGATGCAGGTTTGTCGACTGATCGTCGAAACATCCTAAAAAAGTTGGGGCGTTTGGGGCTTTACACAGCCCCTGTCTTACTTGCGACGCTTGAGTCCGCTAAAGCCGTCCCATGCAGCCGGTGCGTGGAGTAAGTATCCCCCGGCAAAGCCGCGGGATCTCCCTTATGGTTTAGGCAGGGCAAATCGTGCATGAAAACACCCGAGGCGTCACGCGCGCAGCCAATGTAGGCTATGTGCCCTTGCCGGGTGGCGGCATGGCGTTGTTGCATCCGGATAAACTCCGGTTGTCGGTCTTCAATCGCACGGCGCGTTTGCTATGGCGGTCGCTTCGGGTGGAAAGCCCTTTTTCCCTTCCCCATATTCTTGTCTCGCGCTACGGATTGCCGCTAGAGGCCGCCCAACGAGATGTCGACGCCATTCTTTCGCAATGGATCGAGCAGGGGCTTGTCGTTGTTCGCAGCGACGACCCAAACCCCGCGTTCGACGCGCCGGTGGCCGAAATCACGGGCATTAACCCGTGCGGAAAAACTGAGCTTTATCGTTTCGCTAACCTCGTGGTCGCGTTAAACGCGGAATTGTCGGTCCTTGACTGGATCGCACCGCTCCTTTCGCATTTGCGCGTCGTCGGCCTTGAGCCAGACCTTTCTTGCTCCATCGGACGGACCGGCGCGGATCGTCATTTTATCGCCGTGGACGGGTGCGTGGCGGTGGACGGCGTGGAGCAGCACGTCGTTATCGGCGCCTTTTATCAGACGGTTATCGGGAAGCTTCACCCGGGCGCGCAATGGCGGGCCTTCATGCATGCGGCGGCGGTCGCCCGCGATAACGCTGTCGCGATCTTCGCCGCGCCGTCAGGCTATGGCAAAAGCACCTTGACCGCCTGTCTCGTTGCGCGAGGCTATGAGTATTTTTCCGACGACATCGTGCCCTTAATGTCGCAAGGTGACGCCGTGGCGCCCTTTCCACTTCCGTCAAGCGTCAAGCCCGGCTCGGCCCGTGTTCTTTCGCATTACTATCCAACTCTCGATGGCGGCGAAGCCAGCAAGCTGCAATATCTTGTCCACGAAACGTCGTTTTCCGCGCGCCCCGCGCCGGCTCGCGCCTTGATCTTTCCGCGCTATGTTGCCGGCGCGCCGACACGCTTTCGGCCGCTGAGTGTGACAGACGCTATCGCGCGTCTATTGGCCGATCGCGTTTATCTTGGCTATCCAATCGAGCCGGCGGCGGTGCGCGGCTTCGTGGATTGGCTGGGCCGCATTCCACGTCATGAATTGATCTATAGCGAAATCGAGGAGGCCGAGCGATGCCTGTCGCAAGCGCTGGCGAGCTGAAGCGCTGGGCCGCCTTTTTAGACCTATGCGCCATGCTCGCGCCCAAAGCGGCGTCCCCGAGTTCGGGGCGCGACGACGAGAACTGGGAAATGATCGTTCGTTGTGCGAGCGAACATATGGCGAGCCCCGCGGTCTGGCGCGCCATCGAAGCCGACACCACAGCGCCGGAAGAGGTCAAAACCTATTTTCAGGCGATCCACGAGGTGAACGCCGCGCGCAATCGCAGGATCCTCAAAGGGCTCAATGAATTGCTCGCGCGGTTCGACGAGCACGGAATTAAGTCCGTTCTGCTCAAGGGCGGAGCCAGCATCGCGAGCGGTCTATACCACGATCCGGCCGAGCGGGTTCTTGTTGACATCGATGTGCTCATCGCGCCCGAGCAAATTAAGGCGGCCGAGACAGCCTTGCGCACCAATGGCTACGAGGATGCCCTGCCGCCCCCCAAGCGTCCTCCGCGCTGGTTCAGGCCACCTCACCACCACCTCCCCCCCTTGATCCCGCCAACGGGAGGTTTCAGCATCGAACTTCACCTTTCATTGGTAGAGTCGAATCAATTTGAATCGCTGTTGCCGCCAGCGGCAATCCTGCAACGCGCGATCGAAGTTCCATGGAACGGACGGTCAATCTTTGTTCCGCACCCGACGGATTTTTTGATCCACAATATCGTCCACTCGCAACTTCACCACGACTTAGAGTCTCACGGGACGATAGAACTTCGACAATTGCGGGAGCTCGCATTCTTCGTGGTGCGGTATCGCGACGAGGTGGATTGGATCGAGGTCGAGCGACGGTTTTCGTCAGCTGGATTTGGGCGGGTGCTGGCCGAACAGGCCATCTACAGTGAGGCGCTAATGGGCGTCGCCTTCCCGATCGCCGAGTGCGATGCGCAAAGAGCCATGGATCGACTTCGCTCAAGCATCCTGAACCCCGATGTGAACCCCTATGGCGGCGTCTGGGCCGAGCTGGCCGATATTTATATTGGTGGATTCCTGCGTGACCCGAGGCTGGCAATTAATTTGCTCAATCCATTTTGGTGGCCAGAACGCATTGGCAATATTCGCGCGCTTCTAAAACGCAACAATAGTACGCAATGAAAGATGTGTCGACCCCAGCGTTAGCGCCTCGAACTCGGTGCGTCAGCTTATGGCGCGAAGCCGAAGCGCGAGAACGCGCGTGTCGCGGCGGCAATGTGGGGAAGAGCGGACTCGCTTCAAGAGAGCGCTGACGGCACAGGTTGACCCAGAAAAGACATTTTCGAGCCCTTTGCAAAACTCCTGAACTCGTGATTCTCTGCGGCTTTCTGGGGAGGTGAGTCGCCGATGTCGCGCCGTTGCTTCAACCAACCTTCGCTCGCCGACGCTTTCGTCAAGGCCTATTCTCGCTCCGGCGGGTTCTTGGATGAAATCGCCAAGACCTTCGATTGGTCGGCGATCGACGTGATCCTGCGTCCGCTGCATTCCTCTTGCGACGGCGCGCCGGCCTATCCGCCGCTCGTCATGTTCAAGATCGTGCTGTTGCAGCAGTGGTATTCGCTTTCCGACCCGGGCGCCGAGGAGGCCGTGCGCGACCGCCTGTCGTTTCGGCGCTTTTGCGGGGTTCCGCTGGACGAGGAGACGCCGGACCACTCCTCGATCTGGCGGTTTCGCCAGCGGCTGGCCAAGCTCGGGCTCGACGAAAAATTGACTGCCGAGGTCAACCGGCAACTCGACGCGCGCGGTCTGATAGAGATGCGGATAAAATGACGCCACGGCGCGCTCCTTCGTTGGCTGCAACACGAAGGAAAACACGCCAGAAGCCTCAACATAAGTTATTGCAATACAAATATAATATTGAAGTCGCCGCCTCGCTCAACTCAAACAGAAGGCGCGGTCCAGCGCCCGCACCGCCTCTTGGCCGCCGCGCATGGCGTGGGTGTAATGCGAAAGCGTCACGACCGCGTTCTTGTGGCCGGCGAGCTTGGCGACGAGACCGACCTCGACGCCTTGGGCCTGCAAACTTGAGATGAAGGTGTGGCGCGCGCTGTGCGGCGTCACGGCGGGCAGGCCGAGCCGCTTCAACGCCGGGGCCCAAAATCTCGTGCGAAAATTATTATAGGGCAGGGGGCCGCCGCCGTTCTCGCGGGGCAAGGGCCAGGCCCGGACGTTGCCGGGCGCGGGAAACACGCGATGCAGCTTGCCTTGCTTTCGCGGGCAGCGAACGCGCCAGGCCAGCAGCATTTCGCGAAGCATCGGCGACATCGGGATGGCGCGCGCCCCGGCCGCGGTCTTGGTGACCTCCGACAGCGAGCCGTCTTTCATCTGGGCGCGGCGAATGCGGATGAGGTTGGCGTCGAAGTCGATGTCCTCCCACAAGAGCCCGAGCTGCTCGGAGGGGCGCGTGCCGGCCAGGAACGGGAAGGCGACGTAGACGCCCTTGTCCTGGTGGACGCGCGCCGCCGCGATGACGGCGGCGACCTGCTCGGGCGTCAACACTTGTTTGCGCGCCTTGTCGCGCTGGCGCAACAGCCCCGTCGGCATCGCCGGCGGGCGGAACTCGTGGTCCTCGGCGGCGAGGGCGAGCGCGGCCTTGAGGATCGCCATCGCCTTGTTGGCGGAATAGGTTGAGACCTCGTCGCTGATGAGCTTATGCCATTCGCGGATTTTCCGCGTCGTCAGCTCTTGCACCTTCACGCGCCCGAGAAGCTCAATCGAGCGCGCGTTGGGCTTCGCGCCGACGCCGGAGCGGACCGCTGCACGGCGAGCTTCGGCAGGAAACAGTGGACCGACGACATAGCGCGCTTGGAACTCATAGGACGCGAAAGTGTTCGGTCGCACGACGCCGCGCTTGCCATCGAGCCACACGGCGACAGCATCGGCGACCGTGATCGATTTCGTCGATGCGGAATAGGAGCCGCGCTCATAGGCGGCGATGAGTTTGGCGCGCTCCTCCTGCGCGTCCTTCTGACGTTCGAAGAAGCGCTGCTCGCGCGCGCCGGTGCGCGGGTCGCGCCAATTGAGGACGTAGCGCGTCTGCTCGACGACATCGCCGGACGACAGCTTGCGTCGTCGAACGCGCTTGGTGAGGTTGATCGACAGGCTCATGACGAGGTTTTTCGCATTACAACAGGAAAACACGCGGGTGCAGCGCGCACAATTTTAGGAAGTGGCTTCGAGCAGTCGCTGCGGCGTCGCAGCGGGAACCACGGCTGGAACCACGGCTGTAACCACGGCGACGCGACGAGGCCCAACGCATGGTCGGCATACGACCGCTTGGGATTCGACGAGGCAGAAAATCCAACCGGTTGAAGCGGCGAAAATGCTGAACCATCGCCCATTGAGCTGGGGGTCACCCGCGTGCAGCGCGAAAGAAGCCCGTGACGGCTGTGACGGCTGTGACGGCGAATCCGCCACATTCGCCGCTCGATGATCGGCGAGGAGCGCCGCCCCCGTCTCCCCTCTTCCTCTCCCTTTTTGTGCAAAGGGAGTGGAATCGCCGTCACAGCCGTCACAGCCGTCACAGAGGCCGCCGTCGAGCGCATCAACCCTTCCCCTTAGAGACGCGACTGTTCATTTCGCGCTTCGCCTGTTCCGCCGCCTCCTTCGCCTCAGGGGTGAGCCGCGCCTTGATGTTGCGGCCGTCGCGCGTTCGCGCAGGAAACTCCACGATGATTCCCGCCTTGGCGAGCGCCGGCCGCAGTCGCCGCAGCTTCGTTGACAGCTGCGCCGGCGTCGCCGGAAAGTAGCGGTCGAATTTCCGACGGTCATCGCTCAGCAATAGGTTCAACAGATCGGCAGGCCGTCCTTCAAAATCGCCGCCGAGGAGCACGCGCTCCAATTCCGGGAACAGCGAGTCGCTCAAAGCGAGATCGGCTTGGGTAGAAGTTTGAGCCTTCTCGATCGCCGAGAGAATTGCGTCCGGCGCAAGCCCTGTCTCAGGCTCTGCTGCGGCAAGCCAACGCGCAGCGTCCGCCATGCGGAAGCTGGTTGGCGTTGGCGTCGTCGAGAAATTGCGGAGAGCGCAAGCGACCGCGTAATACAGGTCGTGCAGAAGCTCCGGTAAAAGCAATTCCAGATCGCGCCAAATCTCCGCCTCGGAACGCCGCGATCCGGATTGCATCGCCTCAAGCCGTAACGGAATGGCGCGATCCATGAGATCTGGTCGATGGATGAATTCGCCAATGCCGTTGAGCGCGAAGGGCCGCGCGATTTCGATCGTGAACAGATTGCCGTCGCTGTAGAGCTCCCGCGTCTCATAACCGGACTTCGTCGCGAGCGCCGCAAGGGCGTCCGACATGTCGTTCTTCACGCTCGACAGGTTGTCGAAGATCACCATATGGCGGTGACTCGCGATGATCATCATGTCTTGGGCGCTGTCGGGCATGCTCGAGCGCATCGGAATCGAAGGATCAACGACGCGCTTGCATACCTCGCAGATCGTGCTCTTGCCGCTTCCCTGCTCGCCCTCGACGGCAAGGCATGGATAAGGCCCGTCGGGCCGCATGGCGCTCAGCAGGAATGCGAGCAAGAGCGGCCAAGTCTGCTCATCGAGCTCCAAGAGCTTCCTGAGCTTGGCGAAGCCGGAGAACTTGGACTCGCCCGCCTTCGGCAGCGGCAAGGGCCGCATTCCGTGCGCCCGGATCATTCTCGCGGCCGGCCGCTGCATCATCCGATAGCCTATCGCAGTGATTTCGACCGCCATGCCGTCGTCGCGGCCGAGATCATGACAGACCAAAGTCGGGCCGCCGCCGACGCGGACGAACACCGGGAAGCAGGGAGAATCAAACAGCGCCCTCGCGGCCAGCAGGTCTAGGAACTGATCGAGATCTCGCTTGGCGAGGGCTTTGGCCGTGCGGCGGAACAGCAGGCCTTGAAGGAATTGGCGGCATGTTTCCGAGGCGATCCTGACGTTGACTCCGCCTCCGGCAGATTGGGGAAGCCAGATGTAGCCAACCCGCAGCGGGTCATGGAATAGTGTCGCGCCGGACTCTTCGAATAGGTTGCAAAGGGTGTCGATCGGCTTGCGCTTTTGGCCGGCCCCCGTCACTGGCGTCGCGCCGAACCCCTTGCGACGGGCGCCCGTGATCATCTCGGGGAGCTCCTTGAGGGTGTTGCCGGAATAGTTCTTTGGCAGCGCTGCTGCGATGATGGCGAGGATATGGTCGTCGTCGTCGCTGTGTCGCACCAACAGCGCGGCAAGCTTCAAGGCCGGTTCATGGGTCTGAGCGCCGAGGAAGAGCATGGGCGTATGCGCGCTTGTGAACGCCGCTCGCATAAGCCCCATTGTCACCCTCGACCGATCATTCTTCGACATCACTCATCTCCACGATTGGAAGCTTTGAAAAGTCGATTTCGTGTAGCGGCGCGCCAAGCCAACGGTAGGGTTGATCCGTCTCCGGATGGATGGTCGGCGGGATCACGCACAACTTTTTCGTGAACAGGCATTCGGCCACCTTGCCCCAGCGCTTGTCCTTGTCGCCGCTGACGTGGAACTCGAAGTTCTTCGGCTTGCCGAGCACGCGCACGAAGAACACCGCGCCTTTCTTGCCGATGCGACCGCATGGCGGATCGCGCAGGAGCGCCCGCCCGAGACGCAAGTAGTCGTCGCGATCGATGTCGAGCGCGCCGAGCGTCGTGCCGTCGGGGAACGGGCTGCCCATGAGGAGGCAGATGCCGCTGTCGGCGTGCTTGAAGAGCCAAGAGGCGAGCTCCTCGGGCGGCAGCTCGTCGTCCGGCTTCTGCCAGCTCGGCGCATGGCAGGCCTTCGTGCCCGACGTCACCGGCCGCGGCCAAAATCCCGCCGCACGATACGTTCTGCCCATCCGCAAAGGGTCGATCACTCATGGCCGCCCTCCATGAAGGCGAGCAGGAGGTGATCGTGGTCGTGATCGACCGAATCCCGAGAGTGGAATCGAACAGCGAAGTTGAACGCGACGATCAACTCGCCGGTCGAAGGGAAAGAAGCGCAGGCGCCGCCGAGATTGTAAGCCCGCCCGCGAGGCTTGAGCGTGTTCGGCTCATCCCAAAGCAGATTCGATTTCCGGGAGGTCGTCATTGGCCGCCTCCCACCCGAGCGGCCTCGATGGCGGCGACCACCTCTGAAAGGCGAACGAGAGGTCGACGACCAAATGGTCTATATGTCGGGAAAAGGCACTTCTTAGCCGCGCGCTGAATTTGATGGTACGGCCGACCAAGCCGCACCGCGGTCTCTTTTAACGTGAGAAATGGTTCCGCTGACGTCATCTCATTGCCCAGATTTCTTAGGGCTGGAGATGGCCTTCTCGGTGAGACCGATAGACGCATCCCACAGCCCCGGGGATACCCCCAGGCCTTCAGGATGCGTCTCACAGCGACGACGGACTTCAGTTTTTCACGACCCTCCGATGGGATCGCCTACTTCACGTATAGTCCGCCCCGAGGCGTATTCTACCCCGCCGGGTGGGTTACTGCGGAATGTGCAGCGAAACGCCCGCCCTCTATATCTTGTATGTCAGCTGGGATCAACCACAATAAATTGAACCGGCGCGCACTGGCACGCATGGCCGTGAAATTCTGACCCTGCGTTGTTTAAGGGGGCCGCACCTGCCTCCAAGAAGCTCTCGGAACCCGCCGCTCGCAATCCCGAGCTATATCCACAGCGGTGCTGTTCGAGAGGCGCTCGCGCCAGGCGGGATCACCGCCTATCTCGAGGCCGGCGGCACACTTGAAAACGCGCAAGCCATGGCGGCCCACGAAAGCCCGCGTACCATCAAGCTCTATGATCGCACGGGCGATGGAATCACCCTCGATGAAGAAAAGCGGATTACGATTTCACGCGTGAAGAACTTTAATTAATCAATTTATATCGCGTGCCCGCGGCATCAGTCGAACCAAAATTCATTCGCTCCTTGAGCGCGCCCAATTGCAGTATCTATGTGTCAGCCTTGCATTTTCAGGAATGGTGCGGCCGCCTGTCCAATACTGCTTTATATGATCGACTGCGGCGTCATCAACCTCATCGATCTTCTGCCCACAGATCGTACAAGTGCTGTTGCTCTTAAACAGCGCTTCTTTGAGTTCTCGCGAAAAACAGCGGGGTTCCTTCTTACTAATCCCAACCATCCCCTGGAGCCCAAACGCCAAGTGTCAAACCTTGAAGTGACGGCCTGTACTGAGCTGGTGGAAAGCTCGATCGAGTTGATAAATGCCTCATTTTCGGCCATCAAATGTATTAGCGCCTCGCGGATGGAATCCATGTTCTGAAAAATAATATTTTTGTCCTCGCGCGCAAATGTATACATCAAAATATCATAAAGCGACGCGTTGAACTTTTTTGGCTCCCAATATCCGCATGCATTTGTTTCTGATGATCCTTTATAGAACCTTTTGAAAGCGTTTTTACCTAACATTGAGCGTAGAATTTGACAGGCGTTTTTGAAGGCGCCTCTTAACAACTGCGCGTCTTCTCTAGAAATAAATCGATATTTATCTGCCTCGATGTTCAAAAAATTCTTCATCGGAGATTTATAATTCAGGTACGTCGCATGATAGAAAGCGGAAAAGCGAAGGACGAGTTCAATGTCCTTCATACGCTTGTCAGGCTTGGTGAGACCCAGGAGATACATAAAATCGGGCTCCTCTGACAATTCTCTAAGCAGCCTGTTGAAATCGCCGCGATAGATACAATTGCGGAGTTCCTGGTCGTTGAGCGATACGGACCCCGTATTTAAGCTCTCAAATACCTCAAATTTGATACTTGGGTCAGACTCTCTTTTGAATGTGATCGTACGGAGACTAAAATAACGGATTTGATCCTGTAAGGCCTCGGGTAACTCACTGTACTTCTTGCCTTTGAGCTCAGCAAATACCGTCAATCCCTTGAGGTGGAAATCTCCGGCAGAAGGAAATTGGCCATCGATAAATGAGAAAAACGACGTAAGCCGCTGTTGGCCATCGATGACATATTCCTTATTGTCAGGCTCCTCGGAGAGATAAACAATCGGAATTGGAATGCCGAGTAGCGCCGACTCGATCAGTTTGCTGGCTTTGACCTGGTCCCATACAAATTGCCGTTGGAAATCGGGCTGAACGATAAGCTTCCCGCGCTTGAATTTACCATGCAGCGCATCGATTTGCGGGTCAGCAAGATCGGTAAATATCTTTCGCTTGGACGCGGGAACTTCTAGGGGAAGCTCGGTCTCTTCTTCAGGCAACTCGATTTCGAGTTCTTCTGAATCGGCCATCGCATCGCCTTTCGTTTTAGGGGTTGCCGGCTTTCCCGTCGGCGATACCCGCGACGGTATACAGCGGGTTAGTCACGTGCAACAGGGCCAAACAGCCGTGCGTCGGAATGCTTTTCTGTGGTCCCGCGACGCGGATCACCGGAACAACCAGGCGGCGAGCCTCACCGCGTGATCGTAAACTTGGTCTTGCAGCCTGAAACAGACCCTGCGCGCCGCCTCGTAATCCCGTTTCGACATTCCTTTGGGACGCGGCGGCAGCGGACCGATTCTTGGAAACAACGCCCGAGGCCTTCTCCATTCGTCGGCTCCAAGACGTTTTCGAAGCTGAGCGTAGCGCCGTTGAGCTTGCTCGATATCAGAGATCAGGCCGCTCTGGTAACTCAGCCGATGACAACCGGCGCACTGGAACGACCCGTGCAGCGGACCATGCAGCACCCAGCGGCGGGCCTGACAACCTGGACATTCCCAAAACGGCGACCAGCCGCCAAAATCGAAGCGACGCACGAGGATCGGAACGTGCTGGATCAGCTGAACAGACTGGGCCAGGGCGTCAAAGTCGTGCGGATCGAAGAGCAGGCGCAAGCCGCCCGCGATGGCGTCGCTGTCAGGTTTGAAGCAGGAGGGCGGAGTCCTGTCGGCGCGACAGTGAATGAACGCGTCGCTCCGCTCCACCGTCGCGCCTGCCCCGGGCCGGAGCGCGCCGATCTTGAAGAATTGCCTTACGTCGAGCCGCACCAGGGTTTCGGCTCTCACCTTTTTATCGATGCTAACAGACATTGCGACCTCCCGGAGCGGAGCCGCCATTCAAACATCGCCTCGGGCTCGACATAAGTATCCCACGCACATGGATCCGGAGATTGACCCGCGCGTGATTCGATATGGTGCTCGGCGAGCCGAAATTGCTTGACGCCCTGAGCTTCGGTAGCGTCCCCGGGCGACTCTATCACAAGAAGGCCGAGAGCTTGCCCCGCCAAAAAGCTTACTCAATCCTCATTGAGGTAGTAAGCTGCGATTGTGCAATCATGACCGCTGTGGGTCAACCTGCGTCGCGATGCCATTGTTCGAACGAGTTTGCTCCTCCCCACATTGCCGCCGCGATGCACGCGTTCTCGCGCTTCGGGTTGGCGCCAGTCGCGGACCTTTGGAGAAATCTGTTTTGATGTGTGAGTGGACTTTGGTTTCCGACAGCACCTGACCGAGCCTGCTTCGTCTCGCACAAGTCTGGTCGGCCAATGTGGCGCGGCGTTTGCCAACGCTGCTCCGCGAAAGAGAAGCCTGTCGTGCCCGATCAATACGACATGGTGCTGGCGGTAATGCGATCGTAGATCTTATCGTCCGATGCGACGATAGCCTGTCGAGCCGATACCTGAAAGCGTGATCGACGCCTACGGGCGGACTATTCACGCATGACGGCCGCGCGAGCTGGCAGGGCTACTTGTCCGCAAGGGAGGCTTCGCCGAGTTTCTGGTCTTCAGCATAATCACGCAGACACTCGGCTTCGTCCGGGCGCGGGTAGGGCTCCTCTGTGGTTAAGTCGACGAGTTCCAGAAAGGGCGAGAATGGTTTGTTCAAAGATGTGTGGATTTTCTCCGCGCGCCCATCGATCACGCAACGCAACACGTTATTGACGTTCCAAATATGTTGCAATTGCGCATCCGCTCCCTCGAAGAGTTTATCCAAGTCCTCTCGAGACAACGCCGCTTTAGTAGGCTTGGCGCCTTTGATGGCTTGATCGAGAGTGGCGAAACATTGATTGAGGACCGCGAGCAGGAACGCCGCAGGATAAGGAGTCGGGCTGTCTTCATCTGGCGACAAACTCTTCAAAGTATACTTCGTGCAGTTGATGTCCGACGCTTGCTTGATCCAGTTATCGTCCGGCGCGCCAAACGGCGCGTCGACGTAAAATTTCAGCTGGGAGAATAAATCCGTGAAGCCAATCTCCCAGGTTTTTTTGGACTCCCAGTAGCGATCCTGCGCCGCTTTTTTTGCGGCTTCGCCGGGGCTGTTCTTCAGCGTATCCACCAGCTGCGACGTCGCAGAAAAGCGTTCGTTGGCGAGCTGCGTCAGTCTCGATCCGGTGCCCAGCGCATTTGCTGCGGCCACTTTGGTGTCCTCCACGTTGTTCTGGTATCGCCAGCTGAGTTCCTGAAAGACCGCGCCGAAAAGGGCCGCCAATATCGCCACCATCCATGGGCTGCTCATTGCGCCGGAGAGCACTCCCCAAAGACCTTTGGGCCTGGCTTCAGGAGCCGTTTTCTGGGCGTCTTCCTCGGCCATGACGCAGGCAATCCTATACACGCGGGGCAATCAATCTTTGCGACGATAGTCTGAGCCGTCCCGCCAGCCGGCGTTAAATTACGCCCCCGCCGCGAAGTTTCGTCAAGAACCTGTCCGGGCTCAGAACAGATCAGACTAAGTCGGAATTGCCAGTTTATCATTGAATTGCATCGCGGAGGGTCGCGTGGGCTCGTTGGGAAGCTAAGATCGCTTCGCGGCCGTCTGTGTCCATCGAGAACTCCTCACCCCAGCATTTGTTCGCGTAGGTCGTTCTATCCAGTGCGAAGATCCTCCGATATCTCTCGTCAAGATCCCAAGCAGAGGCGGCTAATGGGTCAACCTGCGACGTGAGCGGATTGTTCAAACGCGTGCGCTCCTCCCCACATTGCCGCCGCGACACGCGCGTTCTCGCGCTTCGGGTTCGCGCCAATTTCCGGACCTTCGGCAGCGCGCTATGTTTACAGCGGGAGTTTCGGATGAGAACTCTCCCATCGGAGAAAGTTTCGCATGAACGAGAGCACGCGCGAAAAGCTTCTCAAAGTGGCGCTTGTAGCATTCGGCGCAATCTTCTTCCTGATCTACCCCCTCGGCCTGGTTTGGCCGTCGGGCTGGCTGTGGCACGCCGGAGAGGGCAAATACTATTTCCAGATGATCTGCGGGGTCTATGCGGTGCTGGGCGGCTACCTAATCGCTGCGGCTCGGAAACCCTCTGAGCATCGGAGCCTGATCTCGTTCGCTATCTGGTCGAGCGTCGCGCATGCCGCAATAATGGCAGCTCAGTCAATCTATGACGAACACGAGAGAGGCCACCTTATCGGAGATGTGCCAGCACTACTGCTGATTGCCGCCGTGCTCTGGTTTCTCTCGCCAACGAAACAACAGGGGCGGGCCACGACATAGCGACCGCCAGCCGGCCGATAATGGCTTGGCTCGAAGGCCACTGACCTTTAGCGCCAGGGCGGCGATTTCCGCTCAGGGTCAAACTGCGCCATCAGCGCGCCCCTCAAACGAGTTCGCTCGTCCCCGCTTTGCTGCCGCGACCGACGCATTCGCGCCGTATCCCTAACATTCACCGTGAACCGCTTTTGCGGGGGTGGATCACTTCAAAAGACGCTTTTGGCCTTTACGCCGGGCCGGGCTTGGTCGTCCTTCTTCTCAGTAGCGCAAGACGCGCTTCCGCAAGGAAGATCATCAAAATCCGGCTTGTATCCCTGGTCGCGGTATTCCTGCTCAGAGACTTCAAAACCGAGCGTCCCAGACTCGATTAAAGCAGTATTTGGCTTTTCGTCCGTTCCAAGCGTCCGATAAACGCCTCGGGGTTCGCCTGTCATGTCATTTCTCCCCTGCTTTGCGCCGAGCATCATAGGGAGATTGCCCCAGGGCGCGCGCGGGTCAAGGGGTTCAGATTTCAAACGAAGGCGCCGCCGCTATTCGTCATTCTCGGCGTTCAAGTCTTCGACGAGCGAGCGCCGCTGGTCACCAGATCAACCATGATGTGAATTCGAGAACGTGCGCCAGCGGACTGCGACCCAGATTTCGCTGCGACATGACGCGTTTCGTTACTGAATTTTTCTCTTGGTGCCGCCCGAACTCTCATTGGGTTGGCGCCACAAGCTCCTACCGGGCATGCTCATCAAGAAACCGGCGACACGCATTAAAGTCCTGCTGGTAGCTTTCAGGCAAGGTCACCTTCTTGGACCGTGCGAGGTTTCGCGCGTAAGCGACCATTTTGTCGGTAGGCGCTTTCGAGCGAACAGCTCCTTCGGCATGAGCGCTCGCGGCCGATGCAGCGGGTTTCGCCGTGGACGCCTGAGCCGCTTGCGTCCCGCGACGTGAGCGAACCGTTTTCGTGTCGTTCAGCTTCGCCCGGCTGCCGGCCTGTCCGTTTGGGCGCCGGCGTCCCGGTCGACGCGGGAGCGTCGACGTCGCCAAATCGACCGTTCCGCTCGATCGCTTGAGCAATGCGTCGATCAACTCATGGGCGGCGGTGGCGATGCCGTCGATCACCTTGCGATAATCCGCCCTGCCGACGACAACCTCGTCGAGGCGCATCTCCCACAATGCCGTCATCCCCGGATCGACGAGCGCTGGAGCCGCGCCGCGCAGAAGCTCGAACAATTGCAGTCCCGCCGACGTCGGTAGCGCCAGCTTGCCATCCGCGGCCAACAAATTCTGCCGCTTCAAGCCTTTTATGATTTCAGCGCGGGTCGCCGGCGTGCCGATGCCCTTGGCTTCTTTGAGGCGCTCGCGCAGTGCGGGATCCTCGACGAAGCGCCATGCGTTCTGCATGGCGTCCACCAGCGTGCCTTCGTTGTAGCGGGGCGGAGGCTGAGTTCTTTTCGCCTCGACCCGTGGATCGGACAGGATCGCTTTCTCGCCATCGCTGAGCATGGGAAGCGTTTGTTCCACTTCCACCTCAGCGTCCGGATCGATCGCCTGATAGACGGCCTTCCAGCCCAGCTGCAACGGAATGCGTCCGACGGCACGGAACTCCGCTGCCGCGGCGCCGGGAACGGGAACCGACATGGTGATGACGGTCTGGCGATATTCGTAGTCGGGCATCACGGCGGCCAGATACGAGCGGCAGATGAGAGCGAACAGCCGTTTTTCGTCCTCGCTCAGGCGCGCCAATCGGGTTTCAAGGTCGTCAAGAACGTTGACGTTGGGCACGACCGCATGATGCGAAACGCCCTCCAGAGCCTTGTCGCAGAAATGGCCCGACTTGCCGCGCCGGATCACCGGCGGTGCGATTTGGAGCTGGGCGAAGCCGCGCAGGCGCGTTAGCGCGGCGACGATTGCCGGCGCGTCGCCGACCTGATTTTCAGTCAAGTATCGCGCCTCCGCGCGCGGATAGGTGATCAGCTTCTTGCCGTCGCCGTCATACAGCTCCTGCGCAACGGAAAGCGTCTTGTCGGCGGTCCATCCCCAGCGCTGACCACAGGTCTTCTGCAACGAGGGGAGATCGAACAGGCGGGGTGGCGCCTGCCGCTTTTCCTCGATCGAAACGCCGAGCGGTCCGGAATGTCCGGCCGCTGCCCTGGCGATCGCCTCGGCCTGCGCGCGTTCCTTGATCCGCGATTTGGCAGCCGGAGCATGGCGCATCCGGAAGGCGCCACTTGCAATGGTCGCGGTGGCGACGACTTCGAAATAGTCCTCGGGCCGGAAGTTGCGGATTTCCAGTTCGCGCAGGCAGACGATGGCCAGCGTCGGCGTCTTGACCCGACCGATTCCGATCACGCCGCGAACGCCTGGCGTCAGCAACGTCTTCGTCGCGGTCCGGGTGAGGGAGAGATTGAAGATCTGGTCCGCCTGCTGGCGGGCCACCGCCGCCTCATAAAGCGGACGCATCTCTGCGTTCGGTTTCAGCCGGGCGAAGGCTTGCTGAAGCGTCTTGGGATCCTGCGCGGTGAACAGGGCCCGCCGCACCCGTCCGCGATAGCTCAGATGATCGAGGATCTCCTGACCGATCAGTTGACCCTCGCGGTCGCAATCGGTCGCCAGGATGACGTCGTCGCAGGACTTGAGCGCCGCGGCGATGGCCTTGAGTTTCGCCGGCTTGTTTCCGCCGGCAGCCGGGCGCGTGGGGTAGAGCCCCTCCGGCTTGAGGACGACGCAGGACCAGCTCTTCCACGCGGCGTGGACCTCCTCGGGCTCGGCCAGACGAAGCAGATGACCCTCGGCGGGCAGGATTTGTCCGAACCGCGCGCCAAGCGCCGCCCGGAGATCCTTCGCCTGGCTTGCCTTTTCCGTAATGATCAATGTCGCCATGGTTCACGCCGAATCGGATGGACACCCCAGCGTAGCCCAAGGATAGGAACAAATAAAGAACATAAGGGCGTCAGCGCGCCGGCGGGTTATTGCCGGCGAAGATGAGCGCCTGCACTTGCTCCGTGCTCAAGTCCGGGCGGTCTGTCGCGCCGCTGAGTTCCGCTGCCGGCCGACGACTTGCGTCGCCGTCT
This sequence comes from uncultured Alphaproteobacteria bacterium, assembly GCA_963829075.1. GTDB lineage: Bacteria > Pseudomonadota > Alphaproteobacteria > Rhizobiales > Beijerinckiaceae > Methylocystis. Next base: position 120,637 of record CAWHHH010000004.1, on the reverse strand, counting down.
GCTTGTTGGCCGCGAGAACGATCTGCGCGCAGGCCATGGCGTCGGAAAGGGCTTCATGGTGGTTGAGAGCAATCCCGAGATAACGGCAAACGTCGGGGAGCTTGGTCGGATAGATGCTCCAAGTCCGCCGCGCAATCTGAACCGTGCATTGAAAAGAGAGCGAGGGCGCGGCTATTCCGTAGCGGCCGCAGCAGGCGTGAAGAACCCCTTTGTCGAATGACGCGTTGTGCGCGGCGAGGAACTTCGCCCCTTCGATCAGGGCCCCCAGAGACGGCCAGAGCTTCCCGAAATCGGGCGACTTCGCCACGTCCTTCCACGTAAGTCCGTGGATGTAGGTGAACACGAAGTCCCTGGTCGGCGGCCTGATACGGTGAACCGCCGTGCCGACGATTTCGCCGCCCACCACCTTTACGAGGCCGACCGAGCAGGCGCTGCTGGCCTCGTAGTTCGCCGTCTCAAAGTCAATGGCGACAAAATTCATGATCCCCTCGAACCTGCTGGCGGGTATCCGGGGCTCGAAGTCCTAGTCGACTCGTTCGGTGCGGAGTCCATGGGGTATTCGCTTTTGCGGCAGATGAAACGGTAGCGTCCCCGCTAAACTGGCATGCAAATGGGCACGAATAAAGAGGAGACCTCCTCACGATTGGGCATCGTTCGCATGCCGCGACGCGGATCTCCGGTTACCTCGTGGTTACAGCTTCGTCGCTCCGCGGCGGTTCACGCGAGTGCGCGTCCGTGCACGAGCGTTCAAGAAACCGCCTCGAGCCTGTTTCGTAGCCTCTCGTGAACCCGCTTGGACGCTCGTGAACGCTTTTGCACGCCAGCGACACCCTGAAGTCGCGCCTACGAATCTGGGGGTCAGAGGTTCGAATCCTTTCGGGCGCGCCATTAAAATCAGCTACTTAGCCAATCGCCGCCGTTCTAAAAGTCGATTTAGAACGGTGTTTAAAACGGCGTCTCACGGGGCCCATCAGGCGACGTGGAGACCCGAGCTCAGTGGGTTGAAAAACCAAATCAGCTCCCAACCCGAACATTGGCCAACCTTTCCACATGGTGTCCACCCCATGACTGCGCCCGACCTCTGACGCGGCGGGTTTCTCGGGGCGACGTTCCATCCATCGCCCCTTGGCTCTGGAATATGCAATCCGGCCGCGATGCAGGCCCTCTGCTCCATTCTCGCAAGGCCGTCGAGCGGTCCATCCATCAGGGCCGCGATTCCGCAACGAGAATTCGCGCAGCGCCCATTCGAGCAAAGGATCGTGACCGCCGGTGATGATCGCCGGCAGTTCTTGAGAGGCGGCGCGCCCAGTTGCGCCATTCCTAGGAGGCTCCTCAGTCACGTTGCGCCGCGTCGCCCGCTTCGAGTTGGGCAATCGTTTCCTGCAAGGGTCTCGCCAAGTTTAGGATCAGCAGGGCAACGGCGGCTACGTCATTCAGTGGCGCATACGGAATTGCCAGCGAAGGCGGCTCTTCGGCGTCGCTTACGAGGCCCACGATCGTTGGATCGTGCGGATAGAGATATGGCTTGGCGTTTTCCGCGCGGTGAATTTCCAGCTTTGCGTGTGGGCTGGTCTTGAATCCTTCGACGAGCACCAGATCCACAGGACTGAGGCGCGGCAGGAGCTCGCGAAGGGAGCACTCCGTCGCGCCGCGCAATTCGTGCATGAGCACCCAACGGTTGGCCGATGAGATCAGCACCTCTGACGCGCCCGCCTCGCGGTGGATGTAAGAGTCCTTTCCCGGCTTGTCGACGTCGAAGGCGTGATGCGCACGCTTCACCGTCGAGACGCTCAGGCCTTTCTCGCGCAGGTAGGGGGTCAACTTGACGATCAGCGTCGTCTTGCCGGCGCCGCTCCATCCTGCAAGTCCAATCACTCGCATTCGGTCGCGTCTCCTGAAATAGCGGGAACGAAGCCCGCCTGGCGCAGTCGCCCTCGGATTTCGCCTGTCGCCAGAGCTTCGACAAAAATCTGCACCGCCTTGGTCCCAAGCCGGGCGTTGGGGATGGCGAAGTCGTAGCGCTCTTCGCTTAGCGGCAGAAATCCGAGTATGTGGGCGCGCGCGACCGGTTCGATCGCAACTCCCCAGTCCGCCCGACCTTGCGCGAGCGCGGCCGCCGCCGCGTTGTGTGATTTCGGCTGGTTCCGATAGCCCGACGGCCGCGCCGCGCCGAGCAGTCGATCGATCAAAATGCGCGTGCCGGCGCCCTGATTGCGATTGACCATATGACAATTGGCGTCGGCAAGCGCGGCGTCGATGGCGTTCTCGACGCTCTGACCCTCGAACCGGCGATTTCCCTTGCGAAAGATGACCCCTTGCATCCGCGTCCAACCTCGAACCGGCGTATGTTCGGGACCGAGAAACGTCTCGTTATAGGCTCCGGTTTGCGGGTCCATCAGATGGATTGGGGCGATGTCGCACTCGGCGCGCTTCGCCGCCCCGAGAGAGACTGCCGATCGCGACCGTGCGCGTGACGACGCCCCGTTCCGCAAGCGCGTCCAGGACGATTTCCGGGCCGATGCAATGAGAGCCCATGATCACGAGATCGGGAACGCGCAGATCGGGATCGAAGAGTGTGACCTCGACATGGTGTCGCCCCGCGTCAGGGGGCGGGCATGACGAACTCGGTCCGACCGACATCAGAGAGAATGCGAAGCGGCGCGATTGCGTCGACCGAAGCCTCGCGCCGCGCTGCAAGCCCGCTCATCGCGCGGATCACCGGGGCCACGAAATCATGGAACGTGAATCTCGTCAGCGTCGAGCGCTGCCCTCATCCTTAAGAGAGGAAAGTGACAAAAGCCCAATTGTTGTAAAGCAGGCAAAAGTTTTGTCCGAAAACCGGCATGAATCCTGCTCCAGCCGTCCCGGTCAACAGGAATCTCGCAATGGACGCTAAACGCGCAATGGCGCATGCGACTAGCTCGCTTCAAGGCCGGGAGCGAAGGGAGATTGAGTTAAGCTGTATTCATGAAATAGCGAAAATTCTAACAACGACCAATGCCCTAGAGCAAGCCGCGACCCGCGTTGTGGGAGTTCTGTCTGGGTCTCCGAGAAGCGATGGTAGTACTATTTAGCAAGCAAGGCCAGCCCGAGTGTGCCAAATGAACGGACCTTCGAGGCGGCAACGTCACAAACGCGGGTGCCAACCGGCGATGATCGACCATCCTAAAACTGGGCCGCCGCGTCACCGTTGGCGTGGCCTCACGAACTTGGGCGCCACGAGTTGTTCGAAAATGTCCCACGACAGCGCGGTTATCCTCCGATATCTCTTCATCGCCTTCAAACCCCACGACGTGATAAGCGAGTTCCTTCTAGTCGTTGACCAAACGATAACATCGGATGATCGGACCGTCTTCTACATAGGCCGATGGTGGAGGCGCCGTCGAGACAAAGGGCGTCACTGAAGTCCGCGAAAACGCTCTCCTTGGATCAGCTGGCGGCGAGAAGTTTTACCGGGCTGGCCAGTCCCCCCAATCAACGAGCTGGTTTGAGCTAGAACGAAACTGAAGTATGATGTTTGAGCGGATCCAACCACAATAAGTCAGAGGGGCGGGAATGATACGAGAATTTAAGTACAAGGGCGAAACGTTTCGTGTGAACGCGCATGGCGTCGCGGGTCACGAGGAAGTGTTCATCATCCATCTGGTCGACGATGAAGAGATGGGCGAAATCTCAATCGACCGGATGACGGAGGAAAATGACCGAAGCGCGCCGATCGAGGCGATTTGTGTCATGTTGTGCGATAAGCTCATCGAGGCGGAGCATATCGACTGCGCTGATCCGAGCGGGAGTTTCGTTTGGGCCGAGGGCAAGCGCTTGCGCGACGTGCTCCCCAGCAATGATTCGGCCGCCGCTCACTGATCTCACCGCAGAAACGCCCGGGAAGCCGCTTCCCGGGCCTAAATCAGGCGTCTCCAGCGGCCTTTCGCATCCGCGAATCCCGCTGGAGGCGGAGCTTTTTACATCTTATTGAAATTTAAGATCTCCTCCCGGCAGGCCAAGTGAATGTTTCTCGCCCGCGGCGGGAAGCTCGAACCAACCCGTCCAGTCGTGCGTCGAAGATTGGACCTGGTCCAAATCCAAGGAACGGCGCCACTATTGCTAGAGCGATAGCCGGACGAGGCAGAGGCGGGTAAGCGCCTGCGCCCCGCGTCGGGACGGATCGGCCGGCGGGCAGTGAACCTGTCGTGACCAGGAGAAGGGTGGATGGCGGCTCTCAAGGAGACCGTGGACGTCGTCGAGTTGATAGACGTCGACGCTTATAAATATGGTTTCATCACCGACATCGAGTTGGAGAAGGCGCCGAAAGGGCTCTCGGAGGAGATCGTCCGCTTCATCTCGGCGAAGAAGAACGAGCCGGACTGGCTGACCGAATGGCGGCTCGCCGCCTATCGACGTTGGCTTACCATGGATGAGCCGCGCTGGGCGCGGGTCGAGCATCCGCCCATCGATTACCAGGATCTCTACTATTACTCCGCGCCGAAATCGACGCCGGGGCCCGCCTCGCTCGAGGAGGTCGATCCGGAACTGCTGCGCACCTACGAAAAGCTTGGCATCCCGCTGCGCGAGCAGGAAATTCTCGCGGGCGTCGAGACGCGCAAAGTCGCCGTCGACGCGGTCTTCGACAGCGTTTCGGTGGCGACGACCTTCAAGGAGGAGCTGGCGAAGGCGGGCGTGATCTTCTGTCCGATCTCGGAGGCGGTGCGAACGCATCCCGAACTCGTGCGCAGATATCTCGGCTCGGTCGTGCCGGTGACCGATAATTTCTTCGCGACGCTCAACTCCGCTGTGTTTTCCGACGGCTCCTTCGTCTATGTGCCGAAGGGCGTGCGCTGCCCGATGGAGCTCTCGACCTATTTCCGCATCAACGAGAAGAACACCGGCCAGTTCGAGCGCACGCTCCTTATCGCGGACGAAGGCTCCTATGTCAGCTATCTCGAGGGCTGCACGGCCCCCAAGCGCGACGAGAACCAGCTTCATGCGGCGGTCGTCGAGCTCGTCGCGCTGGACGACGCCGAGATCAAATACTCCACCGTGCAGAACTGGTATCCAGGCGACAGCGAAGGCAAGGGCGGCATCTATAATTTTGTTACAAAGCGAGGGGACTGCCGCGGCAGGAACTCGCATATCAGCTGGACGCAGGTCGAGACCGGCTCGGCGATCACCTGGAAATATCCGTCCTGCATCTTGCGCGGCGACGGCTCTCAGGGCGAGTTCTACTCGATCGCCGTCTCGAACGGCTACCAGCAAGTGGACAGCGGCACGAAGATGATCCACCTGGGCCGCAACACCAGGAGCCGCATCATCTCGAAAGGCATTTCGGCGGGCCGCTCGCAAAACACCTATCGCGGGCAGGTCTCGGCGCATCGCAAAGCCGAAGGCGCGCGCAACTTCACCAACTGCGACAGCCTGCTCATCGGCGACCGCTGCGGCGCGCACACCGTGCCCTATATCGAAAGCAAGAACCCGAGCGCGCAATTCGAGCATGAAGCGACGACCTCGAAGATCAGCGAGGACCAGCTTTTTTACGCCATGCAGCGCGGGCTCTCGGCGGAAGAGGCGACGGCGCTGATCGTCAATGGCTTTGTGCGCGACGTGCTGCAGCAGCTGCCGATGGAGTTCGCGGTGGAGGCGCAGAAGCTGATCTCGATTTCGCTCGAAGGAAGCGTGGGCTAACTAAGGCGCCCTCCCTGCTACGCATCATCAAGACGCGCGTTGTGCTTGTGCGCGCCTCAAGGCGCAGGATCCAGGAACGGAAACGCATATGCTGGAAATCAAGAACCTCCATGTCTCCATCGGCGAGCGCAAGATTCTGGAAGGTTTGAACCTTACCGTCCATGACGGCGAGGTCGCCGCCATCATGGGCCCGAACGGCACCGGAAAGTCGACCCTTTCCTATGTCATTTCCGGCCGCGAGGGTTACGAGGTCACGCAGGGCGAGATTCTGCTCGACGGCGAGAATCTCCTCACGCTTGAGCCCTGGGAACGTGCGGCCAAGGGCGTCTTTCTCGCCTTCCAATATCCGGTCGAGATTCCGGGCGTCGCGACGATGACCTTTCTCAAGGCCGCGCTCAATGCGCAACGACGCGCGCGCGGCGAGGACGAATTACAAACTCCCGAGCTGATGAAGCGCGTCAACGACGCCGCTGCGAAGCTCGGCGTGGCGAAGGAGATGCTTCGCCGCGCCTTGAACAGCGGCTTCTCGGGCGGCGAGAAGAAGCGCATGGACATTTTGCAGATGGCGCTGCTCGAGCCTACGCTCGGGATATTGGACGAAACCGACTCAGGCCTCGACATCGACGCGCTGCGCGTCGTCGCGGAGGGCGTCAACTCGCTGCGCGACAAGAAGCGCAGCTTCCTCGTCATCACCCATTACCAGCGCCTGCTCGATTACATCAAACCGGATACGGTGCACGTGATGGCGAAGGGCCGCATCCAGCGCAGCGGCGGTCCGGATCTCGCTCTTGAATTGGAGGAGAGCGGATATAAGGACTATATCGGTGAGGCGGCGTGAACATGTCGAACCCGGCCCTTTCCGCCACAGAGGCAACCTTCGCTGCGTTTTTCGAGCACAGGAAAAACGACGGCGCGCGGGATCTGCGCGAGAGGAGCTGGCTCGCCTTCCTGCGGGACGGACTGCCCAATCGGCGCCTCGAGAGCTGGCACTACACGGATCTTCGCGGCGCGCTGCGCGACTTTGCGCCTTCCGCGAGCGAAGCCGCGGGCCACGTCGAGAGCGAGACGCCGCCCGCGGGCGTGACGCGCCAATCGCTTCGCGAAGCCTTGCAGCAGCTCGACGCGGGCGCGCTCGCGGCGCTTGCGCCCAAGATCGACGATCCCGCCGTCGCGCTCAACGGCGCCTTGATGACGGATGGCGTCGCGCTCTTCGTCCCGCCCGGGGCCGAGATCGAGGCGCCGCTCTCGCTTTTCCGGCGCTTTTCGGGAGCCGGTCTTTCGGTGACGCGCTCGCTGATCGTGGTCGGCGCCGGCGCCCGGATTTCCATCATCGAGCATGCGGAGGCCGGCGAGAAAAAAGGCGGCTTCGAAAACGACGTCTTGATCATGGCGCTCGGCGAAGGCGCGAAGGTTGAGCACTGTCTCATCAGTCAGGCGCGGGCGGAAGGCGCAGCCAGCGTCATGAGCCTCGTCGCCACGCTGGAGGAAGGCGCTTCGCTCGACTCCTTCGCGCTCATCGAGGGCGGAGGGCTGTTGCGCCGGCAGATTTTCGCGAAGCTCGCCGGCGCGAAGGCGCGGGTTCGCTTCAACGGCGCCTCCCTCCTGCGGGGCGCGAGCTTCGCCGACACGACGCTGCTCGTCGAGCATCTCGCGCCGCAGGGCGAGAGCCGGGAGGCGTTCCGCTCGATCGTCGACGATACGGCGACGTGCGTGTTCCAGGGCAAGATCAGCGTCGCGCGCGAGGCGCAGAAAACGGACGGGACGATGCAGTCCAGGGCGCTGCTGCTCTCGGACGCCGCCACGATGAACAACAAGCCGGAGCTCGAGATCTTCGCCGACGACGTCGCCTGCGGCCATGGCGCGACCTGTGGGCGGCTCGACGCCGATCAGCTGTTCTATCTCGCGACCCGCGGCATCCCCAAGGCGCAAGCCGAGGCGCTGCTGATCGAAGGCTTCGCCAATGAGGCTTTCGCCGAGTTGGAGCAGGAGTCGCTTCGAGAAGCGCTGGCAGCGCGGGTTTCGGCCTGGCTCGCCCAACGCGGGTCTCCGACAGGCGGGAGCGCGCAATGAACAAGCCCCTTGGCGCGGTCGCGGGCGCGACGATCTTCGACATCGAGGCCATCCGCCGGGACTTCCCGATCCTCGAGGAGCGGCCTTACGGGAAGCCCCTCGTTTATCTCGATAACGCCGCTTCCGCACAGAAGCCGCGTCAGGTGACCGATCGGCTGACGCGCTTTTACGAGCATGAATACGCCAATGTGCATCGCGGCCTGCACTATCTCGCCAATGCGTCGACGGAAGCCTATGAGGGCGCGCGCGAGAGCGTGCGTCGCTTCCTCAACGCAGAGTCGGTCGACGAGATCGTCTTCACACGGGGCGCGACGGAGGCGATCAATCTGGTCGCGGCTTCCTATGGGCTGGCGCATGTGGGCGAGGGCGACGAAATCATCCTGTCAGTGATGGAGCATCACTCCAACATTGTGCCCTGGCATTTTCTGCGCGAGCGCAAAGGCGCGGTGCTGAAGTGGATCGAGGTCGACAATGACGGCCGCTTCTCGCTCGAAGACTTCGAAAAGCTCTTCACCGCGCGCACAAAAATCGTAGCGCTGACGCATATGTCGAATGTGGTCGCCGCTCCGACGCCGATCACCGAGGTCACGCGGATCGCCCATGCGCATGGCGTTCCCGTTCTCGTCGACGGCTCGCAAGGCGCCGTTCATCTCGATGTCGACGTCCAGGCGCTGGACGTGGATTTTTACGTCGTCACCGGCCACAAGCTCTATGGCCCGACCGGCATTGGCGTGCTCTACGGCAAGAGGAAGTGGCTCGAGACCTTGCCGCCCTTCTGCGGCGGCGGCGAGATGATCGAGACCGTCACCCGCGATAGCGTCAGCTACAACACGCCGCCGCAGCGCTTCGAGGCCGGCACGCCGCCCATCGCGCAGGCGGTGGGACTGGGCGCGGCGCTGGACTATATGGAGAGCGTCGGCCGCGCGGCGATCCGCGCCCATGAGGCGGATCTCACCCATTACGCCCATGAGGTTCTCTCAGGCATAGAGGGACTTCACATTTACGGGTGCGCGCCCGACAAGGGGCCGATCGTCGCTTTCAATCTCGACAACGCGCATGCGCATGACGTCGCCACGGTGATCGATCGCTCCGGCGTCGCCGTGCGCGCCGGCACGCATTGCGCCATGCCGCTCCTCGCGCAGTTCGGCCAGACCTCGAGTTGCCGCGCATCCTTCGCTCTTTATAATACGCGCGGCGAAATCGATCGCCTCGCCGAAGCGCTCGTCAAAGCGCAAGCGCTCTTTGTCTAAGGCCAAGGCGCTGAGTCTCCAGCGGTAGCCGACGCGCTCATCTGTCCCGTTTACGCAAGCCTCAGGCCCTTGGCTTGGCCGTTGTCGGTCTCCGCTGCCCAGATATCGAGCTGACAGATCATGTCCGCCAACGAGCTTCATCGGGCTGCGAGCCCTTATCTGCTGCAACACGCCGATAATCCCGTGCATTGGCGGCTCTGGGGCCCCAACGCCCTGCAGGAGGCGCGCGCTCTGCGTAAGCCTATTCTGCTCTCCGTCGGCTATGCCGCATGCCACTGGTGCCATGTCATGGCCCATGAGAGTTTCGAAGACCCCGACACCGCGGCGGTGATGAACGAACTCTTCGTCAACATCAAGGTCGATCGGGAGGAGCGCCCGGATATCGATCATCTCTATATGACGGCGTTGCAGGCTTTGGGGCAGAGGGGCGGCTGGCCCCTGACGATGTTTCTGACGCCGGAGGGCGAAGCCTTTTGGGGCGGCACCTATTTTCCGAAAGTCGATCAATATGGGCGCCCGCCCTTCCTCAGTGTGTTAAAGCGCGTCGCGGAAGCCTTTCGCAACGAGCCGGGGACGATTGCGCAAAACACAAAGGCGGTACGCGAGCGACTGGAGAACGACTCCGCGCCGGGATCAGCCTCTCGTCCCTTCGAGCTTTACCCGGAGCAAATGGTCGAGCTCGCGACGCGCATCGCCAAAGCGATGGATTCTGTAGACGGCGGATTGAAGGGCGCGCCCAAGTTTCCGAATACGCAGGTTCTGGAATTTCTGTGGCGCGCCGGTGCGAGGGGCGGACAGGCCGTTTTGCGAGAACTCGTGACGCTCACCCTGTCGAGAATGTCGCAGGGCGGCATTTACGATCATCTCGGCGGTGGCTTCGCCCGTTATTCCACGGACGCTCGCTGGGCCGCGCCGCATTTCGAGAAGATGCTCTACGACAATGCGCTGCTGCTAGAGCTTCTCGCCTTGTGTCACCAGCACACAGGCGACGGCCTCTATCGGCGCCGGGCGACCGAGACCGTCGAATGGCTTCGTCGCGAAATGATCGCGCCCGCGGGCGCCTTCTGCGCGAGCCTCGACGCGGACAGCGAGGGTGCCGAAGGACGCTTCTATGTCTGGACCATGGACGAGATAATCGCAACCCTTGGCGAAGTGGACGCGCGCTTCTTCTCCGGTTTTTATGACGCGTCGCGAGATGGCAATTGGCATGACGAGTTGCGGGGCGAGAATGTGATCATTCTGAACCGGCTCGCCTCTCCGTCAGCGACGCCTGAAGAGGAAGCCCGACTTCGCGCCCTTACGCGAAAAACTGCGGCTCAAGCGCGAGGGGCGCCCGCATCCCGGCCGCGATGACAAGATCATGGCGGATTGGAACGGCCTCATGATCGCGGCGCTGGTCAAAGCGGCGCTCGCCTTCGAAGAGCCCGAATGGATCGATTTGGCGGCGCGCGCCTATGCCTTCATTGTCGCCAAGCTAGGGTTTCGAGATCTGGAAGGTCGCCGACGTTTGGCGCACAGCTGGCGCGCCGATGCGCTCGTCAGCCCCGGCTTGGCCCTAGATCACGCGGCGATGGTCAGTGCGGCGCTGGCGCTGCACGAAGCGCGAATTTGGACCACGGTTGCGCCGACGTCCCGAGATTTCCTCGTGGACGCCATCGCCTGGGCGGAGACGCTCGAAAGCTATCATCGCGATCCGGGGACGGGCCTTCTGCGCATGGCGGCGTGGGATACGCAGGATTTGATCCTGCTGCTTTCCCCGACCGCAGATGACGCCATTCCCAATGCGCATTCAGTGTATTTGTCGGCTCTCACTCGTCTCGCCGCGCAAACCGGCGACGATCAATGGCGGTGCCGAGCCGACGCGCTGTTTGCGGCGCTGACTCCCGCGATCGAAGCGAATTTCTTCGGCCATCTTGCCTGTCTCAACGCCTTAGACACGCGTTTGCGCGCCAAAACCATCGTCACGATCGGGCCGCTTCGACAAAAGCTTCTGGCGGCTGCGCTTCGCCTCCCCTACTTCGACCGCATCGTGGTGGATGCGGACGGGTCTCGGCCACGCTCCGCTGTCGAGGCGGCGCAGTGGGAGGCGGTAAAGGGCAAGGATGCAGCTGCTTTCGTTTGCGCCGGAGAAACCTGCTCCCTGCCTGTTTGGAACGAAAAAACCCTCCGCGCCACGCTGGAAGCTTTCGATGCCGCGACAAGCTGAGCCACAGCGCGTGTATCAACCTTCCAGAAGACCTCTGGCTTTGGTTACGAGCTCTTTGACGGAAAGGGGTTCGCCTGCCTGCACGACAGCGTCGAATTCGTTGGCGAGGGCCGAGCAAAAAATCAGCGCAGCCGCCTCCTCGCGCGGATCGCCGCCCCACTTCAAATTGAGAGCGACATTGCGCTCGCCGAGCTTCAGCGTGCTGGCGACATCCGTCGCGACGTCGCTGAAACGCAGATCGAAACCCGCGTCCTCGCCATCCAGCGTGCAAGGCAGATAGCCGGAGGTCTCGAAAGGGACGTAATCCCCCTCGAGCTTCAGAGGGAGCTTGAGCGTGTCGATCGCTTGCTGGAGCGGTTTGCGCTCTGGGACCTTTTCGCGTGAAAGGTAGGCGGACAGCTCTCGAGCCATTGGGTTTTCCTTTTCATAAAGATGAAGCGCGGACGGCGGCTGCGCGCGTCAGTCCGGTCGCCAGCCTTTCGCCCGGTCAATCCGCATTTTCGGTTTGAATGGAGAAGATGTCGTAGGGCGGCGCGCTCTCTACATTGGCGTAGCCGAGGGATCGGCCCTCCGCGAAGTCCTCGCCAGTCCGCGCGTGACGAAGGAGCTTATTGAGATCGCCGCCATAGACATGGATGCTGATGGCGCTTTGCGTCTCCGCTGCGTTGGATAAAATCATGGGCTGCGCGCCGCGCGAGCCGCGCGTCTGCACTTCGCCCGGTCGCAGAATGCGCACCTCCGCCTTTGCGCGCGCACCCCGATCACGAGCTTGTCGCGAAACGCTCCCGCTCAGTCCGCCAGCGATCTCCCAATGCGACGACTGCTCGACCAACAGGCCGGCTCCGGGGAACAACACCGTGGCGACGACCGTGAAACGTTCGAGGACGTCGCTGAAGAGCTGATACTGAAGGCCTTTGCCTGTTTCTGCAGCTGCGAAAGCCGCAGGAAGCCAATCCTCGCTTGCGACAAGGCGGGTCATTAGGTCGCGGCCGATCAGGAGAATCTCCCGCTCGCTGTCCGTCAGCTCGACCATGGACTGGATGTCCCAAATGAATCTTTTAAGAGGAGCGGGGACGGGTACTCGCGCGCCCACCGTCGCTATCGAGTCAGCTGTGCTCATACCGGTCATTATGTTCATCTTCCGTGTGAGCGCCCGGCTTGTGCACGAGCAGCGCCGAGAGGAAATCGCCGGCGGCGATGACTCCCTCATCGTCCATCTCATGACCGAGATCCGGCCGCCGCAAGCTCTTGACCGGGACGCCTTGCGCCTTGAGACGCTCCTTCGTGGCCGTCATCGCGGCGAAGGGCATAGTGGCGTCGGCCTCCCCGTGGACCATCAGCACCGGTGGCCGCGCGCGGATCTCCTGAAATAGCGCATCGCCTTTCTCGATCGCGCCCGAGAAGGAGACGATGGCGGCCATCGGCTTGGGTCTGGGGAGCCCGACCTGCATAGCGAGCATTGCGCCATGCGAGAAGCCGACGAGCGCCAAGTGGCTCTCCGGGGGGCACCGTTGCGCCAGCATCTCGTCGAGAAATTGGTCGAGGAGAGACGCGAGGTCTTGAGTCCCGCCGGGCTCGGAACCGAGCCGTCAAACCATCGCCTTCCCCCTGCAGGGCCGAAAACGGGGCTCGAGCGGCGATGAATGCTGCCTTGGGCATGGTCGGCGCCCAATTGAGCGCATGATTGATGATGGCCTCGCCTTCGCTGTCCTGGCCGTGGAGCAGCACCACGAGATAGACCGCTTTGCCGCAGGACAAGGCCGCGATCTGTGGTCCTTCGACAATCGCAGTCACGCCACGTTTTTCCAAGAGATCCAAGACATGCCGCAGCGAGCATGCAAGGCGCTTGCCGCTCATCGGCGATCCCTCGCCTTACAATGTCCTGGCTTCGAGAATGCATGGCCGAAACAGCGGCCCGTCCGTCGTGACCCGTCACGGCGGTCCGAAGAGCCGGACCCTGGCCCGAAGGTGGAAGCCGCCGCATGACGCTGAACGAGCAAGTGGTCGTCTGGAACGGCTCCATGGGCATCCTCGATATGGCGACTATTGGCCGTATTGAGGACAGCGCGGGCGCCAGATTTGCCTATCTCGCGCCGCCCTATGAGGTGGTCGGCCCCTTCAGCCTGGACGAATTGGAAACGCAGGGCCGCATCGCTTTCGCCGCCTGTCTCGTGATGTCACGGCAGAAATGGCAGGAGGATCAGGTCGAGCTGCGCATCGAGGCGCGCGAGAGGCGCCAGGCCCTCTTCGCCCAATTCGAGGGCGTTACCGATCAGCGCGAGCACCGCGCGGCCCTCGACCTGCCGAAAGACGGTCCGCTAAAAACCTCGGAGATCAACTCCGCCTTCCGCAAATTTGCCAAGAGCGCGCATCCGGACGCCGGCGGCAGCGACGAAGATTATCATCGCATCGTCGAAGCGCGAGATGCGCTGCTCGAGATTTTCGCGAGCGCCGACGCGGGCGGAAGATAGGGGCGGAGCGCAAGATCCGGTGCCGGGGTCCATCAATGGAACAAGAAAACAATGGCTTGTCGAGGCCATTTTCGGTCCGTTAATTGCATTGTCCTCCCAAGTTCGCATCCAGCGAGCGGAGGATGAGATGTCCGAAGAAGCTTCGTGCTCGGTTATCGTAGCGAAGAAGAACCTCGAAGCCCATAATATGATGTCGTTCGAGCTCGTCGCCGCAAAGGGCGGGGAGCTACCGCCTTTTTCCGCCGGATCCCATATCGACGTGACGATCCAGGGCGGCTTGGTGCGCCAATATTCGCTCTGCAACCCCGCCTCGGAACGCAACCGCTATGTGATTGGCGTTTGGAAGGACGCCAATAGTCGCGGCGGCTCCGTCGCGTTGCATGACGCTGTGAACGTCGGCGATCGCCTGGAGGTCAGTCTGCCCCGCAACCGTTTTCGCGTGCCGAAAAATGTAGCGCGAGCGCTTCTCATCGCCCGCGGAATCGGGGTGACCCCAATCTTGAGCATCGCCGACGATCTCAAGAGGCGGGGCGTGCCTTTCGAGCTGCATTACGTCTATGCGCTCATGTCGCCCAATGCTTTTTCCGGGCTTATCGGCGCGTCGAGCTTCGCCGAGAATACGACCTATTATCTCGAGTCGAGCAAGGACAACCAGCTCCTCAACCCCGCTGCCGTGTTGGCGGATCGTCCCGACGACGCGCAACTTTTCCTCTGCGGCGCGGATTGGTGGATGGACCAGATCGTGAATCTCGCCAAGCAGAAGGGATGGAGCGACGAGCGCATCCATATCGAGCGCTTCACCGCCAAATTGGCGGCGCCAGTTCTCGACAAGGTCTTCGAGGTGAAGATCGCCAGCACCGGCGTCGTCTATAAGATCCCCGGTGACAAGACCGTCACGGCCTTTCTCGAGGAAAACGGCGTGAAGGTTCCGACATCTTGCGAGCAGGGCCTGTGTGGCACCTGTAAGGTCAAAGTGCTCGAGGGCGAGGTCGATCACCGCGACAAGCGTCTCACGCCCGAGCAAAGGGCCGAGGGATATTTCCTTGCTTGCGTCTCTCGCGGAAAGAGCGATCAGCTCGTTTTGGATCTGTGAGATGCCCGACCGTCGGGAAAGCTTCGCCATGACGACGCAAGAGCAGGTTTGGAACACCGCCTGGATTCTCGCGGAACATTATGGCGAAGCGGGCGTGGGCGTCGCCGCGGAAATGGCGAAGAGCTTCGAGATCGGCGGAAAGCACGAGGAACGCGACGTCTGGCTGTCCATCATGGACAAGGTTCGGGAGCTGACCGCCGAGTATGGCGGCCGCCCCGAGTTCCAGCAGTGAGCGCCACGCGTTGCCTCCCGGCGCGGAGGCCGGCGATCGGCTTGGCCTGAAGGCGGCGAGCGCCGAAGATGGATGGCGTCATGGATGATCCGCGCCAGCGCGCGCCTTCGGTCGCACGCAATCGCGATCCCATCTTGAAGGTGTTGCGCCGCGTACTGCCGCAGCGTGGCTTGGCGCTTGAAGTCGCGAGCGGCTCCGGCGAGCACGTGATTTATTTCGCGAAGTGCTTTCCGCAGCTCGACTTTCTTCCGTCGGACCCAGACGAAGCGGCCCGCAGCAGCATTGTCGCATGGATAAGCCACTCCGGCCTCTCCAACATTCTCGCGCCGATCGCGCTCGACGCCGGCGCGCCACCTTGGCCCGTCGACAAGGCCGATGCGATCATTTGCATCAACATGGCGCATATTACTCCCTGGTCCGCGACGGAAGGATTGTTCAAAGGGGCGGGCTGCCTGCTCGGCTCCGGCGCGCCGCTCTATCTCTATGGCCCCTATAGGCGCAACGGCGTGCACACGTCAGAGAGTAATCAGGCCTTCGACGAGTGGCTGCGCGAAAACAATCCGGAATGGGGCCTGCGCGATCTCGAGCGGGTCACAGAATGCGCCGCCCTCAACGGGTTTATCCAACCCGAAATCGACGAGATGCCGGCAAATAATCTGAGCCTGCTATTTCGACGGCGCGGGTGAAGTGGCGACCCCTAATCCCCGGTTTCACCGGCGAGGCGCTTGCCCCACTTCTCCCCAAAGGCCTCCGCATGATCTCGCGAGGCAAAAGCCACTTCCGCGAACCATTCGGTCGTCCGTACGTCGTCTGGCCAAAGGCGGTCGGCGCCGCGCCAAACAGTCATCGGCCACTCCGGATTGCGCCGCGGGAGGCGTTCTCCGGCGAGAGAGGGACGACCGATCCGATCGCTCAACCAGTTCATGATTTCCGGCCGGAACGCGAGACCGAAGTGAAGGCCGTGACGGCTTGCCCGGTCGGGTGCGCGGAAGATGCGCTGATCAATTAAAGCAAAGGATGGGGGAGCGCGATCGTTGTGGTAGCAGCGCAGCGTGAGCAGCCGAAACCCCCGCGCAGTTTTCTCGGCGGGAACCGGGTTTCTGCATCCCGGCTCCTCGCCCAGAGCCGCGAAGAGCGACGCCGTCATGCCGATGGCTCCGAGGGGATCGGCGGCGGCCGATCAATGGCCTTGAACGCGTCGAGACAGGCCGCGAGCGCCGTCCGTGCATCGGCCTCTGCCGCCGCCGCCGTGTCGCCAACCCCGAGACAGCGGGGAATGTCAGAAAAGCTTACGACCCAATAGCCACCTTCTTCGAAAGGAAGCTGCTTGATCTTGCTCGCATAGACATGAGGCGCGTTCATCCGTCGAACTCCTCCATCTGGTTGATCATCTGCAAAAAAGCTTTCACATGCACGGCCCTGGGTTTGGCTTTCAAGGGAATCGCGACGCAATAGTGCGTCGAGGGATGCGTAAAGACGACATGCGTTCCTGTCGCCTTTCGAAACTTCATCGCGTATTGCGACGCGGTGATCTCGAAATCCGCGGGCGTCCAGTCCCCGTCCGGATTTTCGCGAAAGGCCGCGAGTCGCTTGTTGTGCATGAGCCGAGATCCCAAGAAATCGGCGGCGCCGATCTTGCGACATTTTCGTTGAAACCGATGCAAGTTTATCGCCAGGCGCGTCGGAGGCGAGGCCCGCATGTTCGAACGAGTTTGCAAGGAGGAAGCGCTCTTCGAGGGCGATATGCGCATAGTTGTTGCAGGTCAGCAGCTCGTGGTGTTGGCTTGGGCGGAAAATGGCGTGGTCAAAGCCTTCCAGGGGGTGTGCCCGCATACGAACACCCCGCTCGCGGATGCGGAGTTTGATGGCGTCGAGC
The DNA here is from genome assembly GCA_963829075.1 of uncultured Alphaproteobacteria bacterium. Lineage (GTDB taxonomy): Bacteria > Pseudomonadota > Alphaproteobacteria > Rhizobiales > Beijerinckiaceae > Methylocystis. Next base: position 103,763 of record CAWHHH010000004.1, on the reverse strand, counting down.
TCGTTTGCCCGATCCATCGATGGTCTTGGAACATGCTGACGGGGGAGCCCTCACACCCGCATGCGACGCCGCTCGCCGAGTATCCCCTAAAGATCGAGGCGGGGATCATCTATGTCGACTCCGAGGGCATGACGCCGATTTTCGCGGCCCCGTGAGCCGCTGTTCCGGGAACGGCGCAAGACTTTCGCTCTGCGCATCGCCCAAGAATGCCGAATTCGAGAAGGAAACCAGAATGTCGATCGACTTAAATGGAGCATGGACCGACGCGGACGTAGCGGAGCTCCTGAGTCGCGTCGAGGACGACAGGGACTGGCGTTTGGAGGTAAGTCGCGGCGGCGTCGCGACGCTCGCGGACAAGACCGCCCATCCGACTGATGCGGAATATGACGAAGCCTTGCACTGCCACTTCGAGACCTGGATGCAGGGCAGCGATTTTGTCGGACCCTCCGCCGCCTCGGACAAGGTTTTCGTCGGCAAGCTGGCCAAGGCGCTGCGGGAGAACTACCCAACATTGAAGGCGGCCAAGTTCGTTTACGTGGACCTCTGAACGGCCCGTTTGTTGCTTCGACTATATAGCGGGAGGCGAGAATGTCGAAGCGAATGTTAGGCGAATTCCTTGAGGGCCGGAGCGCGCCCTTCGTGGTGATCCTTGGCGCGAATGAAATCGCCTCAGCCGTTGCGGTCCGCCTGAACCGTGAGGGCTATTGGGTGGTGATGTGCCACGACCCGTTCCCGCCGGTCATCCGGCGGGGCATGGCGTTCTATGATGTGCTTTTCGACGAGCAGGTCGAGATCGACGGGGTTCCCGGGCGGCGGGCCGACACGGCCCTGGAGATTGGCGAAGCCCTGGCAAGCGGCGCAAGCATCGCGGTTACCGAACTCCAGCTCTCCGACGTGATCCCCTTGCGCGTCCCGGACGTCTTGATCGACGCGCGCATGCAGAAACATCGCGTCACCTCTAATCTGCGCAAGATCGCCGGCCTTTCCATCGGATTAGGGCCCAATTTCACAGCCGGCTTCAATTGCGATGTCGCCATCGAGACCCACCCCTCCCACACCGGGGAGCTCCTCGCCGAGGGCACAACGCGGTCCTCGGATGGCGTGCCGCGCTATCTGGGCGGCGTCGGACGCGAGCGCTTCGTCTATGCGGCGCGTTCCGGCGTGTGGCGGACCCCGCTCGACATCGGCGCGCGCGTGTTCAAAGGCTTTGTGATGGGCCGAACTCGACGGCTTGCCGGTTCCCGCCCGGATGGACGGACGGCTGCGAGGGATCGCGCGAGATGACGTGTTCGTCCCGCAAGGCGTGAAGTTTATCGAGATCGATCGCCGCGGAAACGCGGCGAGTTGGACGGGATCGGACGAGCGCGGGCGGACCATCGCCGAGGCGACCGTAACGGCTATTCGGACAACCTTCATTCCAGCAGAAAAGAAAGCGCCGATCGCCGTGACGCTACACTAACGCCGCGCAGACAAAAGCAGCGGGAACGTGCGAGTGGCATGATCTTCGCGGACGCCGTAGAGGGGGCGGACGTCGCGACAAAGTCGAAAGGTCATCATGCCGGAAAACAAATGCACGGCATTCCAGCGGGTCGGCGGCCAGGAAGCCGTCGACAGATTGGTCGACGCCTTTTACCGCAACATGGACAGCTTTCCTGAGGCGCGAGAGATCCGAGCCATGCACTCGGAGGATTTGGGTCCCACCCGCGTCCTCCTAAAGACCTATCTCGCGGAATGGCTGGGCGGACCGAATCATTATTCCGCGCAAAAAGGTCATCCTCGAATGCGCATGCGCCATGCGCATCTCCGCATCGGTTCCGCGGAACGCGATGCATGGCTGTTGTGTATGAACGCCGCCCTGGACGAAACGATCGCCGACGAACCCATGCGGCGGCGGATTGGGCAGGATCTGGCCAAACTCGCGGATTGGATGAGGAACGACCCCGGCAATCCCCACGACAGCCGCCATACGGTCGCTGCGCCAGCGAAAGTTTGACTGCCTTCACGAACGGCTGAGCGCCGAGGCTCAGCGGATGGCTAAGGCTCGATCAATTCGAGCCATCGAACACCGCCAGGGTATGCCCCCGGTCGGCGCGGATTTCAACGATAAGAAGCTCAGGCCGGCGATCCGCAATCTTTTGCCGCGGACCGCAAAGTCTCGTCCCGAGACAGGATCGGCCGCGGCCCAATTTCGGAGCGCCAGCCGTGATCGTTCCCAATTCCGGCTTGTGGCGGTCAACCTTGATCCAGTCCACCATACGGACCTTGAGGATCAATACAACCTGCTCAAGCGGACGAGGCGGGGCGGCCTATCGGGGCGCGGTCGCGGTGAGGCGCCGGGCCGCCCCACCTCGGCTCATCCGAATTTGAACAGCACGCCGTAGCCGCCGCGTGGGTAGTTCCACTCGATATCGCCGCTCGGCTCGGCGATGAGACGGCAGGTGCCGCATTCGACACATCCGTCGGTGGTGATCTCCACTTGCCCCGTCGAGTTCATCTCGTAACAATGCGCCGGGCACAGCTTCAGCAGGCTGACAAGCTGCGGCGAGGGTTTAGTGTGGGGTCGCACCTTGATGTGGGCTCGACCCGCGTCGACGAGATAACGATTGAGGTAAAGCTTGTCCTCCACCCTGCTCGCTGCCTGCGCCATCTTCCTTCTCCTTTTTCTCTTTCCTTACAACCCCAGATTCACCGCCATGCGCGCGCCAAGCTCCAGGCGTCGCCGACAAGGCCCTTGATCGACCTGGCCGCGAGGAAGGATCGAAGCGTGTTCCTCTGCTTCTCCTTCTTCGGCACGCCGTCCACCCGAACGAATTCCTTCATGGCCTTCGACACGAGCTGCGGATAGGTGAGGAAGAAATTCTGCGCCCGGATGTGCAGCACCTCCGGCATGTCGCGATACTTCTTGAGGTCCTTCATGACAAAGGACTCTTCCAGCATCTTCTTGTAGAGCGCCAGATTCTCTGACGTCATCGGATCGCGCCGCGACTTGATCTGGAAGATCGCCTCCGCCGCCAGCCGGCCCGAGGTCATCGCCAGATTCGAGCCCTCGCGATGCACGGCGTTGTTGAGCTGCGCCGCATCGCCGACCACGACCCAGCCGTCGCCATAAAGCTGCGGGATCGCCTTGTAGCCGCCCTCGGGGATAAGGTGCGCGGCGTATTCCTTGACCTCCGAACCCTCTATCAAGGCGCGAATCGAAGGATGCGACTTGAACTTCTCGAGCAGGCCGTACGGGGTCTGGCCGGTTTTCTCGAAGTCGGAGACGAGGCAGCCGATGCCAAGCGAGATGGACTCCTTATTCGTGTAAATGAAGCCCATTCCGGTCATGCCTTCGGAGATCGTGCCGACCGCCTCGATCACCGCGCCTTCGTCCCCCTTGAGATTGAATCGCGCCTCGAGCGTCTCCTGCGGGAGGAAGTGCATTTCCTTCACCGCGAGCGCCACTTTGTTCGGATCAGGCCGGTCGCGCAGTCCTGCGCGCGTGCCAAGCAGGCCGTTGACGCCCTCCGCGAGAACCACGACATCGGCGGCGACCTGCCCGTTCTTGCGATCGGTCCTCACCCCGATGACCTTGCCGCGCGCGTCCTGGATCAGCTCCTTGACCGTCGTCTCGCAAAGAACGACGGCGCCCGCCTCCTGGACCTTCTTCGAGAACCATTTGTCGAACTGCGCGCGAATGATCGTGTAGCGGTTCGGCCTCTCCTCGTTGAAGTCGTCCGAACGATAGTGCAGCCCCGTATGGGAATTGGCGTCCATCATCCAGAAGCGCTGCTCGATCAGATGCCGCTCGAGCGGCGCGTCTTCCCGAAAATCCGGAATGAGCTTTTCCAGCATGTCCGCATAGAGAATGGCGCCCTGCACGTTCTTGGAGCCGGAATACTCGCCACGCTCCAGCTGCAGAACTTTGAGACCTCTTTGTGCGAGGGTCAGCGCCGCCGCATTCCCGGCCATTCCTGCGCCGACCACGATCGCATCGAATCTTTCGTCGATCATGAGCTTCTCCTTCAGCTCGCCAAGCGGTCGCGCGTGTGGGGCGACAGGCGCTTGGAGAACGCTTCTGTGAGAACAGGCAAAAGGCGTACCGCGTCACCGACAACGCCGAGATGGGCGAAATCGAAGATCGGTGCGTTCTTGTCCGTGTTGATCGCGAGAATGTAATCGGCGCCCTCGACGCCGACGCGATGCTGAATCGCGCCAGAAATTCCCGCGGCGATATAGAGCTTAGGGCGGATCGTCTTGCCTGTCTGGCCGATCTGGCGATCCGAGCTGACCCAGCCCTTCTGAACCAAGGGGCGGGAGCAGCCGTATTCCGCGCCCAACACGCCGGCGAGCTGGCGCACAAGTTGGAAGTTTTCCGGAGAACCCAATCCGAGGCCGCCCGCGACGACGACGTCGGCGAAAGCGAGATTGGATTTCGTGGAGTCGCGGTCGGGCAGGAAGGCGAGCACCTTGGTCACGATGTCGTCCTCGAGAAGGTTCAAGGGATGCTCGACCACCCGGCCTATCGGCTTTACCACGCGCTCGGGCATCGGCATTACGCGCGGACGGATGGTCGCCATCTGCGGCCGGTAGTTCAGCGTGAAGATCGTGCAGAGCAGCGATCCGCCGAAAGTCGGACGGGTTGCGGCGAGAGAGCCCTCCGCGTCGACATCGAGCTCAGTGCAATCCGCCGTCAGGCCGGTCAGGAGGGTGGTTGCGACCGAGCCGGCGAGATCGCGGCCGAGCGTTGTCGCGCCGAGCAGCAGGATCTCCGGCTTAAAAGTATTGACGAGATCCGTCAGCGCCTTGGTGTAGCTTTCGTTGCGGTAATCCTTCAGTATGTCGTCCGCGACGAGATAGCAAATATCCGCCCCGTAGCAGAAGGTCTCCCGCACGACCGCCTGCGTCTCCTCGTTCTTGGCCCCGACGACGACCGCGGCCAGATCCACGCCGAGCTTGTCGGCGAGCACGCGGCCCGCCCCCATCAACTCCCATGAGACGGGATGGGTGTGACCGCGCTCTTGTTCCACAAACACCCAAACATGTTTGTAGGCCTTGAGGTGCGCTGGCAGCTCCTTCTTCATCGAAGCCCGACCGCCTGCTGCAGGGGTTTTGGTTGCCTCACTCATGTCTTCCTCCACCTGCGATCGTCAGTAGCCGCGCGCCAGCTTCTCGAGCTCGCTCTCCAACTTGGGTTGGCGTTGGAACAGCGCCGCGACGAGGGCTTCTCCCGGCTGCTCGCCGAGTTCGAGCAGCTCGGCCTTTTGCGCGCGCGCCTGCGGCGCGAAAACCTTCTTGACGATCGTCGGCGATCCACGCAGCCCGCATTTCGTGATGTCCTCGACGCCGGCGTCCTGCGCGCTCCACTTTACGATCTTCGCGCGCGCGGCCTTCAATGCGTCCGTCAGAGAACCGACACGGATCTCGTTCACGCCCTCGAGAATGGTGATTAGGCAAGGCAGCCGGCTCCGCAGCTGTTGCACGCCCCCTTCCGCACGTCGCTCGACCTCGATCGAGCGCTGTTCGACGTCGACCGAGTTGATCTTGGAGACATAGGTCAGCTGTATGAACCCTAGGCGCTTGGCGACTCCGGGTCCGACCTGCGCCGTGTCGCCGTCGATAGTCTGCTTGCCGGTGAAGACGATGTCCGGCGGCCCGAACTCGGCGCCAATTTTTCTCAGCGCTGTCGCCAGCGCATAGGTCGTGGCCAGTGTATCGGCGCCCGCAAAGAAGCGGTCGGTCAGCAGCACCGCGCGATCCACACCGAAGCTCAACGCCTTGCGCAGGCTGTCTTCCGCGGAAGGCGGCCCCATCGTCAACACCGTCACTTCGCCGCCGAACTGGTCGCGCAGCCGCAGCGCTTCCTCTATCGCGAAGAGATCATAGGGGTTGATGATCGTGGGGACGCCCTGGCGCATGATCGTATTCGTCACGGGATGAACACGGATCTGCGCCGAGTCCGGCACTTGCTTCATACAAACGACGATGTGCATCGACTGATCCTTGGCTCGCGATTGCCGCTTACTTTTGGGCGCCGAGCTGCACGAGCGTCGGCTGTTGAGGGGGGGTCACCGCGTCTTTGTGGACTTTGAACAGGCGCTCGGCGATCGGCGAGGATTTGGTGAAATCCACATAGGCCTGCTCGAGGAACGTCTTGCACTTCTCGACCGCCTCTTCATCCGAGAAGCTCGAGAAATCCTCTTTGAAGAGATATTCCCCCATACGCCGCAGGATATGGAGGCGCGCCACGTTCAAGATCCGGGGATCGTAGTCGACCTTGAGCAGGGTGAAGAAATCCTCGGCGGAAGACGTCTTCTTGAGTTCCTGGATGATGCTCGGCGCTGAGGACATTCTTGGCTCCTTCAGATGATGCGCGGCGGCTCGACGACACGGGAAACGCCGCCACGCGCGGGATCGGATTCGGCGCTGCCCCTCACCTTTCTTTGCAAGTGGGAGAGGCGCGCCTCCAGAAACTCGACCCGATCGACGAGAGCGGCGAAGGCTTCCCCGACCGGGTCGGGGATGAGGTGATGATTGAGGTTGATGCGGCCGCCGAAGGCGTAGCGCGCGGCGTCGCGATGCACGGTCTTCGCGGGAATGCCAACGACGGTCGAGTCGTGGGGCACGTTCTCGATGACCACGGAATTGGCCCCAACACGAGCATTCCGCCCGATTGCGATCGGTCCGAGAATCTTGGCGCCCGCGCCGACAATGACGCCATCCTCGAGCATCGGATGACGCCTGCCGGGCGACCAGGAGACGCCCCCGAGCGTCACGCCGTGATAAATCGTGACGTCGTCGCCAACAACCGCAGTCTCGCCAATGACGACGCCGGCGCCGTGGTCGATGAAGAACCGTCTTCCGATCCTCGCCCCCGGGTGGATGTCGATGTTGGTGAGAAATCTGCAAAACCAGGAAACCAGCCGCGCCGCGAAGCGCCATTCATGTGACCACAGCCAATTCGCCAGGCGGTGCCAGATGACCGCGTGAACGCCCGGATAGGTCAGCAGAGTTCTCGACCTTGCCGCGCGCAGCGGGATCGCGAGTCGAGACGCACGCGAGATCTTCGATGATCAGTCGCCAGCGAGAAGGCGGCTTCGAAGATTCCGCTACGTCCGAATCGCGCGCGGCCGCTTGGATGAGATCCGGCGTCGCCCGCTTCATAACGTTCTCACTTCCGACTGCCTGCGCACGTCGCGCCAAATGTCCTTCAGAGCCTCTCTGCTGACCGGCCCTTTGCGGTCGAGCGCATGCGCGCGCACGCGCGCGACAATCCTGCCGATTTCCTCCGATTCCGCGGGAAGGCGCATGTCTCCCAGCATCGCAGCGACGGCCGCCGAACCCGAATGCTTACCGATCACAATGCGATGGGATCTTCCCAAAGCGCCGGGATCGAGAGACTGATAGGTGAGCTTATCCTTGAGCAAGCCGTCAACATGAATACCGGATTCATGCGTGAAGGCGTGGTCGCCGACGATGGACTTATCAACCGGAATGGGTCGGCGCGCGGCCGAGGATACGAGTCTGGCGATCGCCTGCAGCTCGGTGAGCCGCACTCCCGTGTCGTAACCATAGAGTTGGGTTGCGGCCACCGCGATTTCTTCTAGCGGCGCATTGCCGGCGCGCTCGCCGAGCCCGATCACCGTCACGGAAGCATGAGTCGCGCCCGCCTTGACGCCAGCGAGGGTATTGGCCGTGGCCAGACCGAGATCGTCATGACAATGGATCTCGATCTCCATATCCGTCTCTCGACGCAGCTGCGATATCAGCGCGAAGGAGGAAAAGGGATCGAGAACGCTGAGCGTGTCGGCGACGCGGAAGCGACGTGCGCCCGCAGCGCGAGCGACGGCCATCAACTCAATGAGGAACTCCAACTCAGCCCGCGAGGAATCCTCGCCGCCGACGGCGACTTCCAGGCCTCGGCCACGGGCGTATTCCACGACGCGCGTGGTCAGCTCCTTGGCTTGCGCACGGTCGCCCCGCAGCTTCACGGCGATCTGTCGATCGGAAGCAGGCACGGAGAGATTGACCATCGAAACACCGGCGGCGACCGCCGCATCGACATCCTCCCGACGCATCCGACACCAGGCGATGGCCCGCAGCGGCAATTCCGCCTCGATGATCGAGCGGATGCTGGCGATCTCGTCCGATCCCATCGCCGGCGTTCCGGCCTCGAGCTCGCGCACGCCCGCCTGGGCGAGCGCGCTGGCGATCTCCACCTTTTCCGCGCGCGTGAAGGCGACGCCCGGCGCCTGCTCACCGTCACGCAGCGTCGTATCATTCAAGACGAGCTTCCGAATGGAAGCCGTTTCGCGGGCAGGATGGTCGAAGGTCAAGCGGCACGAGGAGTTTGACATGATTTCATCAGGCGCCGAACAGGCCTGCCTCACTGCGGTCAGGGATCACAACAATCCCTTCAGAACCCCGCCTCGGAACTTGCGGCATCGCTTTGCGCCTCATGGCGCCTCGCAGCACAGCCCGCTCCCGGTCACACTCTTCGCCCAACCGCCGCCCCGTCAATTGAAGGACTTCTGGCAACCGCAGGTCGAAGAGGCGTTCGGATTCTCGAAGGTGAAGCCCTCGCCTTCCAAGCCGCGCTTGTAGCCGAGCGTCATGCCTTGCAGCCATGGAGTCGAGTCGGGATCGATCAGGATGCGGACACCGTCCGCCTCGACAATGATGTCGTCGGAGCGCTGTTCCCTGTCGAGGTCGACCACATATTGATAGCCGGCGCAGCCGCCCTGCTTGACGTGTATCCTCAGGCCGCCGTCACGCTGGCCCGCTTTCTCCATCGCGTCCTTTACGGCGGCGACAGCTGATTCCGAGACGAGGATCATGGTGAGAAGCCTTTAGGATCCGATTTTCTCGATCCAAAAGAAGCAAGGCGCATGCCATTGGGCGCCTGAGCGCGAAGCACCGCAAAATCGGGCACGCGGCGTTTTTCGACATCTGATGCCGGGATTTGTCAGAAAGTTTACATGCGCAGCGTCGTTTCAGACGCGCGGCGCCTGGGAAGCCGAGGCTTCACTGAGGCGACTGATCCCTTCTTCGGCGCCGAAGCAGCTGTTGTAGTCAGCACAATTCGTGCAGACGGGAGTCGCGCACATCACAAACCCGTCATTCTCACACATCAAACGGTAGATAAAGCGCTTCCAGCGCATGTTCTTGTCGTTGCGCGCGGCGAGAGAGGCGAAGTGACGACCCATCAATCGGGTCAATTCGCTCCTGTTGCGCAGGCCGAGGTCTTCCCATAAATGATTGGGCTCTAAGGCGCGCCTCGCGATCATCGCGGCAAACCACCGCCCGGTTTCGTTCCCAGGAACGAGGTGAGCGAGCAAAATATTCCGAATAAGCTCAACCTCTTCGGGATCCGCCAATTCAGCAGCAACGCTGTCGCCCGTGATCTTGTCGCCAATCGAGAACGACGAAAGCATTCCGCTGAGGTCTTCAGCGCTCAGCCCGAGCCGTTCGGTCAATTCGCCGGCCTCGCAGGCCGCGACGCATGTGATGCAGGCGAGCGCGTGACGATCGAAAGCCTCATCCGATTCGATGCCGACTGCGTCCGGCGAAGCCCCGGTCAATCTTTGGTAAATTTCCGCAGGCCGCGGAATCCTCGCCGGGACATCCACGCAAAGCCCAAATTGCTGCGCTTCAACGACAGGAAGTTCCGGAACGACGTGTATGTTCACGGCGCGGCCCATAGTCGATGCCGGTCTTCCGTTTCGGGAAGACCGGCGCCTTGTCATTGCGACTAAGCGATGGCCTGGAGGTCGGCGGCGGTCTTGCCGACCTGGCTCTCGTCGACCGCCTTCATGATGCCGTGCTCCATCAGCATGTCTTCGAGCTCGTCCATCGTGATCGGCGTCGGGATGATGCCGTTGCCGCGGTTCGCGTGGATCTTCGTCGCCAGCTGACGGTAGTGGTCGGCCTGCTTCGACTCCGGCGCATATTCAATGACCGTCATGCGGCGCAGCTCGGCGTGCTGAACGATGTTGTCGCGCGGCACGAAGTGGATGAGCTTGGTGCCGAGCTTGACCGCAAGCGCTTCCGCCAGCTCCAGCTCCTTGTCGGTCTGACGCTCGTTGCAAACCAGCGCGCCCAGGCGCACGCCGCCGGAATTGGCGTATTTCAAAATGCCCTTGGAGATGTTGTTGGCCGCATACATCGCCATCATCTCGCCGGACATGACGATGTAGATCTCCTGCGCCTTGTTCTCGCGGATCGGCATGGCGAAGCCGCCGCAGACCACGTCGCCGAGCACGTCGTAGGACACATAATCGATGTCCTCATAGGCGCCGTTCTCCTCGAGGAAGTTGATCGAGGTGATGACGCCGCGCCCGGCGCAGCCGACGCCCGGCTCCGGACCGCCCAACTCGACGCAACGAATGTCGCGATAGCCGACCTTCATCACGTCCTCGATCTCGAGGTCCTCGACCGAACCCGCCGCCGCCGCCAGGCTCAGGATCGTATCCTGCGCCTTGGCGTGAAGGATGAGGCGTGTCGAATCCGCCTTCGGATCGCAGCCGACGATCAGAATGCGGTGACCCAGCTCCGCCAGCGCCGCCAATGTGTTCTGGGACGTCGTCGACTTGCCGATGCCCCCTTTGCCGTAAAACGCGATCTGCCGTAGTGATGACATGTTCGTCTCCTGTGGTGCCTTTCGACGGGCGCCCGCGCAAGGCGCGGGTGATTGCTGAACGTTGGGAAACTGGACGCGGGTTACGGGAAGGAACACATCGCTCGGCGTGACGTAGGCGTGCGCTCAGCCCTCACTCGCATCCCCTTTCCAGCAAAGGCTATGCCAGTAGCGTTGCCTCATCTATCTATTTGATATTGTTAATTATTTTGTCGGACGCCTAATTTTGGGGCGGGCGACGTCATGCGAACTCTTCCGACAACGACAAACATTTGTAATTTAGCTTGCGACATGTAGGCCCTCGCATCGCGTGGTTTCGAGGGGTGGAACAGCCTTTGCAATACATTTGCGCCCACAACCTGCTCACGCCAGGAGAAAACTGCATGCAAGTCGGTGTTGAGACGTCCAAAGCCGTAGATCAGCGCCGTGTCTTTGTCGTCGACGAAGACGAGATCACCCGGGCGGCGCTCCAGTTCATGCTGCATGACGAGATCGAGACACATGAAGTCGCCCACCTCGAGGAAGCCTACCAGAAGGGAGTCGACTGGCTGAAGCCGGACGTCGTGCTACTCGGCGCGAGCTTTCTCAAGAACAAAGGCCTCAGCTTGCTGAGCGAGATTTCCGGACGTTTTCCAGGCGTGCGCATTCTCGTGGTCTGTGATCCCGCAGACGAGAAATTGGCCGTCGAGGGCATGAAGGCCGGCGCGCATGGCGCTTTGGTGAAGCCGCTCAAAATTGAGGCCGTGAGGCAGAAAGTCGACACGGTGCTCGGGCGTGGCGGAGCGAAGCCCCTCGTGCAGCTGGGGATGCTTTGACCTCGGGCGCGCGACAACATTCTCGCCTCATCGGCGAGAAGCGGCTTCGCCTCGGCGAAGTGGCGCAGAACCAAAGCTGCAGCGGGGGTGTGAGCGGATGACGCCTTTCCTTGAAGCAAGCGCCAAAGGGCATGTGGGGGAGCTGCGCGCTTTGATCGACGAAGGCGCCGATCTCGGCGTCACGACGGCGGACGGCAATAACGCCCTCTGGCTCGCCAGCGCGAGCGGAAGCTTAGAGGCAATCCAGACGCTCATCGATGCGGGCGTAGAGGTCGATCACCGCAATTCGGACGGCGCGACCGCGCTGATCTACGCTGCTTCGGCAGGCAAGGCTGAGGTCGTGGCGCTGCTGTTGCGTCACGGCGCCAGTCCGGCGCTCGAAACGGTGGACGGCTTTTCCGCGCTCGACCTCGCCTCAACGGTTGAATGTCTGACTTTGTTGCGCAAAGCCCATCCCCGCCGGGAAGTCCGCGCGTCTCACCCTGCGGACGAGGCTCCCTCAACGCTTTCGGAGACGAGATGACCATCGACGAAATCATCGACAATTTTTCGTTCCTCGATGATTGGGAGGATCGCTACCGCTATGTGATCGAGCTCGGACGTGGGCTCGCTCCGCTCGACGAGGCGCTGAAGACCGACGAGACCAAGGTCTCGGGGTGCGCGAGCCAAGTTTGGCTCTCGATGACAACCCACTTTTGGGAGGAGGCGGAGCCAACCCTGACGATAGTTGGCGATAGCGACGCCCATATTGTGTGCGCGGTCTCGTGGCGATCCTGATCGCGCTCTGCTCGGGTCGCAGCGCGACGGAAATATTGAATGCCGACCCCCCATCGCTCTTTGAACGGTTGGGGCTGAAGGAGCACTTGACGCCGCAGCGCTCCAACGGCATCCAATCCATGGTGTTACGCATCCGCGCCGAGGCGCGGGCCGCCCTGGAGCGCGCGCGCCCATGCCTAACAACCCCATAGAGGTGGGAAGGCGGCAGACGGCCTTTGGCTGCGGTCACCTCGTCAGGATCATCACAAGACGATCGACGCGCCGGCCTCCCTTGAGGTGCGAAGAGTAGATCTCGTCGACGTCTTCGGGCGTCGTCGGACGATACCAGATGCCTTCGGGATAGACGACCATCAAGGGGCCAGCCGAGCAATATCCCATGCAGCCGGCCGCAGTGAAGCCGATCTCGCCAGAGCCGTCGGCCTCGACGAGCTTGCCAAGGCGATCCCAAAGCGGCTGCGCGCCATTGGCGCCGCAGCTGCCGCGCGGATGCGTCGGCGGTCTCTGCGTGAAACATGCGAACACATGACGCTTGTAAAGCTGAGGAATCTCGAATTCTTCATCCGACGCGTCCGACATCGCGCATTCAACCTTTCGAACTGGGCCTGGCTCGCCTAGGGTTCACGGGCCTCTGTCGCTGAACCGCATCCAGCGAAGCCCCGGCTTCCAGCAAAGCAAATTCCAGTCCAGCGGCTTCACAATTGGCGCCTGCTTTGCTCGGAAGTAGGACCAGATGTGAGGGCCGAGGCTTCGGCGCTCCTCTCTAGGTAGAGACGGAGATCCGTGCGGGCGAGACGACCCACACCATCCCGGCCCTGCGAGAACCACGGGAGAGAACCTTGGAAGCGGAGATTTCAACCAAACCTGTTGTCGCGACGGTGAGCCCCGGCGAACGCGGCTCCGCCTCGAGGCCGGAGCCGGAGGCGCTGCACGCCGCAGTCGTCGCTGCGTTGCGCACTGTCTTCGACCCCGAGATCCCCGTGAACATCTATGACCTCGGACTCGTCTACAAGATCGACATCATCAGCCGACGCCATGTCGATGTCGATATGACATTGACGGCGCCGGGTTGTCCTGTCGCCGGGGAGATGATGAACATGGCGAAGAAGGCCATCGACGGGGTCGAGAACGTTGAGAGCTCCAAGGTCAACCTGGTGTTTGATCCGCCTTGGAGTCAGGCCATGATGTCCGACGAAGCCAAATTGGAGCTCGGCTTCTTCGACTATTGATCGCGCGATTGCCGGCTAAGCGCAGCGACATTTGTCATAGGCACGAAATTCGCAGACTCCCGTCAGGCGCGGTCGACCACGCGAACACTACTCTCCAGAAGAGTCGGTCGCCGCATAACGACACGAGGCTGGCATCATGATCGAACTCACCTCAGGAGACGGACACAGCTTTTCGGCCTATCGCGCCGACCCTTCGGAGGCTCCCAAGGGAGCCGTCGTCGTGCTGCAGGACTTTTCGGGAGTCGGCGCGCATATCCAAAGGGAAGTCGACGCTTTCGCCGCGCGGGGTTACGTCGCTATCGCGCCGTTGCTCTTCCAAAGAGAGCAAAAGAAAGAGGCGGCGAGCGAAGCGGAAGGCATTGAGATCGCCAAGGCCGTGCCGTTTGATACGGCTTTGCTCGATGTTCAGGCGGCCGTCGACGCCGTCAAAACCGCCGGCAAGGTTGCGGTCGTCGGCTATAGCTGGGGCGGATATCTCGCCTACCAATCCGCAAACAACCTCAAAGATGTCGCCTGCACCATCGCCTATTATGCGGCAGGCCTTACCGAGGCGCGCACAGAGAAGCGAAGGGTGCCGACGCTCATCCATTTCCCTGAGGATGACCCGTCTGCCCCGATCGACGGAATCATCGCGTTTCGCGCATTACGGCCGGATGTGAGCGCCTTCTCTTATCCGAAGGTCAAGAATGGCTTCAATTTCGAGACGGCTGAAAACTTTGACGCGGCGGCCGCTGAACAGGCCAAGGAGCGCACGTTCTTCTGGATCTCGCAATTCGTAGAAGGCCAAGCGCCGGTCGCGCTGAAGAATTCCGGCGCCTATGCGCAGGCGAAGATCGAGAAGAAAAAAAAGAAGGCGGCGAGCGACGATATGGGTCCGCCGATGGACTGAAATCTCCTTCGCCAATTTGGACCCCGCACACTGCTGAACACAGACAGCGCGCTCGGATGAACTCTGTGCGGAAGCGAAAAAATTCGCTTCCGTGCCCAACGTCGCGCCGTGCGTTGAGCGCAGTCCCGCCGGATCGCCCGTCTCGCCTAGCGGATGCGTCTTTCGTTGCTCAGACCCGTCGCGCGAGCGAGCGCAAATAACCCTGCATGTCGTCTGCGAGTTCCATGTCCACGGCGGGCGCGATTTTGAGAAGCAAGTTCGCGACAAAAGCCTCGTCATTTCGAGGATCTTCGAGCGCCTCGCGCAAGATCGGAACATTGTCTTCGATGTGATGCAGAAAGGCTACGCCCTTCTCGGCTGTCTCCTGCCAACGCTCGCGGTGCCATTTCGCCAGGGGATACATGATCTCATGAACGAAATTCGACTTGCGCGCCTTTTCGAAGAATTGAAGGCCGGCGTTCCAGTTTTCCTTCGCCCGCAGCGGCGGCGGAGGGATGTCCTGGGACAGCATTTTTTTCGCGGCCTGCCCCACGAAGTCTTCGAGACTCACAGGCGCGTCGATGCTGGCGCGGAAATACCAAAGCGCGTTGGCGCCGGGGAACTCCTTCCCGTAGCTCTCGACGAGCGCCCCCTCCATCTTGTCGACCGCCGCTTTGTCGGCCTTCAACGCGGCGGTCATGCAGAAAGCAAAAACGGCGTCGTTGCCGACGCCTTTGACCGCATCGCTGCCGAGCCGGCTCGCCTCGAGCTTTGGCGTCACGCCATCGGCAGGGCGGATCGCCTCCCCGGCGCGTAGCGCCGTGATGAACGAGGTGATCTCCAGCCAGCCAGTGAAATTCGCGACGAACGCGTCCGGGTCGACATGAACAATTGCAAGATTGATCGGCTTCTTGCGCGCTTGCAATTCCGCCATGTCCGTCATGGGCTTTCTCCTTCAGATCGTCTGGCGCATAGCGCCGAAGCTCATGCCGGCGGCCGATCAATCGGAGGTGATCATGACCTCGGGCGCTTCGTCCGAATCGGCGCCGTCATCCTCGGCGAGCTCCACTCCGGTGACGCAGACGTCGCCGTCGTCGACGACAATGGTGATGGGCGTGAGCGATTTGCCTTGGCATGGGCCGATGAAGCACTTGCCGGTGTCCAAGTCGAACTGCGCGCCATGATGCCCGCAAGTGAGGAAATTCCCTTCCTCGTCGAGAAAGAAGCCCGGGGTGACGTCGAGCTGCTCCCCTTTGTGGGGACAGGCGTTTTCAAAGCCGTAGAAGTTGTTGCCTTTGCGCGTGATCAAGATCGGCCAAGGCTTGGGCTCGCCGGTCGACGTGATCCGCATGAGCAGAAAGCCGGTCGCATCCCCGTCCTCGATCGCGCCGTTCTGGCAGATTGCATAGAGCTCGCTCATGGTATTCAGTCCCGCTTCTCTAGCCGCGCTTCGGAGAAAGCGCGTGCGCGCACAGCTCCCGTGCAAACGGCAAGCCATCTCGCCCGCGGTTCTCACGCCGCCTTTCACGGTTTTTGCAACTGGGAGCCATCAGGCCGATACGCGGAGAGGAGGGGGCATGACTGTCATCGAGCGTGACTTCGGACTGGCCGACCGCTTGAGCGAGCGCCGCTTTGCGCGCCTTTTGGAACTGGACGCGCTGCACGAAGCCAATATCCACGCCAACGCTCTCCCCTATCTGGAAAGAGCGAGCGAGAGAATCTTCCGTCTACGAGAAACGCTTTTTGACGCTCTCCAGGCAGCGAAAGCTCCCGCGTTGGAGCCCGAAACCGAGACCTGCCTCATCGCTGTCGATGAGGCGGAATATCTGCGCCTGAAGGCCTGCCTCGCCATCGTCGAGCAAGGCTTTGCGGCTTACGGGAACTTCGAGGACGCTTTTTAGGCGCGCTCTCACTGGGAAGGTGGGGGCGCTCAGATCCGGGCGGGATTCGGCAACGTCGGGCTTCTCCTCAGGCGGCCTTGGCGGCCGGAGCCGGCGGCTCCCATTTATAGATGTCGGCCTTGTCCTCGCTCTGCAGCTGCGCGAAGCCATTTTCCTTGAGCGCGTCAGCCAAGCCTTGCGAGTCGGCGCCTGACACGCCGACATAAACGGGAGCGCCCCGAGAAATCAGAGATTTGAGCAGCAGGTCCAGCACTTCTCGGCGCAGCGGTGTCTGCGAAACCGCGACCACGCAAACATTGATGGTTTCCTTCTTGGCCAGAGCCAAGTCGAGAAGATCTCTCTGCGCCAGCAACACGCCCAGGATATTTTTTTCTGGCCCGACGACGACTGTGGAACGCTCATCACTCAAACATTGCATGATCCGTGTCAGGGCGAACTCCTGCTCGGCGTCGCTCGCCAGAGGAAGCGAAATGTCGGCCGCCACATCTCGCAGCAAGCCCCAAATTTCTTCAATGTCGACAAGCGACGCTTCCCTGTGGACGAGTTCCGACACGATCCGGCTCCTTACTCTCTGCAACGCCGCATTCTCCGCGACTTTGACGCTCACTAGCAAACCGCATTCCGATTTGCGGACGCGGTGCATGAAATTTCTCGCGCAAGTTTCAGATCTCTGGCAAAAATCTTGCTCCACAAAAAGGCGAGATCATGAAAAACGGGATGACCAATGCTCTCGGAAGGCTTTTCCATCGACTGGGACGGGAGCTTGCGCAGCACGGGGGCTCCGGGCGGCGGCTACTCTGCGAAGTGGATAGCGTCGCGCGCAGGGTCGCGATCATGGGTAAGGGCGATGTGCTCGTGCATGAGGCGTCCTTCTACAAGACCATCGACGACGTGAGCAAAGCGGGAATCAAAGCGACACTGGTTCCGGGTTCGCACCCCTGGGGTCGGAAGGCAGACGGTTTCTGATTCCGACGGCGCGAAAGGAGGGTCGGTTACGCCATGCTCCCCACAACCATTCTCATCGACGAACGGCCACGTTGCGTCGTGCGACCCAACGACACGAAGGACCTCAACCGTTTCATACGAAACGGCAAGGGTTTCCTTTTGGCGCGCCAGCCGGAGGGACGAATCTCCCATCGCCCGGCAAGCGATGAGGAATTGTCGCGATGGCGAGAAGCCCTGGCGCTGCACAAGGCTTGGGGAGGCGAGGACGAAGGCTTTTTCGGCGTTCCTCTCCAAGGCGAAGCGTTCGCGCCTGAAAGCGCGGCGTGAGCAAGCCTTAACGAGGCGGCGGCCCACATTCTGAGCGAATAGAGACTTCGTCGAATTTGGCGCGTTGAAGCCCCCGGCGGCGCTGCTTAGGCTCGTGGCGCCAGGCGCATGAAGATTATTCATCCATGCTCGGCGTCAGTATGACCTCCGGCGGCGACCCGAGACCCTGGCCATCCAGAAACTCTACGGCGCTGACGCGGGAGAGACCGCCGTCGCTGTCCATCAGCACCACGGCCTCTGGAGGCAGTTCAGCGAGCTTCTTCACCAATTCTTCGACGGTCATCAGGCTGCCTTCACCTTCCCTGCGAGCACGAGGTCTCTCGGCTCCAGCCGAAACGCGCCCAAATCAACCGGGATGGATCATGATCTCCATCGTATCCTCCAAGTCGTCGTCGTCGGAGAGGCGCGGCTCCTCCTCGCTCAACTCCACCCCGCAAAGGCACACTTCGCCATCCATCACGACGATGGGAATCTGCTGCAGCGATTTGTCCTTGCATGACCCTTTGACGCAGACGCCGGATTCGACATCGAATTCCGCCCTATGTCTGCCACAGCGCAAGCGCGCGCCGTCGCTGCTGAAGAAACCTCCGTCTCCAATGTTGAGCCAGACGCCTTGATGCGGACAGACGTTCACATAGCCGAAAAACTGATCGGCTTTCGTGTGGACGACAAATATCGAATAGGGCCGGATGTCCCGAGTTTCTGTAACTCTTAGGAGGCTGAAGGCCTTGGCTGTCCCCCGCTCGATCTGCCGCGTCGAGCAGATCACATAAACATTGACGTCATCGCTCATATTCCTGAGGCTCCCAAACGGTGTCGCCACCGGATTTATTCTTCCGCTCAGGGCGCATGCCTAAGCTTTAGTCATCGATGCTGCCGCCTTTGGGCAGACGGAGTGTCAGCCCGTTGGCTCTCATTCCGCATCGATGCATGAATCTTGCCGAATTCCTGCAGTGAGCGGGATTTCTCCGCTCGAAAGTTGCATGTCCGGAACAGGATTCCGCCTCGGAGGATCAATCGATGAGCAGCATGACGGTCGTGGAAGAAGCCAATCGGGATGCCCTCAGCCGACTCGCAGGTTGCTATCTCTTCTTGGACACCCGCCTCTGGATGGAGGGCGGTGTGATTCATCGCGATGACGGCCCCGCGATAGAGTTCCCGGATGGAGCGCTTCGCTGGGTCATTCGCGGACGCGAAATGACCCGGGAGGTGAACACATTCTTTTACGACAATAAATGGCCGATCAAGTCGGGGCTGGACACCGCCGAGAAGCTTGCAATCTTTCGCGCGCGTTTCATAAATTAGCCCGCAGCCTGCGGCGGCAGGCTACGGGTTTTACTTGATCAGACCCAGGCTTTGAGCGCGATTAAGCCGCAGCGGCGTCGCCGACTTTCGCACGCACCGATTCGATCTGTGCCTGCGTCATGCGGAAGAAGCCGCGGCCGCCCGCCAAAGCCCGATACATATCCGGCGCCGCGGCTTCGCTCAACGCGTCAAACCATTGTTGAGGGGACAATGGCGCGGGCCGTTGGCTGATCTCCGCAACGGTGCCGTCATTCGCGAAGCGGACGTGAATCGCCACCAACTCGTCTGTCATGTTTTCCTCCGACGTCAAATTCCTGAAGAGAAGCCCAGAAGCTCCACTTTGATGTTTTCTGTACCCAGAACCTTCGTCTGGCAGGCGAGCCGGGATTTGGAGCCAACTCCGACGATCGTGTCGAGCTTCTCATTCTCTTCACGACCGATCTTGGTGAGTCCCTTGCGTCCCTCCTGCACAAAGATGTGGCAGGAGCCGCATTCAGCTTTGCCTTCGCACTTGTGGTTGATGTCTTCTCCGGTGGAGAGGATGATCTCGAGCAGCGTCGCACCTTCGGCGGCTTCGACCGTCTTGCCGGAGGGGAGGAGGGTTACCGTGCTCATTCGTCAACTCCTTTTGGCTGAGCCGTTTTTGCGTGGGGGATTTCAATAGATCGCGGCGCCGGCGCCGACGTTCACCGAGGCGTCCTTCATCGTCGCGACGATGAACTCGATTTGTCCCTCCGTGAGATGCGTATGGAAGGGCAGCGCAACGGCTCTGTCCGACACTTTTTCCGTGACGAGCAGAGCGCCGCGACGATAGCCAAAGTCGAGATAGCGTCGCTGGGTGTGCAGCGGGACGCTGTAGGCCGCGGCCTCGACCTTCTCGACCATAAGATCCTCGACGATCGAATCTCGGGAGGATCTGCTGAAGCGGGTGCCGAGATGCACGACGTACTGGAACCAGTGCACCTCCGTCGCATCCGGCCCGAAGAAGGGATCCTTGATCCCCTCGAAGGACTTTATGTGCTTGAAGTAGAAGTGCTCGATCAGCTTTCGCTTCTCCAGGATCTCGTCGAGCCGATTGAGCTGCGAAAGAGCGAGCGCCGCCGTGATGTCGCTCAGGCTCGCCTGATAGGGCGCGCTGGAGGTCACGACGACAGAAGCGCGCTCATCATGGCGGTGCGAGCGCAGGCGCCTCAAGGCAACGGCGACGTCGATGTCGTCCGTGACGACCACTCCGCCTTCTCCGCAAACGAGAGGCCCGGGTTGAGAAAAATCGAAGACCGAAGCAGCGCCAAAAGTTCCGACCAGCCTGTTCTTGTATTTGGAGCCGATCGCCTCAGTCGAATCCTCGAGGAGTAGGATGCGCTTGCGCTTTGCGATCTCTTTCAGCTCATCCCATGGAGCGGGATGGCCATTGGTGTTGCTGGCGACGATCGCCCGCGTGCGCTCGGTGATAGCGGCTTCAACCTTTGTGGCCGCGATCGTTCCCGACCAATAGTCGATATCGACGAACACGGGATGCGCGCCACAGAGCGCGATCGCGTGCTGCGTCTCACGGAAGGAGTGTGGCGAGGCGATCACTTCATCGCCGGGACCAATCCCATGCGCGGCCAAAGCGAGCAGCAGGCCCGAGGTCCCGCTCGATGTGGCGACCGCATATTTTCTTCCCAGATACGAGGCGAAGGCCGCTTCGAACTTCTCAACGACCGATCCGCTCGATAGACGGCTCGAGCGCATGACGCTCTCCACCGCCGCAAGATCATCGAGGGTCACGTCTGGATCGGAAAGCGGAATGTAAGTGTCCGGAGCCTCGCTCAGCTCCGCTCCATCGTTTTCGAGTTCGTCCACGGCGGAGCTCATGAATTTGCCGCCTTGTAGGCGATGGCGAAGCCGGTTGCCTCCCCAGGCTCCGTGGTGACCTGGACGCAGTGATCTTTTGCGTTCAGCAGATGCACGTCGTAGCCCTTGAAGCTGCGAAATGGCTGTTCGATCACATCGGAGGCGTCGCATTTCGTCCAGGTGAGATGCGGAAACTTCTTGCGCAGCTCCACGAAATCCAGAGGGCCGCTGGCTGACAGAAGCGTCTCGATCTGCACCAGCTCTTCGGTGGTCACACCCATTCTCGTTCCTCGCTCACCGGTCCATTACTGCCAAAAGCGGCGCTCGGGATCCTCATTGAGATAGTCGAGCAACTCCGCCAATCGGCTGAACGCCCGCTCGAACTCCCAAACGCCGCGCAAGTGCTCCTTGCGAAGAAGGCGCCAATTTTTTGAGCGATCATCGAAAAGGAGTAAGGCTATGTCGACGACTCCACCGTCAGGGTCGATGTTGCGTGAGCAGCAGGGGCTTTGAATCCTGTAGCCATTCGCCGTCCGCAAGAGAATGGGCGAGACGTAGCGATAGCGCTTCCTCTTCTCGAGCGCTCGCTCGATCCTCCTGAAGTCGAACTCGTTTGGTTGCGACGGCTTACCCGCCTGAGCCTGCAGCGCCTCGACTGCCCTGATCGTGCTCATGGATTCTCGATTGGCTCGATCTCTTCCTCCAAGCACCCGACGACGCGTCCATTCGTAAATTCGACGAGGTAGAGCGGCGTGTTCGAGTCCGTATGCGCACCCGTTTGAACGATTTCGCCTTCGCCTCCGCAGGCGACGAGCAGCGCCTCCGGTTCGACGTCGGGATAGCCGCCGTCATTGAAGAGGTCGACCGCCGCTTTGACGCGGCGGCCCCATTGATATTTCGGAATCCTCGGTTCGATCATGGGCTTTTGGCTCCGGGAAGAGGGAGTTCGTCGTCTTCATCGCGGGGATTAGCAGGCTCAAGCTCTTTGCGCTTCATGCCCACGCGATTGCCACTTTCCGTGAACTCCACACCATAGATGTAGAACTGCTGCAGAAAGGTGCCGATGCTCACGACATAACCAATCTCGCCTTTCTTCGCCAGAATGTCTCCAATCTCCTTACCGGCGTAGGTTCCATCATTTCGGATCGTCCGCTTCGCTTTCACTTTGTCGCCGAAGGAGAAGAAAGCCGGCTCAGTCAATTCGCAGGCATCGCTGTCGCGAACGATATTGCTCATCGCTGCTTCTCCTTCGTCGGTCGTCGATTAAGCCGCGTTGATGAGAGCGCCCTGACGGATTTCTGCGTCGCCGCGGATCTCATGGGCGATCTCCCCCGCGTTCACCTTGTCGAGATAGGCCTTGAACCAGGCGATCGCCGACTTCTCGATGAACTCGTGCGCGTATTGATCCACAGGCTCGATCCCGGCCTTGATCAGATCGTTCTTCGGGCACCCGCCGATCTTCGCGACAAACACCGCATGGCAGTCGTTGATCGCCCGGATCACCGTCTCCAGACTGTCCTCGTCGCCATAGCCGCCCTGGCAGTAGAGATCGACGCGGCGATGCCCGACGAATTTCGCCCCCTGCGTCGACAGCTCATAGACCTGGAACTCCTTGGCGTGGCCAAAGTGCTCGTTGATCAGACCCGAGCCCTTCGTCGCGACCGCGATCAAGAGCTTGATGTCGCTGCTCTCGCCGGCAAGAGTCTTCAGCTCCTCCTGCTTGGCCGCAACCTTCGCGACACGCTCTTCTTCAACCTTGTCCTGATAGGCCTTGCGACCCTCCAGATCATAGTCGACCTCCATCGCCATGATCTTGTCCGTCGTGAACTCGGCGCTGCGGTCCTCTCCCAGAAGACCCACCGCGTCCGCCCGGCACTGCCGGCAGTGCCGCATCATGTTCATCTCGCCTTCGCAGCTGTCCTGCAGGGCTTTGAGCTCCTGCGCCGACGGACCGCGCTGGCCCGTCAGACCAAACACCGTCCCATGCTCCGGCGACGAGATCAGCGGCATGATGTTGTGCAGGAACGCGCCCCGCGACTTCACCGCCTTGTTCACCTCGATCAGGTGACGGTCGTTGATCCCGGGGATCATCACCGAGTTCACCTTGCACAAAATGCCGCGCTCGGTGAGCATCTCGAGGCCCTGCAGCTGCCGGTCCGTCAGAAGCTTCGCCGCCTCGACCCCCGTGTAGCGCTTGTGCTTCCAAAACACCCAAGGGTAAATCCGCGCGCCGATCTCCGGATCGACCATGTTGATCGTGATCGTCACGTGATCGACGTTGAAGCCCGCGATCGTGTCGACATGGTCGGGCAGCGCCAGACCGTTC
This sequence comes from uncultured Alphaproteobacteria bacterium, assembly GCA_963829075.1. Classification (GTDB taxonomy): domain Bacteria; phylum Pseudomonadota; class Alphaproteobacteria; order Rhizobiales; family Beijerinckiaceae; genus Methylocystis. The sequence continues at coordinate 80,822 of CAWHHH010000004.1, read as the reverse complement.
GTCGACAGGCACAGCTTGATGTCGGGCGCCGTCCTCGAGATCAGCTCAAAAGTCTTGAAGGTCTTCTCCGGATTGGCCAGCGGATCACCCGGACCCGCAATGCCTAGAACCGTCATCTGCGGTATCGTCGAGGCGACGGCGAGGACCTTCTTGGCGGCCTGCTCGGGCGTCAGCTTCTCCGACACGACGCCCGGCCGCGACTCATTGGCGCAGTCATATTTGCGATTGCAGTAGTTGCACTGGATGTTGCACGCCGGCGCCACCGCCACATGCATGCGCGCATAATGGTGATGCGCCTCCTCGCTGTAGCAGGGGTGGTTCTTCACCTTCTCCCAGATCTCGCTGGGAAGATCCCCCTGTCCCGCGCCCGAGCCGCAGCTCGCCTTGCCGCTGCCCCCAGACGTCCCGCAGCCCTTGTGCTCCGCAATCTGCTGCATGACCCCGTCCAAAGACGGCGAGGAACTCTCGCCCCCAAGACCCTCGAGCCCTTGCGTGTCCATGGCTATCCCCTTGCTTGCGCTCTGGCCGGACTGCGTCAAAAGCCGAATGGACGCCGCGCCCCGGAAGCCAAAGCATTCGTGATGATCTGCGAGTTCTCATGGCAACATGCGTGCCAGCGGTGAGATGCAGCTCGGCCCGGAAAGGTCCGCGCTTCTGTCGGCCGCGCTAACCATCTGACTTTGAGATTATTTCCACCTTGACGAGGCGGGTCTTGCCGCTTCGTCGTGTCCTGCGGCGGCACGACACTGGCGCGAAGTCTACATGTCGAAAACCGCCACATGTCTGTCTAGGCATGTTCAGGATATCGACGTTGCCAGCGCTGATCTTTCTCAAGCCGGCCGCTGACCGATTTTTCGATGCGAATACGCTATAAAGTTCATTTTTATAACGGTGAGCGCCAAAGATCTTGCGGGCCTCGGCGCGCAGGGCTTCCAGACGCGGCGCCTATGCGCCGATAAGGATTTCGCTGGCTCTCGGCAGCGAAACGGCCAGAGGAATGATGCCTTGGATGGTCAGGAACTTCAGCTCATTCTTGGTCAGCAGTTCGGGCGCAACGATCGCGTGATGCGTCTCCGTCGAGCGCTTGGAGATCTGTCGCGCATAAGTTCGCAGCATCTGATCGTGGAAACGACAGCCGATGAACAGGAAGCTGCGCTCGGCGCGGCGGTTCTTGACGACATCGGGGATCGGCGTCTGGATGTCGATCTCGGTTAGCACCTCGACATAGTCGGCGTCCGAGATCAGATAATTCTTCGCCGGCGCGATCGAGCCGTGCGGCTTGTAGAGCAGAGTGCGCCAGGAGTCGGCTTGCGTTTTTGGGGCCTCGGCGCCTTTGGCGTCATAAAAGCGGTACCATCGATCTTCGCCGATCCCGGCGCGCGTGATTCCCTGAACCTCGCCCCAGTCGCTTCGGGAAGAGAGCGCGTCGCGCATCGCAGAATTGTACCAGCTGTCGACAACCATCGGCAAGCCGAGCTCACTGAGATATCGGTGCAAGGGTGTCGGCACCACCTTCGGCGTGAAAGCCTCGGTCATGAGCGCGGAGACCGTAGAGCGATGCTTCATGCTCTCAATATGCTGGGCGCTCGCCCAGACATTGCCCTTGGCGCGCTTCGGTAAGGCGACTTTCGTTGCGAAAAAGGCGGCGAGCGCCTCCGGGGTCGTCGGCGCGGTCGCGCCGGCGAGTTCTGCCAGTTCCGAACCCAGATAGGGGATGATCGAGCCAGCCTTGAGCTCCAACGCGATCGCCATGAGCCGCTCTTCGGCCTGGGCGCCCTCCAGGATCATCTGATTGGTAAACGGAGCGTTCATCACCTCTATTCCTCTTCGCCGCGCTTGCGCGCATTGATCGTGACGGGCAGGGTCGTCTCCGCGGCCATCTCCGGTAGTTCGAGCACCCAACCATTGGCAATGCGGATCCAGCCGCCCCAAAGGCCTTCATGCTCGCTCTCGACGATGGGCTCCTCCAAGTCCTTCTTGGGGACGTAGATGGAGAGCCCCGTCTCCGGGGAACGGCGGATCATAATTTTCATATCTTTGTCTCCTTGACCGCAAACCTCGGGCTCCGCTCACTGCGAGAGCGCCGGTTGCGGCGCATGCGCCGCCGCCTGAGCGATGTCGCGCAATCTGGCCACGATGTCGGGTAGAACTTCCATGACACGATCGACATCCGCTTCGCAGTTGTCGCGCGAGAGAGAGAAGCGGATCGCGCCATTCAACGCGCGGGGCGGAACGTTCATCGCGCGCAGCACATGCGACGGCTCGTTCGAACCTGCCGTGCATGCCGAGCCCGTCGATGCAGCGACCTCTGCACGATTGAGGTGACTCAACACCGCCTCTCCCTCTAAACCGAAGAATGCAATGTTAGTGGTGTTGGGGAGTTGATTTTCGAGGTCGCCCGAGACCAAGCAATCCCCGATCTCTTCCAGGATCCGTCGCTCCAGGCGATCGCGCAGCGCGCCGACCTTCGAAGCCTCCTCCGTAAGCGCGGTGAGCATAATCTCTGCAGCCGCGCCGAAGCCGATGATCCCCGGCGTGTTTTCCGTGCCGCCGCGGCGCGTTCTCTCCTGATGTCCGCCCCGAATCAAGGGAGTGAATTTCGTGCCCTTTCGCACGTAAAGCGCGCCGACGCCTTTAGGGCCATGGATTTTGTGCGCCGACAAAGACAAGAAGTCGATCCTGGTGGATTTGAGCTCGATCGGCGTCTTGCCGGCGGCCTGGACCGCATCGGTATGGAAGAGCGCTCCCGCTTCATGGGCGAGCTCAGCGAGCTCCTTGACGGGAAACAGCGTGCCCGTCTCATTATTCGCCCACATGATCGAAACCAGGGCGGTCTTGGGCCCGAGCGCCTTGCGAAACGACTCCATGTCGAGCCGCCCGCGGCCGTCGACAGCGATGATGTGAGCCTTGACCCCGCGCGCGTGCTGCAGATGTTCGATTAATGACAAAACGGCGGGATGCTCTACCGCGGAAGCCACAATCTCATCGCGCCCGTCGGTCGCCGACAGCCCGGCCATGATCGCCGCGTTGTCGGCTTCCGTCCCTCCCGAGGTGAAGACGATCTCATGATCATGCGCAGCGCCAAGCAGCGACTGCACGCTGCGCCGCGCAGTGCGAACCGCGTTTGCAACCTCGGAACCAAAGACGTGAGTCGAGGAGGCATTGCCGAACTCATCCGTAAAATAGGGCAACATCCTCTCAACGACCCGAGCGTCAACGCGCGTCGTCGCGTTGTTGTCGAGGTAGACCCGGGTCACGTCCGGCCCCATTCAGTGTCTGGCCGGGGCCATGGGTCTGGCCTGGGCGCCGGCGACCGGCACGAGCCGCACGAACTCGCCGAGCTTTTCGACGAGGCGCGCTTGAATTCCCTCGAGCGTCGCGCTGCTCAACTTGCAGAGCACGCAAGCGCCGGTCAGCCGGACCATCACCTTATTGCCGCAGATCTCGACCAGCTCGCAATCGCCGCCGTCACGCCGCAAATTGGGGCGGATCTCGTCGATGACCGACCGAATGAGCTTTTCCTTCTCACTCATCTGCTCTGCCGGCGCGGCTTCTGCTTCTTGCAACATCTGCTAAACCCTCGTTTCTCCGTGAGATCGCCCGGCGCCTTCGCGCCCTTGGCCTCATCCGAACGACTTGCCGCAAGAGCAGCTCGATTGCGCATTGGGATTGTCGAAGGTGAAGCCGGAGCCCTGCACGGCGACGACGTAGTCAATCGTTGTCCCCGCGAGCAACTCGTGGCTACCCCCGTCAATGAAGAGCCTGACGCCCTCCTGTTCGACGATTGTGTCGTCGGGCTCACCCTCGCGAACGAGGCCCATCTTATATTGAAAGCCTGCGCAGCCGCCCGCCTCGACCTTGATTCGCAAGCCATCGACCGGATCGGAGGAGCCGGAAATTGCAGTCTGCACCGCGTTCAAGGCGCTATCTGTCAGATGAATCATGTCGCGCTTCCTCCACCGAGATGCGTCTGCACGGGAAGAAGCAAGCCCTATGCCGGACTGGGCGAACGCTATGGGGCCAAATCTCGACGTTAAGCGCCGGAATATTGTTGGATTGCTGACAATCGGCCAGAGCCCAGCGGAGCTCCGCTTTCGGCTAAGTTCTTGCATGCCGAGTCGCTCGACCCGCATGCGCTGTCCTGCGGGCAGCGTCAGAAATGTTAAGCGGAGAATGGTCTATGACACAAATTGAGAAGACTGCCCTCGCTCGGTTGGAGCGTGAAGGCCGCCTGCTCAACGCAGTTCTGAAGGGCCCGACGACCGTGCCGGGCCGGTTTGGCTTTCGAGGAGACATTGCGCTCAAATTTCAAGCGCAAGTCGCGGACGAAAAGCGGCCGCCGGATTTCAGCATCGAGCAGGTGCTGACTTTCGCCAATGAGAACGAGCCCACGCTCCCGATTCTCGCGGGCTATCTGCATAACTTCGCCTATCTCGAGACCGCCGCTGAGGTGCTAGGTGACCTGTTGACGCCCACAGGCGCCTATTTCATGTTCTGCAACAATATTGACCTGCTCTCGAAATTTCGCGTGAAGATCGGTGAGATCACCTTCAACATCCTGCCCTGCGACGAGTCGACGGTTTGGAAGGAAATGATGGACCTGCACGGCGTCGACAAGAACGATATCAAGAAGCTGGACACCGCTGGCAAGACAGACTACCTCCTCGACGCGGCGTTGAGATTCAACGACGCCTTCGAGGTTATCGCCTATCGGCAAGGCGTCGAGCGGATGGAGCCTGTCAAGAACCGCAATGAGAATCGCCCTGTTTGAGCAAGGCCCGACAAGGCAGGCTCAGCGACAGTTTCAGGCCCTGAAAATCATGAGATCGGAGAGGCGTTCGACGAACGCCTCTCCGCTCTTGCTTTAGCTCGCCGCTTCCCCGGCGCCGTCTTGCTCTTCTTGCGCAAGCGTGACGCCGACGATGCAAATGTCGTTGTCGATCACCGTCACGGCCACCGGCGTGAGGCTGTCGCCCAGGCAGGGGCCGTCCATGCAATTCCCGGTGCCGATTTCAAAAGTTGAGCCGTGTTTCCCGCACATCAGCCGAAGCCCGTTGGAATCGAGGAACTGATTACGTTCCCAATCGAGATTGACCCCGTCGTGCGGGCATCTGTTCAGATAGCCGAACACCTGCTTGCCCCAACGCACGATGATGATCGGCAGGGGCTTCTCTTTTCCTTCCTCGTCGAGCACGACGAGGTTGAAGCCCCGCGCCTTCCGGCTGGGTATGTCGTTTAAGCCGCATATGACATAAGGGATCGGCTCGGTTTCCGGAACGGTTTCGCCTGAGGCAGCCGTGTCCATCATATTGTCTTCTCCTGCGCTTGCTCTTCGCTCTTCTTCTGCAGCAGCAGCCTATTCGCCGAGAGCGAGAATTCCCGCCACGCTGCAGCGATGTCCTGCATAATCGCCGTCTTATACTCCGGTGAGGGACGATGCTCGTCCGGAAAGTTGGAGAGCGCGCAGGACGTCTGATTGAAGGCGACGACATCATCCATGATCGTCTGCATCAAGTCGCCGAAAGGCTTTTGGACGAGTGGCATGAGCTCGACCCTCCCGCGCTCCACGGTGACCAGCGCAAGATCGAAGGGCAGCTTCGCCAAGACATCAAGCGCCTGCTGGAATATTTGCTCCATCGCGCCGAGGACCGCAAGTTGCGTCAGACCGTCGCGCTCTTGCGACGCGAGCGCGCGATTGAGACGGCGACGATAATCCTCGAACACCACGTCGGATTGGAGGTCGACCCAACGGCTGAAGCGAATCAGGCTCGCCTCGTTGAGCGAAAACTCCTCGAAGGAAGGGCCGCCCTCGTCCCCCTCCGGCGCCCGCCGCGGAGCGAGGGCAGCCAGCGCGCGATCAACTCGCCGCGCCGCGTCGAGTGCGCCCTCGATATAGCCGGCGTTGCGCGCCGCCGTTTCCGAACCTGCGAAATAGAGTTTCTTGTCCCAAAGGGCGCGTCGCAGCATGGGATTGGCAAAATCCCCTGCCTGATCCGAGGGCTCGCCCCTTCGATCGGCAGCGCTACAGGTCAGAGGCTCTTGCGCCCAGTCCTTGTAATGCGTCGCGTGACACTCCACCTCGGCGCCGAACACTGCGCCGAGCTGGCTTGCCATCAAAATAGGCAGACCGGCGCTGAAGCTCTCACGAAGATCGGGGCCGAGCGCGAGAAAGCCGCCGAGCGCGACAAGCTCTGTCGCGAGATCGCAAGCGTCGAAAATTTCGCCGAGGATCGCCTGCCCATGCGTCACATAGGCCGAGCCGGAGAGTCCACGTGCGCGCCAAAAAGGCACGGCGATCTCGATCGCGACCTTCGCCTGCGCCGCCATCCAGGTTTCGGCTCCCTGCAGCGCACGATCGGTTGCCTCGTCGAGCGCTGGCGCGAACTCAACCGTTTCGCGCAACAAGCGAGGCGGCGCCGCCAGGACGACCTGTTTCGCCGAGACGACGAGTGAAGATCCGTCGACGTCGAAGGTGACCTCGACGTGGTCCCCCTGGTCGCAAAGACGCGTGAGGCGGTGGGTCAACTTCACCGAGCGCGGCGGAAGATCGCGCGCCACCGCGTCGACGAGCACGGACATGCCGCCGTGCAGACGACGCGCGCCGTCGTAGAGGCGCTGGTCTTCGATGCGCTCTGCCTTTTTATCGGCTTCGCGCAAATGCAGCACCGCACCCTCGTCATGCTGGGGATAGCTTTCGAGCCCCAACTCTTTCACGAGCGCCGCCACGAGAGGTTGCGTTTCCGGCCAGAACCAGCCGGCGCCCAAATCGAGTCCGCCCCCCGAGCGTCCGGGTACGCTGTAAATTCGTCCGCCGATGCGATCGCGCGCCTCGAAAATTTCGAAGCTTCCGCCTCGCTGCTTCAACCGTCTCGCGAGCGCGAGCCCGCTGATGCCTCCCCCGATTATCGCCATGTCCAGCATGATGTAGGCTGCTCCTCGATGATCGGCGTGAATTCCCCGTGTGAGCTTAAAAAGCAATTTGCATGCAACTGCCGTCTGCGGCGCAAGGGGTTTTTCGGAGCGCATGGCACGAATTTTGATGATCAGCCCGAGAAGGCAAACGCAAGGAGACGCATATGAATCTTGCCTCTGAATTCGCGAACTGCTCCCTCGACGAGATCAAGGAGCTTCTGAACGGCGGAACCCTGACCGTCTATTCCGTGGCTCGTCCCTTGACCGCGGATTTCCCGGTAGATCGCAGCGGCGTGCTTGCGACCTTCACCTTTGCCACTCCGGCGTTCGGCGCCGCGGAGGGCGAGGACGAGAGCCCGAATTTCGTAGCGAATCAGGTTCCGGGCGCCTGCGTCGGCACGCCGGGCTTCCTTCGCGCGCGCAAGGCGGATGGCGCCACCGTCGCCGATTTTTCCGCTGGCCCCGGCGATCGCGAGATCAAGTTCACGGAGGTGTCCGTCTCCAACGGCGCGCCGGTGCGCATCGTGAGGTTCCGCTTCAAGCAAGGCGAGTGGCCGGAACGTCCCGACTATTATGGCACCAAGCCGCGTTCGGGCTACCCGCTGCCCGCGAGCGCCTGAGCCGGTCCTGACGCGCCTTTAGCCTTGGAAGCGCCGCCACGATGACCCTGGAGATGGAGATTCACATCAATGACTGAACAAGTTCCCGGCGCGCTGGTGAGCACGGAATGGCTCTCCGCGCATCTCGGTGAAAGCGACGTCCGTATCCTCGACTGCACTTGGCATCATCCGAGCACCAATCTCGACGGCCGCAACCAATATCGCGGCCGTCACCTGCCTGGCTCGGTACATTTCGATATCGATCACATCGCCGATCCGACCTCCGATCTACCCCACATGTTGCCGAGCGCGGCGGATTTCGCCAAGAAGCTGGGCTTGCTCGGCGTGGGCGATGGCGATCGCGTCATCGTGTATGATCGCCTCTATGGTGGCTCCGCCGCAGCGCGCTCCTGGTGGATGTTCCGCGTGTTCGCATATGAGAATGTCGCCATGCTCGACGGCGGCTTCGGCAAATGGGTAGCCGAGAAGCTTCCGACAGAAATGTCGCCGGTTCGCCCCGAACCGAAGAAACTCACCGCGGTGCCCCGACCGGAGCTCGTCCGCACTTATGAACAGATGAAGGCCAATCTTGCGTCGGGTTCCGAGCAGGTCGTCGACGCGCGGGGCCCCGGGAAATTCGACGGCAGCCAGCCCGATGTCTTCCCGTTCAAGAAGCTTGGCCATATACCCAACGCCGTGAACGTGCCCTGGGCCGATCTCGTACATCCGGAAAAAGGGGTCCTTCTCGATCCCGCCGCGCTTACGGCGCGATTCCAGGCGGCGGGCGTCGATCTCAGCAAGCCCATCGTGACGACCTGCGCATCGGGAATCACCTCCTGCATGGCGGCGCTGGCGCTCTATCTTCTCGGACGCGCCGACATCCCCGTCTATGACGGCGCCTGGGCTGAGTGGGAGCGCTTCGAAGGCGCTGCCGCAGCGGCCGCCTGACAAGAGACGAGCGTCGCGCCATGGCCGAATGCGATCAGGGGGTCACGCTGCTCGAGGAAGGAGCGGAATTCGCTTTGTCCGCGGGGCAGGGCGGCTTCCGGCTTCGTAACAAGTCGGAAGGGACGCGCGCCGACTTGCAAGACGCCGACGCCGAGCGCTTTCGGGCGGACTATGACGAGCTCAAGACGCGTAGCCCCGACTGGGCGCCGGACCAGGTTCTCGCGCAGCTCTGGGACCAGGGCGGCTACGGTTGGCTCGCAAAAGAGGAAGGCGAAGCTCCATGACGACGCTGATAAAGATCACGCAGGACGGCCGCCGCCTCGAGGTGAAAGGATTCGCCCTCTACCTCGACGGCGTGCTCGAAGCGGTGGACCTCTCCGAAGTGAATCAACATCCGCTCAAATGGAAGATTCTGGATGCTATGCCGGATGCGACTCATGTCGCCGGACGGGTCGCCCTCACTCGCGAGGAAGCCGACATTGTTTTTAAGGCGCTGAAAGAGGCGCAGGAACAAATGCTGGCGGACCCCAAGGCTATCGCCGAGCGCTTCCGGATAGCCGCAATGTGGAAGGCCCGCGAACAGGGCATCGAATAAGGGAGGGGAGCGCATTTGCGCTCCTTTCGATCAGATAAGCGGAGACATGGGCGCAAGCGAAGACATGGGCGGGGAAGGCGTCGTCTCCCGGTGGCGAGGGGGCGTTGCTGCCCTTCTTCTCGAGCGATGCGAGCGCGCCCACGGGGTCACGCGGCGATTTGGTCGGCGGAGACGTGCGTCTGACAGTTCTTCGGACAGACCCGCGCGCAGGCGTTGCAGCCGATGCAGGCGCCGGGTTGCTCGACCTTCATGATCTTGCGGTTCAGCTCGCCGTCGAAATCATTGTCGTCGTCCTCATCATCCGTGACCGCGCCGAGGATCTCACCTTCGTCGTTGACGCCATAGAGCGCCATGACCCCTTGCGGACAGACCTTAAAGCAGCGACCGCAGCCGATGCAGGTCGACGCGTTAATGTCGGTCAGATATTGCGGCATGTAGTCGCGGCCGTCGCGAGTCTTGAATTCGCTCATCACACGATCTCCAATTCCTTGAGCTTCGCGCGCGCCGCCTCCAGCGCAGCAAACGAGTCATGCGCCCTTTGCGCCACGCTCGGGATGGAGTTCCAGTTGATGGGCAACTCCTCGGAGAGATCGTGCAGATCCATCTTCGCCTGCATGGCCTTAGCCGAAAGCTTCTTGATCTCGGCCTTCAGATTGTCGATTTCGCTCATACGGCTGCCTCAGTAGTTCGCCACGGCGGGGAATTTCTCAATCATCTCGATGGCCGACTCGACGTATTTATCCCCCTCGGCGGCGAGCTTCTCGAAACTGTCGAAGCCAAACCGATGGACATCGCGGAGCTGCTTGTTCACGACGATGAGCCGCCCGCCGATGAGCACCATGCGGCCGAAGCCCTCGTGGCTCATTTTGAGCATCGGTGTGATCATCACCTTGCTGGAGCGCTCGATCATGAGGCAGACAGCGTTGAAAAAGAGCTCGAGCCGCCAGATTGTCTCCGGGTCCGGATCGCCGATGATCGGCAGCGCCCGGCGAGCCTCTTTGTCGACCACGTAGGGAGCGAGAAGGTCGAGATCGCTCTTACCCTCCCAGGCGCCATGAGTATCCTGCGCGCGCCAAACCTTGATGAGCTCCTTCATGAAAGGAAGCTCGGTGACGGAACCCTTTTGTGCTTCCGCGACAGCTGTTGACATGTTTTCCCCTTAGTCTTCGAAGTCCAGCACCCGCTCTTTTCCCTTTGTCAGCGCCTTGCGCAGCCACGGCGGCGGGACGCCACGAAGCACTTCTTCGAGCTTCGAGAGAAGGTCAGAAATATTCTCCGGCTGATTGACTTTCATCGGATGGATATTGTTGGCGACGACGCGGGCCGCGCCCGAGCCGCCGATCGCCGCGACATAGAGAATGGCGCAGTCTTTGATCGCCTCGATCTTCGGCGCGAGCTTATCCTCATTACCGTCTTCCTTGAGATCGCCGTCGAATTCGATCGCCTCGACGAACTCGTGCCCCTCCGGCCCGATTTCGTATATGGCAATGTTCTTCGCCCAGCCGAAATGCGCGTCGACGCGCTTGAGGTCCTGAGTGGCGAATGCGACTTTCATGACGCCTCCGATCCTTCCGTCAATGCGCAGCCGCGTGCGGCGCGTCTACACCGCCGCGCCAGCTCTCCGGCGTGGGCCGATGATTCTCTTCGTGGTCAGCCATCAAGAGATTGCTGACGTCGAAAATCAGGTCGCGAGCGCCCCGATAGCCTACGGTCAGCTGATGGCCGCCGCCGAGGCGATCGAACTTGGGAATGCCGATTCTGAAGAAGGGAATCTTCAGTCGCGCGGCGCCTTGCCGTCCATGCGAATGGGTGACGAAGAGGTCGCATCCACGCTCGCGCGCAAGCGTTTCGAGATCCTCCAGATCGCCGATCAGCACACCATCCGTCGCGACTCGCGCGAGCACCGGAGATTGCGTGGTCGTGACCGCAGCGAGAATCTGCGCGCCCATCTCGGTCAGGAAGCCGCCCACATCATACAGAAGATCCGGCTCGGCGCCGATCGCGAGCTTGCGTCCGCCGATGTGGAAATGGCCGTCCAGCATCGCATCGACGAGCTGTCCGCGTTGCCGCCGATATTTCATCGGCGCCGGCCGGCCGCTGATCGCGGTCAGGAAGCTAATAAGATCATCGTTGGCCGCGAGTCCGCACAGCCGCTCGAACAGCCGGAACGGCACGCCGGTTTTCGCGGTCATCGCTTCCGCGGCGGGGCGCATTTGCTCGCCGATGGCGATCGTCCAACCGGCGTTTCCCATTGTGGCGATTTCTTCGATCCCCACCCCACCGATGGTGGTCGGCGTGAAGTCGTCGGGGATATGGCCGTCGAGCGATCCGCCAATATCCGGCAGGAAGGTCGGCTCGAGCCCGAAATCTTCGATGATCGTCCGCAGCTCGTCGAGATCGCCGGGCGTGAGATGGCAGCCCGGCAGGACGTTCACCTTGGTCGGGTCGCGCCGGCCCGCGCTCTTCGGGGTCTTCACCAGAACCTCGACCATGCGGGCGACCGTCTTCCCCCACCCGTCCTGGAACGCGTCCTTGAAATCCGGGGTCGAGACATAGACGATCGGCAGATCGGCGACCTCGGCGTGCTTCTCCCGGATGATCTTGATGAAGCCCTCGACGTCGTCGCCCTTGGTTTCGGTGACGCCAGTCGAGCAAATGCCGATGATCTCTGGCTTCGCCCGCTTATTGATGTTCAGGATCGCCTGCTCGACGTTCTCATAACCGCCGAGCACCGTCGCGACCTCGCTCATCGCGGTCGTCTGCATCGGTATGCTTTCCTTGAAGTGCCGCGTGAACAGCACCAGTCCAAAGGATGTGCAGCCTTGAGAACCATGCAGCAGCGGCATCGCCCCACGCAGCCCCATGAAGGCGAGCGCCCCGCCAATCGGTTGGCTCATTTTCAGAGGATTGACGGAACAGGCCTTTTTGCTGAGCGTCACAGTCGCCATAGCCAGCTACTCCGCGGCGATCGCATGCGAGGCGGGAAGTATCTCCGCAAGGATTTCTTCAATGCGGATGGAGCAGGCGCCGCAGCCGCCCGAAGCATTGGTCAATTCGCGGATCGCCTCGACGGTCGTTGCGCCGCTCTGTTGGATGGCGTCCTCGATCACGCCGAGCGCGACGCTCTTACAGTTACAGACTTTCTTGGCGCGGCGAACTTCCTCGGCCTTGACGGGGTCCGCGGCGAGCGCCGCGGCTTCCGCCTCCGCGGCGGCCAGCGCGCGAGTTTGCCAATTCTCCGCCGGGTTTTCCCAGGGAGCGGGTCTGCGAACCTGGTTCCACATCGGATTGTAAAGCGCTTTGTCGATTTCCTCGACGAGCTTCACCATGCCCACATAACCCATATAGGCGTGGTGACGCTCCTGGTTGATGTCCAGCCAGGGCATGGACGCCTTGAGCGCGATAAACTGCGAGCGACCGCCCGAGAGCATGATGTCGGCGCGCGCGTCCTTTAGCATTTTGTACATTTCGCGCGGCGTCATGTCCTCGATCATATGTGCGTCCTGGCCCATCAACTCCTTGATGCGCTCCTTGTCCTCCTTCGTGGACTTCTTCACCGAAGTGCCCACGAGCTCGAGACCGGCCTCCTGCAGCGCTGCGACGACCGACCAGGACTTCACGCCGCCCGTGATGAGCAGCACCTTCTTGCCTTCGAAACGCGGCTTGAAGCGCGCAATCGCTTCCCAAGCCTTGGCCTCCTCGCGGGCGATGACGGCTTCCGTGCGCTCCATCAGGTCCGCCGGCGCGCCACGCTCGATGAGCATGCGCGCGATTTCGCGCAGTGAGTCGCTGGTGTCCTCGATGCCGTAGAACGAGCCCTCGAAGAAAGGGATGCCGTAGCGCTCCTCCATCTTGCGCGCCACATTGATCATCGCCTTGGAGCAGACCATCATCGCGGCCTTGGCGCGATGGGAATATGCGACCTCGCGATATTTGCCGTCGCCAGAGATGCAGGAGAGGATGCGGACGCCAATCTCGTCGAGCAACGGCTTGACCTGCCAGAGCTCGCCAGAAAGATTATATTCGCCGATGATGTTGAGGTCGTAAGGAGTTGTGTAGTCCGGCTCCTCGGTACCGATCACATGCTGCAGCAGCGCCTCGCCCGCGAGCTTGTTGCCGAGATTTTTCGGACCCACGAAGCCAGGGGAATTGATCGGGATCACCGGCTTGCCGAATTTTTCGCGCGCCGCCTTGCACACCGCGTCGATGTCGTCGCCGATCATCGCCGGAACGCAGGTCTGATAAACGAAGACCGCCGGAGGATCATATTTCTCGATGATCTCTTTGATGGATTTGAAGAGCCGCTTCTCTCCGCCGAACACCACGTCGGTTTCATTGATGTCCGTCGTGAAGCCGGTGCGCCAGAGATTGGAGCAGGAAGAGGCGGCGCCGCGGTTGTCCCAGGAATTGCCCTCGCAGGCGATGGGCCCGTGGACGAGATGGGCCACGTCGGTCAGCGGTTGCAGGGCGATCTTGGCGCCGTCGAAGGCGCAGCCGCCCGCCGCGCCGCCTGGCTGCAATTGTTTTGTGCAGCCCTTCTTACGCTCCGCCTCGGACTTATTGGCGTTTTTCCCGCAGCCGGGCTCGTTGAAGACGTCCTGTATCGTGGCCGAGAGCGAACCCATGCGCCTCTCCTTTTCGGGGGCATCGTCCGACTGGAAAAGCAAGACCCGGGCCGCTTCCGCCTGGAGGCGGAAGCGGCGGCTTCGTCAGCGAATGATGTCGAAGCTGTAGTCGCTCTTCGCGGGAACGTTGGTGTTGGCGTCGATCGACTCGAAGATGCGGTCGAGGATCCAAACCAGCGTGTTCAGGCCGCCCTGATAGCCCCACACCGGATAGCGGTGATGGTGATGGCGGTCGAAGATCGGGAAACCGATGCGGATGAGCGGCGTGCCCGTGTCGCGCTCGAGATATTTGCCGTAGGTGTTGCCGATAAGGAAGTCGACCGGCTCCGTGAACAGCAGCGAGCGCATGTGCCACAGATCCTTACCGGGATACACGTGGCAGTCCTTGCCGAAGGGCGAGCTGTCGAACAGTTCTTGCACCTTTGCCGCCCACGCCTTGCCGCCATTCGTGGCAAGCACGTGCGTCGGCTCGGCTCCGAGCTCGAGCAGGAAGCCCGCAAGACCCAGGCAGAGGTCGGGATCGCCGTAGATCGCGAACTTCTTGCCGTGGATGTGGGCGCTCGAGTCGGCGATGGCGTCGACGAGACGGCCGCGCTCCTTCTCGAGTTCAGCCGGGATTGGCTTGCCGGTCAGGCGCGAGACCTCGAGCAGGAACTTATCGGTTGCGCTCACCCCGATCGGGTGGTTGAAGGCTGCCACTTGCTGCCCGTGCGCCGCGATCAGCGGCAGCGTCTTCTCGGTGCAATATTCCTGCATCGAGATTGTCCCTTTGGCGTTTAGCGCCTTCTCCGTCTCCTCGAGCGTCGTGCCGCCGGCATACATGCGGAACTCACCGTCGGTTGGGGTGTCGAAGACCTCGCTATTGTCCGCAAGGATTGTCGCCTCGACGCCCATCAGGCCGAAGATGCGCTTGACCTCGCGAATATTGCCGACGGTGTAGCCGTCGAAGCCGCCGATGAAGTTGATCGACTCATTCGGCGTGCGCTCCAGCTTCGGCACAGTGCCGGCCTTGCCGTCCCAGAAGTGCTCCAGAACGCCCTTGATGGCGTTGTCGTAGCCGGTCACGTGGCTGCCGACGAAAGCCGGGGTGTGTGCGAAGGGAACGTCGTATTCCTGCGGCACGGAGCCCTTCTCCTTCGACGTCTTGATGAACGCGTTGAGGTCGTCGCCGATCACTTCCGCCATGCAGGTCGTGGAGACGGCGATCATCTTGGGCTTGTACATGTTGTAGGTGTTTGCAAGCCCGTCGATCATGTTGTTGAGACCGCCGAAGACGGCCGCGTCCTCAGTCATCGAAGAGGACACGCAGGAGGTCGGCTCCTTGAAGTGACGCGAGAGATGGCTGCGATAATAGGCGACGCAGCCCTGAGACCCGTGCACGAAGGGGATCGTTCCTTCGAAGCCGACCGCCACGAAGACGGCGCCCAGCGGCTGGCAAGCCTTCGCCGGGTTCACGGTCAAGGCTTCGCGCGCGAAATTCTTCTCGCGATATTCGGGCGTCTTCGCCCACTCGCGGATGCGCTCCACCTCAGCGGGGTCGCGTGGATTCTCGAACATCTTCTTCTTGTTGGCCAGCATCTGCTGGTATTCCGGCCCCCTGAAGAGGTCGAAGTGGTCGAGGACGTTTTCGGCATTCTGGGGCATTGTAAAAACCCTTACCTTCCGAGTTGAGGGGAGGAGGCCCGGCGCCACATTTCTCTGGGCGCCGGGCCCGTGTTGTTATTCGGCTGCCTGCAGTAGCGGCGCAGGCTCGGACTTCCAAGGCGCCTTTGTCATCTTCCAGACCGGCGAGTTGATCGCCATGTCCATATCGCGGGCGAAGATCGCGAAGCCGTCATAGCCGTGATACGGGCCCGAGTAGTCCCAGCTGTGCATCTGACGGAAGGGCACGCCCATCTTCTGGAAGACGTACTTCTCCTTGATGCCGGAGCCAACCAGATCGGGCTGGATCTTCTCAACGAATTGCTCGAACTCATAGCCCGTCACGTCGTCGTAGATGATCGTGCCGTCCTTCACATAGTGCTGAGCGGTGCGCTGATAGTCGTCGTTATGGCCAAACTCATAGCCTGTGCCGACGACCTCCATGCCGAGGTCCTCATAGGCGCCAATGACGTGACGCGGACGCAGACCGCCGACATAGAGCATGACCGTCTTGCCTTCGAGGCGCGGACGATACTTGGCGATCACCGCATCCATCAGCGGCTGATACTTAGCGATGACGCGCTCGGCCCCTTCCTTGATCTTGTCGTCGAAATAAGTGGCGATCTTGCGCAGCGACTCGGCGATCTTGCTCGGCCCAAAGAAGTTGTACTCGCACCACGGAATACCATATTTTTCTTCCATGTGGCGGGAGATGTAGTTCATCGAGCGGTAGCAGTGCAGGACGTTGAGCTTCGCCTTCGGCGTCGCCTCGAGCTCGGCGAGCGAGCCGTCACCCGACCACTGGGCGATCACGCGCAGGCCCATCTCCTCGAGCAGGATGCGCGAGGACCAAGCGTCGCCGCCGATGTTGTAGTCGCCGATGATCGCAACGTCATAGGGCGTGGACTCGAAGCGCGGCGCGGCGTTCGGATCCATCTTGTCGAACACCCAGTCGCGGATCGCATCGTTGGCGATATGGTGGCCGAGCGACTGCGACACACCGCGGAAACCCTCGCAGCGCACCGGCACGATCGTCTTGCCGTCATATTCCTTGGACTTCGTCTTCGATACGGCTTCGATGTCGTCGCCGATGAGGCCGATGGGGCACTCGGATTGGACCGTGATGCCGTTATTGAGTGGGAACAGCTCCTGAATCTCGTCCATGATTTTGGCGAGCTTCTTGTCGCCACCGAAGACGATGTCCTTCTCCTGGAAATCCGAGGTGAACTGCATCGTGACGAAGGTGTCAATGCCGGTCGTGCCGATGTAGTAATTGCGGCGCGCCGCCCAGGAATACTGACCGCAGCCGACCGGGCCGTGGCTGATGTGGATCATGTCCTTGATCGGGCCCCACACCACGCCTTTCGAGCCGGCGTAAGCGCATCCACGGATCGTCATCACGCCCGGAATGGACTTGATGTTGGACTTGACGCCACAATCCGGCTTGCCTGAACTCATGCACGTTGAGATGCTTGGCGCGACGCTTTGCGGTCTTTTCCGGGTATACTTTTAACACTTCTTCGATCAGCGCCTTGTTGCGGGCTTTGATTTCCGCGACGCTTGCTGCTGGTGAAAGGCTCATTTTCCTCTCCGATCTCGTTCAAGGAGGGAAGCGGCCTCGCGCCGCTTCCCGATCTCGGCTTTAAGCGATGGCGGCGAGGTCGGCGGCGGTCTTGCCGACCTGGCTCTCGTCGACCGCCTTCATGATGCCGTGCTCCATCAGCATGTCTTCGAGCTCGTCCATCGTGATCGGCGTCGGGATGATGCCGTTGCCGCGGTTCGCGTGGATCTTCGTCGCCAGCTGACGGTAGTGGTCGGCCTGCTTCGACTCCGGCGCATATTCAATGACCGTCATGCGGCGCAGCTCGGCGTGCTGAACGATGTTGTCGCGCGGCACGAAGTGGATGAGCTTGGTGCCGAGCTTGACCGCAAGCGCTTCCGCCAGCTCCAGCTCCTTGTCAGTCTGACGCTCGTTGCAAACCAGCGCGCCCAGGCGCACGCCGCCGGAATTGGCGTATTTCAAAATGCCCTTGGAGATGTTGTTGGCCGCATACATCGCCATCATCTCGCCGGACATGACGATGTAGATCTCCTGCGCCTTGTTCTCGCGGATCGGCATGGCGAAGCCGCCGCAGACCACGTCGCCGAGCACGTCGTAGGACACATAATCGATGTCCTCATAGGCGCCGTTCTCCTCGAGGAAGTTGATCGAGGTGATGACGCCGCGCCCGGCGCAGCCGACGCCCGGCTCCGGACCGCCCGACTCGACGCAACGAATGTCGCGATAGCCGACCTTCATCACGTCCTCGATCTCGAGGTCCTCGACCGAACCCGCCGCCGCCGCCAGGCTCAGGATCGTATCCTGCGCCTTGGCGTGAAGGATGAGGCGTGTCGAATCCGCCTTCGGATCGCAGCCGACGATCAGAATGCGGTGACCCAGCTCCGCCAGCGCCGCCAATGTGTTCTGGGACGTCGTCGACTTGCCGATGCCCCCTTTGCCGTAAAACGCGATCTGCCGTAGTGATGACATGTTCGTCTCCTGTGCTGCGCTGCCGTAGGCCCGCTCGCACGAGGGGGCGGGCCTCAATTTTGCGCTCGACCGGGAGCGTTCCCTCTCTCGCGCGACAGCGCTGCTTTGGGTTCCGATCGTTATGCGTTTATTGTGACGCAAGGCGCGTGCCAGTTCCGCTTAGAATTATTCTTCTATTGATTCAGCGGGTTGTAGATTCAGGCAATCGGGTCTTGCGATGTTTGAAAATTGACGTGGCTGGCGACATTGTTGCGCGGATTGAAGGAAAGCTTCGGTGCGCGCTGGCGTGCGCGGCTCTGGAGCCTTGGGCGTCGCCCTTGGCCGCGGTCAAGACTGCGGCTCGCCCATTGCCCGGCGACGCGCAGTCTCAGCCACGATCGGGTCTGAATCGTCGACCATGGCCCCGACCTCTTCGGCGGACAGCCGAGACGCCACTATGTGACGAACTCGCCAATCCGCATCTACGCGGAGCGTCAACAATTGCTCCATCGTCATGCGTTGGGCGGCCTCTAACCGCACACCTGCGGAGGAGTCGAGGGCCACGCGGCCGAGCCATTGTTGGTCGATGCGCTGCGCTACGATGCGGCGCACCTCGATCTCCGCGTCGTCGATCATCAAGATCAGCAAGGCGGGATCGATCTTTCGGGCGACGACGACGCGGACGTAATAATCCTCGTCCTTCATCATCGGCATCAGATCCGCCCCGTCGAGGAGCGTCGCGATGCGGATGCGGACCTCGCGGTGGGGATCGTTACGCAGCGTCAAGTGGTAACGCGACGGGAGGCGACGCACGGCTTCCCAACGCACGGTCTCGTCAGGATCGGTGAGTAGCGCGGGAAGCAGAAACGGGTTGGCGAATTTGGCGGCGATGGCGCGAACCTCGAAATGCGGATGCGCGAGATGGCCATCAGCGAGTTCAGGATTCCACTCGAAGAACCGATCGATGCGCCGGGCGTAACGGTCCTGAACACAGGCCTTGCGCAACTCGCAGCGCTTCGCGGCCAAAAGCTCCTTGTGAGGACAAGCGGCGCAATCGATCTCTTGGCCGCGCCAGTCCCGAGCTTCCTCGATCTCACGCATCTTCGTCGATTCCGATCCGGTCGAGAATGCCCAGCAGCACTTTCGCCCCAATCTTGTCGGAAGGATCGAGCTCGAGGAGCTTCATGACCGCGGCGCGACTCTCATCAATCTCGCCGAGCCGCATCTGCAGATAGGCGTAACCCTTCAGCGTAAAGAGAAAGAAGCGGGGGAGAATTTCTTCATAGTCGTTGAAGACCGCATCGCTGGGCTCCACCTTGCGCCAGTCTCGCGGCAAGGCGTTTTCGCGAGCCGCTTTCTCAAGGCAGATATTGGCGATCTCGAGCGCCTGACGGATCCGCCCTTTGTAGAAATAGAATCGATAGAGGCCGATCAGCACCGCGGCATGATCCGGCGCCCATTGCCGCGCCTGCATCAAATAGCGTTCGGCAGTTTCCGAGTCCGCATAGGACTGGCTTGCGAGCTCGAGATACTCCTCGGCCTCGGCAGGAAGGCCTCCACCGAGCAACGCCCCGGCGAGAAACTCCTTCTCGCCGGATGCGCCTTCGAGTTCCCCGAATTCGTTCATCGAAGAGGACCCTGGTCCTAATGAACTCGCTCCCCGATCGAGACGGTAGCGCTCTTGCATGATCCGGTGTTCTTGGGATCGTGGAACACCAATCCGCCGCTGGAAGCCGCGTCGGCGAAATCGATGGTGACTCCATCGAGCAGTAAACGGCTTTCCGCGGGCAGATAGAACTTCAGTCCTTCGACGTCGAATTCCTGATCTCCCTGGCGCGGCTCCGCCTCCACGTCGAATTGCGCGCTGAGGCCGGAGCAGCCGCCCGGAGAAACCAGCAGCCGGAAACCGCCGGTGGGATTGGCGCTGAACTGAATCATGCGCCGCACGAATTTCTGCGCAGCGGGAGTGATCGTAAATTTCATATCGTCCTCTTTACGCCGGGGGTTGATAGCGGGGATACGCCGTGTCGATCACGCAAGTGTTATCCACCGGGCAGACGGCAGCGCATTGCGGCGCGTCGAAGTGGCCGATGCACTCGGTGCACTTTTTCGGATCGATGACAAAGGTGCCGTTCTTTTCAGAAATCGCGACGTTCGGACATTCGGGTTCGCAAGCCGAACAGCTCGTGCATTGCGAGGCGATGATCTTCAAGGTCATTTCCGTCTTTCTCCTTGATGGTGATTTATTCGGCTCGGGCGCGGACGCGCCTTGGCTCAAGCCGCGTTGATGAGAGCGCCCTGACGGATTTCTGCGTCGCCGCGGATCTCATGGGCGATCTCCCCCGCGTTCACCTTGTCGAGATAGGCCTTGAACCAGGCGATCGCCGACTTCTCGATGAACTCGTGCGCGTATTGATCCACAGGCTCGATCCCGGCCTTGATCAGATCGTTCTTCGGGCACCCGCCGATCTTCGCGACAAACACCGCATGGCAGTCGTTGATCGCCCGGATCACCGTCTCCAGACTGTCCTCGTCGCCATAGCCGCCCTGGCAGTAGAGATCGACGCGGCGATGCCCGACGAATTTCGCCCCCTGCGTCGACAGCTCATAGACCTGGAACTCCTTGGCGTGGCCAAAGTGCTCGTTGATCAGACCCGAGCCCTTCGTCGCGACCGCGATCAAGAGCTTGATGTCGCTGCTCTCGCCGGCAAGAGTCTTCAGCTCCTCCTGCTTGGCCGCAACCTTCGCGACACGCTCTTCTTCAACCTTGTCCTGATAGGCCTTGCGACCCTCCAGATCATAGTCGACCTCCATCGCCATGATCTTGTCCGTCGTGAACTCGGCGCTGCGGTCCTCTCCCAGAAGACCCACCGCGTCCGCCCGGCACTGCCGGCAGTGCCGCATCATGTTCATCTCGCCTTCGCAGCTGTCCTGCAGGGCTTTGAGCTCCTGCGCCGACGGACCGCGCTGGCCCGTCAGACCAAACACCGTCCCATGCTCCGGCGACGAGATCAGCGGCATGATGTTGTGCAGGAACGCGCCCCGCGACTTCACCGCCTTGTTCACCTCGATCAGGTGACGGTCGTTGATCCCGGGGATCATCACCGAGTTCACCTTGCACAAAATGCCGCGCTCGGTGAGCATCTCGAGGCCCTGCAGCTGCCGGTCCGTCAGAAGCTTCGCCGCCTCGACCCCCGTGTAGCGCTTGTGCTTCCAAAACACCCAAGGGTAAATCCGCGCGCCGATCTCCGGATCGACCATGTTGATCGTGATCGTCACGTGATCGACGTTGAAGCCCGCGATCGTGTCGACATGGTCGGGCAGCGCCAGACCGTTCGTCGACAGGCACAGCTTGATGTCGGGCGCCGTCCTCGAGATCAGCTCAAAAGTCTTGAAGGTCTTCTCCGGATTGGCCAGCGGATCACCCGGACCCGCAATGCCTAGAACCGTCATCTGCGGTATCGTCGAGGCGACGGCGAGGACCTTCTTGGCGGCCTGCTCGGGCGTCAGCTTCTCCGACACGACGCCCGGCCGCAACTCATTGGCGCAGTCATATTTGCGATTGCAGTAGTTGCACTGGATGTTGCACGCCGGCGCCACCGCCACATGCATGCGCGCATAATGGTGATGCGCCTCCTCGCTGTAGCAGGGGTGGTTCTTCACCTTCTCCCAGATCTCGCTGGGAAGATCCCCCTGTCCCGCGCCCGAGCCGCAGCTCGCCTTGCCGCTGCCCCCAGACGTCCCGCAGCCCTTGTGCTCCGCAATCTGCTGCATGACCCCGTCCAAAGACGGCGAGGAACCGACAGACCCAAGGCCTTCAACAGCCCCAACTTCTTGAATGTCCATCGCGCGATTCCCCACTCTTCCGCCGGTCACGCGCTCTCCACAACGGACTGGAGCGCAACGGCCTGAATAGCCTTAGCTGTTAGGGACACGCAACAAGCATGCCAGCCTCGTCAGTGCAATGATTTCAGCTTCTTTCCAGCCGTTTATCGACACGATGCCGGAAGCGATGTAGCGAGACCACACAAGCGCGCGCCAAAAGCTCTGTAAGGATTTCTACACGCGTTGCACGCCATTTGGATCGTTCGAGAGGATAGGCCCGCGTCGAGCCATGAGTCTCGTCCGTCGGAGCCCATTCGGCCTCTCGGACAATGTCACCGGAAGCTTTGCGATCGGTGCGCGTTAACTGGCTATCTTGAGCAGCCGAACCGAAACGAACACTTTCAGAACCAAACCATCAGTTGTCGGTTGCATCCATCAATAGCGCCAAGACGAGGTGCTGCACTTCGGAATTCGGGTCGTCGCGCATCGCAATGAGAAGACGCCGCGCCCCACAACTAACGCGCAAATCCTCACCTTCGCCCGGGGCATGAGGCCCTTGAGCAACCGCGCTGCCATGCTCACACACTTGCGCGGGGTCGGACATCCCCGCCATTGCCGCGAGCCACGGGGCCCGATTTGCCTTCGCCGTCTCGATCGTCCATGACGAGCGGGCAAAAACGCGGAGGATGCGCGCCACTACCAGCCGCGCTTAGGTCGGGCTCTGCAAGAACCTTCATAAGCGCGGCCCCGTCCATTCGCAGTGCAAACGCCGTCCGCACTTTTGCTTCAGGATCGTCCAACGATCCACCGCTGGAGTAGAGGCGCACGTTGCCCGCGCATTGCACGGACGCCAGCTTCGTCGTGCGCCATCCGAGATCCAATGCCTAGGCAGGAACGCAAGTGTTTTCCACGGGACAGACCTCCGCGCACCGCGCAGTGTCGAAGTGTCCCTCGCACTCGGTGCATTTTTTTGGATCGATGATGTACATGTCGTTCTTAAGCCGGATCGCGGCGTTCGGACATTCGAACTCGCAGGCGCCGCACACGGTGCATTGCGACGCGACGATCTTATACGCCATGACGGGACTCCTCGGCTAATTCAAACCCTAGTTCCGTCATTCAATTCGCATGCCAAGGCGCGCCCCGCGCAACGGCCGGGGACAACTGGCGTCCAATCCGGGCGATTGACGAATGTTCATTGTCTGATGTCCACTATCTTACAGGAGGAAGCGCCGACAGCGCGTTACTGGGCCCCCGCGCCGGCTTGGTGGTCGCGGGGCCCCTGCTAGGCCGAACGGGCCCTGGCCTTGCGACGCGGCGAAGCTGCTGCAACGGGGATCCCGCCGGACACATGTTTCAGAGGCGCTTGACTTCAATATTGTACTTCCTCAACGCATAATTGACCTGACGAAGCGACAGCCCCAGCAGACGTGCAGCTTTTGCCTGGACCCAGGCGGCCTTCTCCATGCCTTCGATGAGCCGCTCTTTCTCGATCATCCGCCGAACCGGCGGTAAACCATTGTTCTCCGTGAGGTCTCCGATTTGCACGGCGGACGACGGCTCGCCAGGGTTGGCGCCCTTGACCTCGTCTGCCACCGACCTCGCCAACAAGTCGGCCGAGCGGCCCGGGTGGCCGTGAAAGGCTCCACTGCCACTGCTCGTCCACAACAGAGCGGAAAGACACTTGCCTGACGCGCAAGCGAAATCCTTGTCGACTATTCTTTCCTCGCGCGCTAGAGTCGCGGTTCTGCGCACGCAGTTCTCCAATTCCCGCACATTTCCGGGAAAGTAACAGCGTTGCAAAGTCTCGATTGCGCTAGTCGAGAAGACTTGGCTACGCTTGTTCTCGGAGTTGAACTGGTCAAGGAAATTCTGAGCCAAAAGCGCAACGTCTCCAGGCCGTTCGCGTAATGGTGGCAGGAAGACGGGAACGACGCTAATGCGATAATAGAGATCGGCACGAAATGCACCTTTGGCGACGGCCTCCTCCAAATTAATGTTGGTGGCGAAAATCAGACGCACGTCCACCTTCAGCGTGCGTGTCCCACCTACCCGCTCGAACTCCCCTTCCTGCAACACTCGCAGCAGCTTGGCCTGAAAAGCGTTGGAGATTTCGCCGATTTCGTCGAGCAGCAGCGTCCCGCCATGGGCGAGTTCAAACCTTCCAGCCCGCTGCGCGAGCGCGCCCGTGAAGGCGCCACGCTCATGCCCAAACAGTTCCGATTCGAGCACGCTCTCCGGCAAGGCCGCGCAGTTCACCTTGATGAAAGGCTTTAGTCTGCGCGACGAAAGCTCGTGCACTGCCCGCGCGAACAATTCCTTGCCTGTGCCGCTCTCGCCGCGCAGCAAGACCGTGGAATTGGACTTTGCGACGGCGGCGATCGTTTCGAGCACATCAATGATCGCGGGGCTTTCGCCAATGATGCCCGCGACCTCCGGCGCCGCCCTGCGCGATTTCGCGAACGGACGCGCATCGAGCGCCTTTTCAAAGCTCGCCCGCTCGCTCAGCAAGCGCTGACGGTCCATCGACAACATCCGATGAAGCTTGACCGTCTGACCGACGAGATTGGCGATCATCGTGAGCAAACGAAGCTCGCCCTCGAAACTGTATCCGCGTTGCTGATCCATGATCCTATGGACCGACAAAGTGCCTATTACTCGGGCGTCGCTTTTGATCGCCACTCCCACGAAGGAAACACAGCTTCCGAGGCGCTCTGTGATTACGTCCACGGCGACGGCGAACAGGGGCTCGCTGCGCACATCTTGAATGACGATCGGCATGGCGGTCGCGACCAGGCGATCGATGACCTTGCTCGGTAAGGTTTCTATGGCGCGCCGCTTGGTCGGATCAGCCCAGCCGGAGCAGGCGACGATCTCGGGATCGCCCTTCTGATCGAGCACGACGATCATACCGAGGCGCATCTCCAGGAAGGAGCTCAAGACACCCACGACATTCGTGAGCGCCTGCTCAAGCCGAGCCGGCGCCGTTAATATCTTGGAGATTTCGTAGATGCCGAAAAGCGCCGTCTCGGCCGAGGCCGCCCGCCTTTGCGTCCCCTTGCCCTGCGGGCTCTGGGGCAGACCATCCGCCTCTGATTCAGGGTCCATTACACCGCTCAAGGCCTCCCTCCTCGCGAATGGCGACGCTGCATCGCTGGCGAAGTCTCACTTCGCAATTGCGAAATGAGCGCATCAGCTTAGCCCCAATCTGGTGAATGTCGCGTTCAAATTCGATGCAATGTCGCGCCGTTGTGCTTAAGTGCGTTGCACAATCAACCTGCTGCTTGCCTTTGCAGTTGCACGGCCTCCAGAGACCGCCAGCGGGCTCTGAGTTTTCGAGACTCCGACCCGATTGCGCCGTTTCAAACGATTCCATCGGCTAGTTCCCCAACGACCGTCCATCCGACGCTCCCCGTGGGGTCCTTTTTCGACAGAATATTCAAAAATTCCAATGCCGTTTCGCGGTTTCCTCGCCGCAGTTCAATGAAACTAAGGGCTTTCAGCGTATAGAGAGCGAAGCGCCCGGGCCCCTCGCAAGCCAGATTGCCGTCTGGCCATTCACTCGGATTCTCCGACCAGCCGGCCTGCCTCACTGCCTCTTTTAGGCCCTCGGCGGCGACCTCTGCGGCGACATCGAGACTGCCCATATAGGTGTGGATTTTGTACAGACAGTAATACGGAGCCAGCTCGCTGGGTTTTTGCGACAGCGCTTGCCGGAAGAGACGGTCGGCAGTCGCGCGGTCATGCCGATAGGCGGCGACACCCTGCTGCAACAGATCGTCGATCTCCGGCGGCAAGGCGCCAAAGTTGATCCGTTCCGCCTGTCCGAAAAGTTTCTCCACTTGAATGCCAAAGCAATTTCCTAGCCACAACCGGATCGGGTCCGAATATCCCGAACTTGAAAAAACGCCCCCGCTGTGAGCGGCAGCGACGAGTGTCGCCGCCAGTCGAATAATGGACTCATTCCAACGGCTCCGCTGGCTGACTCGTGGGGGGATTCCTCTGGCGCGACTTTTCTGACTCATTGGGCGTGAAGGAGATTCGCGCCACGGCAGCAGCGGTGCAACTGCGAGAGGATTTTTCGGACGATAAGCTTCGGGTTTTGGCGGGGCGCTAGAACGACGTTAATCAGAGCCGCTGTCTTCTGTCGGTGACCGCGGTCCGCGACGGCCAGGACCGGGGAGAGGCGGCCAGGATCGGCGGCACGACGGGCAATCGCTGCGCGAGTGAGTTCCCCGCCTCAAGGCCGCTGGACCGGGAGGTCTCCTCGACAGTTGGACCGAAGGCCCAAGTCGCGCCTGCCGGCGGAGCAACCGGCCGTGCCGGCGGGGCAATGGGCCAGACACGGAGCGCGTCCGCGTCAGCCCGCCGTAATGGGTTTGCGCATAGCCGCGCAGGACGAGCATTCGTTTCAAGGTGCGGTGGGTGCAAATGTCGTCAGCCTCGACATCGACGGCGAGACTCTTGTTACGCCCTTCTCCCTCCGAACAACTTATCCAAGGTGGCCCCGTTCGCAAGCATCGGCGGCATGGGCGGGTCCGGCAACAACGCCGGCGTCGTGACAGTCACAACCAATGCCTCGGCATCGTCCCCGGATCCGAACCGGGTCATCTTCACAACGGGCGACGGCTCCATCGGCATTCTGGCGCAGTCGGTCGGCGGCGGCGGCGGCCAGGCGGATTTAGCGTCAATGCCTTGATCGCGCCAAGCGGCTCGGCGGGGCAGACCAACATCGGCGGAAACGGCGCGACGGGCGGCGGCGCCGGCAATGGTGGCAACGGCGACACCGTCACGGTGACCAACAATGGCGGTGGGATCGTCACGCCAGGCGTCGACGCTCACGGCATCCTTGCGCAGTCGGTCGGGGGCGGCGGCGGCCAGGGCGGCTTCTCGATCGCTGGATCGCTCTCCGATGACGCCGGCGCGGCCAGCGCCGTCGGAGGGCAGGGCGGCCTCGGCGGCAATGGCGGTCAGGTCACCGTGACGAACTCCGGCCAGATTCAGGTTGGCGGTCCGCAGGGCAACGTCGCCGACGGCATTCTTGCGCAATCGGTCGGCGGCGGCGGTGGCGCGGGCGGATTTTCGGTCGGCGGCGCGCTCTCTTTGGGTAACAAAGCGGCGACAAACACGCTCGGTGGCTCGGGCGGCAACGGTGGAACCAGCGCTCTCGTCAAAGTGAACAATTCAGCCGAGATCGACGTAGCGGGCCCGCATAGTGTCGGCATTCTCGCGCAATCCGTGGGCGGCGGCGGCGGCGCCGGAGGCTTCTCCGTCGGCGCGAGCGGCTCGACGAGCAGCAGCAACGGCGAGACCGATTCAGTCGGCGGATCGGGCGGCAAGGGCGGCGCCGGCGGACCGGTTCAGGTCAACGCTTACGCCGGAAGCAAGATCGTCACCCAAGGGGCGATGGACTATGGCATCGAGGCGCAATCGATCGGCGGCGGCGGCGGCAACGGCGGCTTTACGGTAGCCAGATCCTTCTCCACCGGCGGAGACGCCAAATCGTCGATTGGCGGCGGCTGCAACTCGAATTGCCAGGGCGGCGCCACTGGCGGCGGCGGCGGCTCCGACGCCGTGGTCGTTGACAATTTTGGGATGGTCGAGACGCATGGCGCGAGCTCGATTGGCGTCATAGCCCAGTCCATCGGCGGCGGCGGCGCGGGCGGCGCTGGAGGCGACAGCGGGCCGGCGAGTGGAACCGCCGTGACCGTCACGAATGAATCGAGCGGCATGATCCACACCTACATGCCGCCTCCGACCAGGAAGTCGTCATGCTGATTTCCTTCCGCGGCCTCGCGCAGGCGCTCGATGCGCTCGCCAAGAGAGCATTGAAGAAGCGCCTGTGAGGCTATCGGGATCGTGACCGAAGGATCAGCGAGCGAGTTGTTTGATCCCGGGGGCTCGATGGAGCAATGAGCCGGCCCACGGCTTCTTGAGATCGGCGCGGGGCGCGCCGTCCTTCGCAGCGGCGACGACGGGCGGGTTTGCTCTCGATGCGCGGCAGGCCGCGAGAACGGCCTGCGCCCCCGGCGGAAATGACACTGGGTAGAGAGTCGCGACGAAGCGCATGCGCTCAGCGCATCCCTTTGAGCCGGGGCCTTCGCTCCGAATGAATCCGGAGTCAGACTTCATCGGGCGGCCCTTGAGAGGCGGCCGCGGGCAGCCTTACTCGGCCGTCTTGAAGATGCGCGCCTGATGCGATGCTCGGCCACCCTTGGTTCCCGCTTTTGCGGCAAGCAAGGGGTCTCTCGAAAATGAACGATCGGCCGAATCAACGGATTGACCGCCCTTCCGACCCGCCCGCGCGGCGAGGTCGGAACTCTGGGAGAAGCTTCGCTTTTCGGGCGGGACGCTCTTCCCGCCCATGCGGGCGATTTCGCGTCGCCGCTCTGGGTTCATCGAGGCGAACCCGCGTTTCGCTTTGGCCGATTTTTCCATCGCGCTAATCCATCTGTCATAACCGGAGAGGAAATAACAACGCTTTCGCCTCCAAGTCGCAACTGTGGAAACTACTAAAGGCGCGACGTTTTCCCCACGGACGTGATGTCGATGCCGAAGTGTTGACCGGCGGGATCGAAATTGACGCCTCCCCGCGGGGCTAATCACGACGCATCGTGGCGCCGGCCTTTCCCGAAGCAGCCTGCGAAACATGTCACCGCCGGCACGCGAGCCGAGACAACGTTTGGGTTTAGTTCTATCCGCACCTGCGTGAAGTGATCAAATTAGGCGACGCGCGCGCTCGGCGGACAACGTCGGACATTGGCGCATCACCGCCACGTTTCGGATCATGAAGAGTGGAAGGTTAACGGTTGTGCAGACGCTCCAGCTGTTTTTTCTAGGCCTTGAAATTCTCGGTCATTCGCTCCGGCGGCGGCGTCCCGCCGTCCGGGCGCGCGGCGTCAATGGCTTGACTCGAACGCATATCCAGCTAACCCTCCACCCATTCGACAAACCGTGGCGGCGCCGACCCGCCTGCTTGCGCGGAACGTCAATAGACAGTCCAAGCCTAGGGACCGGACGATGCAGGACGTCGAGCTTCAGCGATCGAGGTGTCGCCGTGGAAAACGATAAGGTCGGCATCATGGACGCCGTGACGTCGCAATATGCTATGTGGCGCGGCGTCTTCACGCGCGCATCGGGGCTTTTTCAGCAGCTGACGTTCCGTCTCCCGGAGGGCTCCAGCGCAGAAACGATCGCGCAGCTCAGCGAGAGATGGAAGTTGCGCGAGGAGCAGCGGCAATTCCTGGTCTCGCTTTGCAGCGACAAGGCCGGCGCGGCGTTCTTCACTGACAAGATCGAGGAGATGAACCGGGCGTCGCTCCACCGTTCCGCCTTCGCGCTCAATGCGGTCACTCACTTGCTTTTCGTCGATCTCGGCGCTCAGCTTTTTTTGTCTCTTCCGCAGATCAAGCTCTTTTTCGTGCTCGCGAATTTGTGCGTCGCTTGGATCGCGCATGCTTCCATCCAGCAAGAACGGCAGGCCTTGCTCGCCGGCCCCAATGCGCTGCCGCCAAAGCGCCGCATGGGCGGTCTTGTGCCAAATCCGGATTATAACAAGGCCGTGAAGCAGAGCTCCCTCCCTCACGCTCGCAGCGCCTGGAGAGAGAAATCATTGTATCGGCTGGCCTATTTCATCAA
Organism: uncultured Alphaproteobacteria bacterium; assembly: GCA_963829075.1. Lineage (GTDB taxonomy): Bacteria > Pseudomonadota > Alphaproteobacteria > Rhizobiales > Beijerinckiaceae > Methylocystis. The sequence continues at coordinate 51,530 of CAWHHH010000004.1, read as the reverse complement.
TGCGGCGACGATATTTCTGGGCTCCCAATTCATTATCGCGCCAGAAAAGCTGATCTTCCCCTTCGGCTTGATCCTCCGTAAGACGACAGGACTCTTCTCCACTGTCGTGATGTTGTTCGACGCCTGGCGAGGCGTCAGGTCGGGAGACGACGCGAGGAGCGCGCGCGAGAAAGAGATTTCGGTATACGGCAATCTCGATATTTGACTTGCGAGCGGCTCGGCGCTTCGGCGCCGCTGTAGCGCACGTTCGACAACTCGCAGAGGACGCGCCCCCGCGACGGTTTGGCGCTGGTCCGCAACTTGCTTGACGCTCGACGTAAATTTTTTCCCCCGGGCGATCGCGATGACCTTCACTCCAATCTGCAACACGGACGCCGTCAGCGAAGGCGGCATGGAACTGTTTCATGCCGGCCGCAAGAGCGTGCTGCTCGTCTGGCCGAAGGGTGGGGAGCTCAAGGCCTATCGCGGGCGCTGCCCGCATGCGGACATGCCGTTGAGCGAGGCGACTTTCGACGGCAACACCGTCACCTGCCCGCACCACCAATGGGGTTTCGACAGCGGCAGCGGAAAATGCGTCACGCATCTCGTCCGCAACGCGCTCCACCCCTATCCGCTGCGCGTCGAAGGCGATGAGATCCAGGTCGATGTCGGGCCCCTCAAACCGGCGCGCGCGTCGGCCTGATTGGCTTTCGCCCGAGTTGCGGCGGCGGCGATCGCCGCAAGTCCGCCGCCTCTAGCGCGCTTTCCGCTCGAACGGAATCGTTCGAGCGATGAGAAATCGCGCCAAAACAGAGTGCTGGAGCGAATTCGGATCGCAAAAGTCCGAATTCGCTCAAAGCGAGCGACCGCTCCGCTGGGGCTCGCCGCCCGGCGCCGCGAGCGCGCTTTCGACGAGCGGGGCGATGCGATCGACGATGCGGCGGACGCCCTTGCGGTTGGGATGCAATCCGCCTCCGAGAACGAGCTCCGGATGGCCGGTCACGCCCTCCAGGAAAAAGGGAAAGAAGGGCAGCGAATGCTGCCTCGCGAGCGCGGGGAAGAGCCGGTCGAAACGCCGCCTCCCGAGTTCGTCGAGCGTTTCGGGACTGGCGCGCATGCCGGCGAGAAGGACCCGCGCTCCCTTCGAGCGTAATTCAATGATGATTTTTTCCAGGTTGGTCGCCGTGAGCTTCGGGTCGAGCCCGTTCAACATGTCGTTCGCGCCAAGCTCCAGGATCACGAGATCGGGCTTGAGCGCCACGACGCTTTTGAGCCGTGCGAGTCCCCTTTGCGTCGTGTCTCCGCTGACGCCCGCGTTGACGACGGTTGTGTCATAGCCGTCTTCGTTCAGTCTGCGGTGGAGAACGACCGGAAATGCCTCGGGCGGCCGCAAGCCATAGCCCGCCGTCAGGCTGTCGCCGAAAGCGACGACGGTCTTTGGGCGAGGCGGCGCCGGGTTGAAGGCTGCAAGAATGAGAAGAAGCGCGAGCGCGGCGCGTAGCGGCGCCCGCGCCGACACTCGCCCATCGTGGCCGCGCGGGGAGAATTGCATGGCGACGGTCCTGCCTCAGGCGTCCCGCGAAGGGATCGTTCGAGCAGAAACTATCGCGCTGGATCAAAAAACCAGAACGCAAAAGGCTTGCCGGAAACAGCCTTTCAACGGGACTGCGCAGGCTCCGCCGGCGCCCCGATCCATTCGGAATGGGGCGGAATGCTCTCGCCCTTCATCACCACGGTCAAGGGACCGAGCCGCGCGAAGTCGCCGACCTGCGTGTCATAGAGCACCGTCGAGCCCGCGCCGACGCTGACGCCGCGCCCGAGATGCACGCGTCCGACTTTCATGACCCGATCCTCGTAAAGATGGGTTTGCAACGCGCTGACGGCGTTGATCGCGCAAAAGTCGCCGATCGTGACGCAGTCGAACTCGGTGATGTCCGTCGTGTCCATGAAGACGCCCTTGCCGATCCTGGAGCCGAACAGGCGCAGCATCATCGGCAGGAAGGGCGTGCCGCGTAGATGATCGAGGAGCACCTTGCCCGCCAAGCCCCAGTAGAGCACGGCGCAGGCCTCGGTGCGCATGGCCCAGAAGGACCACATCGGCTTCACCTGCGGCTCATATTTGCCCATCGTCAGCCATTTGACGACGACGACGACGAGCGTCATCCCCACGGAGATCAGCACCGAGGAGAGGACGAAGAGCCTCAGCACATTCGCATATTCGCCGTCGATGAGCGCCTGGCCGAAGCTTTCGACCGACCAGGTGCCGAAGGTCATGAAGAGCATGGTCGGCAGGGAGACGTTGATCGCCTCATAGCCGGCGCGCATGACCTTGCGCCAATAGGGGGGCTCATAGGTCCAGCTCGCTCCGCCGCCGTCGAATTTCTGGCGCACGGGCAACTTGATCGGCGGGGAGCCGAACCATGTGTCGCCCTGCGCGACCGGCTGGTCCGTCGGCGGACGCGACTTGATGCCAATCAGCGCGCCGGTCGGGATGTCGGAGCCCGGCGGAATCACCGCGTCATTGCCAATGAACACGCGGTCGCCGGTCTTCACGCGCTTCAGATACATCCAGCCGCGGCGGACGTCCTCGTCGCCGAAGACGACCTCGTCGGCGATGAAGCATTTCTCGCCGATTTCGACGATGTCGTATCGGCCGGAAAGATTGGTGGAGATTTCCGAGTCCTTGCCGATGCGGGCGCCCATCAGCTGGTACCAGCCGCGCATGTAGAGCGTCGCAAAGAGCGAGGAGAGCGTCTCGAGCGTGACTTCCGCGGCGAGCGCCACCATCCATTTGCGAAGGTAGAAGCCGGACCACACGGAATAGGCGCCCTCGTGCACGCGCGTCGGCATGACGATCCAGCGGAAGGCGACGATGAAGGCGACGCTGACGATGACCAGAGTGAAGGCGGTCGGCCAGGCGAAGATCGGGATCGCCGCGAGATAATAGAGGTGGCTGGACTCGGAAATGCCCATCCAGGCGTCGAGCTTGTCGAAGACATAGAAGGCGGGAAAGATCGGCAGGAGCCCGATCGGCGGGATCACCAGCGCGAACAGCGCGAAGAGGAAGGTCATGACCTTGCGGCGCAGCGGACTGGGCTCGACTTGCGGATCGAGCTTGGCCTCGTCGACTTCCCCGACGCGTCTGGCCGGCGAGCCGGCCCAGATTTCGTGCGCGCCCACGCGCGCGCCGCTCGGCAACGAGGTCAGGTCCTCGAGCGCCGCGCCGTCCTCGATCACGACGCCCTCCTCGATCGCGCAGGAGGAACCGACATAAGCGTCGGCGCCGATCTCGATCGGCCCGATAACCAGCTCATTGCCCTCGACGCGCGCGTTGGAGAGCTTGAGCTTGCCGCCGAGCGAGGCGCCCGCGCCGATCGTCACGAGATCAATTGCGCCCGCGTCGAATTCGCTGATCAGCGCGTCCTTGCCGACATTGGCTCCGAGCGCTTTGAGATAAAAGTTCATCAGCGGCGAGACCTGGAACCACTTGGCGTGGGTCAGGCTGACGAGCCGCTGGGAGAGCCACCATCGATAATAGTAGACGCCCCAGAGCGGATAGCGCCCGGGCTTGGTGCGACCGATGACGAGCCATTTGCCGCCGATCGAAATGCCGATGGTCGCGAGATTGACGCAGGCATAGACGGCGAGCAGCGTGAGCGTCTCGGTCAGAAGCGACGCGTCGGCGCTGGTGATGAGCTGGTAGGAGACGAAGACGCCGAGCCACTGCGCGGTGATCGCGGAAAGCAGGAAGGGCAGGGCGGCCGCCTGCGCGAGGCCGCATAGAAAGCGGCGCAGGAGCGGCGGCGGCTTAAAGGAGAGATCGCGCGGGGTGAGATCGATCTCCGCGCCGCCGGAAAGATGACGCGCCAGCGCGCGCAGCGTGCGGTGCGCATAGAGGTCTTGCAGCGTGATCCGGGCGAGCGCCGGCGTCTCGCGCGCGGCGCCGACGAAACGGGCGGCGAGAAGCGAGTGGCCGCCGAGGTCGGTGAAGAAATCCGCGTCGAAGGGAATGGGCGCGTCCGGAAAGACGCGCTTCGCTGCATCGAGCAGCTTCGCCTCCATCGCGTCGCGCGGCGTCTCCTGCTCCTCATCGAGGCCAGGCGGCGCCGTCAGCTCCCATTTCGCCAGCGCCTTGCGGTCGGCCTTGCCGGAAGGAAGCGTCGGCAAAGCTTCCACGAATTCGTAACGCGAGGGGACCATGTAGATGGGAAGGGTTTCACGCAGCGCCGCGCGCAACTCGCGCGGGTCCGGCTTCTCGCCGTCCGTCGTGAGAAAGGCGACGAGCTCGTCCAGGCCTTTTTCTTGGCGCAGCACGACGGCGGCGTGGCGCAGGCCGGGGAGCCTGGAGAGCGTCGCCTCGATCTCTCCAAGCTCGACGCGAAAACCCCGGATCTTGATCTGATCGTCGATGCGCCCGCGATAAACGATGTCACCCTTCTCATCGACGAAAGCCGCGTCCCCGGAGCGATAGAGAATGGGATCGGAGCCGTCCGAGGCGAAGGGGTTCTCGATGAACTTCTCGGCCGTCAGCGCCTCGCGCTTCAAATAACCTTTGGTGACGCCGGGGCCGCCGATCAGCAATTCGCCTTCGACGCCGGGCTCGAGGAGGTTGAGCGCCTCGTCGACGACGTAGCAGGTGTAATTGGGGATCGGCTTGCCGATCGTGACCGGCTCGTTCAGCCTCACTTGCGCGATCGTCGCGACGACGGTGATCTCGGTCGGTCCATAGCTGTTGAAAATCGTGCGGTCCGGCCGCGCCCAGAATTCGGCGAGCGAAGGCGGGCAGGCCTCGCCGCCGACGATGATCTTGCGCAGGCTGTGGACCTCGCGCGGCAGCACGGAAAGCAGCGTCGGCACCGTGTCCATCACGGTGACGCCGGCCTCCTCCAGAATTTCCGGCAATTGCTCGGTTTCGGCGAGGATCTCGGGCGTCGCGACGAAGAGCGAGGCGCCGACGAGATAGGCGACCCAGATCTCCTCCATGGAAAGATCGAAGGCGACAGAGGCGCCCTGGAAGACCACGTCGGAGGCGTTGAGCCGGTAGACCTCGTTGCAGGAGCGCAGATAGTGGCAGATGTTGCGTCCCGTGACGACGATGCCTTTGGGTGTGCCCGTCGAGCCCGAGGTGAAGATCAGATAGGCTGGATCGTCGGGCGTAGCGCCCAGGCTTCTCGGATCGGGCGGCGCGTTGCAGGGCTCGGCGATCTCCTCGTCGATCCAGAGCGGCGCGCCGACGCCGCTCGCAGCCTTCGCGGCGAAGGCTGCGGAGGTGAGCAGCCCCTTGGCGTCGGCGTCCTCGAGGCAGATCGCAATGCGCTCGAGGGGCGCGCCGGCGTCGAAAGGGAGAAAGGCAGCGCCCGCAAAGGTGATCGCAAGCTGCGCGATGAGCAGCTCCGGGCCGCGCGCCATCCAAAGGCCGACCACGTCGCCCGGACCCACGCCTCGCGAGACGAGACCCTGCGCGACCGCGCCCGCCGTCGTCTCGACCTCGCGATAGGTGAAGCGGCGCTCGAGCGTCGCCAAGGCGATGGCGTGGGGGTGCACGCTCGCGGAAGAGCGAAAAATTTCGGATAGCAGTTCGTCGCGCAGCAGATCCGGTACGGCCGGCCCCCGAAGCGCCGCGAGCCGCCGCTCCGCCTCTCCTCGCGGCTCCTCGGCGTTCGGACGCGGCAGGGTGCGCGCCAAATCTCGATCGAGTTCGTTCATGGCCTGGATTTCGCGAGGATTCCGATTGAGCGCAAACCCTCTAGCATGGCTCGACTGACGCGCCTATTTCGCGACCCAGCCGCCAGAGCCGAGCGCAGGCTGGCGCAAGTGTTAAGCTTCCGCTCGTTCGCCAGCGCTTCCGATGGATTGCCCTTTGCTCACTCGGGGTCTTCGTCGTCATCTCCGCGCAAATCCGCCGGCGTCACGAAAGAGGCGAGCTTTGCCCCGCCGAAGGAAGCCTGCGCCCAGCTCTCGAGACGGAATTCGAGCACGGCGAGCGCCGCCGTCGGATATTTGAGGCGCATTCGCTGCAGCGCTTCCGCCTCGCCCGTTCCGGCGAGCGCGATGGCGAGCTCGGAAAATCCTGGATTGTGGCCAACGACGAGCAGCGTCTCGACCCGATCGGGCGAGTGGCGCAGGATCTCCAGCAAATGGTCGGACGTGGCGTTATAGATTGTGTTTTCAATCAGATGCGCAACATGCTCCGGGAAGGCGTCAAGCGCCTGCTCCAGGGTCTGCTTGGCTCGCCTCGCGTTGGAGGCGACCGCAAGCTGTGGGGTCAGGCCCTGGTGCGCGAGGTGCTCGCCGACGCGGCGCGAGTCCGAGAGACCGCGATGCGTCAAGGGGCGTTCGCGGTCGCCGCCCGCGGAGTGGCGGTCGGCTTTGCCGTGTCGCAGGAGCAGAAGTCTTCGCATAGGCTGCCTTCTCGCGCGCTTGTCCCTCGAGAAATCGCGCCAGAACAGAATGCTGGAGCGAATTCTATCGCAAAAACCTGTCAGGCTTTGCGTTAGTTCGGTCTAGCACGCGATTCGCGCGCGGCGCGAGACGGCGGGTCGCGTGAGAATGTCGCGGCGCCACTGCCGGCCCTCAGGCTGGGGCGGCCCCGGGAGGAGCAGATGAGATTGTTTTATATAGCTTTTCTCCTCGCCATCGGCCTCGCGGGGCCGGCCGCCCTCGCGTTCGAAAAATTCGCCGCCGTGGAAAACTTGGATTTGCGGCTGGGCTCGCTCGAGCTGCGCATCCCACGCCTCGCGCTGGAGGGGACCCCGCTCACGCAGGTGGAGCTCGCGGCGCTCTTCGCCAAAGGCGCGGCGCCGCCCTTCGCCGAGCGGCTGGCGCGCTTCTCCGCAGAGCGCGCGCGCATCCCCGAAGCGCAAGGAGAAAGCGCCGCCGGCGAGCAGAAAAAAGAGCTTCTTCTCAAGGACATAACGCTCGAGAAAGTCGTCGCCGGGCGCGTCGGCGCGCTGCGCGTCGCCTCGCTCGAGGAAGCGCTGCGCGACGGGAGCCAGTCGGCCGCGGGGCGTTATGAAAATCTCACCGCGAGCGGGCTCGACCTGGCGCTAGTTGCGCGGCTTTTCGCCGGGGAAGGCGCCGCCGACAAGGAGCCGGCGCGGGCGCTCGCCGATGCGGTTGCGCTCGACAGCCTCGGGGTCAATGCCAGCGACGGCGCGTTCTCGCTTGCCGCCGCGCGGCTTTCGACCCGGCGGCCGAGGCTTGCCGCGCTCTCGGAGCCGGCCTGGCGGCGCCTCTCGGGCGAAATGCACGAGCCTCGGGACGAAGCCGCGATCATCAACGAAATCCTCGCGGCGGTCGCTTTCGAGACCCTGGAGGCGCATGACCTCTCGGTCGTTGGCCGCGTCGCGCCGGCCGAGTCCTATTCGCTCGGCGCCCGCGACCTCGCCTTAGAGGGTCTTGAAAAGGGCGTCGCCCGCAAGGCGCGGCTCGCGAGCTTCAGCCTGAAAAGCGCCGACGGCGGCCGCGTGGCGCTCGACGCGCTCGCCTTCGAGGGGCTCGACCTTGGCGCCGCGCTCATGCGCTCGGGGCTGAAGGCGCTGCATTTCGACAAGGGGAGGTTAGAGAAGCTCGTGGGCGACGCGCCGGCGCCGGATGGCCGAGGCCGAACGAAATTCGCGCTTCAATCCGCGGCGCTCGATCTCGCCAATTTCCGCGACGGGGCGCCGACCAAGGCCGCGGCGCGCTTCCATGGCCTCAGCGTCGATCTCGCCGCCCGCGGCGAGGAGGCGAACGCCGGGTTCCTGCGCGAGCTCGGCTACTCGGCGCTCGAGCTTTCGGGCGCGGGGGATGCGCAATGGCGCGAGGCGACCCGGGAATTCGAAGTGTCGAAGCTCTCGCTCGACGCCAACTGCATGTTCGCGCTGAGCGTCAGCCTGAAGCTCTCTCACGTCGACGGCGCGATTTTCACCGCCAGCCCGCTCGTCGCCGCTCCGCTGCTCTCGGCCGCGCGCGTCGACAAGGTGGAGGCGACGCTTGCCGATGCGAAGCTTCTCGACCGGCTGATCGAGCAGTCGGCGCGGCAGAGCGGCGGCGATCCGGCGCGGCTGCGCGCGGATTATGCGCGCGACATGAGCCGGGCGATTTTGGGCGCGCTCGGGGAGAGCGACAAGGCGAAACGCATCGCCGCGACGGTCGAGCGCTTCCTCCTCCATCGCGGCCGGCTGCGCATCGCGCTGACCGCCCCGCAGGGTCTTTCCGTGACCGATTTCCTCAAAAGCCCGCCCGAGATATTGCAGGAGCTGGAAGTGGAGGCCGCCGCGGAGTAGGGCGGCGCTTTCCTCGCTGAGTTTTGCCCCGCGGCAAGCCTTTTTCCTCGGAATATCCGCGAGAATCCCGGCCGCGCCCCTTGCGCTTGGCGCCGCGCCGCGGCAAAGTCGCGCCCCCGCGGCTCCCCCCGAGCCTTCGATTCCAGCGACAAGCGGATTTTTGGTCCATGAAGGTCACGATCGAGAGAGCGACGCTTTTGCGGGCGCTCGGCCATGTCCACCGCGTTGTCGAGCGGCGCACGACGATCCCGATCCTGGCGAACGTTCTCCTCGAGGCGAGCGACAAGGCCCTGCTGCTGAAGGCGACCGACCTCGATCTCGAGATCACCGAGAAGGTCGCGGCCGAGGTCGCGCGCCCCGGCGCGACGACGCTGCCCGCTCACACGCTCTACGACATCGTGCGCAAGCTGCCGGAGGGCGCGCAGGCCTCGCTCGAGACGAGCGGCGAGTCGGGCCAGCTCACGCTTCTCTCCGGCCGCTCGCGCTTCTCGCTGCAGACGCTTCCCCAGAGCGATTTTCCCGAGGTGACCTCGGGGGATTTCGGCCATAAATTCGAGCTGGCGCCGGCCGAGCTGAAACGCCTGATCGACAAGACGCAATTCGCGATCTCCACCGAGGAGACCCGCTATTACCTGAACGGCATCTTCATGCATGTCGTGGAGCTCGACGGCCGCTCACTCTTGCGCGCCGTGGCGACGGACGGCCACCGCCTCGCGCGCTTGGAGCTGCCAGCGCCGTCCGGCGCCGCCGGCATGCCGGGCGTGATCCTGCCGCGCAAGGCGGTGGGCGAGATCCAGCGGCTGCTCGAGGACGCCGAGGGCGAGGCGACGATCGAGGTCTCGGCCAATAAGATGCGCTTTTCCTTCGGCGACGCGCTTTTGACGACGAAGCTCATCGACGGCACCTTTCCCGACTATGGACGGGTGATTCCCGCGGGCAACGACAAGCGGCTCACCGTCGAGCGCGACAGCTTCCGCAACGCGGTTGACCGCGTCTCGACGATTTCCTCGGAGCGCGGTCGGGCGGTGAAGCTTGCGCTCTCGCCCGGCAAGCTCGTGCTCTCCGTCACCAATCCGGACCAGGGCTCGGCGGTCGAAGAGCTCGAGGCCGATTACGACGCGGCGCCGCTCGACATCGGCTTCAGCTCCCGCTATCTGCTCGACATTCTGAACCAGCTCGAGAGCGACACGACGCTGTTTTTGCTGGCCGACCCCGGCTCGCCGACGCTGATCCAGGACCGTGACGGCGCGAGCGTGCTCTATGTGCTGATGCCGATGCGGGTCTAGAGAGAATTTGCGCACAAGTGGCGCAATTTCGCGCAAATTGGCTCTAACTCTACTGCGTGCCAAATTCGATTGAGCTGATGCAGGCGTCATTGCTTCGCGCGCAATCGCGGAGATTTTCGCGCGCCCTCATAGAACTGTGCAGTAGAACAACACGCGGTGAAGAGAGGCGTAGGCCCGTAAAATCCGAAAAAATTTAATAAATTTACCTGTAATCCTAAAAACCGCAGTTGCGATTTTGCGGTTTGGCTAAGTTCGCGCAATCTGCGGGGCATGACGCGCGATTCCTCTCCTTTGACGGCTCACCCGACGGGTGAGCAATCTGCGGTTGTCGCAGATGAGCCGCCTGCGGGCGTGGACCTCGACAGCTTCTTTGGCCCGATCCGGGTCGAATGGGATCAGGAGGCGGCGATGACGCCGCTGGGGCAGCTGCCGTTCTTCGTCGACTTCCTGAAGGCGAGCGGGCTGTTCGACGCCTTCGTCGCCGACTGTCCGCTGCGTTACGTGAGTCCCAACGCGCCCAAGAAGCGCGACGTTCTCGGGACGGTGATGCTTTCCATGCTGGCCGGCCACAAGCGCTACGCTCACATCGCTGCGCTACGCTGCGACGCCGTGCTGCCGGAGCTGCTCGGCATGAAGAAGGTCGTGAGCGAGGATGCGGTCCGCCGCGGCTTAAAGGCGATCGACGAGGCGGAAGGCGCGATCTGGCTGCGCGGCCATCTGCAATATTGCGTTGAGCCGCTGCTTGCCGAGCCCTGGATCCTCGACGTCGACACGACGATCAAGCCGCTCTATGGCCATCAGGAGGGAGCAGCGCTGGGCTACAATCCCAAGAAGCCTGGGCGTCCCAGCCATTGCTTCCATACCTACTCGATGGCGCAGACGCGTCTCGTGCTCGACGTCGACGTCTGTCCTGGCGACGAGCACACGTCGAAGCACAGCGCGCCGAGCTTGTGGGCGCTGCTCGATCGCCTGCCGCGCGACCTGTGGCCGGCGCTGCTTCGCGGCGACTGCGGCTTCGGCAATGAAGGAATCATGCGCGAGGCCGAGGCGCGCGGGCTGCCATACCTTTTCAAGCTGCGCCTGACCGCGAACGTGAAGCGCATGATCGAGAAGCTCAGCAGCGCGCGCGAATGGGTCTACGCGGGCCAGGGCTTTCAGGCGAAGGAAAGCACGGTTCGCCTGACGGGCTGGAGCCGCGACCGGCGGGTTGTCGTGCTGCGCCGGCGCCTCAAGGGCGCCGTGGCGCTCTCGTATGACGACGGCGACGCGCCGCAGCTGTCCTTCGCCGAGATCGGCGAAGCGAGCGAGGTCTACGAGTATTCGGTTCTGGTCACTTCGCTCGATGAGGAAACAGCGGCGTTCGGCCAGCTGTACCGCGATAGGGGCGACGGCGAAAATATTTTTGACGAGACGAAGAACCAATGGGCTGGGGCGGCTTCACGACGCACGACCTCGCGCGCTGCCGCCTGGCGGCGCGGCTCGTCGCGCTGTTCTACAACTGGTGGAGCATCTTCGTGCGTCTGGCCGAGCCGCGCTGGCATCGCGAAGCGATCACCAGCCGGCCGTTGTTTCTCACGGCAATCGCGACGCGCACGCGGCACGCGCGGCAAACGACGATCCGCGTGACCAGCGCGCACGCCGAGGCGAAGCCGGCCGCCAGAGCGTTGGCCGCCGTCGCGGTTTTCCTGCGGGGACTCGTCGAAAATGCGGAGCATTTGACGAGGATGCAAAAATGGCGGGCGATCCTGTCGCGGGCGTTCCAGGCGTTCCTCAAAGGACGTCTGCTGCGGGCGCCGCCACGCCTCGCCGCGTGCTGACACAGCTACAAGCTGCAAATTCAACGCGCGAACCCCACGCGCAGCGAGCAACTGCGGTTTTTAGGGTAATTGATTCGCAAGATGTTAACGAATTGTTGCTGACGTTGTTTACATCTATGGCGTGATCGTATTTCTACGTATGTGCGCAGCCAACGCTGGTATGCGCTAAAGGCGTGTCAACGATTCCGCTCTGTCTCGTAGTTTAGATTGCGAGCTGAATTGAATCTTTGGCTGATGGTTGCCAAAGGAGACGGACATGAAAAGTGTAAAATTTGACTGGAATGACTCTCAATCGGCATTAAACGCTTGCGCTCGCTCCGCGTGGAAGACAGCGCTGGCGGTTGCGCTCGTCACAGGAATGACAGGGAGCGTCGCTCAGGCTGCAACGCTCATTGGACCGGTCTATCCGGCGCCGGGCGGCAATAGCTTCAGCAGCAGCGGAACCGACGCCGGTGACGCTGGCGGCGTCAACTGGTCCTACTCCGGCTTCAACACGGGGGCGTTCACGCAGCTTTACTGGGGGCCTTCGAGCGGCGGCGCCGTGCAGGCGGGGCTGGATGGAAGCCTGCAGAACTTGACCTTTGTGGGTTATACTTCTCCCGCGCAAGCCGAATGGAGCGCGAGCCCTCTCTCGGACGGCTTTGGGCGCCCTCACAGCGTAGAATTTCTGTTGTCCATCGTGAGTGGACCGGTGTCGTTCGTGGACCCGACCAGCGTCGGCTTATCCAGCAGCCTCGGCGCGCTGATCAACGACTCTTCGGGGGCGAACTACACTGTCAATCTTCAATTCCTGGCCGATGGGAGCACCCCGATCAATGCCCTCGAACAGCCGAGCAGTGACCTGACTGTGCTTTCGTTCAGCGGGGGATTTTACTACGCCGCTCCCGGTCCAACCCCCGGCGCCGGTGTCGCCAGCCTGGTCCTGCTGCTCCTCGCTGGCGTAGCGACCAAGGCGCGCGGCCTCCTGGCGAAATAGTCGCAGACCCAGCGGAAGAACGCGCCGCGCGCTGTTCCAGGCGGCGCGTTCCTTTTAGCCGCGCGGCGCGCCGGCTTTCCGCGCTGCCGCAAACGTAGCCCTAAGGTGATCCGATCGCGGCCGCTGTTCGGGGATTTCCGATCAATTGGCGTCGGACAACGCCACTTTTGGCTGAGCGTCTTAAAGACGATCCCCAGACGCGCCGAGCGGTCTCGGAACGCCGGGCGCGGTTGGATGCTGCGACGGATCGAAGGCGTCGTTCCGCCGGGTGGCTTGGCGTTGGCGGCTTTTTTCGGCCGCGGGCGCAGCCTTGCTCTCGACCGGTTCCGCGTTGCGCTTCCTGGCCGGAGACGCCGAGCGGATCTCGGTGAATTTCGTATTCGTCTCCTGTTGGAACAGGAGGACGCGGCTCGACAGGGCGTCGATCTCGGCTTTGGTTTCGGATTTCGCTTCGTCGATGCGGCGGTTCAGCCCTTCGAGCGACGCGAGGGACTTTGCAGTGGCGCTGCGGGACTTTTCGAGCGCCTGCACCTTTTTTTGCAAGGCCTCGATCTCCGCCTCCATCTTTTGCGTCACGGGAAGCAGATCGACCGGCGCTGCGCTCATTTGCGCGAATTTTGCGGCGATGAAATCGGACCAGCCGGGATAATGCGGGGCGACAAGGCCGTAGAGGCCCCAACCTGCCAAACCCGCAAGCGAATAGGCGGCGACCGCCGCGCCGAGCCTCCTGGCGCGCGGCAAGAAGCGCGTTCGCGCGACGGGACCGGAGCCTGCTTGAGGTTCCTCCCGGCGTCGACCCCCAGGCGGCCGATCCGCCGCGCTGATCCGTATCTCGGGGATATCTCCCGCCCCCAGTGCGGCCGCCGAGACGCCGACGGGCGGATCGAAGTCGTTCGACATGCGCTGCCTCGCGAATGCAAGCGGATGACCGGAAAGTCTCGAACCAATCCAATTAAAATCTTCCTAATGCAGTTCCCCGTGAAGGCGCCCCTTCCATTCAACGCGCGTTTACGTTCTTGCGCCTAAGCTTTCGCGGGGCCGACTGCGCTTAGCTAAAGAGTGTCACATCGTGGAAGAGATGCCCGTCGCCACGGTTGCTGATTCAACCCCGACCGATATTGCAAGTGCTGAGCCTTTTGGCGCGGAGGAAAAAGACCCGGCGCCCGAGCCGTCGAAGACAAAGGACGTCGCGAGCGGCAAAACCGTCGAAATCAGGATTAGGCTTGGCCCGGATGAAGACGGTGTTCTCAAGCTTCTTTCAGCGATTGAACTTCAGGGGGATGCTCAGGCCTCACTTCCCCCCCGAGAGATTGCGTTAAGAGCGCCCAGCAAAGAGGAAGCTATCGAGCCGATTGCAAGAACGACGCCTCGGAATCGGCGCTTCTGCATTTCTCCGTTCCTGCTCCTTGCGGCGCTGATCGTGGGCTTTGCCGTGAGATCGCAATATGGAGGGGGTTGGCCCGACCCCCCGCCGCAGCCCAAGGCTTCGACAAAAACGCTGGCCGATCAGGTCATCATCGGCGAGTCGCAAGGAAAATCCGAAGCCAAAAATCCGCATTCCTCGGCAGCGGGCCTCGCGCAATTCGTCGAGGGCACTTGGCTCGATCTCGTCAAGAGGCATCGCCCCGACATCGCGGCGGGTCTCAACCAAAAGCAGATATTGGAACTCCGCGAAGATCCGCAGCTGTCGCGCTTCCTGACCGGCCGCTACATCGAGCAGAACATGTCAATCCTCTCGAAGCGGGGCCTGCCGGCGACGCCGGGCTCCCTCTATCTTGCGCATTTTGCTGGCCCCGGCGGCGCCGTCGCCATTCTTGCGGCGCCGGAAAACGCCGATGCGGCGACGGTTATCGCCAATGCCGATCGCCGACCCGGCGTCACGCGCGCGAAGATCTTGAGCGGCAATCCCTTCATAAAGAATTTCACCGCCAAGGATCTCAGGGATTGGGCGGACCTCAAAATGCAGGGTCTAAACATGAACGCCGGCGCCGCCGAGGAGAAAAGCGCGCCCAGCAGCGATTAATTTGTGACGCCGAGCGCGGCAGTAGAGTGCTATGCTCCCCTTTCAGTCGGCGCATCGGCTCGAAGAAGGGCGCGCGAGGTTATGGACTATTTGGTTTCGCATTTCGGGCTCTGGCTCGTCGCCATTTTCGCGATCGGCGCCGTGACCGCGTTGATGCGACGCCGCGCCGAAATCGACGGCGGACTCTCCCCTTGGCTCGCTTGGGGGCTCCTCGCCTTCGTCATCGGCCTCGTCGTCGCGGGCGTCCCGGCTTTGCAGGGGCGGGTGGCCCTATGGCTCGATTCGGGGCTCGCCGCCTATGCGGCCTTCCTGCTGGGCGCCGCCATTGGCGCGCTCGGGCGCGGCGGACGTTTGCGCGAGCATAGGGAATGGGCGCTGGGGCTGCTCCCGGCGACACTCGTCTGGATCGGCGCCAATGCAGTCGAGATTCCCAAAATCGAGGCCTCGCTGAAGGCGGCCGTCGAGGCCGCGCTGACGCAGGCCGGCGCGCAATCGGTCGCCTTCCTTGTCGAGGGCCGGGACGTCGCGCTCGATCAGGATAATGCGGCGAGCGAGGGTTTGTGCCCCGCTGTGGCGAATCTGGACGGCGTGCGGCTCGTCGGCCTCGGCCGCACAGCGGCGGCGCAGACGCTCGTCGCAGACGAGACGGCCGCCACCGAAGTGGCCATCAGGAAAGCCGCGATCCCGCCCGGCTGGGTCGATCCCGTGACTGACACGAAGCGCGCGGCCGACGCCCCTGGCCCGCGTGCGGAGTTTCTCGAGAGCGCGCGGCGGCAGGCCGAAAAGCTCGCGCGTGGCCGAGCGCCGTCGGGAACGGACGCGGCTACTGCGGCTGGCGGCGACCAGACTGGCGCGATCGCGCCCGCCGCGAAAAGCCTCACGCCGCAGCAGCGCGAGGCGCGGCTCGAGGCCGCCCGCGCCTATCTCGCCAAGCTTCCGGTCGCTGGCCCGCTCGAGATTCCCGCCTGCCAGGAGGCGCTCGACGCGACGCAGACCGTAAGCAAGGTGCTGTTTGCGACCGCGAGCGCCGAGGTCACGCGCGCTGCGGCCAATGCGCTGGACGCTCTGACGCCGATCCTGTCGCGCTGCCCAGACGCCAAGATCGAGATCGCCGGCCATACCGACAACGTCGGCGACGAGGCGCGCAATCAGGCGCTCTCGCAATGGCGCGCCGAGGTGATCCGGCGCTACCTCGTGCTCAAGGGCGTTCCCGCCGCGCGACTTTCGGCGATAGGCTATGGGTCGAAGCAGCCCATCGCGCAAAACGACGACGAGCCAGGGCGCGCCGACAACCGCCGCATCGAGTTTGTGTTGAAGTGACCGCGCGCCGATCCGCCGCTCGCGGGTCGCCGAGGAAAGCTCTTGAGAACTGCGAAAGCAGCGCTTTCGCGCCGCTTTCTCAATCAGCTATGCTGCGGCGCGCGGGGGCGCGATTCGTAAGATGAGCAAGCCGACCTTCTACGAATTCTTCGCCGGCGGCGGCATGGCGCGCGCCGGGCTTGGCGAGGGCTGGCGCTGCCTCTTCGCCAACGACTTCGACGCCAAGAAAGCCGAAACCTATCGCGCCAATTGGGGTGGCGACGAATTCTTCCTCGGCGACGTGCGCAAGATCGACACGGCGCAGTTGCCGGGGGTGGTCGATCTCGTCTGGGCCTCTTTCCCGTGTCAGGACCTCTCGCTCGCCGGCCGCGGCGCCGGGCTTGCGGGCGAGCGCAGCGGGACCTTCTGGCCGTTTTTCGACCTCGTGCGCGGCTTGCGCAAGGAAGGCCGCGCGCCGCGGCTGCTGGCTTTCGAAAATGTCTGCGGAACGCTCACCTCGCACGGCGGCAAGGATTTCGCCGCGATCTGCGAAGCGCTGGCGACGGAGGGATACCGCTATGGCGCGCTCGTCATCGACGCGGCGCTTTTCCTGCCGCAATCGCGGCCGCGGCTCTTCATCGTGGCGGCGGAGGCGTCGCTTGCGATTTCACCCGCTTCGACGGAGCAAGATCCCTCCGGACCCTTTCATCCGCCGAGGCTCCAAAGCGCGGCTGGGCGGCTTCCGGAAGCGGCTCGGCGCGGCTGGGTCTGGTGGCGGCTGGCCGCGCCGCATCAGCGAAACCTCTCGCTCGCCGAGCTCGTCGAGGCGCGCCCGCGCGACGTGGCGTGGCGCTCGGAGGGAGAAACGCGCGCGCTCGTCTCGCTGATGAACGAGACCCATCGCGAGCGGCTCGCCGCGGCGCAAGCGGTCGGCCGGCCCGTCGTCGGCGCCGTTTATCGGCGCACGCGTTATTCGGCTGCCGGGGAGAAGAGCCAGCGCGCCGAGGCGCGTTTCGACGGGCTCTCGGGCTGCCTGCGCACGCCGGCCGGCGGCTCTAGCCGGCAATTCCTGCTCTTCGTCGAGGGCGCGCGGCTGCGCTCGCGGCTGATCTCGGCGCGCGAGACTGCGCGGCTGATGGGCCTTCCCGACGATTACCTTCTGCCGCCCGGCTACAACGACGCCTATCACCTGACCGGGGACGGGGTCGTCGCGCCGGCGGTCCGGCATCTGAGCCGCCATCTCCTCGAGTCGCTCCTTGGCGTCGCCGCTCGGCGGCAGGCCGCGTGAAGGCGGAAGACCCGGCCCGCCGTTCCGCCACGATGCGCGCGGTCAAATCGCGCGATACGACGCCGGAGCTTGCCGTGCGGGCGCTGCTGCGGCGCTTTGCCCCCTTCTACCGGCTGCATCGCAAGGACGTCGTCGGCAATCCCGACATCGCCTACCTCGGCAAGAGGCGGGCGATCTTCGTGCACGGCTGCTTCTGGCACGGCCATGACTGCGCGCGCGGCGCGCGCGTGCCGAAAGCCAACGCCGATTACTGGCGCGCCAAGATCGCGAGAAACCGCGCCCGCGACGCGGCTAATGTCCAGAAGCTCCGCGCCGCCGGCTGGCGCGCGCTGACCGTGTGGGAATGCGAGTTGAAGGATCTGGATGCGCTGGAGGCGAGGCTCAGGGCGTTCCTGCAATGAAGAATCACTCAAGAACCGCTCGAACGGAACCGTTCGAGCTATCAGCAACCGCGCCGTATCACCATGGACCGCTCAGTGGGGGCTAGGGACGGCGACGTTGCCTGTGTTGCCGTTATTATCGATGAGGTCGCTGGCAAAATAGAGCTGTTGTCCGTTATACGTTCCGTTCCCAGCAACCAGGGATATCGTGTTTGATCCGCTTGTTTTGATATCGAAGCTAATTGTTCCCGTTAATCCCGCACTGGTGTTGCAACTAGTGGCGCTGCAGGAGAAGGAGATCGCCCAGCCGAAGGCGGTGCCGTTGAAGGGGGGAGGGTTGCTGGGATTTTGGACTAAGGCGAAGTTGTTGGTCAGCGGCTGACCGTTGAGCATTACGTTGGACAGGGTCAGCGGAATATTGTTGTTCGCTAGATTGAAGTAAAATGCGTAATGCTGACGAGCCTGAGGTCTGGTGGAGTCCAAATCCGTTGTTCATAGAGAGGGTAATCTGGACGTCGGTAGAAGACAGCGTGCTGACCGTGACTTTTGCGTAATACCCGCTACTCGGCAGGGTAAGAGCAGTGCTTAATGTATAATCGTAGGTACCGTCAGGAATAGTCTGGGCCCGGGCCGGAGCGCCCATCCCGACGATCGCCAGGCCGGCCAGGAGGGCGGCTATGGCGGAGATCTTGTTCGTCGAACGGCCGAGAATCCGCATCTTACTCTCCCAGATTGCGCAAAGCCACGCCAAGGTTCCTCGATTGGTCGCATGCGCGCATCCCGTTGTAAACGGCCGATCCCTCTGGGCCGACAATTTCTGGAAAGGTGTGTCTTCGGCGCCACAGTCGCGGATGCAGACGGCGAGCCGGCGCTGAAATCCTTGAAGGTCAGCGCGCCGGAAACTTGCAAAAACAAGTTTCTCCAAACGTCCTCGCTCTGAAAGGGTTGCCGATGGATTTGGAAAGAAGCCTATACGCTGAGAACATTGGTTAAATTTGCAAAGATTGCGCTCGTTGGGGCCTGTTGCGGGGCAGGGGAGGCGGCGACGGCTCGCGGAGCGCCAAAATAAGAAGGCGGAAGCGGTCCTGCAGGATCGCTTCCGCCTTCAGCCGATACGCGTCCCTCGCTCCGCCTCGGGCGGTAGTTTCGGGCACGCGCGGGGCGCGTTTTCGCCGCGGCGTCAGTTCACGCAGGTCAGGCTGCGCTTGACGTGGACGCCGCCGCTCTTTTCCGTGACCTTGGTCACGGCGAGCGTGCAGTCTTCGTCCTCCGTGTCGAATGCGCGGCCGACCCGGATGGTCGGCCCGCTACCCAATGGTCTCATTCCTTTCGCGGACTCGCCCGACGTCACGCCCGCCCCCGTCAGGGTCTTGGCGGTTGTCGCGGTGCCGTTCTCTTTGCCGATCGACGCCGAAGGCGTAGCCGCGACTGCTGCGCAAAGTCCCGCGGCTATGGTTATGGCGAAGACAGCTCGCGACGTGCGGCTGGCGAAAGGATTGTCCCGCGAAACGACCATCGGACGCCCCTCTCGGTTATGTGAAGGAACTCCCCTCTGAGGCGGCGGCGCCGCTCCCTGCGGTGTTCCCGTACGGGCTTTCAACGCGGGAGAGCGGCCTTGGTTGCACCTGCGACAAAAAATTTACCTTAAGGATCGGTCAGCGCTTCAAGGCTGCGATCAGGCTCGAGGTGTCCCAGCGCGCGCCGCCCATCTGCTCGATCCGGGCGTAGAACTGGTCGACGAGCGCCGCAACGGGCAGCTCCGCGCCGTTCTGCCGCGCCTCATCGAGGCAGATCGCGAGGTCCTTGCGCATCCACTCCACCGCGAAGCCGTGGTCGAACTCGGCCCTGAGCATGGTCGCCGCACGATTCTCCATCTGCCAGGACTGCGCCGCGCCGTTCTTGATGAGATCAACGACGGCCATGGCGTCGAGACCGGCGCGCGTCGCGAAGTTCAAGGCCTCAGAAAGGCTTTGGATCAGGCCGGCGATCGCGATCTGATTGACCATCTTGGTGAGCTGTCCGGCGCCCGCAGGTCCCATCAGCCGACAGGCCTTGGCGTAGGCGGCGATGACCGGCTCGGCTTGCGCGAAAACTTGCGCGTCGCCGCCGCACATGACGGTGAGCTGGCCCTTTTCGGCGCCGGCCTGGCCGCCGGAGATCGGCGCGTCGAGGAAGCCGAGACCCCGCTCGCGCGCCGCCTGGAAGAGCTCGCGCGCGACCTTGGCCGAGGCGGTGGTATGGTCCGCGAAGATCGCAGCCTTGCGCATGCCGGCGAAGGCGCCGCTCTCGCCCTGCGTCACCGAGCGCAGATCGTCGTCGTTGCCGACGCAGGAGAAGACGAAATCCGCGCCCTCGGCCGCCTCGCGCGGCGTGGCGGCGGCGTGCGCGGCGAATTCCTCCGCGAAGCGCTGCGCTTTCGTGGCGGTCCGATTATAGACCGCGACGCGATGGCCGGCGCGCGCCAGATGGCCGGCCATGGGATACCCCATGACGCCGAGCCCGATGAAGGCGACGTTGCAGCTCTGGGTCATGCGCAGGCTCCGTTCCAAATCTCGAAAATCCCACTGGCAGCCCTAGCGCCCTTCTCCTTGTCTCTCGAATGGAATCGTTCGAGCGACAGGAAATCGCGGCTGGGGGAGAGCCTTACGAAAAATTCATCCCCTCTCCACTGGCGCGCAAGGGGCGATCTCCCATCTTCCCAGCATAGGGTCGCCGATCGGCCCTTGCCGCGCGGCCCCTCCCCCGCGGCTGAACTCGGGCGCCGTCGGCGAGGCCGGCGGCGCCTTTTCCTGGAGACCAGTTCCCATGTCCAACCCCGCTTTTCGGGTTTCCTCTCAAAAATTCCGCCGCCGTCTGCTCGGGGCCGCGGCGGCCTTGGCGGTCATCGCCGCAGGCTCGAGCGTCGTTCTCCCGCCGGCCGCGCAGGCCGAAGCATTGGCGCAGCAGGCCGCTTCGGGCCCCGCCTCTTTCGCAGACGTCGTCGAGCGCGTGAAGGGCGCGGTCGTCGCGATCAAGGTCAAAGCCGAGGAGACGCAAGGGTTCCCCGGCATGGGCGAGGGCGAGGAGGGTCAAGGACCCGAGCTCTCCCCGGACGATCCGCTCTACTACTTCTTCAAGCGCTTCGGCGAAGGTCGGGGCGGGGGAGGGGGCGGGGGCATGCCCCACAAGCACCTGACGCAGTCGCAAGGCTCTGGCTTCGTCATCAGCGCCGATGGCTATGTGGTGACGAACAACCACGTCGTCGAGCACGCCAAGGAGGTCGAGGTCACGCTCGACAGCGGCAAGACGCTGCCGGCGAAGGTCATCGGGACCGACAAGCGCACGGATCTGGCCTTGCTCAAGGTCAGCGACGGCGGCAACCTGCCCTATGTCGAGTGGTCGTCCACCGCGCCTCGACGTCGGCGACTGGGTTATCGCGGTCGGCAACCCCTTCGGCCTCGGCGGCACGGTCACGGCGGGCATCGTCTCGGCGCGTGGCCGCGACATCCAGGCCGGACCCTACGACGACTTCCTGCAGATCGACGCGCCGGTGAACCGCGGCAATTCCGGCGGTCCGGCCTTTGACGAACGCGGCGGCGTCGTCGGCGTCAACACCGCGATCTACTCGCCCTCGGGCGGCTCGGTCGGCATCGGCTTCGCGATCCCGACGGAAGTCGCCAAGGACGTGGTCGCCGCGCTCAAGGAGAAGGGCTCGGTCACGCGCGGCTGGATCGGGGTGCAGATCCAGCCCGTGACGCCGGATATCGCCGACAGCATGGGGCTCAAGTCCACCAAGGGCGCGCTGGTCGCCTCGCCCGCGAAGGGAGGCCCCGCTGAAGCCGCCGGGCTCAAGTCGGGCGACGTGATCGTCTCCGTCAACGGCGAGAAGGTCGAGGGACCGCGCGAGCTGTCGCGCAAGATCGCCGCGCTCGGACCCGGCAAGTCGGTCGATCTGATCTATCTGCGCGGCGGCTCGGAGAAGTCCGTGAACCTAAAGCTCGGCACGCTGCCGGCCGAAAAAGATATGCGGGCCGATCTCGGAGGCGGCGGCGAGGAGAAGGGCGGAACGTTGACCTCGCTCGGCATCGACGTCATGCCCGCGGCGCAGGTGCGGGGCGGGGCGGCCGGCGGCGAGGGCCTCTATGTCACGAACGTCGATCCGGAAGGCGCCGCTGCGCAGAAAGGCTTGCGGCGCGGCGACATGATCCTCGAAGCGGGTGGCCGCCCGGTCGAGGCGCGCGCCGATCTCGTCCAGATCTTTGAGGCCGCGCGCAAGGAGGGCCGCAAGGCCGTGCTGCTGCGCGTGAAATCGGCGGAAGGAACCCGCTTCGTCGCGCTGCCGGCCGCAGGCGGCTGACGGGTTGCGTAAGGTTGCGTTTGCGTAGAGTTGCGTGAGAAGGGCCTCTCCCCACGATCGTGGGGGAGGCCGCTTTCTCTTTCAGCCGCGCTTGCGCTTGAGCCGGATTATCACGTCGCAGCCGACGATCTCCATGCCTTCCGGCGGAGCCGGCAAGCGGGCGAACTCGATCGACCCGTCGGCGGCGTCGAACATCCGGCCCGTCGCCTCGTCGATGAAGTGGTTGTGCGGCGAGGTGCGCGTGTGGAAATAGGTGCGCGGTCCCTGCACGGCGATCTGGCGGAGGAGGCCCGCGGCGGCGAATTGATTGAGCGCGTTGTACACGGTCGAAAGCGACATGCGCAGCCCCGCCTCGCGCGCCTCGGCGTGCAGCGCCTCGGCGCTGACGTGACGGTCGCCGTTCAGGCTGAACAGCAGCTTGCACAAGGAAAGGCGCTGCACGGTCGGGCGAAGGCCTGCGGTGCGCAGCTTGGCCTTCAGCGACGCCTCGGGAAGCGGCGCGCGGCGCAGAGCTTCGGCTGGCGTTGACGGCGTGCTCCGGCCGGTAGAAGGAATTTGCGTCACGTCGACCGCGCGGATTCTCCGCGCTCCCCCTTTGTTGAGCTCCAAGTTCGCCACTAGAGTTTAGCCTCGCCCCCCTGTCAAACAAATACCCCGAGAGTGTAATCTTTCCAGAGAACCCAATCGGCTGCGCCACTCGGGCGTGGGCTTTTCCCGAACGGCGGAGACTACCATGCAATTTTCGAGCAACAGCCTTCGGCTCGACCGGCGCGCGCTTCTCGTCGGGCTCCTGAGCCTGGGCGCGGCGGGGCGGCGGGCTCTCGCGCAGGCCGAGGATTTCCAGGCCTTTGTGCAGGGCCTCTGGCCGCAGGCCGAGGCCGCCGGCGTTTCGCGCGAAACCTTCGAGCGCGCGACGGCGGAGCTTGCGCCCGACCCCGGCGTCGTGGTCAAGCCCAAGGTCCAGGCCGAATTCACTGTTTCGATTCCGACCTATGTCGCCGGCGCCGCGACAAAAGCGCGCGTCGAGCGCGGCCGCTCGCTCGTCAAGGAGCTCGCCCCCGTTCTCCATGACGTCGAGAAGCGTTTCGGCGTTCCGGGCGAGGTTCCGCTCGCCATTCTCGCGATCGAGAGCAATTTCGGGACGGCGACTGGCGGCTCCGACGTGTTGCGGGTCCTGGCGACTCTCGCCTGGAAGGGCCATCTGACCGAGAAGCTCAAGGAAGAGTTCGTCGCGGCGCTGCTGATGCTCCAGAATGGCTTCCCCCGTTCGCGACTGCGCGGCTCCTGGGCCGGCGCGATGGGAATGCCGCAGTTCCTGCCTTCCACCTATCGCAAATTCGCGGTGCGCTATTCGGGCGAGGGAACGCCGGACATCTGGGGCTCGCGTCAAGACGCGTTCGCCTCGATCGCGAGCTTCCTTTCCGGCTCCGGCTGGGTCTCGGGCCTCTCCTGGGGCTACGAGACGCTCGTGCCGGAAAACTTCGACTATGCGCATTTCGACTTGGACTTCGCGAAGTTTCGCAGCCTTGGCTTTACGCGCGCCGACGGCGGCGCGTTGCCGGCGAGCGGCGCCGCGAGTCTTTATCTGCCCACGGGCGCTGCGGGTCCGGCTTTTCTCCTGACCGACAATTGGGAGGTCGTGCGCCTCTACAACACCTCGGACGCCTATGCGCTGGCGGTGGGCGTTCTGGGCGACAGGATCGCCGGTCGCGACACGCCTTCAAAGCCCTGGCCGAAGGTTTCGCCGCTCGCGACGGCTGACATCGTCAATATGCAGCAGGCGCTGGCGCAGAAGGGGTTTTATCAGGGCGCGCAGGACGGCAAGCTCGGCCGCGGCATGCGCAACGCCATTCACGCCTGGCAGCTCAGCGCCGGCGTCTCGCCGGCGGACGGATTCGCGACGCATGCGGTGCTGGAGAAGCTGCTTGCGGGACAATAAATGTTCTCCAACGTAAGGCCGGAAGCCTATCGTCCGGCGGTCCGGCTGAACAAAGGCGCAACGCGCAGATGAGGAGGAACTCCATGACCGAGGCGATCCAGGATTCGGGCTTCGTCCTCCATGCCGGTGGAAAGAAAGCGCCGCGCTTGCCGCCGCGCGCCACCCGCGTGGGCAGCGCGGGCTTGGAGATCAAATTCGCGACTCGAGCGTGCTCGCTCGGCAAGCTCCTCGTCGCCGCAAGCGAGAAGGGCGTCTGCTTTCTCGCTTTGGGGGAAGAGGCTGAGCCTCTACTGACCGACCTGCAGTCGCGGTTCCCGAATGCGCGGATTGTGCGCGGCGACGCGGATTTCGAGACGCTCGCCGCCAAGGTCGTGGGGTTCGTCGAGGCGCCGGCGAGGAGCTTCGACCTGCCGCTCGATATCCACGGAACGGCGTTCCAACGCCGCGTTTGGGCGGCGCTCCGCAACATCCGAGCGGGCTCCACCGTGAGTTATACGGACGTCGCGCAGCGCATTGGCGAACCCAAGTCGGTCCGCGCCGTCGCCGGAGCCATTGCCGCGAACAAGATTGCCGTGGCGATTCCCTGTCATCGCGTCGTGCACAGCGATGGCTCGCTCTCGGGCTTTCGCTGGGGGGTCGAACGCAAACGCGCCCTGCTCGACAAGGAAGCGGGAGTAAAAACGCCGAATTGCTCAGGTTTTTAGCCGCCGCCGGCCAGTTCGGCCGGGGAGGCGCCCCAGACGGGCGCCGCTTGTGGTAGAATGACCGCGGATGCGGACCTCGGGAGACAGCGCAATGGTTTGGAACGATCGCACGAAATTGGGAACCGTCATTGTGGTTTCGGTTCTCGCCGGAATGATGTTCTTTTGGCTGGCGGTTCTGCTGCTCGCTATCGGCGCTTTCCTGATCGTCTGGGGCCAGGACCCGAAGCGCACCGAAGAGTTCCTAGCCGGCCTGCCCGGAGGCGCTCATCTTTTGAAGGCCTTGGCCCAGGTCGATTCGGCGATCCCCTCGCGCGAGCCTTGAACTCGCGTTCAAAGCAGCGCGAGCATTAAGCAAGAGGCCGGACGGATCGGCTCGGACGTCTCCCTTTTGGGGAGGCGGACGGGTACCGCCTGCTCCCCCAGAAGAAACCAGAGGCGCGTCGCCAGCGAGAGCGCGCCCGTCCGCTCGATGAGGCGACGGGCGCGGGTTCTCGAATCAGTGGCCGATCTCGCGGCTGATTCCATTTTCCTGTTGATTGAGCACGCGTTGCTCTCCGCGTGTGATGTGGCCGCCGTTCTGCGCGGCCATGTCGCGCTCCTCCTGGCGCACGGCGCGATCCTGCCGGTGCAGCGCGCGAGCTTGGCCCTTGGTGATCTCGCCTTCCTTCAGCTCCTTGTTGATGCGCCCGTTCTGATTGGCGAGGCGCTCATTGACCTCTGCGCGGCGGGGATGACGCTGCGCCCAGGTTCCGGCCGAGGCTTCGGTGAGGCCTGCGCCGAGCGAAAGGGCGATGGCGGCGATGGCGACGCGCGTCGTGTTCGAGAAGCGGCTCATGGAAGGGTCTCCTTGCGTCCCGGGCGGAATGCCTGAGCGCGGGAAATATCGCGCCCTGCCCCTGAACCAAGCCTGAAGGCCTCGTTAATCAATCGTTCAAGAAATAAAATGCCCAGAAAAGGAAAACGCCCCGCCCGTACATCCGGGGCGGGGCGCTTCCTTCCAGCGACCGAGGGAGCGATCGCCGTCATCGGGGCGTCGGCGGGCGGAGCGCCTGTCGCGGCGCGCTGCGGCGAATTGCGCCGCGCGCGAAATTCTCAGCGGCGCTCGCCGGGCAGAAGCCGGGCCGCGGCGTAGAGCGGCGAATAAGCGACGCCCGGGCGCGCAAGTCCGAGCCACC
Source organism: uncultured Alphaproteobacteria bacterium (assembly GCA_963829075.1). Taxonomy (GTDB): domain Bacteria; phylum Pseudomonadota; class Alphaproteobacteria; order Rhizobiales; family Beijerinckiaceae; genus Methylocystis. The sequence goes on along the minus strand of CAWHHH010000004.1, from coordinate 26,061 downwards.
CGGCCGACATCGACTGAGGCTCGTCGCAGAAGGGACGAAGCTCGAAATTCAGGAGAAGCTCTCGCACGGCGCTTCTCCGACGCAGCGACTTTTTCATCTTCATGACCCGATCTCCTATGCTCGCGCCACTTTCGATACGCCCCCGGCGACTCTGCATGGAATGGTCCGCCCAAAAGCGTAATTCGGCAAGTCTATTTTCCGTTTTCCGCGAGCTTTGACTGCAGATTTCCGGCGAGTGTTGCAAAATTATCGCACTAGTCCGCGCTGCAAGCGCGAAATGTGGCGAGATTTTGCACCGAGCAACCGATCTGAAAACTCGAAATCCCGGGGAAATGTTCCTTAAATACGGCTTCGTGTAGCGCACTACGCAATTCGCGTAGCCGAGTCTTTGAGAAAGCGATTCTCGCTCGAGACGCCCGCTCCGGCCAGCGAGCGTGGCGAAGGCGATTGGAAGCCGATCGCAGCCTCAACGAATTGTTCCCTTCCCGCAGAAGCGCGGAAGCATGGGCGCGACAGCATAACGACGCCCCCACGCGGGCGGAGTGCCCGCGTCCGGGCGAAGAAGCCGCTGATTTCCCTAACGTCTCGGCTTTCGTGGGCGTCCCGAAAGCGCTGTCGGCGGGTGCTCTTGCTCAAAGCGCTTTAAGATAAGCTTTCGCTGTTTGCGCAAAATCAAGCCGCCCGTGCGCTTTGTCTGCTATTTGTCTGGCGGCCAGCCGCAAGCTATAACAAGACTGCGGCAGCTTCGAGTGGCGGAGGGTAAATGAAGAAGGCGACGCTCGGCGTTCGATTCCGCGTTGCGGCTATCGGATTAGCGGGCGCCCTCATGGGCTGCGCTTCGAGCGACGGCGGCCTCGAGTCCCCGCTATCCCTTGCCTCGCAGACCGCGGGTCCGCGGGAATGGCTTCTGGCGGCCGAGCCCGCGCGGAAGGAATTCCCGGCGCTGGCGAATGAAAACGCCGGGACGACTCGAGACCCCTCCGAGGCGCGAAATCGCGCCACACTCGAGTTCAATCAGGAGCTGAACCGGTCCGTCGTCTATCCCGCTGCAAAAGCCTATCGCGAAGGGGTTCCCGAACCCGTGCGCGAACTCGGTCGAATCCTTCGCCAACAATCTCGGCGAGCCTCTGGTCTTCGCCAATGACGTGCTGCAACTGCGCTCCGAGGCTGCAGCGACCACTCTGGCGCGCTTCGCCATGAATTCGACCTTTGGCCTCGGGGGCCTCTTCGATGTGGCGAGCCGGGAAAAACTGCCGCGCCAGACGGGGGACTTCGGCCAGACTCTTTACGTGTGGGGCGTCCGCGACAGCGAATATCTCGTCCTGCCGGTCATGGGGCCGACCACGACGCGCGACCTGATCGGCTCGACGGTCGAATTCGCCGCCCTGACGCCGATCAACTGGCTGGCGCCGGTGCGCCTCGCAGAGGCGGCCCGCGAGTTCGGCGTGGCGGGATCGACGGCGACCACTCTTACAACGGGCGTCAATATCTCGGGATCGACGGCGGGCGCGCTGGCCAAGGTCGACAAGGCTGGCGATCTGCAAACGCTGGAGGCCAGCTCGATCGACTTTTATGTCATGCTGGAAAGCGTCGTCACTCAGAAGAGGGAAGCGGAGCTCAGGGAGGCGCTGGCGCAGAGCGGCTGGACGAGGACGTTCTCCAACGCCAGGACGATGGAGGCCGCTTCCTGGAATACGTTTCAAAAGCCCGCGCCCGGAGGCGCCGGGAAGGCGGAACCGGCCTCGCAGAGCGCTCTGCAATGAGGGCGGGCGCAGGCGGCCAGCGCATGGCGGCGTCCGCTCCTCCGCCGATTTGACCGCAATGTTCCTCTCGGTGAAAGAAAGACCATGTCGCGAACGTCAGTCATACCGCCCGTCATTGCCGCTATCGTGCTCGCCTTGCTTGTTTCAGCTCCGGCTCGCAGTGAAAGCGCTGACCCGGCGGGGTCGCGAGTGAACGGCTTTTACCAGGTCCTCCTCAGCACGATGCAGCAGGGCAAGCAGCTTGGCCTCAAGGGGCGGTATGAAAAGCTCGCCCCGGCGCTGTCGAAGACCTATGACCTGGCGTCGATGGCCAAGACCGCGGTGGGGCCAAGCTGGAGCGAGTTCACGCCCGAGCAGCAACGCGAGCTCGTCAAGGCGTTCACGCGGATGACGATCGCGACCTACGCCAGCCGCTTCGACGACTTCTCCGGAGAGCAGTTGGATGTCGTGCAAACGGCCGACCAGCCGAATGGAGACAAGATCGTCAAGACGCAGATCATCCAATCCAACGGCAAGCCGGTGGCGCTCAATTATCTGATGCATAAGAGCGGCGCCGAGTGGAAGATCATGGACGTTTATCTCGACGGCGCAATCAGCGAGCTGGCGACCCGTCGCTCGGAGTTCGGGGCTATCCTGAAATCCGGCGGTCCCGATGCGCTGATCAGCTCGCTCACCAGACAGGCCGACAAGCTCCTCGCTGGGGGTTCATAATGCAAAATTGATCGGCGCCTGCGATCGCGCGACGGGGGGAGGACGACCGCCGTGCACGGCGTTCACAAGGCTGAGGATAACAAATGAAAGCTATTGTGACCGGAGCGACGGGGTTTATCGGTTCGGCCGTCGTGCGGCGGCTACTCGCTCAAGGGCTCGCCCTTCGCGCGCTCGTGCGCCCGGACTCCGATCGCCGAAACATCGGCGGCTTGGATGTCGAAGTCGTCGAGGGCGATCTGAGCGACGACGCCTCATTGGCGCGCGCCTGCCAGGGCTGCGACGCTCTCTTCCACGTCGCCGCCGATTATCGGCTGTGGGCGCGAAGACCGAGCGAGATATATCAAACCAATGTCGAAGGCACGCGCGCCATTTTAAGAGCGGCGGCGGAGGCTGGCGTAAGCCGCGTCGTCTACACCAGCAGCGTGGCGACGCTGGAGCCGCCCGGCGACGGCGTTCCCGGCGACGAATCCACGCGGGCCACGCTTACGGAAATCGTCGGTCACTACAAACGCTCGAAGTTCATGGCCGAGGAAGTCGTCCGCGACTTCGAGCGCAAAGGACTGGCGGTGGTCACCGTCAACCCCTCTGCGCCGGTCGGTCCGCGCGACGTCAAGCCGACGCCGACAGGACGCACGATACTCGAGGCCGCTGCGGGGCGGATGCCGGCCTATGTCGACACTGGCCTCAACATTGTCCATGTCGACGACGTCGCCGACGGCCACTGGCTAGCGTTCGAACGCGGTCGCGTCGGCGAAACTTATGTGCTCGGCGGCGCGAACATGACGCTTTGCGAGATCTTGACCTACATCGCGGAGCTGGTCGGGCGCGAGCCGCCCAAGGTTCGGTTGCCCTATAATCTCATTTTGCCAATCGCTCACATTTCCGAAGCGGCGGCGCGGTTCACCGGAAAATCTCCTGTCGCCACCGTCGAGGGTGTGAAGCTCTCCAGGAAGATGATGTTCTTTTCGAGTGACAAAGCCGAGAAGGAGCTCGGCTATGCGGCGAGGCCGCCGATGCTCGCGCTTCAGGATGCGGTTCGCTGGTTCCACGACAACGGCTATCTAAGAAAGTCATCCGCGCCGAGGCGAGAAATGGTCAAGCCCGACGCCAGATTTGGCCGATCCAAGCTCCGTGAGAGCATGTTCCCCAAAAGCGCGAAGCGATTCACGGAAAAGAAATTTCTAGATCAATAAGAGCGAGAAGCGCGGGGAGGGACAAGGACGCTAGCGCGCGCTTTCCCCGAGTTTCCGTTGGAAGCGGCCAATTTCGACCCACTGCCACGAGGCCAGAGCGGGTAGTCCGATGGCGATCTCGCGAAAGCGTTTCGCGAGCGACAAGGCGATGGCGACGTCGGCGGGCAGACCGATCAGGGCGCCGATCAGGACCAGCCCGGTCTCCTGCACGCCTAAGGCTCCCGGCACGAAGAAGGCGAGATTGCGAATGGCGAGACACAGGCTTTCCAGCGCGATCGCATTCCAGGCCGTCGTGGGATCACCAAATAATTTGAGCACGAGCCACGTCTCGAAGGCTCCGACGACCATGCCCGCGAGCTGCCAGACCAGCGCCGTCCACAGCCGCCCATAACGCCCGCAGAGTTGAAGCACTTCCTCGTCGAGCGCCGCCGCGCCGCCGGTAAGCTTCGTGAGTCCGTAGCGCTCTCCGAGCGTGCGCTCGACCAATAACGCGAGACGCGTGAAAGGCGAGCCGTAGCGCAAAAGCAGGGCGAGCGCGACGGGCGCTAGGGCGCTCGCCGCCAAGCCAGCGAGCAGCGTGTCCACGAGCGGGGTCTTCTTGACGATCGTGAGCAGCAGCGCGAGGCCGATAGCGGTGAAGAGGATCTGATTGACCAGCGTCAGCAGAACCTCGACGATGACGCTCGCGGCGACTGCGGCGCCGTCGAGCGAGCGCAGCAGCACGAGCCTGATCCCGACAATTTCGCCGCCGATGCTGGCGACAGGCAGCAGGCGGCTGACCGCCTCGCGCACGGCCGCGACCCAGAGCAGAAATGGCCGGGTAGCAAGGCCTTGGGGATCGCGGGGGCGAAGCAGCGCGCGCCAGCCTTCCGCATCGAGCATCAATGGCAGCGCGTGGAACGGGACGATCCACAAAAGCCCCCATCCGGCTCGCCCGAGCGTCTCAAAGATCGCCCCAAAACCCTCGTGCGCCACGAGGGCGGCCAGCGCGGCGAGGCCTGCGGCGCCGGCGACAAGGGTAAAGGCGTGGGCGGGAAGCTTCATGCGGCGCCTCGGGCCGGCCAGAAGTCCGAAAAGCCGCCGCGTTTGACGCCGAGATCGTCCATCGCCGCACGAACCCGCGGCGACAGGAGCGCCGCGAGCTCGTCGGTCGGCCGATAGGACGCCATGGAGGGCGTGATCTCTCTCTGCGTCGCCGGATGGGAGTAGATCTCGGTCACGCCCGCCGGCAAACGGCCGAGCGCGGAAAGCAGCGCGCTCTCGTCCATGGCGCCGGTCTCATCGATCCCGCAGATCCGATCATTGTGCGCGATGTTGGCGCGGGCCATGCGGCGGCGCATGAGGGCGAGCCAAGGCCGCAGAAACATCGGCGGATTTGCGGCGAGGGGGAGCCGCATGGCGTGAAAGCGAAAACGTCGACGCGCGGCCAGAATGAGCGAGAGCACTGTCGGATGGATATGAAAATGCTTATGCGCGTTGACGTGATCGAGCGTCAGGCCGCTCGCCTGAAAGAGAGAGAATTGCGCCTCGATTTCCGCCGCGAGCTGACGCCTGACCCGCGGCAGGAAGAAAAAGCGGGCGCCGTCGCGCGCCATGGCGTCGCCGAAACGCCCGTCCGCATCGACGAGATCCGGAATCTTCTCCCGCGGCAGCACGGCCGGCCCGTCCGCCAGAACGAGATGCAGTCCGACGCGGAGGTTTGGCGCCCGTCGGGCGCGGGCGATCGCGTCGGCCGCCGCCGGCGCGCCGACCATCAGGCTCGCCGCCGTCAGCACGCCGTCGCAGTGCGCCCGTTCGACGGCTTCGTTGACCGCCTCGTGAAGGCCGAAGTCGTCCGCCGTGACGATCAGCCCTCGCGGGCCGGAGGAGTGCGGCATGGCGGAGGCCGGCCGTTCAGTGCTGGTGCGCGTTGAGGAAGCGAAAAAATTCGGCCCCTTCCCGCAGGCGGCGCTTCGTCATCTCCCAGCTGCCGAGCATCTCGGAGACGATCTCCCAGATTTTGCTCGGGCGAAAATAGAAGCGCTTATAAAAGCGCTCGACGCCGTGGAAAATCTCTTCCTTCGAGAGATGCGGATAGCTCAGCGCCGCAAGCTGCACGCCCTCGCTGTTCACGAGATTGACGGCGTCGTTCTCCTCGAGCCAGCCGTTGGCGATCGCGTCCTCGTAAAGCTTCGTGCCGGGATAGGGCGCGGCGAGCGAGACCTGGATCGTGTGCGGGTTGATGTCTTTGGCAAACTGGATCGTCTTCTCGATCGTCTCGCGCGTTTCGCTCGGAAGGCCGAGGATGAAGGTTCCGTGGATCGTGACGCCGAGCTTGCGGCAGTCCTCGGTGAAGCGGCGCGCGATGTCGGTGCGCAGGCCCTTCTTGATGACGCGCAAGATTTCATCGTCGCCGGACTCATAGCCGACCAGAAGGAGACGCAGCCCGTTCTCCTTCATGATCTTCAGCGTCTCGTAGGGCACATTGGCCTTGGCGTTGCAGGACCAAGTGACGCCGAGCTTCCCGAGGCCGCGCGCGATTTCTTCCACCCGTGGCTTGAAGTCAGTGAAAGTGTCGTCGTCGAACATGATCTCCCGAACTTCGGGCATGTTCTCCTTGATCCACTTGACCTCCGCCAACACGTTCTCCGGCGAGCGAACGCGGTAACGATGACCGCCCACGGTCTGCGGCCAAAGGCAGAAGGTGCACTTCGAGCGGCAGCCGCGCCCGGTGTAGATCGATACATAGGGATGCTTCAGGTAGCCGATGAAGTAATTCTCGATGTTCAGATCGCGCTTGTAGACTGGGCTCACGAATGGCAGCTCGTCCATGTTCTCGATCATGGGACGCGGCGGATTGTGAACGACGGCGCCGTCCCGGTTGCGGTAGCTCAAGCCGAGGATCTCGGCGAAGGGCCTCCCTTGGGCGAGCTCGAGGCAGGTGTAATCGAATTCCTCGCGGGCGACCCAGTCGATCGCGGACGTCGCAGTGAGGGAGCCGGTCGGGTCCACCGCTGCTTTCGCGCCGACCATGCCGACGAGCGCACGGGGATTCCTCGCCTTCAGCAATTCGGCGAATTTCGCGTCGGTCGGGAAGGAGGGCGTGCTCGTGTGGATGACGACGAGGTCGTAATCTTTGGCGATCGCGAGGGTCTCCTCGACGCCGAGGCCGTCGGCGGGGGCGTCGAGGAGGCGGCTGCCGGGCACGAGAGCGGCGGGTTGAGCAAGCCAGGTCGGATACCAGAAGGATTTGATCTCGCGCTTGGCCTGGTAGCGGGAGCCGGCGCCGCCGTCGAAACCATCGAAGGACGGGGCTTGCAGGAATAAGGTTTTCAGCATCCGATCCTCATGTGAGCGTGGAGCCCTCGGTCTCAATCTCGCAAAGAGCGCCCTCTTTCTCCGCCGAGAATTGCTGGCGCCCCCAGCGGATGCGCCAGCTTGCAAAGCTTGCACACCAAAGGATGAGATTCAGGCAATCCCGCGGCGCGATCAAGCCGACTTCTGAAAGAGCGGCCTCTCCGGCGCGTCCGCGCTGGATGACGTGCAGCGCAAGCCGGGCCGCAAGCGTCACCCCGAGACTGACCTGAGCGGTGAGCGCGTCCGGCGCGAAAAGAAGCCCGAGAAACGCGACGGGCAGGCTGAAGGTGATGAAGCAAAATGTAAAGCCGAACGGGTGAAGCGATCGAATCGTGCGCAGCCAGCGAAGCTCATGTTCGAACAGGGATTGCGGATCCCTCTCATCCACGTCGGTGGTCACGATCTGCGAGGATAGCACCGTGCGCAGCCCCAGCCGCCGGATCAATTCCGCAAGCCGATAATCGTCCGCGAGCTGGTCGGCGATGGCCTCAAATCCGCCTATCGCCATCAAGGCGTCGCGCCGGAGCGCGATCGTCGCTCCAAAGGCGAAGGCCCGCGAGCCTAAGAGATGCGCGACCCAAACGGACGGCGCGAACCAGTCGTCGATGAACAGCGCGCCCAGTCGGGACCAGAGGCCAACGACGGAACGTCCTCGGTAAAGGCAAGTGACGACGCCGACCGAAGGGTCGTTCAACGGCGCGACGACCTCGGCGAGATAGTCCTTCGCCACGCAAATGTCGCTGTCGGCGAGAACAAGGCGGTCGTGACGGCAGCGGCTCAGGATATTGATGAGGTTGCTGACCTTGTAGTTGGCGCCGTGCAGCCTCGGATCGATCACGAGCTCGAGGTCGAGCGCGGGAAACTCCTGCTGCAGACGGCGAACCGCCGCGATCGCCGGGTCGTTGGCGTCCCTGACGCCGCAGACGATTTGAAAATCCGGATAGTCTTGCAGGCAGAAGGAGCGCAGGTTTTCGTATGAGCCGGTCTCGGCGCCGCAGAGCGGCTTCAAAATGCTCGCGGGCGGCAGATCTTGGCGCCGAGGCATAAGCCGCGTCGGGCGTAAGCTTAACAGCGTCGCGACGAGCGCAATACATGCGTAGCTCGCAGCGAGCGCCGCCAAAGACAAGCCGAATAGCACGTAGTTCTCCCCGGTTATCTTGGGCGGTGCGGCCCGGGCGTACCGCCTTGCCCCCAGACTGTCAACGGGTGGCCGTGGACAGTTTGTGGGAAGGCCCAGCGCCGGCTGCGAATCTGCCCCCGCCCATCGCTTATGTGCTTGCCACTAAAGCGCGGCTCGCGAACAAGTAAAATGCGGATTTTCGCCTATTTCCGCGTCTTTTGCGTTCAGACTGCTTAATCCGCGGGCTCCTCCATCTCTGCAGGGCTCGGCGTCCGGGAAGCCGACGTTTGCGCCGCCCGGCGGGGCGGGCCCATCAGAATGGGCTGGAACAGCACGGCGGCCACGAGCGTCGTCAGCAGCGAGAGGCTCAGAAGCTTGCCCATGCTCGAGGTCCCCGGATGGTCCGAGAGCCATAGGCTGGCGAACGCCGTCGCCGTGGTCATCGCGCTGAACAGCGCGGCGCGGGTCAGCGAGGAGGCAAGAAAGCTCGTTTCCCCCTCTCTCCAAGCCAGAACGTAATAGATCTTGAACGCGACGCCCACGCCGAGCAGCAGCGGTAGCGCGATGATGTTGGCGAAGTTGAGCTTGAGCCCGAAGAGCACCATCAGCTCCAGCGTGAGGACGGCGGCCAGCAGCAGGGGGATGATCGTGACCAGCACGTCGAGGACTCGTCGCAGCGCGACGAAAAGAATCAGGGAAATCGAGACGAGCGCGAGCGTCGCGCCCTGAATGAAGGCGCGCACGATCGTCTTCGCGGATTCCTGGATGAGGATCGGCCCGCCGATCGCCTCTGGCGCTACGGCGAGCACCGCCCGCGTGAACCGCTCCAGCGTTTCGTTATCCTGCCGTTCGCCGTTGGGCCTCGCCTCGACGCGGGCTCTGCCGTCCGTAGTCGTCCAGTCCCGCCTGAGCCGCGGCGGCAGGCTTTCGAGAGAGACCGTCTCCGGCTGAAGGCCCGTTCGTATCTGTCCGAGGCGAAGCTCGAGCCCACCGAGCAGCGCCTTTTCAATTGCCGCAATGCGCGCGGGATCGGCGTCGGCGAGCGCCTTGAGGGAGACCGCGACCTTTGAGGCCTGCGTCTGCCCCGACAGCGAAAGAAAGTCTTCCGCCGCCTCGATCAGCGCCTGCCGCGTCTCGGTTTCGCTCGGATCGGGCTTGATGTCCGGCGCGTCGAGCGTCGGCCCGAGCAAAGCATGCGCATCGGCGATGATGGCGAGCTTCGCGTCCTGATCGTCGGGGACGAAGCTTTGCAGCGTGACCGTCTCCGCTACCTCGGGCAATGCGTTCAAACGGCGCGCGAGGGAATTCGCCTCGAAGAGCGAGGGAGAAAGTACGTTGACCACATTGGGCGTCGTCGCCGCGTCTTTCATCAGGTCCCTCACTGTCGAAATCGACTCGGAGGAGGCGTTGCGCAGGTTCAAGGCGTCGAAGTCGAAATGCAAATTCGTGAAAAGCGGCGCCCCCGCGGCCACGATCAGCGCGGCGAGCGCGAGAATGGGCTTCCTGTGGCCCGCCATGACGCGATCGACCGGCGCGAGAATAGGAAAGCCGATGGGCTCGGGCTCCGGCGGCGGCTTCAGCACGGTGAGCAGCGCCGGCAGCAGCGTGACGCTCGTCACGTAGGCGACGATCATGCCGGTGCCGGCGATGAGCCCGAGCTCAGAGACGCCGATGTATTCCGTGGGCAGAAAGGCATAAAAGCCTGCGGCGGTGGCGGCGGCCGCCAGCAGCAGCGGCTTCGCGGTCGCCGCCGCCGTCGTCTCGAGAGCCGAGTCCAGGTCGTTGTTGAGATGTCTCTCCCGCCGGTATCGCACTGCGAATTGAATTCCGAAATCCACGCCGATGCCGACAAAGAGAACGGCGAAGGCCACCGAGATCAGATTGAGCGCGCCGACCATCGCGAGACCCAGGGCCGAGGTGATCGCGAGCCCGACAAAGAGCGCCGTCACGACCGCGAGCATGATTTTCCCCGACCGAAGCGCGAGCCACAGAATGAGCAGCACGGCCGCGACGGTCAGCACGGAGTTTAGCGCGGCGCCGTCGGCCAGCGTCCCGAATTCCTCATCGGCTATGGCGACGGGACCGGTCAGGCGGACCGTGACGCCGTTTTCCGGCGCAAGACCGAGCCCAGCGGCGGTCATGCGGATCGCCTCCGAGGCCGCGGCTCCGGGCTGCAGCGCGTCGAAATCGAGGATCGGCTTGACGCGGATGAAGCGGCGCAGCTCCCGGGCTTGAGGCGGCGAGCCCGTCATCAGCTCGCTCCAGGAGAAGGCGGCGGGACGCCCCGCGAGCAGCGCGTCGATCGTCTCCGACACACGGGCAAGAGGCGCCGCGAATTCCTCGATCTGAACGGCGCCGCGCCGCGCGCCTTCCGGGATGAAGCGCAGCGCGCCAGCGAGGCCCCGCAAGGTGGGGTCCGCCGCGAGCGCGCCAAGAAAGGGCTGCGCGCGGATCAGCTGGTCCGTCAGGCGCTGCAGCTCGTCCTTGGAGAGAAACAGCAAGCCGTTGCGCTTGAAGAAGTCGGGCGCGCCGAGTTCTTCGACCTCTTGAAAATGGCCCTGCGTCTTGGCGAGGGCGGCCGCCAATGTCCCGGCGGCACTCGCCGCAAGCTCGGGAGTCGCGCCGTCGACGACAACGAGGAGCGTGTTCGCTTGCTGTGGGAAGGCTGCATCATAGGCGATGTCGCGTTGGCGCCAGGGCAGCCTGGAGGAGATGAGCTGGTCGGTCTCGGTGTTGATCGCGATGTTTTCATATGTGTAGACCGCGCTCAGAAGCGCGACGAGCAACGAAAGGACAATCGTGAGATAGGGTCGTCGGCGACAAGCTCCGACGAGAGCGACGATTGCGGTTTCCGTGGTCGCGAGCATGTTTCTCCGTTTCGCCTTTCGATGACCGTTGCGCCGTCGGTCTTTCGCCGAGGGCGGCGGGCCGGCCGGTCTATTAGCGTATTGTGGGGCGAACCCGCCTTTTCTGCGGTCGGCGAAGCCGCTCGATGTCTGGGCTCGGTCCGGCGGCCGTGCAAGTTCCGGGTTTGCGTGGATGCGTGAATGCTTGCTAAATAAGACGACCGGTCATATTGTTCATTAATGAGCCGACGCAACGCCAATGAGCTGAAGGGCAGACTGCTGGATGAGGGGGTCGTCCTTCTAATCGATCGCGGCTATCACGGCGCCGGCCTGCAGGAATTGGTTCAAAAGGTCGGCGTGCCGAAAGGCTCGTTTTACAATTACTTCGACAGCAAGGACGCCTTCGGCGCCGAGGTTGTCGGGCGCTATATCGAGCCCTTCATCCGCCAGCTCGACGCGCATCTTGAACGTTCCGACTTGAGCGCGAAAGCCGCGTTGCGCGCGTATTTCGACGAGCTGATCGAGGAGTTGGAACGGCGCGATTTTCACGGCGGCTGCCTTCTGGGCAATTTGATCGGAGAGATCGGCGAGTCGAGCGGCTTATGCCAGGACGCTTTGCGGGCGGCGGTCCGTCGTTATCGCGAAAAGCTGCGCGAGGGACTGGCGCGCGGCCAGCGGGAGGGAGATTTTCGCGCCGACATGGACGCCGCCGCGATGGCCGACTTTCTGCTCAGCGCCTGGCAGGGCGCGCTGCTGCGCATGAAGATCGAACGCTCGGCGGAGCCATTGCTCCAGTGTCGCGACCTGCTGCTCGATAACCTCTTCAAGGGCTGATTTTTTGGCCCAAAAACGAGACGACCGATCCTCTGCGGCGCATGAAGCAACGAGGATGCGGCCTGAAAGGGAGAGAAGGGTATGGCTAGCAACATCAAGCTCGAACGAGGCAAGCGAGTCGCGCTCGCCGCGCTGCTTTGCGCCTCGGCGCTCGGACTGTCCCCGGCGCAGGCCGATGAGACCTGCAACTCCCCGTTCATGACCGGTCTCATCAAGGGGCAGGAGCAATATCTACACGTTTGGACGCTCGGTGAGAAAGGCGTCGGCGACGAGTCCGACAAGCTCGTCACGGTCGACGTCGTTCCGGGATCGAAGACCTACGGCAAGGTGATCCACGCGCTGTCCGTCGGCGGCCGAGGCGAGGCGCATCACATGGGCTTCACCGACGACCGCAAATATCTTTGGGCCGGGCGGCTGGACGACAACAAGATCTTCGTTTTCGACGTCGGCACGGACCCTTCGACGCCAAAGCTCGTCACGACGATCGACAATCTCGCGGAAAAGACCGGCTTCGTCGGTCCACACACTTTTTACGCCTTGCCCGGCCGCGTGCTCGTGCAGGCGCTGTCGAACAAGCAGGATCATGGCGGTCGCACGGGCTTAGTCACCTTCAACAACGCCAGCGAGATCATCGCGACGACGCCCATGCCGCTCGAAAATGGCGGCGATGGCTATGGCTATGACATCGCGATCAACCCGGCGGAGAATCTGATGCTCACGTCGAGCTTCACTGGCTGGACCAATTATATGATGGACGTGGGCCAGTTGCTGCAGGACAGCGCTGCGATGAAGAATTTCGGCGCGACGATGGTGCTTTGGGATCTGAAGGCGATGAAGCCCGAAGAGATCTTCTCGGTGCCCGGCGCGCCGCTCGAAATCCGCTGGGCGCTGGCGCCGGGCGCCAATTGGGCGGTAACCGCCACGGCGCTGACCTCGAAGCTCTATCTCGTCAAGCAGGACGAGCAGAAGCAATGGCGCGCGAAAGCCGTCGCCGACATCGGCGATCCCGCGGCCATTCCGCTGCCGGTCGACATTTCGATCGCCGCGGATGCGAAATCGCTTTGGGTAAACACTTTCTCCGACGGAACAACGCGTCTCTTCGATTTGAGCAACCCCGAGGCGCCAAAGCAGGTCTACGCGAAAAAGATCGGCTCGCAGGTCAACATGGTCTCACAGAGCTGGGACGGCAAACGCGTCTATTACACATCCTCGCTGCTCGCCAACTGGGACAAGAAGGGCTCCGACAACGAGCAGTTCTTGAGGGCCTACGCCTGGGACGGCAAGGAACTCAAAGAGTCCTTCGCCATCGACTTCCACAAGGAGGGTCTCGGCCGCGCGCATCACATGAAATTCACCGCCGCGGCGCCCAAGGCCGCCGAATGAGTGGACGAGAAATCCGGGCGAGAGGCGTGGCGGCGCCTTTCGTTCTCGCGGCGGCGGCGGCGCTGGGGCTCTTTGCGGCGGAGCGGGCCTTGGCGGCGAAACTGCCCGCACCCGGAAGCTATGAGCTGCAGCGCATCCAGCGCGCGCCGGACGCGGAGCTGCTGGATGCGGCGGGTCACCGCCTTCCCCTATCGAGAGTTACGAGCGGCGCGGTGACCGCCCTCGCATTCTTCTACTCCCATTGCCAGGATCCGACCGGCTGCCCCGTCGCTTGGTCGACCTTCGAGTCGGTGCAGAAGGAGGCGAGCGAGGATCCGCTGCTGAAGGGCCGGCTGCGCCTCGTCTTCGTCTCGCTCGATCCCGAGCGCGACACCGCGCCGGTCTTGAAGCAACTGCAAGACTCGGAGCGCTCGGACGCCAGAGTTCCCTGGATATTCCTGACCGCTCCGTCGCGAAGCTCCCTCGCGCCCCTCTTGCAGGCCATGGGACAGGACGTCGCCTTCGACGTCGACGCCAAGGGCGCGAAGACCGGCGCGCTCAATCACATGCTCAAAGTCTTTTTGATTGATCCCGAGGGCTGGACGCGCGAAATCTATACGTTCGCTTTTTTGACGCCGGAAAACCTGTTGAACGACGCGCGCACGTTGGCGCTGGAATTTCCCGGCGCCGACAATGGTTCGAGGGGACCGTGACTTGCGCGCCCTCGCCCTTCTCGCTTTCGGCTTACCTGCGCTGCTGAGCGCCGCCCGCGCCGAGGATCTCGGGTCGCCGCTCGGCCTGCCGCCGGTTCCCGCCACAATCGCCGGCACGCCGCAGATGAGAAGCCTCGGCGAGAAGCTCTTTTTCGACCGAAGCCTCTCGGCCAACGGCACATTGTCTTGCGCGATGTGCCACATCCCGGCGCAGGGATACGCCTCCAATCAAAGCGCTCTATCGATCGGCATGGAGGGCCGCGCGCTGCGGCGCAACGCGCCTTCGCTCTACAACGTCGTCTTCAAGAAATATCTCTTTCACGACGGACGCGAGACGGACCTCGGCGCTCAGGTTTGGGGACCTCTGCTGACGCCGGACGAGATGGGGAATGCAGGCATTGGCCCGCTGTTGGCGCGGATTGCGCAGGACAAGGATTACGGCCGGGCGTTCCGGGCCGCCTTTCCCAGCGAAGGCGTGACGATGGTCACGCTCGGCCGCGCGATCGCCGCTTACGAGGCGAGCTTGCTCAAAGGCGATAGCCGTTTCGACCGCGCGCTCTATGGCGGCGATCGCGCTGCGCTGACCGCGCAGGAATGGCGCGGCTACGAGATCTTCGCTTCGAAGGGCGGCTGCGCCGTCTGCCACGAGATCGGCGCGACGACCGCGCTCTTCACCGATCAGTCCTGGCACGACACGGGCGTCGCCTTTCGCCCCCGGAACGAGGGGACGACCAGCGTCGAATTGGCGCCTGGGGTGACGACCCATGTGGGCCTTTCGGCCTTCGGTCCCGATCGGCCCGATCCGCGAAGCGACCTCGGCCGGTTCGAGATCACCAAGGATCCCGCCGATCGCTGGGCTTTCACGACGCCCTCGCTGCGCGGCGTGAAGGACACATGGCCTTACATGCACGATGGAAGCCTCGGGACGTTGGAGGAAGTCGTCGAATTCTATGATCTAGGCGGCCGCCCAAACCCAAATCTCGATCCGCGACTCAAACCCCTTGGCCTCACCGCTGACGAGAAGGCCGCGCTCGTCGCCTTTCTGAAAGCGCTTTGAGGCTCGCAATCGCGCCGGCTTCAACAGCGGGCGCGCCTCCGCAAGGCTCAACCGCTTGTCGCGGCAAGGTCGGTCATGACGCAAACCTTGGCCTCTGCGCGCCGTCTGCGCTGAGGCGTCGAAAAGCGGCGCAAACTGTCGTATCGAAGCGGCGGGGCTGCGCGCCGGAGGCGGGGCGAGCCCGCAGGCTTGTGGAGCATGCTGGAAAAGCAAGAGGTCAGATTCGCCGTCGCGCCGATGATGGATTGGACAGAAAGATCATGTATTACAAGAAGTTGCAGGGTGCCGTGTGCAAATTTTGCACACGCCCGTTCTGCTTTTCTATCCTGTTCGTTCCTGCGCGGAGCATCGATCCCGCCCGCCGGGTTGCGGCAAAGCGCGCGAGCGCACTCCACAACGGTAGAATTTGCGCCGGCCTGTCCCCAGTGGAGATTATTGGAGTGCCGTGGCGATCTTCACGCGCTGGGAATGCCCCCTGTAGCGAGGCGGGTCTGGGGCGATCTTGAGCGTCGATTCCGCCACACCGCGACGAAGGTCGCGCAGTTCAAAATCCTGAAGAGCACCTCCAGCGGACGCCGAAAACGCTCAGTCGCAGACTTATTCAACGAAATCGGCGCTTCACTGCTCTTCGATCTGCCGAGATGGTGGTATCGCTGCATCGCTCCCTATCTCGCGGCAAAGGGCGCTTCTGAACCGGATCAACCTTCCGCCTCCTTGTTGATGGCAAAGTGCTTCAACCAGACTCTGGCTGCCTGATTCTTGTTCTTGATCATCTCGCTGCGCGACTCCCTAAAGGATTCGACGATACCCCATACGTCGAGCTGCCATCGCCCTGCGGCCCGCATCAAATGAATGTGTCGAACCGCCATGACTCGCGACATGTCGGCGTGCGCGATGAGGACGTCGACACACGCTTCGAAGCAAGCGTCGGCCATCTTTGCATCGCCGCAGACGTAGTAGTGGGTCGAGTTGTTGAGCAGCAGATCAGCGAGGTCCCGGCCCATTTCTCTCATGAGCGTTTGTACATAGACGCGGCGTTTCGGATCAGCGCGAGACAGCGCGAGGTGCAGATCACTCACCACGTTCCCACGCCTTGCCCAAGCATCGATCTCTTGCGCGTAAATGCGGTCCCGAGCGACACGGCAGCCACTGAAGAGATGGCAGGGACCGAGCGAATCTTGATCCTGTTGAAGCAGTAGTGCGCGATCCTGCAAGAATCCGTGCATTGGCGCGTACCCAGTCCCCGGACCGACCAGGATCGTTGGAACTCGCCAGTCCTTGGGCGCACGGAACGTGGACTGTCGGATCGACACCATCACGCGTTCACCCGGTTTGACGCGAGCGAGGTAGTTGCTGCAGATCCCGCGGATCGCCACGTTTTGCGTCGTCTTCTCATGCAGGACGCTCACCGTGATGTGGGGCCGATAGGGAAACATCCGACTGGACGACGAGATCGAGTAATATCGCGGCGACAAACGACTGAGTAGCGGCAACACGGCTTCGAACGCCAGCGCAATCCCTTGGGCAGCGAGCGCCTCGAGCAGCAGCACCACGTTCGGGTAGTAGTCGCGTACCTCGTTGCACACGCTCTCACGATCCTCGGCAGAGGACACATGTGGCTGAAGCAGCTTCAACCAATGTGCGATCTGCATCGCCAAGTCGCCTCGATTCGATCCAAGGGACCGACTCGCCAGTTCCATCCAGTCCCCCACCGCCTCCGGCCGCATTGCGAAGTCCAAAGAGGTGCGCAACACGTGACCGAGAGTTGCGGGCATCTTGAACGGCATCGACGCGGGATACTCGTCACCATTGTCATTCATCATAACAGTGAAATTGTCGGCTAGGCGGTCTTGCAGATCGAGAACCTTGACAAATCGCATAACCAGATCCCGATCATTCAGCGGCTGGACGGCCAGATGATCGCCGGTCGCGTAAGTCTGCTCCGGTGGGAACTCGAATGCGATCATACGCGTCGATCGCGACTCGACGTCGCCGCCATCCAGCAATTCCTGATTGAGGATACACGGCACTGATCCCCCCTCCGGCAACACAACATCCAGCGGATCCTCTGCCCCTCCCGCTGCCGGAGTCTCCCACTTCACTTCGAAGACCGGCGGCCTCGCGTTGCTGCCCAGCCGCACCAGCGCCTCGCCTTCCAGCGCCGACCTCAGGGAGGGTGGAAGCAGAATACGCTCAATCAGCGTCAGCCAGTCGCGGATAGTGCCCACGTTTCCCTTGGCTTCATCCGCCACGGTGAGGGAAAACAGCTCTTTGGAACCGGCTGCCTTAAGTTCTCGCTCCACGGCTTTGCCGTAGGCCACGAAGTCGGGATAGATGGATGACCCGAGGGCCAATACGGCATGCTCCACACCCTCCAGGGCCCCTTGAGGCAATGGATTGGCGGCGAACTTGGCGGCGTTGCTGGGCGGCTGGCCCGCACCGAATGTCGATGTGACGACGAGCACCTTGCCGTAACGCTGCGCGATCGTCCGGCGAACTTTATCGTCTGCGAAATCATTCAGCGGGGCCAGGGAAGGCCGCAGAAGCTGCAGCGCCCGGGCGACTCGGTTCGCCACCGATTCGGCCGTTCCCGTCTCGGAGCCATACAGTATCAACACGCGCGGCTTGACAACTGCCGCTGCTGCGCCCGCCGCCGCCGAACTGATAAGCTCCGCGTGCAGCTTCCCGTGAGATAAATCCTGCGTGCACCAGATATCGCAGCAGTATCGAAACTCAGGCCCATCGATTTTGAAGTCGCGCATGGGGCGGTGCCAGAGAGGGTTCAATCCCGGCCCGACCATCCCGCCAATCCAAGACCATTCAGCGGGGCACTCACGTCCGGCGTCTCGCTCACGCTCACAATGTGTGAGAAAGGATTCTTGCGCTGTGTGTTGATCGACAATGGTGAACTTAGCCGCCTCGAACGAGTGCAGCACCGCCACGGCCACCTCATGGAAGACCCGGTTGTGCCAAAGCTTCTCGGTTGTCGGAATACCAATCGCCTCCGCCACCTTCTCCGATACCTGGTAGCGCTCTACGAGATTGCGCACCACCTCGAGTTCCATGAACCAGCCGTTGAACGGTATGCAGTTGTACGACACTCCGCCGATGTCCATCTGGAAGTTGGTGATGGCGGGCACGGCGGGCCAGCGCAGGCCCAGATCTTTGAACTTCGGGTGGTGAGGGTGGACGATCGGTACCTGATGGACGAAGTCTTCGGGCAGTTGATAGACGAATGGATCGGCGCGCCCGGGAATCTGGATCACCAGAGGCAGCACGTCGAAGGGCGATTTCGTAGCCGGAGGCGTCCACAGCCCTTTGGCGATGAGGTACTTCGTGAATTCGGCGTTGGCGGGATCGCCCAGCATTTCGCCGTTCTTGCCCTCGCCTGCATAACCGGCATAGCGCACAAATTGAGAGTTCCAGAACCGCATACCCACGAGTTCGTCGGGCGCCCACGGTCGAAACACCGTCATGACCGATAGTAAGTTGGTTCCGCCTGTGGCCAGCTTGAGGTGCTCGAGGACCTCGTGGAACACTTCAGTGGGCTCATTGACATGCCGGCGGTCGCGGACGACCAAGGTATTCCATGAAATGCGCCCGATGCACTTGGCTGAATTGCGCCACGCCACCTGCGCGCCGTACTGGAGTTCCTCGCTCGTGTGCGTGTAGGTGCCCGTCGCCGAAACCTCGAGCTTGACCTCGAGTATGCGTTGCTGAAGCTTCTCCGGCGACCATCGCCATTCCTTCGCCAACAGGTCGAACCACGTTTCGGCCTCCCTGATCAAACGCTCCTCGCGGATCATAGGATGCGTCATCATGCGCACGACATAACCGTAGACGCGAGTAAAGGCGTCAATCATGGCGGCCTTCGAGATGGCTCCACGGTCTTCGAAGCCCACCAGATCGACCATGACCAGACCAATCAGTGGATAGGTCCACGTTGGAATGAGTAGCTCGCGATGGATGTGCGCTAGATAGCGCAATGCGTTACGGGAGTTGGACTCAAACTCGCCGATGTCACGGGCTCCGGTCAACACCAACTCAACTGACTGAATGACGTGCAGCGACAGACGATCCATGTCGGCCGTCTTGAAATAGTCCAACAGTACGGGATGCCGGTCGAACAGAAGCCGATAGAACTTCTGGCCCAAGGTTGCCCGCTCTGCGTCCGTACCTAAGCGTTCACGCCAATGGCCGAGTATGCCCGCTTCCCCGAACACTGCCGCCTGATACCCCACGCGCATCTCGAGGGCGTCCTTAATTGCCGGCTGCGCTACCTGCACCGCGATGAACCGCTCGAGTGCAGACGCTGTCTGGCCATTGTCGAGATCCTCGGATTCCACCTCCCTTTTACTCGGGAAGTATGTCGCGGACGCCCACCGCACCACTTCAATTAGCTCCACCCACCACAGCGGGCGGACGCCAAGTTCCGAGAACAGACGAAAGTACTGGGTTAGCGACTGGCACTCACGGCGTGCATCGGGATGCACCGCGCGATACGCTTCGTGGTGGATCTCTTGAAGGTCGGGATTCAACGACCGCACCGCCAGATCGAGCACTCCAAGCAGTAGCTCTCGGAGATCGTGAACCCGCGAGTCCAGCGCTCGCCGCAGGTTGCCTTCGGGCTGGGTGACCCAAAGCCACCTCAGGGCCACCGCCTCCAGGAACACATCGCGCGCGCTCAGAAACCTATTCCAGGCTTCGCTGACTAGCACCTTGTCCTTGTCCGATAAGGGTATCGCAAACTCCGCGAGTGCCTCAAAAGCGGCCTCGGCCTCTTGCTGAAATGCCCTGAACACCGCGTCGTGGTCATATTCGATCGCGTTCGTGTTCTCAGATGTCATCGAGTTCTCCGTAAATGAATGGAGAGTTGGCCCCGGTTGTCTGGACAGTTCCCCCGGAACTTTAAGTGGACTTCTACCGGGGTTTGCTGAATGCGGGGCGTTTCGATTTTGTCGCGGCGTCGGGAAGGCGGAGCCCGACCAAAGCTGCGACAGCCTCGAAGGCGACGATCTTGCGGCCGTCGCCGTTTCCTGCTTGACGAAGTAAGCCTCGTCGGGCGTGCCGCCGTCAAGCGCCGAATGTGGGCGGCGATTATCTAGAACAAGGTTTGATAGCGCCCACAGGATCGCTGGCCGGAAGGTTTTATATCAGCTTCATCCATGGTCCGGGCGCAAGGCGTTCGTTGCGAAACCCTTGCCAATCGAGTCCTGCTTAAACTCGGTTTGGCGACAAATTCTCCCAGTCTCAAATAAGCATGACGACGCGCGTAAACGTGATCGATTATGGCTTGGGGCGAACGCATTCGGGACGCCGACACGGTTTGATCAAGGAGAAAGCGTCTCACTCGGCGGCTTCGAGCGCGCGTGCGGAGCCAGCGTTCGATCAATCGAGTTCTTGAGCATGCGTTGGATTTCCGGACGGCAGGAACCGCAACCCGTTCCCGGCTTTCGTCAGTCGTCCAACGGCGTCGAGATCGTGGGCGCCATTTAAGGAGATCGCATCCACGATCTCATTCGTGCCGACATCATGACAAACGCAGATCGTGCCTCCACAATCGGCAATGCTCGCCCCCGGACGACCCGCAAGGAGAGGACTCGCGTTGCTAGACGTCTCTTCTGCAAATTCGGCGCAGAGGAAGGCGCGGTTGGCGGACACTGGCTCGCGTGCGACGAAACAGCAGACCGGCCGGTCGACCTTTTTGCGCAAACAGCCAGCGCTGCGTCCCACCACGCGAATCTTGCATTTGCGCGATTTCAATGTCGATCTCGCTGACGCCGATCAGCGCCCGCGCGAAAATGTCCCAATTCGCGGGCGCCTCCTTGCCGGCGAGCTCGATGCGCCAGCCGAAACGCGTGCGCGCGAGCGCCCAGTACCCCGCTGGGATGTCCGTCGGCTTCTCGCGCGTCAGCGCGAAGCCGAACCAGGCCGCCGGCCATGGCTCGATCTGCACGGCGCAGGCTTTCGACTCAGGCTGGCCGGAGATGGGATCGACGTTCGCCTCAATCAGTGCGTCGACTCGCGCCGCCGAAGCGTTCCGATCGGTCCAGTGGATCGGCGCGAACACAGAGCCTTTCGGCTGACGATCCGTGAGCAGCGCGCGCAGGATCACGGCGCCCTGCGCGTTGTAGGCGCGGGCGAGCCTTGCGTGCTCGAGACCCATGCGCGCGGCGTCCACGGGATGAATTTCGATGAAGGGTTCGGCAATATGTTGCGAGAGCGTGGGCGCGACGCCGGTGCGCGTCATCGTGTGCCACTGATCGCGCAGACGCCCTGTGTCGAGGACGAAGGGCGCCATCGCGCTCGGCTGGCTTTTGGGCGCGCGATAGGGGGTCGCAATGAAGCGGGCACGCCCATCCGGCGTGAAGAAGCCACCATTGGCGAAGAATCGCTTCGGGGCGGCGGATCGGGCGTCGTCCTTTCGCCAAGGCCATTGAAACGGCTGTAACCTCTCATAATCGGCGCTGCCGATCTCGGCATAGCCGGAAATGTCGAATGCCCGCGCGCCATGGTTGAGATGGCCCGACAGCGCGGCATACTCGCCGAATATGGCAGCCGGGCCCGCATAGTCGAAGCCCTTCGCGCCCATGGCCTGCGCCACGCGGCAAACTATCCACCAATCCGGCATCGCCTCGCCCGCCGCGGGACGCAGCGCGCGCTGGCGTGAGATGCGGCGCTCTGAGTTGGTTACGGTGCCGTCTTTTTCCCCCCAGGGCCGCGCCGGCAGCAGCACATGAGCGAAAGCCGTCGTGTCGGTCTCAGCCATCGCATCGGAGACCGCCACGAAATCGCAAGCGGCAAGCGCCCGCTTGACACGATCGGCCTGAGGCAGGCTGTCGACCGGATTGGTGCCAATGATCCACAGCGCTTTGACCTGCCCGGTACCGATCGCGTCAAAGAGCTCGACCGCCTTTAATCCGGCTTTGGTCGCGATGCGCTCGCATCCCCAAAAGCTGCGAACGACGTCGCGGTGCTGCGCGTTCTCCAGCTCCATATGACAGGCGAGCTGGTTTGAGAGCCCGCCCACCTCGCGTCCGCCCATCGCATTGGGCTGCCCCGTGACCGAGAAGGGTCCCGCGCCCGGACGGCCAATGCGACCCGTGAGGAGATGGCAATTGAGAATGGCGTTGACCTTGTCGGTTCCCGCCGAGGATTGGTTGACGCCTTGGGAATAAATCGTCAGCGTGCGCTCACGTCTCAGCGAACGCATCGTAAAATCTAGCGAGCGATTTCTCGTCCAGCCCCGTTGCAGCGGCGACCTTCGGCGCCGACCAGTTTTGGGCTGCAAGCAGTGTCTCCTCCACACCGTTGGTATGTCGTTCGACATAGGCGGCGTCACGCCTTCCCGTTCGCTCCAAATGGAGCAATAGACCAAGGAACAACGCGACATCGGAGCCCGGCCTCAGCGACAGTTCCAGATCGGCCAGCTCGCTCGTCACCGTGCGGCGCGGATCGATGTTGACGATACGAATCGAGGGTCGCACGGCCTTCGCGCGCTCGAGGCGCTGGAATAGAACGGGGTGGCACCAAGCGAGATTGGAACCTACCAGCACGACAAGTTCGGCTTCCTCAATGTCCTCATACACGTTCGGCACAACGTCGGCGCCGAAGGCTCGCTTGTGGCCGGCGACCGAGGACGCCATGCACAGACGCGAGTTCGTGTCGATATTGGCCGAGCCGATGAAGCCCTTCATAAACTTATTGGCGACGTAATAATCCTCGGTCAGCATCTGACCCGAGACATAAAGGGCGACGGAGTCAGGTCCGTGCATCTCGATCGTCTCACGGAAACGCCGCGCCACGAGACCGATCGCCTCGCTCCACGACGCGGGAGCACCGTCGACCGTCGGATGCAGCAGGCGGCCTTCGATCGTTAGCGTTTCCGCGAGCGCCAATCCCTTGACGCACAGGCGCCCGAAATTGGCGGGATGCGCGCTGTCGCCCGCGATCGTCACGGCGCCCGATGGAGCGATGCGCGCCTCGACGCCGCAACCCGTCCCGCAGTAGGGGCAGGTCGTATGGACGACCCGCGAGGCGGCGCTCATGGCGTCACCGACTGGTGCATTTCGAGATAGATGCGGTTCTTCTCCGACCCTGTGGTGGTCGTTGCCGCCGCAGTTTTCCGCATCATCCGGCAGGACTGCAACGGCCGCCACAGGGTCGATGGGTAGGGCGCCTTCTTGATAGGCTTGGCCGAAGATCAACATGTCGCGCACAGCGCTGACGTCGGTCGCTTTCTTCAAGAGATCGAAGAGCCAGGAACCGTCGCCGGTGTCGCCGTAGAACACGAAGCCTTTGATGCGATCGCCTTTCAACACGATGCGCTTATAGATACCGCGCGCGGGATCGCGAAGAACGATCTCGTCGCTGTCCGTCGCTCTCCGAGAAGTCGCCGGCGGAGAAGAGATCGATGCCGGAAACCTTCAGCTTGGCTGAGGTGACCGAGCCCGTATATGCGGCCTCGGCGTCTCCGGCGAGCTGCGCGGCGACGACCTTGGCCATCTCGAACAATGGGGCGACGAGACCATAGCAAAGTCCGCGATGCTCGACGCATTCGCCGACGGCGTAAACGTCGGCGTCGCTCGTGCGCATGTGGTCATCGACCACGACGCCGCGCTCCACGGCGAGGCCCGCCCCCTTGGCGAGCTTGCTGTTGGGGCGGATGCCGACCGCCATGACGACGAGCGACGCCTCGATCTCGCGTCCGTCCTCGAGCCTCAGGCCCGTAACATGAGTTTCGCCGAGGATCGCCTTCGTGTTCGCCTCGGTTAGAACCTCTATGCCACGCCGCTCGATCGAACTCTTGAGCAGATAGCCGGCGGAAGAATCGAGCTGGCGCTCCATCAGCGTCGGCATCAGGTGGAGAACCGTGACCTCCATGCCCTGGGCCTTGAGGCCGGCAGCCGCCTCGAGCCCCAAAAGCCCCCCGCCGATCACGACGGCGCGACCTCCCTGCTTGGCGGCGCGCAACATGGCGTCGACGTCGTCGAGATCGCGGAAGGTCACGACGCCTGGCAGCGTCACGCCCTGCACGGGAATGGCGATCGGCGTCGAGCCGGTCGCGATCAAGAGCTTGTCGTAAGCCGCGACGGCGCCCGAAGCCGTTCGAATTGTCTTGGCTTCGCGGTTGATCGCGCTGACAGTCTCGCCCTTGCGGAGCATCACTCCATGCTGCGCGTACCAGGCGTCGTCGTGGATGATGATTTCCTGATAGGTCTTCTCGCCGGCGAGAACCGACGAGAGCATGATCCGGTTATAATTGACGCGCGGCTCGGCGCCGAAGATGGTGATCTCGTAGCGCGTCGCGTCGCGCGCAAGCAGTTCCTCGAGCACGCGTCCGGCGGCCATGCCATCGCCGATAACGACGAGCTTCGACTTTTCGCGGGAGCCGCAGCGGCGGCATAATCGAAAGCTCCTTCTTCGTGACCTCGAAGGTCCCGTTCACCGAGTGCCCTTTGAACCTGAAGGGGTTCAGATAAGTTGCAGCAACGCACGGCAACCAGCGCATTCTCGCATTTAGGTACGACGTAACATTCGGCGTGAGCCTCGAGCTTTATTATGCATCCAGTTCTAAATCACCCAAAGCATGAGTACAACAGGCGTAAATAAAGCCAGCGGCCATGGTTTTAGAGTCGATTTCACACTCCTCGCTTGCTTTGGTGTCGCCTTTGCATTTTACCTCACACGCGCCGCAGCTTCCAGAGCGGCAGCTGTATTCGATCTCGATACCGTTCGCTTCCGCCAATTCCAGGAGCGAGAAGTGCTCGTCGCAATCTACGGTTATCCCGGATTTGGCGAATGTTACTTTATGCAAGGGGCCTTTCAGCTCCAACGTCTTGCCGCCGGCTTTGGAGCCTTGCGCCGAGCGTCCCGACCCAAAACTTTCCGTATGCAGGTTGGACAAATTGAAGCCAATGTCCCGCAAAATCCTCGTGACACTGTCGCTAAACGGTTCTGGGCCACACATGAAGACGTGTCGCTCATGCAGGTCTGGTACGAAGACGTTGAGCATGTGCTCATTGATCCGGCCGGTGAATCCGGTCCAGTAATCCGTGCCGTGCCAGTTGGACGTCAGGGAGATCGCCACCTGGAAATTCCGTTTCCGGGCGGCCCATAATTCGAACTCCTTTCTGAAGATAATATCCGCTGGCGATTTGAACGACGCCAGCAACTTAACATCGACATCGGATCCCGTATCGGCGATCCAGCGGCTCATGGAAACGATGGGAGTTATGCCGCTCCCCGCCCCGATGAAGAGGATTTTACGGGATGGATAGTTGAAGCAAGTGAATTTCCCGGATGGACCTTTGACCGTCAGGCTGTCTCCCAGCTTGACCTGCTCATAAAACCAGTTCGACACCAAGCCGCCAGGTACGCGCTTGATGGTAATTTCGAGAAGATGAGGCCGAGATGGACTCGATGACATGCTGTAGGACCGTTTTACCTCCTGTCCCTCGATATTGAGAATGAAGGTTATGAACTGACCAGGATGATAGGAGAACAATAGCGGCTTTTCGCCCACCAAACAGAAGGTCTTGGCGTCATGCGTTTCCTCGATAATATCGACGACTTTAAGCGAGGTAACGCCTTGGCACCATACGGAGAGTTGCTCCCGCTTTTCGATCAGATCGACCAGCAAGGGACTGGCGGGCGGGGCGCGGCGGCGAATAGAAGAAACTGGGTATCTCATCCAGCTCCTCTGTTGCAAAGACAGCCCCATCCACCGGTGGAGGCGAATCGCGATTACGAATTCCAGCCGAAAACCCGGGAGGTCCAGCTGCGAGCCATCGTACAATTGGACCAGGGTGTGTGGCTTTAACTTCTTGCGGTCCAGCAGGACGCCACTCTCCAAATCGAGTACCTTCGACATAGTATTTCCCGCCGCGCTGAAGAATGACCACATGAAACATGGCGAGTTTGAAGGAAATCCTCGAGCTGCAGATCGGCGCTCGGATGCCGCCCGATCACTATCTCCCGTCCGATCTGGATAAGGGGCATCTCGTGAACGACGACACCGCCCTTGAGGACGGTCATTTTGTCACCGGGATTGGCGTCGACCGGCGCGCCTCAAAGAGACGTTGCAGCCAAAGGTCCCTTGGGATTCGAAGTCTGGTCGGACTTAG
>CAWHHH010000003.1:0-114377 GCA_963829075.1 uncultured Alphaproteobacteria bacterium | reverse complement strand
TCGCAGCTTCGGTCTCGTCGGACCAAAGGCCGACATCGGCATAGGTGATCCTGCCTTCGGGCAGAATCGCGGTCGCTTCGATCGTGAGACAGGCCGCGCCGGAACAGGCGAGCTGACCGAGATGAATCAGATGCCAATCGGTCATGCAGCCGTTCTCGGCCGAATACTGACACATCGGCGCGATGATGATGCGGTTGCCGAGTTCGAGGCTTCCGATACGGTAGGGGCTGAACAGCTTCGAGGCCGTCATGCGTGTCGGGCTCCCGACGCAAGGCTCCCATCCCGCTGGGCCGGATCGTCAGCCAGGATGATGATAATGGAGCCGACTCTATCATAGTCTGGCGTGACGCAGCCGAGTGATTGCTGACGTCGGGGACGGGTTGATCGCTACTCGGACGGCAGTTGCGAACAAAACCAGAATCATGATTCACTCGCCAGCGCCATCCCACGCCGGTTCGCCCATGACCCTCGCCACCTATCTGGACAAGTTAAACCCCCAGCAACGGCGCGCCGTGGAGCACGGGGCGGCTGAGGGCCCGCGCTCGCGGCCTCTGCTCGTCATCGCCGGCGCGGGATCGGGCAAGACCAACACGCTCGCCCATCGCGTCGCGCATCTGATCGTCAATGGCGCCGATCCGAGGCGCATACTGCTTATGACGTTCTCGCGTCGAGCCGCCGCGGAAATGACCGGGCGCGTCGAGCGCATCTGCGGCGGGGCCCGAGGAGCGCGGGACGGCATCATCGCCGATGGGCTCGCTTGGGCTGGGACGTTCCACGCCACCGGCGCCCGGCTGCTGCGCGAATACGCGGCCGAGATCGGGCTGGATCCCGCTTTCAGCATCCACGATCGCGAGGATTCGGCGGACCTCATGAACCTCGTTCGGCACGAGCTTGGATTTTCGAAAACTGAAAGCCGCTTTCCCGCCAAGGGGACGTGCCTTGCGATCTACTCCCGCGTTGTCAACGCCGAGACCCCTCTCGAACAGGTGCTGCTCGGCGCATTTCCTTGGTGCGCGTCTTGGAGCGAGGAGCTCCGCGCCCTGTTTGCAGGCTATGTCGAGGCCAAGCAGGCACAGAACGTGCTCGATTACGACGATCTTCTGCTCTATTGGGCGCAGACGATGCAGGAGTCGGCGCTGGCCGAAGAGATCGGCGGTCGCTTCGATCATGTGCTCGTTGACGAATATCAGGACACCAACCGGCTTCAGGCTTTGATCCTTCTGGCTTTAAAGCCCGAAGGACGAGGCCTGACCGTGGTCGGCGACGACGCGCAGTCAATCTATTCCTTTCGCGCCGCCACAGTTCGCAACATCCTCGATTTTCCCAAGAGCTTCATGCCGCCCGCTGATATCATTACCTTGGATCGCAATTACCGCTCGACGCCGCCCATTCTCGCCGCGGCCAATGCGGTCATCGACCTTGCGGCTGAGAGATTCACTAAGAACCTCTGGTCGGAACGCGAATCCGCCGAGAGGCCGCAAATCGTCGCGGTGCGCGACGAGGCCGACCAGCCGCGGTTCGTCGTCGAGCGCGTGTTGGAAGCGCGGGAAAGCGGCGCCACGCTGAAGCAGCAGGCCGTGCTGTTTCGCGCCTCGCATCACAGCGGACCACTCGAGGTGGAGCTGACCCAACGCAATATTCCATTCGTCAAGTTCGGCGGCCTCAAGTTCCTGGACAGCGCGCACGTGAAGGACCTGCTGGCGCTGCTGCGCTTCGTCCAGAACCCGCGCGACCGGGTGGCCGGCTTTCGCATCCTGCAACTCTTGCCGGGCGTCGGTCCCGCCTCCGCCCAAGACGTTCTCGATTTTCTTGCCCAGCAGGCGGCCCCCTTATCCGTTATGTCCGAGGCGCCGACACCGGCGCGCGCGGGCAAAGCGTGGTCCACGCTTGTCACGACGCTCCGGCTGCTTTCCTGCGGGATGCCGGCCTGGCCGGCGGAAATCGAAGCCGCGCGCCAATGGTATGAGCCTCACCTCGAGCGTTTACACGAAGACGCGTCGAGCCGCCTCGACGATCTCATTCAGCTCGAGCAGATCGCACGCGGCTATCCGTCTCGCCAGCGCTTCCTGACCGAATTGACGCTTGATCCGCCCGACGCAACCAGCGGTCAGGCCGGACCGCCGCTGCGGGACGAGGACTATCTCGTGCTCTCCACCATCCACTCGGCCAAGGGTCAGGAGTGGAAGTCCGTCTTCGTGCTCAACGCCGTGGACGGCTGCATTCCCTCAGACCTCGCAACGGGAACCGCAGCAGAGATAGAGGAGGAGCGCCGACTGCTTTATGTCGCCATGACACGGGCCAGAGACAAATTGCATCTCGTCATGCCGCAACGTTTCCTCACGCACGGCCAGCATCCGCAAGGGGATCGCCACGTCTATGCGGCGCGCACGCGGTTCATTCCCGCAAATTTGCTGTCTCTTTTCGACTGTGTGGCGTGGCCTATGGTGGCTGCGTCGGCCGGCGCGCGCCGGGCCGACGGAGGCCTTCGTGTCGATGTCCGCGCCAAGATGCGCGGCATGTGGCGATCTGCATGATCGCTGCGCGGCCACGGACAAGGTCAGAAGTTAGCGAAGCCATCTCAAGCTCAAAGACGCATTCAAACGCCATTTTGGAGCCTTCGTCGGACAAGCTTCGATCGTGGGTTTGCCTGCCTTGACCGGCTAAGCTTGTTGCAAAATCAAGAATTATGAGACACGCGAGAGGCCCTCCCGCTATGAGGATTTCTTGCTGTTTTTGACCCCTTCAACCTTGAGCGAGACTGTGTGCTCGCGAAGGGTCGCGATGCCTCTGACAGCGGACGCCGCTGGAACGATTTTTGGCGACCGCTTGACGGTGAGAATGCGCCAAGTCCGGACTCTCGGGCGCAACGGTGACACTTGCGTCGAAGAAATGCCAAACCCGCGCTGAGTACAGTTCAAGTCCGCGGTGACAGAAAAGGCGACGAATCCTGTATCACCACTCGTCAGTTGCAATGCGTTCTCCATTTAAGCCGACCAAGTGCAAGGTCTACCCTCGTTACGGGACGAAGAGCTTCTGGGTATCTGGTACGCAGAGTCGGCGATGTCGCCGAACATGCTGGTGCGCTTTGATCCCAAAAGCGAGAAGTTCGAGCGGTGGCCGATACCCTCGGGCGGCGGGGTCGTCCGCAACATGGCGACGACGTCCAGCGGCAATCTCGCGCTCGCATGCGGCGGGGTCGACACGATGGCGTTCGTCGAGATCGCTAAAGAAGCGAACTGAGCGATTGCAAGCAAAGCTGTGAGCTGGAGCACTTGCACCAACCCAGTGTCCTTTTCCGGCTCGTTTTGCGCTCAGATCGGGAGCTGTCATAAATGCTGCGCAATTTCGACGACGCCTATTCAACGCGTACCAAGAGCATCGCCGACAATCTCGGAAAAGAACTCAAGCGCATCGCGATGAGAGCGCCATGGCGAGAGGCCGAAAAATTCGTCGATTTACTCGGCGTCGCCCAGGCGGTTTACGCAATCGAGGATGTCGCGCCGACGGAGAGCAAGGAAGCGCAAATGTTGCGCGCCGCAGCAGCGCGTTTTGAGCGGTTGCTGCGTCGCAGGCGGGACAGGCTCTCCAAGGAAAACCCGTTCATGACAGAGGACGCGAGAGCGCGCTTAGACAAGGATATAGAAGTCGTGCGCCGCTATACTCATTTGCTCAACGCCGAGGCTCGTGTCGCACTGGCTGTGCGCGACGCGTTCGACGGCGCAAATGAGTCGTATCCCGGAAATCACAAAATTCCCACTAGCCTCAGCGACGACGGTCCACTCATCGTGTTGACCTGCGCCGCGTTGGAGTACACGCGCCTAAGAGACAAAACCCCGGAGGCTCTGCGGAAAGCGCTCGAAAAATGGCCGGTCCTCCGTCGGCAAGAGAAAAAGGTGTAGGTTCCGAACGACCGCAGCGGTCGCCCTCCCGCCAGGCATTGGAAACGGCCCGGAAGAGTTCGTGGGCGCCGCCGTTTTCCCGCGCCAGCGTGATGAGTTCCACTCAGCTGCGGGTATGAGGCATATTGCCGACGACGCTGTCGGCGCCATCGGCTTGGTCTGCAAGGCTAATCGACTATGTACATTTCGGTCCACTGAGCCCGCTGGGCATCAAGGAAGTAGCTTTGGGGAACTGCGATGGACGAGAGCAGCTTTAATATGGCCGTGCGCAAATTTCTCAAGGAAGTTGGCGTCACCTCGCAACGCGAAATCGAGCGCGTCGTCCGTGAGGGCAAAGTCGAGGGGCTCGAGTTGAGACTGCGCATGACGCTGACGGCCGAAAACGCACCGCTGAAGCATGTTGTCGAACAGACCATCGACCTCCGCTAAAGCACGCCTTGCTATGCCAGCAGCAGAAGCTCGGGCTAATGTCGGCGCTAACGCTCTCAAATTCCCGCCCGAGCCGGGATGGTCTTTCGGGCTCGATGTCGCCTTCGCGGAATTCGAGTCGTCTGGCGTGGTCGGTGGAACGATGTTTTGCTGGCGTCGGTCGCGCTCTGGCTTGAGCCCCCGATTTCGAGAGGCGATGTCTCCTTTGGCGGCGCCAATTTGGAGCGGATCTGCCGAAGAACCTCTTTGATCAGTGATCCCGTAATATCTCCTGGAGTATTTCCTCGAGCGAGTGCGGCGAAATTCCGAGATCTTCAAATCCGGGCATCTCTGGCGACGACACGGTGTCGACCTGCATCAGTTCTACTTGATTGCGAGTGACGGGCGGGCTCGGGAGCATTTCCGCGAACCAAGCCAGCGTGTGCCAAGCGGCAAATGGGATAGGAACTAACATGGGCTTGAGGCTGGCTTCGTGGGCAACGACTCTGAGCAATTCTTCATAAGAGTAGACGCGAGGACCGCCAAACTCGAAGGTGATCGCACGCACGTCCTTCCGATCCAGCACCCTAGCGATTGCTTCCGCCACATCCTCCACATAGGCGGGCTGCAATCTCGTAAGACCGCGCCCGAACATCGGATAGATTGGAAGCCGGCCGAGGAGCTTGAGGATGGCGGTGAGAAATGAATCGTCCGGTCCGAACATCACCGCCGGGCGAATGAGAATTGCATCTGCGAACGCGGCGCGAACCGCCAGTTCGCCTTCGCCACGCTTGCGGATATAGAGCGATGCCGAGCCGGCATCGGAGCCGATTCCTGAAACGTGCGCGAGCCGCTCCACTCTGGCTCGACGTGCTTGATCTGCCACTCGTTGAGCAGCCTCGACATGCACGGAATGAAAAGTCTCGCGGCCATGCTCGACGTAAAGACTGACCGCATTCACAACGCCGTAAGCGCCAGCAAGTGCATTGGCGATTGACTGCTCATCGTGAATGTTGGCCTCGATCGAGCGAAGTTGCGGATCATCAAAACCAAACAGCCTATGCCCACGATCCGGATGCCTCGACGCAATCCGAACAAAAAACCCAGCCTTATGGAGATGCCAAACCACTCGGCGCCCGAGAAACCCGGTTCCGCCGAACACGACGATGGAGCGCTCGTGCATGGTCGCCATTGCTCAAGTTCGCTTGCTTACGTCGGAGCAGCCTCGATCGTACAGATAACGTGGACGGCATCGCGCGCCAACTGCACGCGCCTTGTCTGGATCGGCGTCAGTGCGATGGTAAATCCCAGTCCCGTGGCCCCCGTCTTGCGGATGCGCGATGAGGGAAACCGCGTCGCGTCCTAGCGCCCGAATCCCGGGCCCTTTGTCGACGACCATTGCCTCGACACTCCCATCCTTTTGGCGCACGGGCAGAAGCGCCTCCTTGCCATAGCACAAGGCGTTGCCGATGACGTTTGCGAGCGCGCGCGAGAGCGAGGATGGATCGCAGCGGCGAGAAGCAGTCTGCTGCCGTTAGACGGAGCGTCACGGCGTTGTGGGAGAGGCGCGTCGCTTCGGTCAGCATGCCACTTCATGCTTGCCGACGCCGGCCCGCTCAAAAACCGCCCCGCGCCAAACCGCACTGCTGGAGCGCGCCGCCTTGAAAGCTTTCGAAAGTCTTTCGGCAGGCCTCAGGTGAGATCGAATCGGTCGGCGTTCATCACCTTGGTCCACGCCGCCACGAAATCAGCCACGAACTTCGCTTGCGCGTCGGCCGAGCCATAGACTTCGGCAAGTGCGCGCAGCTCGGAGTTCGAGCCGAAGATGAGGTCGAACTCGCGTGCCGGTCCACTTCAGCTCGCCGCTCTTGCGGTCGCGCCCCTCGAACACGTTCTCGTCCGCCGTCGCTTTCCACTCCGTGCCCATGTCCAGGAGGTTCACGAAGAAGTCGTTGGTCAGCGTCTCCGGCCGCTGCGTGAAGACGCCGTGCTTCGAACCCCCGCGGTTCGCGCCCAGCACGCGCAGACCGCCGATGAGAACCGTCATCTGCGGCGCGGTGAGCGTCAGGAGCTGCGCCTTGTCGATCAGAAGCTCTTCCGCCGGCACGGCGTATCTGGCCTTGAGATAGTTGCGGAAGCCGTCCGCGACCGGCTCGAGATAGGCGAAGGACGCCGCGTCGGTCTGTTCCTGCGACGCGTCCGTGCGGCCGGGCGCGAAGGGAACGGTCACGTCGTGCCCGGCCTTCTTCGCGGCCTGCTCGACGGCGGCCGAGCCGCCGAGAACGATCAGATCGGCGAGCGACACTTTCTTGCCGCCGCGCGCCGCGCCGTTGAACACCTCCCGGACGCCGGCAAGGGCTCCGAGAATCCTCGCCAATTGGGCGGGCTCGTTCGCGTCCCATTCCTTCTGCGGCGCGAGCCGGATGCGCGCGCCGTTCGCCCCGCCGCGCTTGTCGGAGCCGCGGAAGGTCGAAGCAGAAGCCCAGGCGGTCCGGACGAGCTCGGAGACGGAAAGCCCCGCGGCGAGGATCATGGCCTTGAGATCCGCGATGTCCTTCGCGTCGATCAGCGCGTGATCGACGGCGGGGACCGGATCCTGCCAGATCAGCTCCTCCGCCGGGACCTCAGGGCCGAGATAGCGGACGCGTGGACCCATGTCGCGGTGCGTGAGCTTGAACCACGCCCGGGCGAACGCGTCCGCAAACTGATCCGGATGCGCCATGAAGCGCCGGGAGATCTCCTCGTAGGCCGGATCCATCCGCAGCGAGAGGTCCGTGACCAGCATCGTTGGCGCGTGCTGCTTCGACGGGTCGAACGCGTCCGGAATTGGCGTTTCGCCGCCTTTCGCCCTGAACTGATTAGCGCCGGCCGGGCTCTTGGTCAGCTCCCATTCGTATTTGAACAGGTTCTCGAAGAAGTGGTTGCTCCACTTCGTCGGCGTCTGCGACCAGGTAACTTCCGGGCCGCCGGTGATCGCGTCTTTGCCTTTGCCGGTGCCGAACTTGCTCTTCCAGCCAAGGCCCTGCTCCTCGATGGGCGCGGCGTCTGGCTCGGGGCCGACAAGCGCCGCATCGCCGGCGCCGTGGGTCTTGCCGAAGGTGTGTCCGCCCGCGATGAGCGCAACCGTCTCCTCGTCGTTCATTGCCATGCGCTTGAAGGTCTCGCGAATGTCGATGGCGGCGGCGACCGGATCTGGCTTGCCGTTCGGCCCATTCGGGTTCACGTAGATGAGTCCCATCTGCACGGCGGCAAGCGGATTCTCGAGCTGGCGGTCACCGGTATAGCGCTCATCGCTACGAGGATCGGGGAACCAAACCTGCTCCTTGCCCCAGTAGACGGATTCGTCGGGCTCCCACACATCGGCGCGGCCGCCGCCGAAGCCGAAGGTCTTAAAGCCCATCGTCTCGAGCGCGACATTGCCGGCGAGGATCATGAGGTCGGCCCAGGAGATTTTCCGGCCGTATTTCTGCTTGATCGGCCACAAGAGCCGGCGCGCCTTGTCGAGGCTCGCATTGTCCGGCCAGGAGTTGAGCGGCGCGAAGCGCTGCTGGCCGGCGCCGGCGCCGCCGCGGCCGTCGCCGACGCGATAGGTGCCGGCGCCGTGCCACGCCATGCGAATGAAGAGACCCCCGTAGTGGCCGAAATCCGCCGGCCACCAGTCCTGGCTGTCCGTCATCAGCGCGGCGAGGTCCTTCTTCAGAGCCTGCGAAGTCGAGCTTCTTGAATTCTGCGGCATAGTCGAAGCCCTCGCCCATCGGATTGGACTGGGGCGAGTTCTGGCGGAGAATCTTGAGGTTCAGCTGATTCGGCCACCAGTCGCTGTTCGACCACATGCCGATGCTCGTCGCTCCGTGCACGACCGGGCACTTGCCCGTTTTCATCTCAGTCTTCGCTTCCATCTTTCTCCCCGACCGTGTTCCAGTTTTCTTCGAATTGTTCGTATGAACCCTGGCCAGCCGCTTCCTTCACTCGCTCGTTCGCTCATTGCCAAATATTCCACGGAACAATTGGCTCGCGAGCACGCCGGCTGAAGCGCGTCCTAAGCTAAGCGCGAGCACTACGGGAATGACTAGCGACATAGGGCGCTGCCGAAGGTCCGGCAATGTCGCCCAATCGGAATGGAGGGAACAAAGCGTCTGATTTCGCCAGCTCGCTAGTTCCGTCATCCGAAATGATCCCCAGCCGTGCGCATCACAGCAGTTCGAGCAGATCATCCGGCGTGTCCTGGAAGAGCGCCGACGTAGCGTCAAGCCGTCCAATGTCGGCTTCGAACGCTGTTCTGCTTTCCTCCGTGAGAGTCGGCGCGACCGCGGCCTTAACATCCTTCACCCACTCGTCGGCTTCGGAACTCACGCCTGCGACGAGCGTTAGCATATTCGCCGGTTCGAGCGCCTTCTCCAATTCGCCGCCGCCGGCGCTCGCCACGGTGACGGGCGGTGGCGTCATATCAGCGCGGGGAAGCTCAGGCGCAGAGTCTCGAAAGTCGTGAGGCTCGGGTCTGATGTGAACCGCGGCGCCCGCCCTTTCGGCGCGGTCCGCATTGAGAAGATTTCGGGCGGCGACAATTTCTGCGCGCAGCGATTTCGTCAGCACATCCGACGGTCTCGCCCGTCGTATCGAGAAGCCGCGTGGCCTATTCAAAGCGGCGATCGACTGAGGCTCAGTCCGAAGTCGCTTGCAGAGTAGCGCGATCGGCCTGTTGCTCGCTTCGTTCACAAGGAACGCGGCGCAGAACGGTTCGACGTCAACGAAAATCTCCTCAGCAGCGGCGCGAACTCCGCCGAGTTTTCACACAAGCAAGACCCGAAACGGTCGTGAGTGCACATACGTCAGCGCGTCACGTGTTCACCTGTCGTGTGTTCGCCAATCAAGGCGCTCGACACGCGCTGAGGAGCTCGACCTTTGGGGGCCCATGCTGGCGCCGACCCACAGGCTAGGGTTTCCGCCGCGATGCTCTGCTTGGCATTGTCTTATTCGCGGATGACGGCTTTGCTGCTGGCGCTCAGAAAAGCCAGTCGGATGAACGGAGGATGCGATGAATGTTTTTGAAGCCATCGACACGCGGATCAGCGTGCCGGCTTTGACGGATCCAGGACCGACCGATGCGCAATGGGAGATTCTTCTGCGCGCGGGCGCGCGGGCTCCGGATCATGGCCGGCTGCAGCCTTGGCGGTTTCTCATCGTGCGCGGCGCAGCGCGCGAGTTGCTCGGCGACGTGATGGCCGAGGCCTTGCGTGCAAGCAAGCCGGATACGCCGCTGGAAACCCTCGACCGCGAACGGCGCAAACCCTTGCGGGCGCCAGCCTTGCTGGTCGTGGCCGTCGTCCCTGTCCCGCATTCCGGCGTGCCCGAAATCGAGCAAATCCTGGCGGGCGGCGCTGCGGCCCAGAATATTCTTCTCGCGGCCCACGCCCTTGGGCTTGGCGCAATCTGGCGCACGGGCGCGCCCGCCTATAGCGACGATGTTGCGCGAGCGCTCGGCTTGCCCGCGCAGAGCCGCATCGTCGCCTTCATCTATCTTGGCGCGCCGCATGCTCCGGCAATACGCAGCGCCGCCGCCGAGCCGCCGAGCGCCGTAGATTGGGGGGCAACCCCGCGAGAATTCCCCCTGCCGCCGAGGAAACCATAAACTCGTTTCAATCCGCAGCTTCATCCACCTGCGGGCGCGAGCCACGACGCTGGGTTGTAGTCTCCATCCGAAAGCACGCACAACGCCTCCGACATGAACGCTGCTTGATTCAAACACGAAAAAGGCCGCCGCAAGCGGTGACCCTTCGTCTATCATCCGGTCGCAAAGGAAACGACCGCGATCGGAGCGCGTCAGATTTCCTTGAGCTGATCGGCGGAGGACTTGCCGCTGCGGCGATCCTGGACGATTTCGTAGCTCACCTTCTGGCCTTCGCGCAGATCACGCAGGCCGGCGCGCTCGACCGCGCTGATGTGGACGAAAACGTCTGCGCCGCTGCCATCGTCGGGCTGGATGAAGCCGAAGCCCTTTTGACCATTGAACCACTTCACGGTGCCGGTAGCCATTTCATCTCT
This sequence comes from uncultured Alphaproteobacteria bacterium, assembly GCA_963829075.1. GTDB lineage: Bacteria > Pseudomonadota > Alphaproteobacteria > Rhizobiales > Beijerinckiaceae > Methylocystis. Next base: position 104,028 of record CAWHHH010000003.1, on the reverse strand, counting down.
CCAAACATTGTTCAGAAGCTGGCCCGCCTGCGCGGGGCCGGGTCGATCGATGTTTGCAGGAGGTCGTCAGCGGCTTCGTTCCCGAAGCAAGGCCAAGTCGTCAGGCCGAAAATCGATTGGTGACAAATAGGCGCCCGCGAAGCCGAATGCAACGCGGAACCGCTCGCAAGCGCCGGTCCAAGCCCTCGCCCCGAAGGCTGAGACGCTCTCGCGACAGGAAATCCAGGACCTTTTCCCAAATCTTGAATGCCGCCGCCGTCCAGCCGTCCCAGCTTTGGAATATTTGCACACAAGCCGAACGAACAACGTCCGAATCGGGGCTGCGCGATTCGCTCAGAGAAATCCTGTTCGGTCCGTTACCGAGCGCGGAGTTGCAATTCCAATGCGCAGATATGTTCGCCGACGCGAGATTTGGCCTTGAGATTAGACGCGGAGCGGCGCTCTGAAGCATGTCGCCAATACGACTTTTGCCGCGACGACGGCAGCGTCAGCGTCCTCTCCGGCAAGGCTGGCGCTCGGGCGAAGCAAAAGTGCGAGCCCTTTGCACGCGGGAATGACCAATCAGCTGGAAGCGGCCGTCTTCAATTTCGACAAGGCGCGGATCTTTACGCGCATGCTGGCCGGTTTGGCGGCGCCTTTGACCATCTCGCCGGTGGCGGGATTGCGGACCAAGGTTCCCGCCCTGCGCGCGGGCACTTTGCGAAGGGTCACTTTCAACAAGCCGGGCAATGTGAATTCACCCACGCCCCGCGGATGCACCGATCCGAGCAACACGCTTTCCAGTGTGGCGAAGACACCCACCGCGGTCTTGCGGGGGATGTCGTTCTGCTCAGCGATCAGGTTGATCAACGCCGCCTTGGTCAAGGTTTCCTTCACCGGGCGAATGGACGCCGCTTCGCGCTTGACGGCTTTTGACTTGCTGATTTTTGCCTTGGCCAAAGGAACTCTCCTTGGATTGGGTGGGTTTCCGGATGCTGACGGAATCGACGCTTACGTGCTCGCCTTCGCCGGTCTTCCCCGCTTGCTCGGCGCGGCGGCGTCCGCCTTCTTGGCCGGCGCGGCGTTCTTGCGAAGTTGACCAAGCCCCGACCGCTTCGCCAATTGCGATCGCGCCGCGGCATAGTTCGGCGCGACCATCGGATAGTCCGAGGGCAGGCCCCATTTCGCGCGGTATTGATCCGGCGTCATGCCGAGAGTCGCCAAGTGCCGTCGCAGGGACTTGAATTTCTTGCCGTCGTCCAGACAAACGAGGAAATCGGGCGTGAGCGATTTGCGAATGGACACCGCCGGCTCTTTTTTCTCCACCTGCGGGGCCATATCCAATGGTCCGCTCGCGAGCCTCTCCAATGCGGCGTGCGTGGCGTGAATCAGGCCGGGCAGTTCCGCGATCGGCAGAGAGTTGTTGGCGACGAAGGCCGCCACGATCTCCGCGGCCAACTCGATCGACTGCGAAGCTTCTGCATCGGATGTCGTCATGGGCGAGTTCCTTAAAGGTCAAGAGAAGCAGCGATACTCAGAAACCGGGCATTAGTCGATACCATTGCGGAGATTTACTGTGGATGGCCGCCGACCCTGAAATCAGCGAAAGCCAATTTTGTTGAAGCCTAATCGTGCCAAAAACCCGCTGGGCTCGCTTGACCGGTCGAGACAATCCGTTCGATTTTTGGTCCACAGTTTCGGTGATGACCGCAAATCATCTCGTCGCCTGAACCCGCCCTTACGTGCACAAACGGATCGCCCGACTTGATCGAGGTCGCCTCCAGCCAGCGATTGGCGTCCAAGCGTCTTTCAAGCTGAAACAGCAATTCTTTGTGGTTCACCAGGAATCTCGGCGGGCGGCTCGGGAACATTCGCTTTCCATAAAATAATTGCGGCCTGTCCCGCCTCGGAGAGTGAATAGACGCCGCGCTCGACCCTGACGAACCAACCGTACACATTGTGGAGCAAGATTTTCGGCGCGTCAGGAATCGCGCCCTTGAGGTCGCGAGGCCGCGCCGGCGCCCGCGCTAACGCCGCCGCACATTCCAGCGACTGCTGACGGTAGGCGGTCATGATTGGTCGGCGCGTGGCGCCGCCGGTCGTGGGATCTCCCTTGCGCCGCCGATGCTCGTCGAGAATCTTGGAACGGCGCTTCGCATTGTGCCTGGGCTGCCAAGGCACAGGCTCGACAAGAACCTCCACCCTGCCGGAGTTAAACACGCAGAGCAGGCCGAAGCCGAGCAGACGGCAAAGCCGTTTGACCCGCGGATCGGATTCGCGGCCGCGACCGCGCAGCGAGGCCCGAACGGCGAGCCAAACCTCGTCGCAAGCTGTCGAACGATCCACGGCCTGAAGGACCAGATCGAGCGTGAAGCTCAATTTCAATTCGCAGATCACCAGCGCGATCGGCGAGCCGCGATCCACCGCCACGATATCGCAGCCGCACACCTCGCCCTTGACCTCGAAGCCCAAGCCTTCGAGGAAGCGCTTCACCGGCGCATAAAGGCTCGTCTCCAATGATCGCCCTCGATGCGTTTCGCAAGTCGCCGCTTGTCAACGAATCACGCTCTCTGCCGAGATAACACCGGCTCTTGGGGCAACGCCAACCGAGAATTCCGACGACCCTTTACCGCGCCGCCTTGCACAGACGCCGTTTCCATTTTTCGCCGGCCTTCAGCTCCGCGTCGAGGAGGCGGCGCTTATGGATCGATCTGCGCGGGCGATCCTGCGCGGCGACGTTCCGTGTTTCTGGTATCATTTCCTTCGTCGCTTGTTCGTCGGGCGCTTGCGTCGCGGCGCTTGCCGGCTGAGCCTTCGTCTTCGTGGGTCGAAGTGAAGAGATAGCTTTGGCTTTCCCGGCCACGCGCTTGCGGCGCGACTTTTTATCGGCGTCCGCCAAGCGAATCGCCAGAGGGTCGCTGTCGTTGGTAAGGCTTGGCAACACGCGTTCCGCGGGGACGCTGGAAGGCGGAGGCGTCTCAGGCGCGGGCGAAGCGGGGACGTTGCGCGCGAAAACCGCGTTGGCGGCCTCCATCACAGCGTCGTATCCGCTTGCACGGTTGCTCCGAGCGGCGACGAAATCGCTCGTATCCAAGAACGACGGCTTAGGGATTTTCTCGCCGTGATCCTCCGTCGCTGTCCAGCCAAGCGCCGTCGATTTGGCCGAGCGGTTCTTGAATTCAATTTTGAATGAACGCGGGGGTGAACGCATGAGACCTCTTGAGGTGAACGGCTGTCCGATTTGCCTGGGGAGCCGGAAGGATTGATTTTCTGGAGACAGCTTCCATGACGAGCAGTCGGCTCTTGCGGGAATCGTCTGCGACGACACAGTTTCTATTGCGCGAGCAGCGACGGCGTATGCCACCTTTCGCTGTAAGGGAAGAAGGTCACCAATGTGGTTGCTTGGATAGGTGAGTGTAGCATCCCGGCGGCAGTTTCGCCGACGGCGTTCGAGATACGCAGGCGTTCGCTTGGGGAAGATCGACGACGTGGTTCTCGTCGGCAAAGGATCGAGGCGCTTCTCTCGCTCAAGAGCATCCTACCCGATCCGCCTGCAGTCGCAGCGCTTTCCATCGGTTATCCGGCGGCGTGGGAATTTCCGTCCGGTCCGCGTCGCCTCGTCGCTTGCGACAATGAGGACGCCGGACGGAGCGCGGCGCGGCGTTCTAAGGAGCGGACTGAGGCAGTCGGCAGGGCGTGAGAACGAACTGCGCGCTGCGTGGCGATCTCACCAGCGATCTGCGCGCCGCGTCGACCGAAGCCTTCCGAAATCGGCTGGAGTAGTTGCTCTGAACGCCTATGGCGCCCCGGATGGTCGTTGGGGCTCTCCCAGAACGATTCGCCAGTATCGTGGAGGAAGACCGTTGGTGACAAGATGTAAGCTTCATGCTACAAAATATCAGTTAGTGACGTGAGAAGCGAACAATAATGCCCACGCCCCACAGTCCGCCGGTCGCCGTTCGACGGGCCTTACGAAAGTTCGGCGCCGACATCCAGGACGCTCGCAAGCGGCGGCGCCTGCCCATGAGCGTTATCGCCGAGCGGGCGTTCACCTCCCGCTCGACGCTCCAACGCATCGAGGCCGGGGATCCAGGGGTCGGGATCGGCATCTATGCGGCCGTGCTGCAATCCTTGGGGCTTCTGGACGAACTCGCCAATGCCGTCGACCTGAGCCGCGACAGCGTGGGACAGGCGCTGGCATCGGCGGCGCTTCCGAAGCGGGTCCGTCAGCCGCGGATGGCAAAGTCCGATGCCTGACGTCGAAGTCCATGTTGATCTGGCTGGCGAGAGCGCCGCGGAATATTTTGGGCTGACGCTCACTGCGGCGCGCGGCGTCATCCGCGAAGTCGGGGCAGCGGTCTCGCATTGGCGGGATGTCGCCGTTGCAGTCGGCGCCAGGCCCGCTAAGCTACTCCGGATGGCGAGCGCCTTTGAGCATGATGACTTGGATCGCGCTCGCGCCCTATGACGGAATGGCAGGAACGACGGATCGCTTAATTTTGAGCTGCTTTCGTTCGGCCTCTTATGCCTACGGCGAAGTTGACAGACGAGGTTAGGACGGAGTGCCGACAGTCGTTCAATGGGCGACGCCTTGTCGCAAAAGGGCCGCGCGCCAGCCTTGTTTCGCGCGTCAGCCCCTCGGGGCCATTGTCGACATCGAGCAGGATCGCGTCAAAGCTCGAGCGAGCTGAGCGGATCAAGCGACTGACATCTGTTTCCTTGATGCTGGCGCGTGGATCCGTCAAGCTGGCGCCGAAGACTCCCGCCAAGGGGCCGCGCGCCCACGCGCCAACCTGCGGAACGAACTCGGCGACGACGAGTTGCGCCTTCTCTCCGAGAAGGGGGAGAGCCGCCCGCAACGTGAAGCCCATTCCCAATCCACCGATCAAAATCTGCGTGTCTTCACGGGAGCTGACTCTCCCGCAGGAGAGCGTGGCGAGCGCCTCCTCGGAGCCGCAGACACGACTGTTCATCAGCTCGATATTGTCCAACATGATGGAGAATTCGGAGCCGCGACGCATGAGGCGGAGCTTGTTCTCGCCGCCAGGTATTTGCGCCGTGTCGAGCAACGTCGAGGGAAGCACTGAAAACCTTTCGATTCGTCAGGAAGCGTCTTCTGCCATGACGTCTTCCGGCTGGCCTTCGGGCTTCTCGCGCCAGGAAGAGGCTTCGGGTAGGCATGGATAGGGTCAGCTCTCCCCCCAGTGGCAAGCGCCTCGACCGCGACGGCCCTTCGCAGCGCATATCCATTCAACGATATCGTGCGCCGAACTCTCACCCGGGATGGCGCAGTGGTAACAACTGACGTAGTCTCCGTCTCCCTTCCGCGGAACGATCGGTTCCCCCGAGCCCCAGTTGTCGGCGGCGATCGTCTTGTCGCCCAGCGCCCGCGCACCCATCCAGGCAAAAATTCCCCGTGACCTTCCTGAACGCCAGTCCCGCGCTCGCCAAAGCCCTTGCCGACCGCAATTACACTTCGCCGACCCCCGTCCAAACGGCGGTTTTGTCCGATGAAGCGAGAGGCGGAGACATTCTCGTTTCGGCTCAGACTGGTTCGGGAAAGACGGTCGCTTACGGCTTGGCGATCGCTTCGACGATTCTCGGGGAAGCCGAGAGCCTGCCCGTCGCTGGAGCGCCAGTCGCGCTCATCGTCGCGCCGACGCGCGAGCTCGCCTTGCAGGTCGATCGCGAACTGAGCTGGCTTTACGAGCATGCTTTAGCGCGAATTGTTGCTTGCGTGGGCGGGATGGACGCGCGCCTCGAACGTCGCAAGCTGTCGGAAGGGGCCCACATCGTCGTCGGCACGCCCGGACGCCTGCGCGATCACATCGAGCGTAAAGGATTGGATACGAGCGGCGTCGCCGCCGTTGTTCTCGACGAAGCCGACGAGATGCTCGATTTAGGCTTTCGCGAGGACCTCGAATTCATCCTTGAGGCCACACCTGCGGAGCGGCGGACGCTGCTGTTTTCAGCCACCATGCCGAAAGGCATCGCGGCGCTAGCGAAGCGCTATCAGCGCGACGCTCGGCGGATCGACGTCGCGCGTGGGGAGCGGGGTCACGGCGACATCGACTATCGCGCTGTGCGCGTAGCGCCGAAAGAGGTGGAGCTCGCGACCGTCAATCTTCTGCGCTATTTCGAGGCGCCGACGGCGATCGTGTTCTGCAATACGCGCGAGTCCGTTCGACATCTGCATGCAATCTTGCTCGAGCGCGGTTTCGCGGCCGTGCTCTTGTCGGGCGAGCTCAGTCAGCACGAGCGCAATCACTCCATGCAGGCCTTGCGCGATGGGCGCGCACGGGTCTGCATCGCGACCGACGTCGCAGCGCGCGGCATCGACCTGCCCAACCTCGACCTCGTCATTCACGCCGACCTTCCGCACGACGCGGAAGCATTGCAGCATCGCAGTGGCCGGACGGGGCGCGCCGGCCGGAAGGGCGTGAGCGCGCTGCTCGTTCCACCGTCGCGACGCCATCGCGCCGAACGCCTGCTCAGGGACGCCCGCGCCTACGCCTTTTGGAGCGGGCCGCCCTCGGCCGAGGAAATTCGCGAGCTCGATTGGAAACGCATGCTGCAAGACCCGCTGCTGCTGGAGCCTCCCACGGAAGAAGACTTCGAAGCGTCGAAGCTTCTCCTTTCTGAGCATGCGCCCGAACAACTCGGCGCGCTGCTCGTGCGCCTCTACCGATCGCGGCTTCCTGCGACCGAGGCGGTCGTCGATCCTGGGCAGGAGCCCGAGCGTCGGGAAACGCGCGGGCCCCCGGCATTGGGCGCAAAGCCCAGCAAAGGGCCCCGTCAGACCCGTTTGCCCGGCGGCGCTGCGTGGTTTCGTCTCGACATCGGCCGCAAGAAGAACGCCGACCCGAAATGGTTGTTGCCGATGCTCTGTCGGAAAGGGAACCTTACGAGACAAGACATTGGAGCGATCGAAATCCGGGAACACGAAACGAGAATTGAAATCGCCGAGCGGGTCGCGGCGCAATTCGCCACCAATATGCGCCGTCCGGGCGGCGACAATCTCCGCGTCGAGCGGTTAAACGATGCAACCGAACACAGGAACGTCAAGTCGCGGAATAAGAGTGGGGAGCAAAAACGAAAGCCGAGGACGAAACGCAAAGAAAAATCGAAGCCCTGAACTGAGCGGTTCGTCTCGCGTCTAAGAGAGGTGTGCATCGGCGTAATGCCGGCGTGAGAGTTTGACGGCTGCGGACATGTAAAATGGCGAAGGCCAGAGTTAGCAGGCAGAAAAATTTGTTCCAACGCCCGTTAAATTGTTCAGCGCACTCGCGTCACAAGGCTCCAGAACGAAGTCTTCTTGCTGTGTTTGCCGCGCATCCGCTCCACGAAGGCTTCATGCGTTTCATATGTTTCAAAATCGACGACATTCGTCGCCAGATTCGTGCATTCCAGCATGTTGCGTGCGGCGTGTTTGTATCAGCTGGATCGGGCTTGGTCGAGCGTGAATTCGACCGTAGCGCGCAACGCGAGCGTCGCCGCCAGCGGGTGCTTGCCAGCGAGGGCTTCGGCGACAGGCGTCAAAATCTCGTACCGATTTCCATCGAGGTCCTTTGGTCGCTGCAGGACGAGCTTCGCCGCGCCATCGAGCGCCGGCCATGACGTCAGAAACCACAGCGCGTGGAGAAAATCCTTGTGACCTTCGACGTAAGCGAGCGCCTTTGATTCCGCCTCCAAATCGTCGAAGTCTGGAAGCCGTTTCAAATGCTCCCGCAGATGCCGATCCGACAAAAATCTCTCGAAACATGACCAGCGCGCGGCTTGCGCATCTTCGCCTCGGCCCAACGCTTCGAGCGCATCGATGCGAGCATCTTCCCATTCGAACTCTGGCCAGGCGGTACGGCCATGCTCTGCGGCTTCGACAATCTGCAGCGCCTCTTCGGCGCGGCTGGCGGCAAGCAGGCGACGAGAGATTTCGGCCGCGATCTTCGGGACCTTTCTCGTTCGTGCCTCGTATTGCGCCATGAAGGCGTCGACGTCGCCCTGCGCGTCGGCGATGTCTCTCAAGGCCAAATGGATGACGCTGGCCCGATGGCGATTCTCTATTTCGTCTTCGTAGATTGGACCGCTCGAGGACCACCCGATTTTCCGTCGCTCGTCATCCTTCGGCTTCTTGGTCGGCGCCTTCTGCAGGGAGATGAAGCGCTGTTTCAAATGTTGGAGACCGGCGTCGCCGAGCGAACCACGGAGCGCCGCGATGAGATGATCGAATTGTCCATAGCGATTGTCGAGCAGCGCCTGGTACGCGCTGTCGGCCAATTCCACTGGGTTGCACCCTGCGGTCTCGGCGAGGCGCCCGAGATCATTCATGCCTTCGTGGAAAATCCCGATCACTGTTCCGCCGCTATCGTCGCAGCGATCGAACACCGAAGCAGCGAGTCCCATGAAGCTCCACATGAGGCCGAGCGCTTCTTTCGGATCGGCCGTGCAGACGTGCTCGACGATCGCCCGTCGCTGGGTTTGGAGATCCTCGACGAGTGCGCGTCGGTTCTGCCAATCGACGAAGGCCCGGGAGCGAGAAATCGCGGCGATCCGCTTGCGAATGGCCCGCGCGGCTTCGGCTGGACTTTGCGCGCCAGCGAGGGCGAGGCGCAAGCGCCGTTTTACGGCGGCGTCGCCGTCGCTGATCTCGATCAAGAGCTCGGCGAGTCGCTTGGCGCCGAGCGCTTCGAGGTTTTGGGCGTTGAGCGCGTTTTTCGGCGCCATGGCGACGTTCTCGTATCTGGATTTGACGCTCGAGTGATGGTGTAGGACGAGTGCCGCGCGGCGCGGCGCGGCGCGGCGCGGCAAGCCGGCAAATTTAGCCGGCTTAAAATCGGCGGCCCATTAATTAAGCAGACGCCTGGTTCTCTTAAATAAGGAAGGTTGGGCACGGTCCGGCTTGATCACTCGAGCCCAGTAGCCGCGCAAAATTCTGTGGCCGCTCGGAGATGACGCCCGAGAGTTGGACTCGGCCGATGATCTGGGCTCGGCGTTCATAGAGAGTACCATGTGGCGCGCGCTTTGCCATGCTTCCGCACGCGGCCTTCTGCGACGAGCTCGCGCAGCCGCACCTTTAGTGTGTTCCGATTCGCGCCGGTCATGGATGCAAGCTGCGCGATCGTCAGGCGCTCGTTCGTCCGCAGCGCTTTGAGGACCCGGAGCGACAGCTCCGGCAAATCGGCCTCGCTGGTCTGGGAAATTTGTTCACGGTCTAGCCGGGCCGAGAGGCTATCCTTCTGCCTCTTGAGGCAGCGCAGGAAAAAACCAATCCAAGGCTCCCAATCTGGCGTTTCGCTCTTGAGCGTCGTCTGCGTGCGCCGCAGCGCCTTGTAGTACAGCTCTTTGTTTTCCTCGATCACTCGCTCCAGCGAGGAATACGGCACATAAGCGTAACCCGCTCGCAGCAGGAGCGTGGTAGGCACGCGCGAGAGCCGCCCGCTTCCATCTTGAAAAGGATGGATCGCGAGAAACGTCACGACGAAGACGGCGATGATAAGAAGCGGGTGCAGCGCTTCTTCATCGAGCGCTTTGCGCGTCCAGGCGACGAGCGCCTCCATTTCGCGCGGTGTGTCGAAAGGCAAGGTCGTCTCGAAAACAACGCCGATTTCCCGCCCACCGGCATCGAACGCGACGACGTTATTGGAGAGCGTCTTGTAGGAGCCGCGATGGCGCTCATCCTTGTCGCTGTGACGCAGCAAGGTCTGATGTAGTTGCCGGATATGATTCTCGGTGAGACACATATCGGCGTGCGTCTCGAACACGAGATCCGTCGCCTCGGCGTATCCAGCGGCTTCCTGCTCATCGCGCGTCTTGAACGCCTTGATGGAAATTGCTCGCGAGAGCAGGTCCTCGACCTCGGCGTCCGATAGCTTCGCCCCCTCAATGCGCGTAGAGAGCCGACGCTCTCGATGGTCGCCACCTTGCGGAGTGCGTTCAGGCGGTCCGGCGAGAGTGTTTTGAGGGCCTCCCACCTCCCTTTGAACTCATCGATTTCGGCGATGAGCTTCACGAGGTCGGGGCCGAAAGCGAGCCTGGGTTCCCTCATGGCTGGGGCGCCCTCATATCAGATTCCATACCTGATAATACCCGATTAAACCCGATTTCCCATCATCCCTCTGAAGCCTTCGGGTGTGGGCAATCGAGCAGGGAAAGCATCTGTGTCGGCGCTTCGCGACCTGTTCTTGATTTGCGACCGCGAACGATCTCGTCGCACGCACGATGACCGCACCGACGGTTGCCGCTGCGTTGGTTGAGTTCCAACGCCTCGGTGTCGATGGCCACCTGCTGTCGAGGTGGATGCGTTTTCCGCTGCCGCGCTTATCTCGACGTCTTCAGTGAAGGAACGGCTCCGGTTCGGAGTGAACGGGCCTGGAGCCGCAGTGGGGCGCTTGGCGCAGCGCGGTTGTACTCCAGTTGCGCGCACGCCGTCCTACCCTTCTGCGAGGGCGGTTCGCCCAGGGAGGAACACTCTTCAAAGGCCTCGGCTTTGGCTCTTCGAGAGGGCCGCGCGCCGGCCTGAAAGAGCAGCGATGTCGCCACAAGCGGCCCGCTTGCCGCAACGCTCCCCGCCGACTTCTTTCCCCTGCCCTACGCTCGCGCTTCGGGCATTCCTCGCGGCCCAAAGAAGCCGGTCCGCCCGTGGCTCGAGATCGCTGTCAGGCCGCGATCGGCGCGGCCTCGAGCGAAAGAGCAACCCCATGAACGACGAAGTCTTCTCCCTACCCCTCGATACACTCACTGCAGACTATGAAGCCCAATCGCCTTCCTCGCACCTGCTCGATGAACTCGCCTTGCACGGCTATCGACCCCTGGACGAGGAACCGGACCCGCGTCCCCTGCCCTCCTCTGAGGCCGCGTCTCTTGCGCTCGAGTCGGTCGTCGAGGCTCTGTCGAGCCTCCTTCTCGACACGCGGCTCGAAGCCGATCTCCCCGACCTCCTGTGGTCCTTCGTCAATCTCTTCCACCGCAAGGCGGAACGCGTCAGTCGCGAACTGAATGATAATGAAACCGCTCAACGCCGTTCGCAGTCGGAGCAAGACGGTTCAGAAATTCGCTCGGTCGAACTCGAGCGGCTGATCGCGCAAGGGCTGACGCTGGTAGAGCGTCGCAACGCCTTCGAATTCTTCCGCGACCATCTTGCCGAGCTCTACGCGAGTGAGACCGGTTCCTCCTGGCGTCCGCGCTCGGGACGCAGGTCAACCACCGCGCCCTGACGGCGGCGATGATCGACAGCCGGGATTTCCTGAACGCCAAGAAGCTCGCCGAGACGCAGGTGCTTTTGCCCTCCGGACCTCGCATCGCTTTCGCCGGCGGCGCCGAGTGCAATGATCATGGTCGGATCTGGGACGCGCTCGACAAGGTTCGCGCGAACCACTCGGACATGGTGCTTCTCCATGGAGCCGGCCCCAAGGGTGCAGAGCGAATCGCCGCTTGTTGGGCGGATAACCGCAAAGTTCCTCAGGTCGCCTTCAGGCCGGATTGGACCCGTCACAAGAACGCGGCGCCATTCAAGCGCAATGACGCTCTGCTCGAGGCGCTTCCCATCGGAGTCATCGCCTTTCCCGGATCGGGGATCGTCGAGAACCTCGCCGACAAGGCGCGGAAGATGGGAATTCCGGTGTGGAGGTTCGCTCCTCCTGCGGGCGCTTGAGCGCCCGGCCCCATTCAACCCCCCCCCCCCTCAACGGTTCATCTTCGAGGTTGGCTCAAGCTCTACGCGCGCGCGAATTTTTTGACAGCCGTGCAGAACGGGGAAAATATAACAGAATCAGGCGCTTTATGCACGAAGCATGTGTAGAATGTTCTCGGTTCGCGCGCCAAGTGCCGTTAATCTCTCGTTAACGAAAAATCCGTTGCGGTGCGGAGAGAATCGGTCATAATTCCCGCTTGAAAGGGTTCTGCCTCACTTTCTGTTGCGGGAGCCGCTACAGAGGAAGCATGCGCGCGCGGAGGAGTTCTGGCCCAGCCCGGCCATACATCATTCGTTTGAGTGTTTTCAGGCGGTTGATCTGCCCTTCCGTTTGGCCATTGCTCCAAGGCTCGGTAACGGCATTCCTCACCGCGTCGATGTCTCTCTGCAGCGTGCGAGCGAAACGTTGCATCGCGTAGAGGCCCGACTTCTGAGCGTCTTTCAGCCAGACGCCGAGCTTGCCAACGCTCTTGCTTTTGAGCATGCCCCTAAATCGCATGGCGAGTTCGACGCATCGCGGCGAACTCTGGCGAGCTCTTTTTCATCGCATCGACTTTTGCAGCCTGATTGGCGGTCAACAATCCACGCGGCTTGATGCAGAGCGCTGCGGCCACAATCGGCGAGATCGAACGTCCAGTCGCGGGATCAAGAGGCTGCGGCCTCGGAACCATCGGCGCAGTCGTTGCCGCTTTGCGTTTCGGATTGCGCCACTTCGCCAATAGCCGTTCGAGATTTGAAAAACTCCCTGTGTAACCACGTGCTTTAATTTCCTGGAAAAGGCGCCGGCCGCGCACGCAACCTTCTGACCAGCGGCGTGACAGATAATCCTCGAAATGCCGCGGGGACGTCGTCTTTGGCGCCGAAGCGCTTCGTTGGGGAAGCACATCGGCTCGGATCCATTTGGCGACCGTGCGGCGATCAAACCCCGTTTGCCGCACAATGTCACTCACATTTCTGCCCTCCTTCCGGAGCGTGTGAACGCGATCGAAAACCGCTTGCCTCGAATGCTCGTTCGCTAATCTGGTGAGGCGGCGGTGCTCGGCGCCGCCGTGCTTATCTCTCACGCTGGCAACCTCTTCACCTTCCGCCGGCAACAAAGGACGTGCGGAAAACCCGACCGCGCGGCTGAGTTGCGCCTGAACGGCCTCGCGCAGGTTCTGCACGACATGAAAACGGTCGGCGATTTGCCGCGCCTGCGGCGCGGCTTCCTGCGCGCCTTGGGCGAACGAACCGCAGCGATCACGGCTGATGATCTCGACGCCAGGATGGCGCTTGAGCCAGTCAGCAGTCATGCCTGCGACGCGTTCCGGAAGTAGATCGAGCACCTCCCGTCGCTCCAAGTCTACGATGATAGTCCCGTAAGTGGAGCCCTTACGCCACGCCCAATCATCGACGCCCACGACTCGCGTGTTGTCTTCGGAGCTGCGCGCCTTTACCCGTCGTTTGAGACAGCGCAATATCGTGTCGTTGCTCGTCGGCATGCCGATTCGCTTGCTCAAGCGCTCTCCTGGGCGCCCGCCCACGCCATGGCCGAAAAGATAAACGACTTCGGCCGCCCGATCGGTGCGTCGCGCCCGGGGAGCCGCGACCTCGGGCAGTTGCGCGGTGAAGGTCTTACGGGTGCAGGCTCCGTTTTGACACTGCCAGCGCTGGAGACGGACCTTCACCGTTACAGGGGCGCCTTGCGCCGGCAAACCTTGCAGATGGCGCTCGTGCCATCCGTATCGGCGCGTCGATCGCTTTCTGCAGTCTGGACAGACGCCAGACCCGCCGGCCACCCCGGAAATCAGCCACTGACCGCCGATCCGCTCCGCGGTCAAAACTCGCATGCCCTGCCCGAGGGACCAACTCGATCTTCTCTGCACACGGTCAAGCTATTGCTCGGCCCGCAAGAAGCAGCGCCGGCAAGCGTTATCAGGATCGGTGTCGATATGCCCGGCCTGAGCAGCGAGCTAGGATTGGCTGCAGAAATGACGAGATCATATTTCTCTGCGCCGTCAGTGGACTGTGAGGCGAGTGAAATCTGCGTCACTTTACCCTGAAACAAATGGCTTGGCGCGAGATCTGTAGTGAATGAAATACAATCGCCTGGCTTTAGCGCCTCGGCGACTCGCCTATCCACGGCGACTGTAACTTTGACGATTTGAAGATCTGCCGCGACAAGGAACAGAGATTCAATCATCCCGACACCGACCTGCTTGCCGACTTCGGCGCTTCGAACAATCACCGTGCCCGCAATCGGTGAAACGATCGCCGTGTGGGATAGATTGATTTCCGCCGCGCTGAGAGCTGCCTTGGCGCCCTCGGCGTTCGCTTGGTCGCGCGCGACTTGCGCTTGCCTTTGCTCCAGAGCCTTTCGAGCGGCGTCGACAGCCCTCAGGGCGCTGGCGCCGCGCTGGGCGAGACGCTGACTGCGCTCAAAAGCCGCTTGTGCGCGAGCCAATTGGGTCTTGGCTATTTCAAGCCGCCCGTTCGCCTGCCCAAGAGCTGCCTTAGCCTGTTCGAAAAGCAACCGGTATGGGCGCGGATCGATTGTCGCACAGACTCGTCCGGCTTCGACCAGCGAACCGACATCGCAAGAGACTGCGTCAATCACGCCCGAGGCTCGGGCGACGATTGGCGTCGCCGTTACTGCGTCGATGACGGCGGGCGCCGTAATAGAAGCCAACGAATGTTTTGGCGACGAGGGTCCTCGACCCGCGAAGGGGTAATTCTGATCCCGCCAGTAGGCGACTCCGCCAGCTATCGCCAGGGCGATAAGCGTAACTGCCGAAATTCGCCAACGCCGCGGGTATTTGGACGCGGCCCCGACAGCCTTTTCAAAAGCCGTAGGGGCGCCTTCATGCGGCGTGCTGGGTTTTGCGCCGCTTTCTGTTGGCGCTTCAACTCCAGACCGCGCCGCGGCGTGTTCGTAAATGTCCTCTTCTTGCGCATTGTGAATACGCACGAGCGATTCGATCGACTCGACGATACGTTGTGCGTCGCGGATGAGATAGGACTCGGTCTCATTCGGCTGCAACCCATCCGACAGACGGGCCAACAGTCGGGCTTGGTGCTGGATTTCCCGATGCGCGCGGCTCATAGCGCTCAGGCCATGACCGTCGTTCAAAAAGCTCGATACGCGCGGATAGATGATTTCTTCATCCTCGCGTTCATGTTTGACGATAGTCGATCCGACGATTCGATTGGCTTCGCAGATTAATGTTACTGCGTCGGCGGCTTCTGCGCTATCTAGCGAGTCGACGATCTGGCGAAGCCGTTCAAGGCTTTCCTCAAGTCTTTCATGATCTTTGCGAAGAATCTCAGTCGCCGCCTCCGACATCGGCGCCTGATCGAAACCGCTTAATGGGCTGAGCGCGCGCAACGCATTTAGAATCACCGCGACGTCGATCGCTTCTTGTATGAGCGCCCCCGCAACTGGCGTGACGTGGCCGAAGGCGGCGGCGATCATGGTCAATCCGGACAGCGCCATCCCGACAATGATGCTCTGCATGGCGATTGTGCGCGTGCGTTTGGCGATTGCGACCGCCTCCGGAACACGATCAAGCCTGTCGACAAGAATGACCACGTCCGCCGCTTCGGAGGAGGCGCTTGCGCCGCGAGCGCCCATAGCCATACCGACGTTCGCCGCAGCCAAGGCCGGAGCATCGTTAATGCCGTCGCCGACCATCAATGTCGGAGCAAGGCGCCTTTCTGTGGCGACAGCATCGACCTTGTCGGAAGGAACGCGGTCGGCGAGCACTGAATCGAGATCGAGGGCGGATCCGATCGTTTCGGCTGGCTCGGCGCGATCTCCGGTCACCATGACGATTCTGGTGACCCCCACCCTTCGTAGAGCCTGAATGGACCGCGGAGTTTCACGACGCAGCTCATCCGCAAACAGGAGGACGCCGACGACGCGGCCCTCCAGGGCTACGAACACCGTTAGCGCCGAGCGCCATGACGCCCGTCGGGCCGCCCGCCGGGCCCATTCGTCCAGTCGGCCTTCGCGATTGACGAGTTGCAGGGAGCCGACACCGACTTTTTGTCCATCGACGAGGCCCTCTAGTCCGGAGCCCAGAACCTCGCGAACGTTCTGCGGAATAGCGAGAGAAAGGCCTTTACTTCGCGCAGTAGCGACCATCGTCGCCGCGACGATATGGTGTGACGCCTGTTCGAGAGAGGCGGCAACTCGCAACACTTCTTCGGGAGCGGTTCCTGGAGCCGTATCTATCGCGACCAATCTGGCGCCCCCAACGGTTAGGGTCCCCGTCTTGTCGAACATCACAGTTTGGACGCGAGCGAGAGCCTCGAGCGGCCCGCCTCCCTTGAACAGAATGCCGCGGCGGGCGGCTTGCGAGGTTCCGCCAATGAAGGCTGCAGGCGCAGCGAGGATAAGCGGACAGGGCGTCGCCGCAACAACTACTGCGAGCGCTCGAATTGGATCCCCTGACAGCCACCAGGCGGCTCCAGCGACGCAAAGAGTGACCGGCAGAAGGAAAAGCGCATAGCGATCCACCATGCGGATAAAAGGAGCCTTGGCGGTTTGTGCGGCAGTGACCATTCGGACAATGCCCGCGTAGGTGCTGTCGCCAGCGGTCGTCGTCGCCCGCATCTCAAAGGTTTCGCCGGCGTTGATCGTGCCGCTGCCGACGGATTCGCCCGCGTTCCGCACCACCGGAATGGGTTCGCCGGTCAGCGCTGCTTCATCGATGAGGGCGCTGAGGCTTGTGATTTGACCATCGATCGGGACGACCTCTCCGGCTCGCACCAGAATAGCGTCCCCGACGGCGATGTCATTTATAGGCGTGTCTTCGATTGTCTCGCCGCTCTTCCTGTGGGCGAGACGCGGCGCGCGATCTATGAGCGCTTTCAAATCGCGTTCCGCGCGTCCGACCGCGAAATCCTCCAGCAGACTGCCGCCGGCATACATGACGGCGACGATCACCCCCGCCAAATTCTCGCCGAGCGCCAGCGCCGCCACCATTGAAATGAAAGCGACCGCGTCCACGCCCATTCGACCCGCGCGAATGTCGCGTATGATGGAGATCGCGAGACTCGCGATAACTGGCGCCGTGCCTAGCCCAAAGGCCCATTGCGCCAAATCGGATCGTTCCGAGAGCCACGCCGAGAGCCCTACGGCCAGCCCAGCGAGAGGAATGGCCAAGAGCCCGCGCCTCAGGATTCTTTCGTCGATCCACATTCTCGTGCTCGCGCCAAAGAGCCAAACCGTAAATTGATCCCTTATCTTGTGTTCATTGGTCGCCGGTTTCGGCTTTGGTTACGTGTCCGGCGTAAAGAACGTCGGGCACGGTAATCCGCCGCCTACATCATAAACTCAGGTCACGCTTCAACCTAAATTAGAAAGACTCGAGTGGAGAGATATCGTCAATCTCGCTGCCCAACTTGCGGCGATAGAGAGGAGGAGTCCGGGAATAATCCGCACGGCAAATCCGCGGGAACCTGTGGCGATGGCCACGACGCATTTCGAAAGGGCGTTGGTCGTCATGGCGATAAGTATGGGCAGCACCGCGTCTTCCGGCGTCAACTTTCCGGTTGTCGCCAGCGACGCAACCGAAACGGCCGCGGCGTGGGTGTCGGCGAGTCCCGCGAAAGCCGCGCCGACGACGATCCCTAAATCGCCGAGACGGTCCTTCAAGAAAGCCCCGACGATCAACATCAGGGCCATCGTCGCCGCCAGCGCAATAGCCACGCGAATGCTGAAGGCTTGGCCTGGGGCTGTCTGCGGCGTTTCTCTCGACTTTAGCGCTAGCAAGGTGAAGGCTAATCCATAGAGCGTCGCCGCGCCGCCGCCGGCCGCTAATATCGGCGTCATGGCCAAAAACGTCGGTTGATTGGTGGCAAAGAGCAGCAGCGCCATTTGCAGAAAAGTTGCGACCGTCGAGAGAGTCGCGCCCGCGACGGCGGGCTTCAGGCATGTCGGCGCCGCCGCAGCGCGGCCGGCCATCGAGCCGATCGTCGCGGTGCTGGAGACGAATCCCGATGCGAGGCCAGCGATCGGCAATCCGTAACGCGCACCGAGCGCCCGTGTCGCGACGTGACCGCAGGCCCCCAAGGTCAGGACGAGGATCACGAGCAACCAAAGCGTGTGCGGATTGAGCGCGTCCAAGGGACCAAGATAGCGATCCGGAAGCTGCGGCCACACGATCAGCGTTGCGAAGCCGAGGATGAGACCGTCTCGGAATTCGGCGTCGGTTAGCGCACCCTTCACGAACCCATGCACCAGCGTCTTGGAAGCGAACACACCGGCGACGACGACTGCGAGGCCCGATGCCAGTAAGGCGTCCGACATCGCCAATCCTCCGAGAACGGCGGTCGCTAAGCCAACGATCGAGCTTGGCTGGATCGTCGCCGCGCAGAATGCCGCGGAAGCGCATCGCGAGCTGGCGCATGACAACGAAGCTTGGGGAGACATCAAAGCGGCTACCTTAAAGACGTGATACAGCCAGACGGCATGGCTGATGATCTCAGCCGGAAAGCGGTGGCGATAATTTGGGTCGGGGGATGTTTTCCTGCCGCCAGCTTGGCCTGCATTCGCCCAACGTGCCAGCCCCGATTTACGGCGTTACCATTCCCGTCCTCGCAGCTGAGGACGGCCATATGCCACTCGAGGTTTACCGCCAATTTCCAGAGCTGGAATTCCTCCGCTGCATCCTCGTCGAGCAGCTTAGCTGTGAGGCCGAAAACGACCCAAGGCCTTCGGCATGGTGCGCAGCTCATCCCACTGAGTCAGCAAAAAATGTCTCGCGAGATCCGACGGGCCTCCGATAACGCAAGTGGCAATGCGTTTCGGCCCGAGACGCTCGTCAAAGGTTACGGCGAATGGCCCAAATTGATGTTCAAGCATCGGGCCAAGGGGGGTATCGAAGTGCGAAATGATCCATGTTTCTTCGCTGCGCCGCCCGATAAAATTGTTTTCGTCGCCACGTTCGCCATTTCGGAAAAAATAGACATGGATAAAGTCGTCATCGGGTATTGCATCGACGAACCTCGCCGTGATCCCGAAATAATCGCCAGCACAGAAAGGGCATGTGCCCAGCCGCACTTCGATATGCCACCCAAGTCGGCGATGTCGAGGGGTCAACTCAATCGTGCCGGGACTGCCATCAAAATAGAGATAGTGATCGAAGGCTTTTTTCGGCCCATGTGGAAACACTGTGAGGAGTGCTTTGCCGCAATGAGGGCAATCAAGCGCAATGCCACTTGGGTCGATAGCCTTGGTTTCGATCATGAAGGCCATTCTATGGGCGCGGCAGCTTCGAGGAGGTCGACCGCGGGATGCTGATTGCAGAAGATGGTCGCTAATCGCACATAGGTCACCTCTCCCATGGCGCAGCCGCACAATCGGGCAAATACCGGACCAGCCGTGACCCGAAAAATCGCGCCAAGATCCACAAAACGAAATACATTGTAGTTGATCAGGATCCGCCCCAGCGGCGTCCGCTCGCTCAGGATCTCATCGCGAACCGCCGGCAGCACCATATCCAAGTCGAACCTCATAACCGCGAACTGAACTACAGCTCCATCCTCGCTCCGCTTCAGCAGAATCTGGCGGCTGTATATATTCCCCTCCAACTTGCGATTGAGAACTTTTACCACGACCGGCGAACCGTGGAACTCCTCCATCGCCACCGTCATGTGACGATCGTGAACCAAAAGCCGCTTGTAGGGCTCTGGAGTGAGCACCGCCGGGATGTAATAAGCTCCTCCGAAGAGCTCGTCGCCTTCGGGAAACAACGAAATCAGATTTCTAAATTCATCCGTCGGGTTCACGTCCGCGTCTCTGAGGAAAGATTCTGAAGCGCTTTGTTGCATTGGTGCGCCTAAAGCGCAATTTGCCCCCTCCGAGCTATGCCGAAAAGTGGGTGATGACGGCGTGAGGAGAGCGGCGTAACGGGGTTGGTGTCAAAATAATCGCCGCGCGGCATCGGCGGCGCGGCGTCGATCAGGGTGGTCAGTTCCTCCAACGGCGGCGGAGGAACCGCTATCGCCTCCGTGCGGGAGCAGAGCGCCGCGACGAAGCGCATGGCGAAGCTGCGCCAGAAGGCCAGCGCCGGCGGCAGGAGAGTTCCAGCCTCGTTGAACCCCAATTGCAAAGGCCGTGTCCGGCCCCCGGGCGAAACGCTCTTCAAGGCGCTCCGCAACAGCTTTCTCGATGGGAGCCTCCAACTCGCCACTCCAGGGGTAAGGCGCCGTGTGGCGTCAGCCTCGCAATCGTCCAGCCGCTTACATCGTAGCTCTTCCCGATTTCCGCGCTGGTTGCGCCGATCTCGGCACTCGCGTCCATTCGCGCATGGATCGCGCAAGCTCTTTTGCAGCCGGCGCAAACTCATGCTTCTCGGAGGCGGTAGCCGACGCCATACAGCGTTTCGATAATCTCGAAATCGGCATCGACCACTTTGAACTTTTTGCGCAGCCGCTTGACGTGGCTGTCGATCGTGCGATCGTCGACATAAACTTGATCGTCATAGGCGGCGTCCATGAGCGCATTGCGGCTTTTCACGACGCCGGGACGCTGAGCCAGGGCGTGGAGAATCAAGAATTCGGTGACGGTCAGCACCACCGGGTCGCCGCGCCAAGTGCAGGAGTGGCGATCTGGGTCCATGGTCAGCGCGCCGCGCTCCAAAACCTTGGCTTCAGAATCCTTTTGGGCGGCGGCATCCTTCGGGCTGGCGCGCCGAAGAATCAGCTTCACTCTCTCGACGAGCAGACGCTGGGAGAAGGGCTTATGAATGAAGTCGTCGGCGCCCATCTTGAGCCCAAAAAGTTCGTCTATCTCTTCGTCCTTTGAGGTGAGGAAGATCACAGGCAGATTGGACTTTTGTCGCAGTCGACGCAAAAGCTCCATGCCGTCCATGCGCGGCATCTTGATGTCGAAGATCGCGAGGTCGGGAGGATTGGCGCGCATGCCATCGAGCGCCGCGGCTCCATCGGTATAAGTCTGCACGCGATAGCCTTCTCCCTCCAGTGCGATGGACACGGAGGTGAGAATGTTGCGATCATCGTCTACGAGAGCGATGGTGGGCATCGTCCAACCTTGCTGTTGTTCCGCCGAGAAGCCGCTCGCATTCCAAATTAGCGGAGGAGAGAAAGCAGGCTTAGGCTACGAGGGTTCGCTTTGGTGAGCAACCCACCGGCCTTCGCCTGGCGCGCGGTGCGTTCTGTTGCATCTGAGCTGTGTCATCGCGCATCTGCCCGCTCGCGCCGGAGCCGGCCCAGGCGCGCCGGTTCGCTTCATTCAATTCGGCGGCACTCGGCGGCCCTACGCCGACGATGTGGCGAGTGGGCGCCGCTGGTTACCAGATAAACCAAGATGTGAATTCGAGTGTGCGCCAGCGGACCCGAACCCAGATTTCGCTGCGACATGACGCGATTCGTTACTGAATTTTTCTCTTGGCGCCGCCCAAACTCTCGTTGCGTTCGCGCCACAAGCTCCTTCCGGGCATGCTCATCAAGAAACCGGCGACATGCATTAAAGTCCTGCTGGTAGCCATCAGGCAAGGTCACTTTCTTCGACCGTGCGAGGTTTCGCGCGTAAGCGACCATTTTGTCGGTAGGCGCTTTCGAGCGAACAGCTCCTTCGGCATGAGCGCTCGCGGCCGATGCAGCGGGTTTCGCCGTGGACACCTGAGCCGCTTGCGCTCCGCGACGTGAGCGAACCGTTTTCGTGTCGTTCAGTTTCGGCCGGCTGCCGGCCTGTCCGTTTGGGCGCCGGCGTCCCGGTCGACGCGCGAGCGTCGACGTCGCCAGATCGACCGTTCCGCTCGATCGCTTGAGCAATGCGTCGATCAACTCATGGGCGGCGGTGGCGATGCCGTCGATCACCTTGCGATCTCGCGCAGGGCGGGATCCTCGACGAAGCGCCATGCGTTCTGCATGGCGTCCACCAGCGTGCCTTCGTTGTAGCGGGGCGGAGGCTGGGTTCTTTTCGCCTCGACCCGTGGATCGGACAGGATCGCTTTCTCGCCATCGCTGAGCATGGGAAGCGTTTGTTCCACTTCCGCCTCAGCGTCCGGATCGATCGCCTGATAGACGGCCTTCCAGCCGAGTCGCAACGGAATGCGTCCGACCGCACGGAACTCCGCTGCGACTTTACCGGGAACCGGAACCGACATGGTGACGACGGTCTGGCGATATTCGTAGTCGGGCATCACGGCGGCCAGATACGAGCGGCAGACCAACGCGAACAGCCGTTTTTCGTCCTCGCTCAGGCGCGCCAATCGGGTTTCAAGGTCGTCGAGAACATTGACGTTGGGCACCACGGCATGATGCGACGCGCCTTCCAGAGCCTTGTCGCAGAAATGGCCCGACTTGCCGCGCCGGATTACTGGCGGCGAGATTTCGAGCTGGGCGAAGCCGCGCAGTCGGGTCAGCGCGGCGATGATCGCCGGCGCGTCGGCGACCTGATTTTCAGTCAAGTATCGCGCCTCCGCGCGCGGATAGGTGATCAGCTTCTTGCCGTCGCCGTCATACAGCTCCTGCGCCACGGAAAGCGTCTTGTCGGCGGTCCATCCCCAGCGCTGGCCGCAGGTCTTCTGCAACGACGGGAGATCGAACAGACGTGGTGGCGCCTGCCGTTTTTCCTGGATCGAAACGTCCTCACAGCAACGCCGCTGTTCCGATAGCCGCCGCATATGATGCGCGCACTATCGGAACAGCGGCTTTTTCTTTTTCTGGCCGAGCGACGCGGATCGCCGAGCCAATGAAATTCGAAGACTTCAAGAAAGCCGGTCATTGGCCGACGCTGCTCGCGGCCTTTCTCTATTTCGACGTGAGCTTCATGGCCTGGGTGTCGCTCGGCCCGCTGATGATCTACATCGTCAAGGACATGCATCTTTCGATTGAGCAAAAGCTCGGCCTCGTCGCCATCCCGGTGCTCGGCGGCGCCTTTTTCCGTTTGCCGCTCGGACTGATCGCCGATGCGATCGGCGCCAAGATTACCGGCGTCATGGCGCAGGTCGTCGTGCTCTTCTCTGTCACGCTCGTTTATTTGTTCGGTCTCTCGGATCCATTGCCGATCGCGCTCTTTGGACTTTCGCTGGGCCTCGCCGGCGCGTCTTTCGCGGTCGCGCTGCCGCAGGCGAGCCGCTGGTATCCACCCCAATATCAAGGCGTGGTGATGGGAATCGCCGGCGCAGGCAATATGGGCGTGGTGCTCGACACGCTGTTGGCGCCGTCGATCGCGGAAAAATGGGGTTGGCAGACCGTCTATGGGATATTGATGATCCTGATGGCGATGGTGCTGGCCGTTTACGTGTTCGCCGCAAAAGACGCGCCTGCCGCACGCAGCAAGATCGGCCTCGCCGATTACGGCCGCATCTTCCTCGACTCCGACAGCCGCTGGTTCATGTTCTTCTACTTCATCACCTTCGGCGGATTTGTCGGCCTCGCTTCGGCGCTGCCGCTCTATTTCACTGTTCAGTATCATGCGAGCGGCGTCGCCGCGGGCCTCGTCGTCGCTCTTATCGTCGCGCTCGGCTCTGGCTTCCGCCCGATCGGCGGCTATATCGCCGATCGCATCGGCGGAATCAAAACGCTCTCCATCCTATTCGGCGTGGTGTCGCTATGCTATTTCGGCGTCGCGATGATGCCCGAGGGGCCGGCGCCCGCCGTGGGCCCAGGCTGGACGCTCACGCAACTTCCGCTGATCGCGTGGGCTGCCGTCGGGCTCTTCTCGCTCGGTGTTCTGAGTCTCGGCATGGGCAATGGCTCCGTGTTCCAGCTCCTGCCGCAGCGTTTTCGTAACGAGATCGGGGCGATGACCGGTCTCGTCGGCGCCGCGGGAGGCTTTGGCGGCTATTTTCTCGCCAAAACGCTCGCCTTCTCGAAGGGCGCGACCGGCGGCTTTCTCGCAGGCTTCACCTTCTTCGGGCTGCTTGCGCTTCTCGGCCTCCTCGGCTTACTGCTGGTGAAATCGCGCTGGCGCACGACGTGGGGCGCCGCTTCTGGCGCGCGCATCTGATCCCGCCGGAGGACTCCCGCTGCTCGCCCGTTACGATCACGGTCTGCGCGTCGAGATCGGCTTTTGCACCGAAACAGGAAAGCGGCGAGACAATCAGGACTATGTCGCCAGCGCCCCGGGGCCGCTGGGCCCCGGTTCGCTCCAGGGCGTCGTCGCCGCAATCGCCGACGGAGTCGGCGGCCACAGCGGTGGACGCGAGGCTGCCGAAACCTCCGTACGCGGTTTCATCGATGCTTATTTCGCGCAGCCCGAGACTTCTCGGCGTCGCGCGCGCTGCCGGCCGCGCTCTGGAGTCGATCAACGCCTGGATCGCGGCGCAGGCGCGCGTCGATCCCAATCTCGCCGGGATGGCCACGACCTTCTCGGCGCTGATCTTCTCGCGGCGCACGGCTTTTCTTGTCCATGTCGGCGACTCCCGGGCTTACCGGCTGCGGGGTTCCGATCTCGAGCAAATGACCAATGACCATGTCCTCGGGCGGGGACAGCTCGCTCACGCGCTGCTGCGCGCCGTGGGCTTCGAGGACACGTTGCGCGTCGACCACGCCTCGCACGCCTTGCGTTTGCATGACCAATTCCTGCTCTGCAGCGACGGCGTGCATGGCATTCTGCGCGATACACACATGCGCGAGATGCTCTCCGAGCGCGTCTCGCCGCAGGAAGCCGCGAAAAAGCTCGTCGCGGCGGCGCTAGCGGCCGGCGGCGACGACAATGCGACGGCGCTCGTCGCCGACGTGATCGA
This sequence comes from uncultured Alphaproteobacteria bacterium, assembly GCA_963829075.1. Classification (GTDB taxonomy): domain Bacteria; phylum Pseudomonadota; class Alphaproteobacteria; order Rhizobiales; family Beijerinckiaceae; genus Methylocystis. Next base: position 79,662 of record CAWHHH010000003.1, on the reverse strand, counting down.
CCTGCCGCCCGCCGACGAGATGGCGCTGGCGCGCGACGTCGCCGAGCTTCCGATCGAGGCGCTGCCGCAGGTTGGCGAGGTCGTCGACGATTATCGGCTTGAAGAACTGATTTCAGACGCGCGCTATAGTCGCCTACTGCGTGCAACCGACCTTCGCGACGGTCGGGTGCTTGCGTTGAAGTTTCCGCATCCTCGGGTCGCTGCCGACGCGAGCTATCGGCGAGCCTTCGTCAATGAAGCCTGGGTCGCGGCGCGCGTGCGCAGCCCCTTCATCGGGGAAATCGTCGAGCAGCAGGAAAGCCGGCGCACGCGCCTCTATTCCGCCATGCCCTTTTACGACGGCGAAACGCTGGAAGCGCGGCTTCGGCGCGCGCCGAAGATAGGTCTGGAGGAAGGCGTCCCGATCGCAACGCGCCTCGCCCGGGCGGTCGCGGCGCTGCATCGCTGCGGCGTCATCCATCGTGACATCAAGCCCGACAATGTGCTGCTCTTGAAGGACGGCGGCTTGCGTCTCGTCGATCTCGGCGTCTGCCGGGCGCCGCGCCTTGAGGATTTTTGCGCCGATGACATCCCCGGCACGCCGAGCTACATGGCGCCCGAGCTCTTCCTGGGCTCGCCAGGCGATGAAGCGTCGGATCTCTATGCGCTCGGAGTCACGGTTTATCGCGCGTTCACGGGCGACTACCCTTATGGCGAGATCGAGCCCTTCACCAAGCCGCGCTTCGGCAAGCCGCGCCCGCTCAGCAGCAGAAGACTCGACCTGCCTGCCTGGCTCAATGCAGCGGTGTTGCGAGGGATCGCGGTCGATCCGCGCGATCGTTATGGCGACGTGCTGGAATTCGCCTTCGAGCTCGAGAATGGCGCCCATCGCGGCCTTGTGCCCGCTCAGCCGAAGAAGGCGCTCTATGAGCGCAATCCGCTGCTTTTTTGGAAAAGCACGAGCTTGGTTCTTCTGCTGTTGCTTTTTCTCAGCTTGGTTTGGAGATGAAGAGGTATTTTTTGGGGCCCCCGGAGATTATCGACGCCACCGATGCGGGGTCGGAAAAAGGGCCGGCCTGGGCTGACGGCCTAAAATGCACCGCAGCATCCATTGCGACGCGGCGCGCTTCAATGCCCCGGCTCATCCGTATCGCTGACCGGAAATCCCATGTTCCGCCACCACGCCATGAGAATAGAGCGCTTGTCCCTTAAACGGGGCCTTACGAATTCGGATTTCAGGATCAACTGCTTGCAGCCCACATCAGCCGCCCCTCAATGGGCGGCTGACACGGCGCTTAAGGCGCCGAGGCTGCCGCGGTGAGGCTGCAGCAGCCCTCGCCTTCCTTGCTTGGGACCCATCACTCCGGCATCACGAGCGGCCGGTTTTTAGGGAATTTTGCGATTGTCGCCGCATCGATGTTGAGAGTCTCGGCGACCATTTCCGGCGGCGAATGCGTGAGCCAGTCCGACAGGGAGATATCCGCGTAATAGGAGCTCCGGAACACCTCGATATACTGAAGATCGGTGTCGCCGATATTCTTGACATAGTGCCCGTTATTACGCTTGACGTAGCCGATGTCGCCGGGACTGAAGTTCAAAGTCACGGCCTTCGGACCCGTCTCGAACGCCGTGACTTGCGCCTTGCCCTTGATCCAATAGGCCCATTCGTCCGCATTGGGGTGCCAATGCAATTCCCGCAAGGCGCCGGGGTGAATCGTGACGAGCCCGACCGCGATCGTCTTGGAGACGTTGAAATTGCTGCTGTCCGCGACGCGGACCTCCCCGCCTTTCGTCTTCTTCACGGGCGCGGATGAGGCAAGCGAGAAGGTGAAGGGATAGGGAGGATAGTCGCCCGGCTTCTCCATCGCCCTCTTGACCACATCCAAGGGAGGCGGCGTCTGACCCTGGAAGATATAGCGATTGTAAAGCGGGATTTTTGAGAGCGCTGTGACCGGAACGCCAAAATTCTCCGCAAGAATTTCCGGAGGCGTATGGGCGAGCCAGTCCGTCACCAGAGTGGTGTTGAATTCGGTGGCTTTGCCGTCATCGAAGCAGATGACGAACTCGCACCCGTCCGGCGGGAGACCTTGCAGCGAATGCGGGAAGCCCGAAGGAAAATACCAAAGGTCGCCTTCCTTCACGTCCGAGACATAGGCGCGGCCCTTGTCGTCGAGAACCGTGACCCGGCAGCCTCCATAAGTCACGTAGGCCCATTCGGACGCGAGATGCCAGTGCAATTCCCTTATCCCGCCGGCGGTCAGCCGCATGTTGACCCCGGAAATGGCGTCGGAAATGGCGAAATCCGCCTGGGTCACCTGACGCGCCCAACCCCCGTTCTGAATGCGCTTCGGCGCATTGTTGAACGACGCCCAAAACTGAGGGAGGTCTCCGAAGTCGGTCGCAGGCGGGGACTGCGCGGCAGGGAACTGGCCGGCCAAGACATCATTGTGCGGACCCGGATCGGTCGTGCTCGCGGGGTTCGTCGCATTGATTGCTCCTTGCGGCGGCTCGTCGGGGTTGCCGAAAGAGGCTGCTCGGCCGCTCTTTGCCGCCGCGGCCATCGCGCCTGCGGCCGTCGCCGTGAGAATGTTTCGTCTCGAGATCATCGTCTGCTCTCCCCCCAAAGCGCAGCCCGGCAGGCGCCCGACCTGCGTTACAGGCTGCAGTTTCAGAGCTAGAGCCTCACGCGCCATCGTCCAGCTTGCGACGAAATTGCATTCGCTCGCCGCCGGCTCCGCCGAAGGCTTGGCGGGAATGGCGCAGCCGACTCACGCAAGCCGAGTCAGAGCGCTCAAAGGATTCTCGGCTGCCCGCGCCATCGCAGACGTGTCGACGTCAATCGCTCCGCGGCGATGCTTGCGAAGGCGGTTGCTTGCGCCGTGGTTGAACGTGGCCCGGGGACGAATCTTGACCGGAATATCGAGCTTCAGACGATTGAAATCTGGACGCGCTGAACCTGTGATTTGGTACCGGGGAGCCCCAGCAGCACTTGAATGTTCCTCGAACCACCTAACGCGGACGATCTGATTTCGGACACCCGACGCCTTTTCCTGCATCGGCAATTGTTAACATTCGTCGCAGCCCAGCTAAGCTATCAATCCTGCTGTTTATAAGAGGCTTTCTTCTTCGGGCTGCGGCGTCAGTTTTTCCACGATGAGCTTATCGGCTAGCTCGAGGTCAACATCCTCGACCCGGTCGATGGGGGCCGACAGCTGTTCGAGAATGGCCGATTGAATTTCGCCCCGCGCCTGGGCGATCCGGTAGGGCATACGGCGGAACATGATCATCGCGTAGCGCGAGATGAAGCGCTGGGCATGGCGCGCTTCGAGGAGCCATTCGATCTTCTTGCACAGGTGGAACTTGGAATCCCTGACGGCGTCGCGCATCTCGACATAGTTTTCCAGCGCCATATCGGCGATGGCTTCGGCGTTGGGCTTTCTCAAGGCTTCGAACGCGAGATAGAGGCTTTCCCAGTCATCGTGCTTGTCGAGCAACTGGCTGAAAACGGCGCAATCCTCGAAGGCGCAGTTCATTCCCTGGCCGTGGAAGGGAACCATTGCGTGGGCGGCGTCGCCAAGAAGCAGCGCTTTGTTTCCGACATGCCACGGGAAGCAGCGCACCGTGCCCAGGGTTCCCGTGGGATGGGCCAGGAAATCGTGGCTCAGACTGGGGATGAGAGACAGCGCGTCCGGAAATTCGGTCTCGAAGAAGCTCAGGACGCTCTTTTCATCCCGAAGCGTTTCAAAGCTCGAAGGACCCGCATACGGCAGGAACAGCGTGCAGGTGAAGCTGCCGTCGGTGTTGGGGAGCGCGATCAGCATGAAGCCGCCGCGCGGCCAGATGTGCAGCGCGTTCTTTTCCAGCCGACAGGCGCCGTTCGGTCCCGCCGGGATCTTCAACTCCTTGTAGCCATGCGCCAGATGCTCGTCGCTGCCTTGGATGTGTCCTTGCTCGATCATCGCATGGCGGACCACGGAACCCGCGCCGTCCATCGCGATGAGCGTTTCGAAGGACTGCGCCTGCGTGGTTCCGTCTTTTTCGTTTTTCAAGAACAAGCGGCCATTTTCGAAATCCAAACCTGTGCAGCCTGTCGTAAAGTACAGCTCGGCGCCCGCCGATTCCGCTGCATCGAGCAGCAGCGTGTTGAGCATGCCGCGCCCGGCCGAATAATGAACGGCGGATGGGTCGCGTCCATAAGGCTGATAGAAGAGCTCGCTCTTTTCGCCGTGGATCATCCGCCCGGGCATGGCGACCAGATGCGCTTCGAGCTTTCCATAGAGTTCGACTTCCTGGAGCGCGTGAATGCCGCGAGCGGACAACGACAGATTGATCGACCTTCCCGCGGGAATGGCGTGCTTTCGCATGTCCGGAAGGCGCTCGAGGACCTGGACCGAAAATCCCCGGCGCGCGAGGTAGATCGCCAAAAGGCACCCCGCGAGGCCAGCGCCAATGAGCGTGATCTTCGTGCTACGCATGCTCGAGCATCCTCTCGAGCCTATCGACGACGTCGAAAACTTCCCCGAAACGGTTGTAGAGCGGAACCGGCGCGAGGCGGATCACGTCGGGCTCGCGCCAATCGCAGGCGATGCCGGCAGCCGTCAGCTCTTCGTGGATCCGCTTGCCGTCCTGCAGCCGGATCGAAAGCTGACAGCCTCTTTCGTCAGGCTCGGCTGGCGTCAAGATGGCGACTTTATCGCCACAGCGCTCGATCAACAGGCGTTCCAAGTAGCCGGTCAGCTTTTTCGATTTTGCTCGGAGCGCCTCCATGCCGGCCGCGTCGAACAGCTCCAGGGAAGCGAGGAGCGGCGCCAGAGAAAGGATGGGCGGATTGCTGAGCTGCCAGCCCTCAGCGCCCGGCAGCGGATTGAAGCGGGCCGGCATCGCGAAGCGGGTGGATTTGTCGTGTCCCCACCAGCCGGCGAAGCGGGGAAGGTCGAATCGCTTGGCGTGGCTCTCGTGGACGAAGCAGCCCGCCACCGAGCCAGGCCCTGCATTGAGATACTTGTAGGAACACCAGACGGCGAAGTCCGCCTTTAAGTCGTGCAGATTCAAGACGAGGTTGCCCGCGGCGTGCGCGAGGTCAAATCCCACCGCGCAGCCTTTCCGATGGCCGACTTCGACGATTTTTTCCAGCGCGAAGGCTTGTCCCGTGTAAAACTGAACGCCCGGCCAGAGGATAAGCGCGATGCTCTCACCCTCGCGCTCGATGAATTCCAGCAAATCGTCCATGCGTGTGATCAACTCCCCCTGCCTCGTCCCCTCGATCAGTGATTCATCAGGATCGAAGCCGTGAAACCGGATCTGCAACTCCACCGCATAACGGTCGGACGGGAAGGCGTGCGCCTCGATGAGAATCTTGTGGCGTTCGGGCGTGGGCCGGTAAAAGCTCACCATGAGGAGGTGGAGGTTCGCCGTCAGGGAGTTCATCGCCGCCACTTCCGAAGGCAGAGCGCCGATCAAGCGCGCCAGCTTTTCAGTCGCGAATTCGTGGTACGGTAGCCAGGGATGATCGCCTTCGAAATGTCCTCGCGCCCCCATGCGCGCCCAGGCGTCGAGCACCTCCTCCACGTAACGCCGCGCCGACTTCGGTTGCAGCCCCAGGGAGTTGCCGCAGAAATAGATCTCGTCTTCTCCATTCTGGCGTTTCGGAATGTGGAAGCGCTCCCCGAAGGCGCCGAGCGGGTCATCCCGATCCAGCCTTTCCGCGAGGGCTTTGCCGATTGAGGAACTCACGAGACTTCCACCGGGAAGATCAGCGGCCGGCTGGGAACCGCATCACCCGAAAACGGAGTGATTTGCAAATTGAGCAGGTAATAGCCGTCATGCGCCTCATCCGGCACGAAGATGAATTCGGAAATGGTGCGGTGAGGCGCTCGCGCTTGCCTCAGATCCCGGCTGCCAGGCGGCGCCTCCCAGAAAAGGCGATGGTTCGATAACTCGCCCCCATCATCCATGCGGTCCACTGAGGGCACATCCACCAGGAGATGATTGACCTTACGGCGGGCGATTTCCGCCATCGCCTCGTTGGAGAAATAAGGCGCTGAATCATATCGCCGCTTTTTCTTGGCGGGTGAGTTGGGAAGCGTGCGGATAATGAGAGCCTGATGGAAGTCTTCGTCATCCAGACGCTGCAGCTTCTCGACAAGGCGCCTGCGGGTAATGAGAAGATCGTTATCTGCTTTGCCGGAGATATAACTTTCCGCACAAGATCCCCCTTTCTCCAGCGTAAGAGAGACGAGGGTCGCCGGAATAAGAGCGTCTCCCAACAGCTCGGCCACCAAAACTTCCTGGTCCACAATATGGCCCACACATTCGGTATGCGTGCCGTGGCAATGGGGTGTGAACCGATACTCCCTCACGTTGCAGCTGCCGCCGCGGCGCGTGTCTCCGGTAAACCGCTCCGTTTCCACGGTTCGAGCGCTGGCAGGCGGCGCGCCGAAGGCGCTCGGTCCTTCGTCTTGGAAGCTCACCGGAATCGAGAGGTCGATGTGCCTCGCCGAGTTCGCGCGGAAAGTCCGACCGCCGATACGGAGTTGGACCGGGCTCACAGGAAATCCTCCAGCTTCCGGCCCAGCCACTCCAGGGCCGATCCGTGAAGCAGGCGCGCCCTGGAGGACTCGCCTAAACCCATCGCGTCGATCATCGCGCCGGGGCGAATTTCCCCCAGCGGGAAAGGATAATCGGAGCCGAAAGCGATCGATTTCTCGCCCAAGAGATCGATCAGGCAACGCAGGAGGCGCGGGTCGTGAACACAGGAGTCCACGTAGAAGCGGCCAAGGTATCGATTGGGTTCGATCGGGTTGTCCGCGGCGCAGAGGTCCGGGCGCGCCTCGAAGCCGTGTTGGATGCGCCCTAGACTTCCCGGAAAGGCGCCGCCGCCGTGGGCGAAGGCGACCCGAAGGCGCGGAAAGCGCTCAAAAACTCCGCCGAAGATCATCGAGCAGATGGCCAAGGCGGTCTCTGCGGGCATGCCGATCAGCCAGCTCAGCCAGTATTTCCTCATTCGCTCCTGAGCCAGGATGTCCCAGGGGTGCACGAAGATAGCCGCCCCCAGATCTTCCGCGGCCTCATAGAGAGGAAAGAACGTCGCATCGTTCAGGTTGAGGCCGTTGACGTTTGTGCCGATCTCGACGCCGGCGAGCTTCAGGTCGCGGACGCAGCGCTCGAGCTCCTTTACGGCGAGATCGATCGCCTGCATGGGCAGCGTGCCGAGCCCGACGAAGCGTTTGGGGAAGTCGGCGACGACGCCGGCAATGTGGTCGTTCAGCCGCTTCGACAGATCGAGGGCGTGCGCCGGCTTCGCCCAATAAGAGAACATGACCGGCACGGTGGAGAGCACCTGCACCTGGACGCCCGCCTTGTCGCACTCCTCGAGCCGGGTTCTCGCGTCCCAGCAATTGCTTCCAATCTCCCGAAAGCACTCGCCGTCCCGCAGCATGCGCGCACAGCCCGGGCGGTAATGCTCGAGCTGTATGAATCCGCCGTAGCCATACCGCTCCCGAAGATCGGGCCATTCCTTCGGCAGAAGGTGAGTATGGATATCGATCTTGAGCATTTTACGTCGGCGTTTCCGTCACCTTTCCGCAGCGCTTGCAGGTTCTGTTTTCCAGCTTGGCGTAAAAGCGCGCGAAGACCGGCGGGAAGTCGGTTTCGACGTTCTGGAGGTGGAAATACTCCTCATACAGCAGGTTCGCGCAGTTCTCGCAGTACCACAGCAGGCCATCCTTCTCCTCGGGATGACGCTTGCGCTCGATGACCAATCCCACCGTATCGGCGAAGCGCTGGGGCGAGTGGGGGATGCGCGGCGGCAAGAGGAAAATGTCGCCTTCCCGAATGCGTATGTCCTTGGGGCTTCCGTCCGCCATGATCTTGAGGACCATGTCGCCCTCGATTTGGTAGAAGAGCTCCTCGCCTTCATCGTAGTGATAGTCCTTGCGGGCATTCGGACCACCCACCACCATGACGATGAACTCGGCGTCCTCGAAGACCAGCTTGTTGCAAACCGGCGGTTTGAGCAGCGGGCGATTCTTGTCGATCCATTCCCGGAAGTTGAAGGGCTTGAGCTCTCGCATGGCGTTCTCGCTTCAGTCGATGGTTGCGATGCATTTCAACTCGATCGCGATCGGCGTCGGCAGCTTTGAAACCCCGACGGTTGTCCGGCAGGGCTGATTGCTTTTGAAATGCTCGGCATAGAGCCGGTTGTAAGCAGAGAAGTCCTGTTCCAGGTTGGTCAGGAACACGGTAACGTCCACCAGATTGTCCCATTGGGAACCGGCCTCTTCCAGTATGAGGCGGACGTTCTCGAAAACCAAGCGACACTGAACTTCGATATCGTAAGAAACGACCTGGCCTCGCTCGCCCAATTGTACGCCCGAAATCGCCCTCTCGCCTCGTTTTCTCGGACCCACGCCCGAGAGAAACAAGAGGTTTCCCACTCGCCTCGCATGCGGGTAGGAACCTACGGGTTCCGGGGCTCGCTGCGAGTCGATGCGTGGGCTCGTCATGCCGGCTAGCCTCCGAGATAAACGCAGACGTTCTTGGGCTCGGTGAAGAACTTGAGCGCTTCGAAGCCGCCCTCGCGGCCGACCCCCGATTGCTTCATGCCGCCGAAGGGCGTCCGAAGATCCCGAAACAGCCAACAGTTGATCCAGATCACACCGGATTGGACCAGGCTTGCCAGACGGTGACAGCGCTTGATGTTTTCGCTCCAGATCGTGGCGGACAGGCCGTACGGCGTGCTGTTGGCGTATTCGACCGCCTCGTCCTCGCTGTCGAACGGCGTCAATGTGACCACGGGACCGAAAATCTCTTCCTGGTTGACCCGGCTGTAAGGAGAAAGGCCGTCGATGATCGTCGGCTCGACGAAAAAACCTCCCTCACAGCGGCCTTCCAAGTGCGCTTGCCGGCCGCCGGTTAGAATCCGCCCACCTTCTTCTCGAGCCAGACCGATGTAGGAGAGCACCTTGTGGAGGTGGTTCTCGGAGATGAGAGCGCCGACGTCGCAGCCTTCAACCAAGGGATCGGCCACGCGCAGCGCCTGAGTTCTCCGCACGAATTCGTCTCTGAATTTGTCGAAGATCGGCCGCTCGATGAATATCCGCGAGCCCGACAGGCAGATCTCGCCCTGATTGAAGAAGGACGAGCGCACCGAGGTCGCCACGGCGCGCTCGAAATCGCAGTCGGCAAAGACGATGTTGGGATTCTTGCCGCCCATCTCCAGAGAGAGCTTCTTGAAGCGCGGAGCCGCTGTTGCGGCGATGCGGGCGCCGGTCTGGGTGCCGCCGGTGAAGCTGATGGCGCGCACCTTCGGGTGTTCGACCAGGGCCTGCCCGACTTTGGCGCCGACGCCATGGACGATGTTCAGGACGCCCCGCGGAAGCTCCGCTTCCCGACAGATTTCCGAGAGAAGATAGGCCGTCATCGGCGTGAGCTCTGATGGCTTGGCGACGACCGTGTTCCCTGCGGCGAGGGCCGGCGCGACCTTCCAGGTGAAAAGATAGAGCGGAAGGTTCCAGGGCGAGATGCAGCCGACCACCCCGAGCGGCGCGCGAAGCGTGTAATTCAGCGCCTGTGTCCCCGTCGCATGGGACTCGGAAAAGAAATGCTGGATCGCGGAGCTGAAGAACTGAAAATTGGCGGCGGCGCGGGGAATGTCGACCTGTCGCGCCGCGCTTAAGGGCTTTCCGGAGTCGACTGATTCGGCGTGGGCGAATGCTTCCGCCCGTTCCGTGATCAGCTCCGCGAGCCGGCGCAGCAGCCGCGCACGCTCGTCCAGCGGCGCCTCCGCCCAGGCGGAAAAGGCCCTGTCCGCGGCGTCCACGGCTCGATCGATATCGCTCGCGTCGGAGTCTGGCGCTTCCGAATAGCCAAGGCCCGTGGCTGGCTCCAAGTTCTCAAGATAACGACCCGAGCGCGGCGGAGCCAACTCGCCATCGATGTAATTCGCAATTCTTTGCATGGCCGTTACAAGCTCATCGTCCTCCCCCCGTCGACTGGCAGATTGACGCCGGTGATGTATGCCGCTTGCTCGGACGCCAGAAAGCCTGCCGCATAGGCGATCTCTTCCGGTTTGGCGAAGCGTCCTAGCGGGATCGCCTTTTTCATTTGCTCAACCACCAACTCAATGGGTTCGTTCAAGCGGCCGGCCTCGGCTTCGACGATCGAGGCGAGCCTCGCGGTCTCGGTCGCGCCGGGGAGGATGTTGTTCACGGTGACGCCGAAGGGTGCGAGTTCGCGGGCCAGGGTCTTGGCCCAGCTAGCCACGGAGCCGCGCACCGTGTTGGAAACGCCGAGCCCTGGAATGGGCTGCTTGACCGAGGTCGAAACGATGTTGATGATCCGGCCAAAACCTTCGCTCTTCATGCCGGCGAGCAACGCCTGGACGAGAATCTGGCTCGAGACCAGATGCTGGGTGAAGGCCTCGATGAACTCCTGAGGCGCTGCCTCATACAGTAGCCCGCCCGGCGGTCCGCCGCTGTTGTTGACCAGTATGTGGATCGGAAGAAGTTCAGGCAGCCGTTCTTCCAAAAGCTTTTTCAAGCGGCCGGCATGGGCAAGATCGGCAGCCAAATAGGCATGTCTTTGTCCCTGCAAAGAGCCGAGCCGCCCACGCAAGCGTTGCAACTCCGCTTCGCTGCGGGCGAGGAGAATGACTTCGGCGCCGAGATCCGCGAAATGAACGGCAATCGCCCGGCCGATCCCCTGGCTGCTACCGCACACCAGAGCCCGCCTTCCTTCCAGTAGCCGCGCCATGCTCACTCCTTCCGAACGATGGCGAAGCCTCCCATCATCGGGGTCCAGGAAAGAAGATAGATGCGGCCCCCTGCCTTTCAAATTATGGCTCGGGGAATGCGGACGAGGGGACGACCGAGCTGTTCGTGTGCGGCGGCGCTTGCCCCGCAGCGATCGCTGGATCAGATGCTGGGCCCCTCTAATTAAAGAGGCGCCTATTTGACCTCGCCGCACGTCAGCGCTGGGACGAAGAGCTTTGGTGCAGAAGATGACAGTGCGAGAATGGAATATGTCCGACTTCCAGCATCAGCGGCCTCTCGAACCTGGAATACATCGAGATCTCCAGGGACAATTGAATTACGCCGATTACCTTCATCTCGACCGTTTGTTGAGCTCGCAGCAGCCGCTCAGTAAACCTCCCCATCATGACGAAATGCTGTTTATAATCATCCATCAGGTCACTGAATTATGGTTCAAGCTCATCTTGTACGAACTACGCGCCGCTCGTGAGCGCATTAGGGCGGACGATCTTGATCCGTGTGAAAAAATCCTTGCCCGTTCGAAAGCCATTCAGCGGCAGCTGTTCGAGCAATGGGGCGTGCTGGAAACGCTCACGCCCAGCGAATATGTTCAATTCCGTCATGTGCTGGGGCCAGCTTCGGGGCTTCAGTCCACGCAGTATCGGGCAATCGAATTCATTCTGGGCAACAAACAATCGGAGATGCTGAGTGTTTTCGCCCATGATGAGACCGCCCAGCGCGAGCTCCGCGCCGAATTGGAAGCTCCCAGTCTCTACGACGAGTTCCTGAGGCACTTGGCCCGACGAGGCCACCCCATTCCGACTAGCTGCCTCGAGCGCGACTGGCGGGAGCCCTACCGCCGCAATAGCGGTTTGATCCCGGTATTCCTAGAGATTTACGCTGCCCCTCAACCCAATTGGGCTGCCTACGCGCTTTGTGAAAAGCTCGTGGACATCGATGAGAACTTCCAACTCTGGCGTTTCCGCCACATGAAAACTGTCGAACGGATAATCGGCTACAAGCCCGGCACCGGAGGATCTTCGGGCGTAGCTTTCTTGAAGAAGGTCGTGGACTTGTCGTTCTTTCCGGAACTCCTCGAGGTCCGCACGAAAATCGGGCGCTGAAAGCCACGAGCGGAACTCAGTCCAGGCCCCGACCGCAGATGCAGCGGCGGAGCGTCCTTATGGATAAATTTCGTGACGGGCCGCCCTTCGCGGTCAATGCCGCCATATCAGGAGAAAGGGCCGAGACCCTGCCTCTCATTGCATAGAGCGAACGAGAAACTTTCGCAGCTCAGCGCGCCGGCGCCGTCGGTGAAAGCTACGATGGCGTTGTTGATCCCTGCAGCGCGATCGTTCTTTTCGATGAGCGGCGCATGTCCCTCATCGTCCTTGATTATTATGATGGTCACGGCCTCATTCACTGGTCGGTGAAGTCTTGAGGCAACACCACCCTGAAGGTCGAGCCGGTGTTGAGCGCCGACGTAAGCTTGATCGTTCCGCCGAGGCGGCGGACCAGCGCCCGGACGTGAGCGAGTCCGATGCCCTCGCCACGCTGATCTTGTGGACCGGCGCGACGAAACGGTTCGAAGACCATCTTTTGATCCGCTTCGGCAATTCCTCGACCATTGTCGCGCACCTCGTAAACCACCCGCCCCGAAGCAGCGTATCCGGTGACCTTAATGCGCCCGGGCTCGCCGGGTCGAAGGTATTTCAACGCATTGTCGAGAAGATTGGAAAACACCTGCTCGAGAGCAAGGCGGTCGCACCTGATCGAGGGCAGTGTTCCCACTTCGATTTCCGCGCCGACGGCCTGAGCTTCATGAGCAAGAGTTGTTATGACGCCGTCGATCAGCGCCGACGTGTCGATGTTCTCTGGCTTCAGTTCGCGCTTACCCGTCCGGGAGAGCGCCAAAACGGCGCTGATCAATTGCTCCATCTTCGCAGTGGCCGCCTTGATGAAGCCGATCGATTCGTCGAACTCGGCCGCCGCCGCTTTAGGGTCAAACCGTTCCCCGGCAGAAGCCTCTCCTCCTTCTCCGAGACGTTCGAAAATTGCATTCCCCAGCGCTTGGAGTTCGCTCGTAAAACCCATGATGTTGACCAATGGCGCACGTAAGTCATGGCCGATGACGGATGCAAAGCTCTGTATCTCCTCATTGGCCTCCTGCAGTTCCGCGACCCGCTCCGCCACGCGTCGTTCCAGCTCGAGGTTGAGACGTTCAAGTTGCCGAGTCTTGCGGTGCAGATCGGCGAATGCGCGCACCTTGGCTCTCAAGATTTCCGGCACGACCGGGACCGGAATATAGTCGACCGCCCCACACTCGTATCCCTTCAAGCGGTCGAGATCGGTCAAATGGATCGCGGAGATGAAGATGATGGCGATCTTCTCGAAGCGCGGATGCTCCCGAATCATCGCGGCCAGTTCGAAGCCGTCGAGATCCGGCATGCACACATCCACCAGGACGATCGCGATGTCGGTCTTGAGCAGGTGCGCCAGCGCCTCGCGCGCCGAGTTGGCCGTAATTAGAATCTCGTCGAGGTCCTTGAGGATAACCTCGTAACTGAGAAGCTTCGCCGGCTGGTCGTCGACTAGGAGGATGTTGACTTTGTCGTCTGTCACGGCCCTCCCCCTTATTAGCGATGCAGCCACATCCGCAGCGCGGCCAGAAGCTGTTCGGTATTGACCGGCTTGGCGAGGTAATCCGAGGCGCCCGCTTCCAAACACTTTTCGCGATCCCCCTTCATCGCCTTCGCCGTCAGCGCAATGATCGGCAGGCGGCGAAACGCCGAATTGGCGCGCATGACTCGCATGGTTTCGTAGCCGTCCATTTCCGGCATCATGATATCCATCAGCACGATGGCGACGTCGTTGGATTCGAGCATCGTGACGGCTTCGCGGCCGGTGGTCGCCGTCAGCACGTTCATGCCGCGCCGCTCCAGCACGCTGCTGAGCGCGAATATGTTGCGAGGGTCGTCGTCAACCACCAGCACCGTGCGCTGAAGCAGGTCCTCATCAGAATTTTGCAGACGTTCCAGCATGCGCTGCTTTTCCGCTGGCATGTCGGCGACGATGCGGTGCAGGAACAGAGATGTTTCGTCGAGCAGGCGTTCGGGCGATTCCACTCCCTTAACCACGATGCTGCGGGCCAAAGTGTGCAGCACGGCATCCTCTTCTGGCGTCAGTTCGCGGCCCGTAAACACCACCACCGGCATATCGGTCAGCGTCTCTTCGGCGCGTAGCCGCTCAAGGACTTCGAAGCCCGTCATGTCGGGCAGTCGAAGGTCAAGGACTACGCAGTCGAATGGCTGCTCATGCAACAGTTCCATCGCCTCGCCGCCAGTGCCGGCGATTGCGATATCTATGTCGTCGTGACCGAGCAGCTCGGCGACGCTCAACTGCTCCGCCGGATTGTCCTCGATGACGAGAAGACGCTTGCGGCGTGGCTTAGCGTAATTCTTGATCTTGGCGAGCGCGGCGCTAAGACCTTCGGCGGTGGTGGGCTTCGTCATGAACGAGAAGGCGCCGCGAGCGAGGCCATGCTGACGATCTTCGTCGAGGGTGACGATCTGCACCGGGATGTGACGAGTCGCTGGATTCTGCTTGAGCTGGCTGAGGACTGTCCACCCGAGCATGTCGGGCAGAAACACGTCGAGGGACACGGCCGCCGGATGATACTGGCGTACGAGGTCGAGGGCGTCGGCGCCGCGCATCGCCACCAGGGTCTTGAAGCCCGCGTCACGGGCGAGATCGGCCATGACGCGGGCATAATGCGGGTCATCTTCGACGATCAGCAGCACAGCGTCCCCGGGCTGGATCATTTGCCGGTCATCCGCCACTGTCTCGCAAGGCCGTTCCGGGTAAGCGATTGGCGGGAAGACGATCGGCTGCTTGGCATGTTCCGTCGCCTCTTGCGAGGTCGAGCGCAGCGGGGTCGAGGGCCCGACATACTTCAGCGGGATGTAAAGAGTGAATGTGGAACCCACCCCCGGGTTGCTGCGCAATTGGATTTCTCCGCCTAGCAGATTGGCCAGCTCGCGGCTGATAGCCAAACCTAGCCCGGTGCCCCCATATTTGCGGCTGGTGCTGGCGTCGGCCTGCTGAAACGCCTCGAAGATGATCTTTTGCTTTTCGAGCGGGATGCCGATGCCGGTGTCCGAGACCTCGAACGCAACCACGACCGGCGCCTGGCGCAGCACGGGATGATCGGCGTTCCATCCGCTAATGGCCTTAGAGACGTTGAGGCGGACGCCGCCGTGCTCTGTGAACTTGAAGGCGTTCGACAGCAGGTTCTTGAGCACCTGCTGGAGGCGCTTCGAATTGGTGATGAGGCTGCGGCCGAGGTTGGGATCGACCTGCACGTCGAACGAGAGCTTGCAGTTCTCCGCCTCATGGCGGAAGGGGCGACTCACCATGTCGAGAAGATTGGTGAAGTAAATATCCTCGGCCTCGACGGTGACCGTGCCAGATTCGATCTTTGACAGGTCAAGTATGTCGCTGATGAGGTTGAGGAGGTCCGTGCCGGCGCCATGAATGGTGCGAGCAAACTCGACTTGTTTTGCACTCAGATTGCCGTCGGGGTTGTCCCCGAGCTGCTGGCCCAGGATGAGGATGCTGTTGAGCGGCGTGCGCAGCTCGTGGCTCATGTTGGCCAGGAATTCCGATTTGTATTTCGAGGTCAGCGCCAGCTCGGTCGCCTTCTCCTCCAGCGCGCGGCGCGCCTGTTCAATTTCTTGATTCTTGCGTTCCACCTCGACATTGCGTTCGGCCAGCTGCTGCGCCTTCTGCTCCAGCTGTTCGTTGGTTTGCTGAAGCTCCTTTTGCTGCGTCTGAAGCTCGATCGCCAACTGCTGGGACTGCTTCAGCAGACCCTCCGTTTGCATCGTCGCCTCGATGCTGTTCAGCACGATCCCGATACTGGCGGTCAGCTGCTCGAGGAAGGCGACCTGGAGCATTGTGAACGTCGACACCGAGGCAAGCTCGATCACCGCCTTCACTTGTCCTTCGAACAGCACCGGCAGCACAATGACATTGCGCGGCGGCGCCCTAAACAGGGCGGAGACGATCGGCGCCGTGTCGCCAGGTATGTCGGCGATCAGCATTCGGCGCTTGTCGAGCGCGCACTGGCCGACGAGCCCCCGGCCGATTTCCACCCGCTCGGGGTGTCCACTGACGGCGTCGTCGGCGTAGGCGCTCAGCAGTGTCAGCTTTTGCAACTCTTCGGCGTCTATTTGGTAGATGACCCCTTGCTGGGCGTTGACCAGCGGCGCCAGCTCAGCCAGCAGCATGCGCCCGACGTTATTCAGGTCGCGTTGGCCCTGGAGCATATTCGTGAAGCGGGCGAGGTTGGTCTTCAGCCAGTCCTGTTCGGTGCTGCGGTCGGTGGTAAGCCGCAAGTTGTCGATCATCGTGTTGATGTTATCTTTGAGTTCCGCCACCTCTCCGCGAGCGTCCACCTGGATCGAGCGGGTGAGGTCGCCCTTGGTCACGGCGGTGGCGACCTCGGCGATTGCGCGCACCTGGGTGGTCAGGTTGGCGGCCAGCAGGTTGACGTTGCCGGTGAGGTCCTTCCAAGTGCCGGCCGCGCCCGGGACGTAAGCCTGGCCGCCCAGACGCCCTTCCACGCCAACTTCGCGGGCCACTGAGGTGACCTGATCGGCGAAGATGGCGAGCGTATCGGTCATATTGTTGATGGTCTCGGCGAGGGCCGCCACCTCGCCCTTCGACATCACGGTCAAATTCTGCTTGAGCTCGCCGTTGGCGACGGCGGTCACCACCTTAGCGATGCCGCGCACCTGCTCGGTCAGATTTGCGGCCATGACGTTCACGGTGTCGGTGAGGTCCTTCCAGGTGCCCGCGGCGCCCGGCACCTGCGCCTGACCGCCCAGCTTGCCCTCGGTGCCGACCTCGCGCGCGACGCGCGTCACCTCCCCGGCAAAGGCGTTGAGCTGATCCACCATGGTGTTGATGGTGTTTTTCAGCTCGAGAATCTCGCCCTTCACGTCCACCGTGATCTTGCGCGACAGGTCGCCGCGCGCCACCGCCGTCGTCACTTCGGCGATATTGCGGACCTGCGTGGTCAGGTTAGCGGCCAGCAGGTTGACGTTGTCGGTGAGGTCCTTCCAGGTGCCGCCGACGCCGGCCACCGCCGCTTGGCCGCCAAGCCGCCCCTCCGTGCCGACCTCGCGCGCCACGCGCGTCACTTCCGCCGCGAAGGAGCGCAACTGCTCGACCATCGTATTGAGTGTCTCCTTTAGAAGGAGAATCTCACCGCGCACATCCACCGTGATCTTCTTCGACAGATCGCCACTCGCGATGGCCGTCGCCACCTCGGCGATATTGCGAACCTGCGCGGTCAGATTGCCGGCCATGGAGTTCACGTTGTCGGTGAGGTCCTTCCAGGTGCCGGCCGCGCCCGGAACCTGCGCCTGTCCGCCCAGCTTGCCTTCCGTGCCGACCTCCCGCGCGACGCGCGTCACCTCGCCAGCGAAGGCGTTGAGCTGATCCACCATGGTGTTGATGGTGTTCTTCAGCTCGAGGATCTCACCCTTCACGTCCACCGTGATCTTGCGCGACAGGTCGCCGCGCGCGACCGCCGTCGTCACCTCTGCGATGTTGCGCACCTGCGCCGTCAGGTTGCCCGCCATGGAGTTGACCGAGTCCGTCAAGTCTTTCCATGTGCCAGCAACGCCCGGCACGTTGGCCTGGCCGCCGAGGCGCCCTTCGGTGCCCACCTCACGCGCGACGCGTGTCACTTCGCCGGCGAAGCGGTTGAGCTGGTCCACCATGGTGTTGAGCGTCTCCTTGAGCTGGAGAATCTCGCCCCGCACGTCGACGGTGATCTTCCTTGACAGGTCCCCGCCGGCCACGGCGGTCGCAACCTCGGCGATGTTGCGGACCTGCGCCGTCAGGTTGCCGGCCATGAAATTTACTGAGTCGGTGAGGTCCTTCCAGGTGCCTGCCACGCCCGGAACATTGGCTTGCCCCCCGAGGCGCCCTTCGGTGCCCACCTCGCGCGCCACGCGCGTCACCTCGCCGGCGAAGGCGTTGAGCTGATCCACCATCGTGTTGATGGTGTCTTTCAACTCCAGGATCTCGCCCGAGACGTTGACCGTTATCTTCTTGGACAGGTCGCCTTCGGCCACGGCAGTGGCAACCTCGGCGATGTTGCGAACCTGTGCGGTGAGGTTGCCGCCCATGGAGTTCACGGAATCGGTGAGGTCTTTCCAGGTGCCGGCCACGCCCGGCACCTGGGCTTGGCCGCCCAACTTGCCCTCGGTGCCCACCTCGCGCGCGACGCGCGTCACCTCGCCGGCGAAGCGGTTGAGCTGATCCACCATCGTGTTGATGGTGTCTTTGAGCTCCAGTAGCTCACCACGCACGTCGACGGCGATCTTCTTCGAGAGGTCGCCGCCGGCGATTGCCGTGGTCACCTCGGCGATGTTGCGGACTTGAGCGGTCAAATTGCCGGCCATGAAGTTCACAGAGTTGGTTAGATCCTTCCAAGTGCCCGCCACACCGGGCACGATGGCCTGACCGCCGAGGCGGCCTTCGGTTCCAACCTCGCGCGCCACGCGCGTGACTTCGCCTGCGAAGGCATTGAGCTGGTCCACCATGGTGTTGATGGTTTCCTTCAGCTCCAGGATCTCACCCGAAACACTCACCGTGATCTTTTTCGACAGGTCGCCCTGCGCCACCGCAGTGGTCACCTCGGCGATGTTGCGGACCTGCGCCGTCAGATTGCCGGCCATCGAATTGACCGAGTCCGTCAGGTCTTTCCAGGTGCCGGCCACGCCCGGCACCTGGGCCTGGCCGCCCAATCGACCTTCGGTGCCGACCTCGCGCGCTACGCGCGTGACCTCGCCGGCGAAGGCGTTGAGCTGGTCCACCATCGTGTTGATGGTGTCCTTCAGCTCTAAGATCTCGCCCGACACGTTCACCGTGATCTTGCGCGACAGGTCGCCGCGCGCCACCGCGGTAGTGACCTGCGCGATATTGCGGACCTGGTCGGTGAGGTTGCCGCACATGGCGTTTACGGAGTCGGTCAGGTCCTTCCAGGTGCCGGCGACGCCAGGCACGATGGCTTGGCCGCCAAGCTTGCCGTCGGTGCCAACCTCACGCGCCACTCGCGTCACCTCGGACGCGAAGGAACGCAGCTGGTCGACCATCGTGTTGATGGCTTCCTTCAGCTGCAGGATCTCGCCACGCACGTCGACGGTGATCTTCTTGGAGAGGTCGCCGCTGGCCACCGCAATGGTCACGTCGGCAATGTTGCGAACCTGGGCTGTCAGATTGTTGGCCATCGAGTTCACGGACTCGGTCAGGTCCTTCCACACGCCGGTCACTTCGCGAACCTGCGCTTGACCGCCGAGCTTGCCGTCGGTTCCGACCTCGCGGGCGACGCGCGTCACTTCCGAGGTGAAGACCGAAAGCTGCTTGATCATCGCATTGACGATCGTGGCGGCCCGCAGAAACTCGCCCTGTAGCGAGCGACCGTCCACCTCGAGCTGCACGGTCTGCAGCAGATCGCCTTGCGCCACCGCCGAGATGACGCGCGTTACCTCGGTCGTGGGCCAAAGCAGATCGTCGATGAGCGTGTTGACGGAAGCTTCCATCTCGCCCCAGGCGCCCTGCGATAAGCCGAACTTGACGCGTCGGCGCGTTTTTCCCTCACGCCCGACGACCTGTCCGACGTCTTCGAGCTGCTCGGCCATACGCTGGTTGGCTTCGACGATGTCGTTGAAGGTTTCGGCAATTTTCCCCGGCAAACCTAAAAGGTCAGCTGGCAAGCGAACGGTGAAATCGCCGGCGCGCATCGCGCGCAACGCATGCAAAAGCTCGCGCTGTTGGACGGAGCCATCGTCTTCATCTCTGGGCGTCAACTTGAGGGCGACCCCTTGGTCTGACTGTTCCGTAGTTGCGCTATCATCCGGCTGCACGGATCCACTCCTGATTGCGGCTCTCGACGAAGCGCAGGAAGCAATTCGGGTGCGCATGTCGCTAGCCAATAGATTTTGGGCGCCGCTCGCCAGCTGGGTAAACCCTAAACTATCATACTTCAGATTCCGCCAATTATACATTGTATCTATCCGCTATTCTGTAATATATTTAATTAAACAACGCGAGATTACGCAGAGCGCTTTGGCAATGGCTTCTCAGCTCTCTCCAAGCGGGATCTCCAGCCCGATTTATAGAACCGATAACCAACTACGGCGGTCAAGCCCATGTTTTAGTTAGCGCGGTCTTGAAATTTTGCCAGAGGGCTTGGCTTCACATTCTGACTACAGCTTGAGTTAAGTTTCTCAGGAGCAGTAATAGCAACCAGTCAAACGCCAGGCCGCGGCTGAACTTTTGAGGCCCCCCGGGGCGCGTCCGAACGCGCCAAAGGCCGCTTGCTCGCCTGAACGGGTGCTTCGCAAAAAGGGATAGCCGGCATGACAAACCAAGACCGAAACGAGAGCGACAAGGCAGGCAACGGATTCGGGGGCTTGATAAGCATAGGACTGCAGTCAGTCGATCGGCTTGGTCGTGTTTTGTTTGATAAGCAGGAGCAAATGCTGCCCAATGGAGACGTTTGGGATGAGCTGAGCGAAGAGGACAGAATGTTTTGGATTTCGAGCGCGACTTCGGTCATTACGGAACTGCAGGAAATTCTCAAAGAGAAAACAAGAGGACAGAATTGCTAACGTTCCGGGTGGTGCAGGCGACCGTGGGCGCAATTTTTAGGTGATACCGGTTTGTCCGCGGAGCAGCCGTCGCGACTTCGGCTACAGCGGTTCGGAAGGAGGCGCGATCCACTTCCAATGTGAGGCCACGGCATGGTCTGCAGCGTCGGGGGCGGTTGTAGCCTGCAGATTATAGGTACGCATAGCCTGCCAATACCGCTCCCACCGCTGCCAGACCCATTCCGAGGTACCAAGGCCACTTCCGTCCCTTCATGATGATCGCTACGGTGGTGATCGCGATAGCCACATGCACCAGAGTAACGGCCGTGGTCAAAACCAGATGGCGATGTTCATGATGCTCGGCTTTGTGGAGATGATCCTCGACCTTATGCTCGAGTTCGTTCGCTTGCCTCTCTATATCCTTGGATTCGGCCGCGTATCGCGCCGCTTCTTCCGAGAAATTTGTTGAGGACGAACCGCCCAGCCGGTTGGCGATTTCAGAAGCGTATTTCTTTAAACTCTTCGCCTGGAAAAAGGCCCAGGCGTCGCTGGTCTTGTTTTGGAGCAGGGCAGCTGCGTTTTGCTCCGTCAGAGTCGCTGCCGTTTCCAAGGTTTCCAAGCTGCCGACGGTCGCGGCGACAACTGCCAATATCGCGATGGTGACAGAGACTTTCAACAGGAAGGGCGACCCGTCATGCGCGGCATGTTCAGCGTGTTCAGCATGTTCGAAATGTTCCGCGGGCGCTTCGTCGGACATGGGACCTTTCCGAAACGGATCGATGAGTCGAAGATTCGCCGCGCCTGCGCGTCCTCATTTGACGAAGGGCGCACGGCTTGGGCATCAGCGGCGGCAAATCGAGACGCCGTCTCGACGTGCCGTGAGAAGATACCCCTTTGCCTTCTGGAAGCGACAAATTTTCTCTTCTGATTGTAAGGCGGCTCTGGAGCGCCGCTTAATTTTTGGCCTTGTGCCTAATTTTTAGGCGCGATGGACTGTTTATGAAATTCGGCGTCCGCTCGTCCACTACCCTCGAATGTTCGTCTGAAGGCGACGGCTTTCTCTCCGCGGGCAGCAGTCCATCGAGACGCCCCCTTCAAGGCCGTTTCGGAGAAGCAGTATGTTTTCCAATGCCCTGGGGCCCCTTTGGCCGCCAAATTCTCAAGGCGCGCCCCGCGCTGCCCTCGCGCACCGCGGAGGCCATGGCATGACATTTGATCACGGATAGCGCGAGCGTCGCCGCGCGATCGGGTGGCGCTTGGCAATGAGCGGCGCATCGCGGCATCGCCTCATGTGCCGAAAACGCTTGCTCGAAGGGAAAACAACAGGAGGGCAGATGAAACTCGTAATCGCGATCATCAAGCCGTTTAAGCTGGATGAAGTCCGTGACGCGTTGACGGCCATCGGCGTCAGCGGGTTGACGGTGACGGAAGTCAAAGGCTACGGGCGGCAAAAGGGCCATACGGAGATCTATCGCGGCGCCGAATACGCCGTGAAATTCATCCCCAAAATAAAGGTCGAAATCGCCGTCCCGGCCGATCAGGCCCAGTCGGTGGTTCGAATCATTCAAGATACGACTCGAACCGGTCAGATCGGCGACGGCAAGATCTTCGTGATGCCGATCGATCAGGCGCTTCGTATCCGGACGGGCGAGACAGACGCGGCAGCGCTGTGAACCCCTCTTTCCAAATTCCTCAGGAGCTAAAAATGAGTCTTCGTCTGCCTCGCGGCTTAAAGGGAACCGCGATCGTTGCAATCGCCGTCCTTGCCGCGCCGCCAGCCCTTGCCGGAACGCCGACGCCCAACCCGGGCGACACCGCCTGGATGCTCACGTCGAGCGCGCTCGTCTTGATGATGTCGATCCCTGGCCTCGCGCTTTTTTACGGCGGCCTCGTGCGCACCAAGAACATGGCCTCGATTCTGACGCAGACCTTCACGATCGTCGCGCTCGTCGGCGTGCTGTGGACGCTTTATGGCTATTCGCTCGCCTTCGGCGACGGCGGCGTTCTCAACCCGGTCATCGGCGGATTGGGCAAGGCCTTCCTCAAGGGCGTCGGAGCCGACGCGGTGGCCCCGACCTTCACGCCGGGCCACGTGATTCCCGAGCTTGCCTACTTCGTCTTCCAGATGACCTTCGCGATGATCACCCCGGCGCTCATCATCGGCGCCTTCGCCGAACGCATGAAGTTCTCGGCGGTGTTCCTGTTCATCCTGCTGTGGGTGACGCTGATCTACTTCCCGATCGCGCATTGGGTCTGGGCGGTCGCCGATCCGAATGTGATCGTCGACGCGGCGGCGGAGCTCGCGGCGGCGACGACGGATGCGGCGAAGCAGGCGGCGCAGGCCAAGATCGATGCGGCGACCTCCTCGGTCGGCTGGCTCGCCGGCGGCCTCGCCCCGTGGATGAAAGGCGTCGGCGCGCTCGACTTCGCCGGCGGCACGGTCGTCCACATCAATGCGGGCATCGCCGGCCTCGTCGGCGCGATCATCGTCGGCAAGCGCATCGGCTATGGCCGCGAGGCGCTGCCGCCGCACTCGCTGACCATGTCGATGATCGGCGCCTCGCTGCTGTGGGTCGGCTGGTTCGGCTTCAACGCCGGATCGAACCTCGAGGCGAACGGCACGACGGCGCTCGCCTTCGTCAACACGATGGTCGCGACCGCTGCGGCGTCGCTCTCCTGGCTGCTAACGGAATGGGCGACGAAGGGCAAGCCCTCGCTCTTGGGCCTGATCTCGGGCGCCGTGGCGGGTCTCGTCGCCGTGACGCCGGCGTCGGGCTTCGCCGGGCCGATCGGCTCGCTGGCGCTCGGCTTCCTCGTCTCGCCGATCTGCTTGTTCTTCGTCTCCAAGGTGAAAAACGCCCTCGGCTATGACGATGCGCTCGACGTCTTCGGCGTGCACTGCATTGGCGGGATCACCGGCGCTCTCGCCACGGGTTTGCTGGTTAACCCGGCGCTCGGCGGCGTCGGCATCACCGACTACACCAACATCGCCGAAAACTACGCAGGCAAATACGACCTCGTGGCGCAAATGACCGCGCAGATCACCGCCATCGTCGCGACGCTGCTGTGGTCCGGCGTGGGCTCGGCGATCCTCTATAAAATCGTCGATCGCGTCGTGGGCCTGCGCGAGGCGCCTGAACAGGAGCGCGAGGGGCTCGACATCGCCGATCACGGCGAGCGCGCTTACAACTACTGAAAGCGGGGCGGCGCCTTCGCGGCGCCGCTTCTCTCACTCGATGCGGGTTCCGCGAAGAACCTTGGGTCTTTCGTGATGGACTCGCCTATCTTCAGCATGAGTGCTGCGCTTGGCTCGAGCTGTCTCCTCGAACTCCGGGCGCCCCACAAGGCCGCGACGGATGGTCCGTCGGTCCGGTCATCATCCGAGGCGAAAAGCGGCGCGCTTTAAGGGAAATTCCATGTCGATCTCTCGAACATCTCTCCGTCTATCCGGCCTAGCGCTCCTCGCCGCGCTCGTGCAGCCCGGCGTGACGTTGGCGCAGGACGCGGAAGTCAAACAATGCGCGACGCAATGGGTCGCGGCGAAAGAGAACCCAAAATTCTACCAGCCGTGGGGGGATTACTTCAACGACTGCAAGAAGAAGCTCGCTGAGGCGCCCGCGGCGCCGAAGGCGGAAGAAGCCAAGCCTGCGTCCATGCCTGAGATGAAGAAGGCGGAACCGACCGCGCCGGCTCCGGTCGTCGCCGCGCCGGCTCCTGCTCCCGCTCCGGCAGCTGCCCCCTCAGCCGCGCCTGCGCCCGCCGCCGCGGCTGCGCCGACGCCGACGGGGGAAGCGGCAAAACCCGCGAAGCCCGCGCACAAGTCGAAAAAGCCGGCTCAGCACAAGTCTTAGGGTTGAACTGGAGGCGTTCCGCGTTTGGCGCCGGGACGATGATCACGGCCAGTTCCGCGCCCGGTCATGGCCGCGACGGCCTCGACGGCGAGGAGGATCGCGCCTAAGCTTAAGACACAGGGAGGCGAGGGCGGCGCTTAAGCGCCGCCCTCGCCTCTTTGCGTTCCCGGAGTCACAAGGCCCATTCGTCGGCTTCGCCCGTGCGGATGCGCATTACTTTTTCGACCGCTTGAACGTATATCTTTCCATCGCCGGTTTGTCCGGTGCGCGCGGCGGCGGAGATCGTCCCGACGATCTGGTCGACCCGCTCGTCCGTCGCGATCACCTCGACGCGAAGCTTCGAGACATAATGCGCGACATATTCGACCGCGCGATAAATTTCCGAGTGCCCTTTCTGATGCCCATGCCCTTTTGCTTCATAAACGGTCAAGCCGCTGACCCCAATCGCGTGCAGCGCGTCATGAACGTCGGCGAGCTTGAATGGCTTGATCATTGCCACGACCACTTTCATGGGATGCGCCCGCTCTCAAGCCCTTCGGGAAATGGGGCTCCTTTGAAGCCTGCTTAAGGACCTCGAAGCCTAATCCAACATAACATCTGACGATTTTGCAAGCTCGCTTTTCTGCAGTGCGGAGGGAAACTCGCGGTCGAGAATCAACCACGATCGATCCAACCCTGTGAATAGGGATTTATCCATTCTGGCTCGCTTGTTCAAATATGTGATACGGGGGAGCAAGCTCGCGCTTCTCCTCTAGCCGAAGCGCCCGCCCTCTGACCAGAGAGGGTCAAACTTGCTGAAGTCGCTGCTGGTATTTGGTCTCACCCGCCGAGCCGTGATCGTGGTCTGGGTGATCGCCTTCGCCGCAGCGGGATTATTTGCATTCTCGAAGCTCAACATCGAAGCCTATCCAAATCCCGCGCCCGTAATTTTAGAAATTACCGCGCAGGCTCCTGGCTTATCAGCGGAGGAGATGGAAAAGTACTACACAATTCCAATCGAGATCGGGCTTTACGCGACTCCTGGTGTTGTAAATGTTCGTTCGACATCTTTCTATGGGTTGAGCTTTGTTCGAGTGACTTTTAAATATGGTATAGATTACTATTTCGCCTATGCGCAGACGGCGATAAGTTTGCAGCAGAACGTGGGCGATTATGCACTTGACTAACTCAAGTGCATAATTGCCAGAACGTGTCCTTGCCGAACGGTGTCTCGCCGCAGATTCAACAGTCGAGCCTGACAGGCGAGATATATCGCTATCAGGTCAAGGCGCCGCCGAATTTTGGTTTGACCAACATCCGGACGCTGCAGGACTGGGTGATTGCGAGGCGGTTGTTGACGAAACCTGGGATCGTTCAGGTCACGGCGTGGGGCGGCACAACCAAGCAATTCTCGGTCGAGGTCGATCCGCGAGAACTCGAAGCTTCTAACGTCACCATTGCACAAATCATAACGGCGATCGGGAACGCCAACATCAACGTCGGCGGCAGAGAACTGCAGATCGGCCAGCAATCCGTCAACATCCGTGGCGTCGGCCTGATCGATGACGGCGGCGGCGAGGACATAACGCGCGGCTATCGGGTTGAGGACATCGAGAATATCGTTCTTGCGCAAATAAATGGCGTTCCAACTCTTTTGAAGGACGTCGCCAAGGTTTCCGTGGGCTACGTGCCCAGGCTCGGCGTCGCGGGCCGCGACTATGACGACGACGTGGCGGCGGCCATCGTGCTGATGGGCCGCACGCAACATACCAACGACATGCTGCCGCCCGTGCGCGCCGAAATCGAAAAGATGAACTCGGATGGCTCCTTGCCGCCGGGGGTCCGCATCCAGCCCTACTACGATCGCGGCTCGCTCGTGGACGTCACCACCCGCACCGTGCTTCACAACCTCTATTTCGGTTTCATCCTCGTCTTTTTGATCCAGTGGATTTTTCTCGGAGATTTGCGTAGCGCGATCATCGTCGCCGTCAACATCCCCTTTGCGCTCTTCTTCGCGATCATCATTCTCGTGCGGCAGGGGGAGGATGCAAACCTGCTTTCCGTCGGCGCGGTGGACTTCGGCATCATCGTCGATTCCGCCGTGATCCTCGTCGAGAACATCTTCCGCAACGTCCAGCTCGACAAGGACGCCCGCAATCACTTGCTCCTACTGCTGACCGAAGGATTTTGGGGTGAAGATCCGACAACCCCGGCGGGGAGCTACGGCGCCACACGGCGTTGGAACGACCGGCTGCGCCTAATCTTGGTGAGCGCGTTGCAGGTCGCAAAGGCGGTGGCGTTCACCGGCGCCATCACGGTGACGGCGTTTTTGCCGCTGTTCACGATGACCGGGGTTGAGGGCCAGATCTTCGGACCGATGGCGCGCACCTACGCCTATGCGCTCGCGGGAGCGCTGCTCGCGACATTCACGGTGACGCCGGTGCTGGCCTCGCTCGTCCTGCCCAAGAATGTTCACGAGGTCGAGACGCGGATCGTCCGCACGCTCCGCGCCGCCTACACGCCGGTTCTAAGATGGGCGCTCGATAACGCGGGCCCGACGATGCTGGGCGGGGCGCTTTTTCTGGTCCTAGCGCTGCTTTTGGCCACGCGACTGGGCAGCGAATTCCTGCCAACGCTCGAAGAAGGCAATTTTTGGATCAGAGCGTCGCTCCCGCCGACTGTTTCGCTCGAAGCCGGCGACGTTGCGACGCGTAAGATGCGCGAAATCCTTCTGCGGCATCCCGAGGTCATCACCGTCGTCTCGCAGCATGGTCGGCCAGACAACGGATCTGACGCCTCGCCCTTCTCCAACGTCGAACTCTTCGCGCCGCTCAAGCCGTTTGAGGAATGGCAGTCCGGATTGACCAAGGAAAAGCTTACACAGCGGCTGCAGAAAGAATTCGAGGATGAGCTTCCCGGCATCGGGTTCAACTTTTCCCAATATATTCAAGACAACGTCGAAGAAGCGCTATCTGGCGTCAAAGGCGAGAACTCGGTGAAGGTCATTGGTCCCAGTTTGGGAAAGCTCGAGGAGCTCGCGAGCGAGGTGTTTCAAGAGTTGCATCAGGTGCAAGGCATAGAAGACCTTGGCGTCTTCCATTTGCTCGGGCAGCCGAACGTCAACATCAGGGCCGATCGAGAAAGAGCGGCCCGCTACGGCCTGAACTCGGGCGACTTGAACTCGGTGATCCAGGCGGCCATGGCGGGCTCGGTCGCCACGCAGGTGCTTGAAGGAGACCGCCAGTTTCCAGTGCAAGTCCGACTCGCGCCCAAATTTCGCGATTCGCTCGACGCAATAGGGGAGATCAAGGTCGGGTACCCGACCGCGAGCGGGAGGAACGCATACATCCCGTTGCGAGAGCTCGCGATGATCTCGGTCGACACGGGAGCCTCTTTCATCTACCGCGAGCGTAACCAGCGTTACATTCCGATCAAATTTAGCGTCCGGGGACGCGATCTTGGAAGCACGATCGGCGAGGCCCAGGCTCGCGTCGCAAAGGCCATAAAGCTGCCCTCTGGCTATCAGATACTGTGGGGGGGCGAATTCGATAATTTGCAGCAAGCCAAAAAACGTCTTGCAATTATCGTCCCCCTGACGTTGGCGGTCATTCTTATCTTGCTATATGGACTGTTCAACTCACTGCGTGAGAGTCTTGTTGCTCTCGCAGGCATCCCATTTGCGATCAGCGGGGGAATCGTAGCGCTTTACGTCTCGGGTCTAAGTTTTAGCGTCTCCGCAGCTGTCGGGTTCATTTCCTTGTTCGGCGTTGCGGTCATGGATGGAATTTTGAACATTACATATTTCAGAGAACTCACCATTCAGGGAATGGGCCTCAAAGAAGCGATATTTTACGGAGCCGAGCAACGCATGCGGCCCCTGTTGATGACGGCCCTCTCGGCGGGAGTCGGCCTGCTTCCCGCGGCCGTCTCGCATGGGATCGGCTCGCAGGTGCAGCGTCCGCTCGCCACGGTGGTCGTGGGAGGCATGCTCATTGGCCCCCTGCTGCTGCTTGTCGTTGCGCCAGTGCTGCGTGAGGTGTTTCTGGTCACCTACGCCAGAGCGCCTCTTTCGCCCGGATCACGAGAGAACGCCGAAAGCGAGTGATGCTCGCAAAAAACGGAGTGATCGAAGTCACACCGAGCGAGGGGCCCGAGACGAGGCGATGGCTCGCCCCTGCATCCCGCGCCAAAAGCCGAGTCAAAAAGTGAGTGTGACATTTTGGCCACGCTTTGATGTGACATTTTCGCCACAGGTTTCAAGAAAATACTTGCGAAACCGAAAATTGCCTAATAATTAGGCAAACGCCTGCCGCTTAGACTTGCGAAAACCAAAGGGGGGAGGAAAAACTCTGTCTCAGATGTGATGCCCAAAAACGGAGCCCCAGACATGAAAGTTTCGTCCTACCTCACAGCCGCCACGGTCGCGGCGCTGTTCGCCGGCTCCGCCTTCGCCGCGGACGTGGACGCAACGAAGAAGAAGGAGGAGCCAGCGCCGCCCCCTTCCTTCTGGGACACGGTTACAATCACCGGCTATGTTGAAGGCAGCGCGACGCCCAATTTCAACAATCCTTACAACGGATTGAATTTCGGTCGCCTGTTCGACGACCGCGCCGGCACGCCCACCTTCAACCAGGCCCTTCTCACGATCCAGCGTCCGCTCGATCCCAAGGCGACCGGCTATGATTTCGGCTTCAAGGTCGTAGGGATCGTCGGCGAGGACGTTCGCTACACCCACTATCTCGGGGAGGTGGACTACGCGCTCCATAGTCGCACGCAGCTCGGTCCGCTCGAAGCCCACGTGCTGGCGCATTTACCTTGGGTTACGGACTTCAGCGAAGGCGGCATTGACCTGAAAGTCGGGCAGTTCGTCACGCCGCTCGGCGCCGAGGTCATCACCGCGCCCGACAATCCGTTCTACTCCCATAGCTACATATTCAACTTCGGCCCCTTCCAGCACACCGGGGCGCTCGCCACCGACCATGTGAACTCCTGGCTCGACGTCTCCCTCGGCATAACGAGCGGCGAGAACACCGGCCTCGGCTGGACGGGCGACAATCAGAACTCTCCCTCGCTGCTGGCCGTCATCGCGCTCAATTTGCTCGAGGGCAAGCTCCTCATCAATGCCGGAACGCATAACGGGCCCGAGAACCCCAAGCAACTTGATCCCTTCCTCGTGGGTTGGCCTGGCGGCATCATCGGCGGCATTCCCGTCGCTTGCGGCTGCAACCCGACCGACACGTGGCGTTCGCTCAACGACATCAACGTGACCTGGAAGGCGACCGACAAGCTGACCTTCATCCTCGACACGGCCTACTATCACGACAATGGCTGGAACACGCAGTCTGTCAGCGGACTGAACCCCGGGGGGTTGGCCCTCCTTGGCGGGCTGACAGGGCTCAACACCGCGCTGATCCCGGTGAGATCGCAGGGGGTCTCCGCTTACGGCGCCGCGGGCTACGTCACCTATCAATGGAGCGATATCATCAAGCTCGGCGGGCGCGTCGAGATCTTCCGCGACAACAACAACTTCTTCGTCGCCGGCTTTCCCGGCTACTTCGATGCGATCAATGCGGCGCACGGCTTTGCCGCGCCGTCGGTCATCACCGCGGGCCCCCAAAACGCGGGCGTGACCTATTTGAGCCTCACCGCCGGCGTGACGGTGACGCCTGAGCTTCCGAAGAACGACTGGGTCAAGAACATTATCCTGCGTCCGGAAGTGCGTTGGGACACGACCTTGAACGGCGCGCAGCCGTTCTTCGGCCAGCTAAACGGCCCGGCGGCATATTACACCACGCTGGGCGGTTTTTCGCCCTGGCTCGGCAGCGGCCGAAAAAGCAACCAGGTCACGATCGGCCTGGACGCGATCATACCGTTCACTCTGAAGTAGTCTGGGCGGACGGCAACCCGGCGATCGGCGCCTCGAACCTGCGGGTTCGAGGCGCCTTTGCGTGTGCCGAGCACTTGATAACGGCCTCGCCCTGCGGCGGGCTTTGAGCAAGGCGCGGAGCAGAGCCGGCGATCCTACGGAACCGGATAAGAGGCCCCACGAGCGGGCTGCCGACCGTGAAGGCCGCGGATTTCGAGGGCAGCGAGGGGAGGGTAGGGCCGGCAGGTGTGCGGAGTTATTTGTGCGGGCTTGTGTGAAAAGTTTGGGTGGCGCGCCTTGGCGAGTTTTCGATACAGGTCTGATTAGAGCTAACTGAAGGGGAGCACTTTTTGGGCTCCCCCGGAAGCGGTAGGCCAATCGCCAGCGCTTCGCGCCGTCGGGCGTGATCCAAAGTTGCAACCCGCCGCCATCGGAGAGCTTCACGATCTTTGGGCCGGGCTTCGCAGCACGGATGGTCATTTCTGTGAGGGATATGTTGGTATCCGCCATCCTGGCTGCCGTCCGACACCAACCTTTATACCAACTTCGGCGGCGGATACCAACGGATGGCGCGGGACGCTACTGGACGCTGAAAAGCGCCTATCCGCCTGAGAATCAACCACTTTAGGATATATTTCGGACGCAATAGGCCTTTGATTTGGTGCCCAGGAGAGGACTCGAACCTCCACGGCTTTCACCACTGGTACCTGAAACCAGCGCGTCTACCAATTCCGCCACCTGGGCATAGCGGCGTCTCTTACGGGCTGGCGTCGGTCCCTGTCAATGAGCGCGGCGGCGGCATTTCGGCGGCATTCCCTTCGGGCGCAAAAAGCGATACAGCCCCGAGCGGATTGTCGCGGCGCCGCAGAGCTTCGAGGAAGCGGGCGCTGCGGGCGAGGCGGCGGCTTGATGAGGACATGGCCATGGCGCAGTGGGAGACGCAGAAGCTGATCACGGTTTTCGGAGGCTCGGGGTTCATCGGGCGCCACGTGGTCAATAGGCTGGCGCAGGACGGCTGGCGCATCCGGGTCGCGTGCCGCCGGCCCGACCTCGCCTTTTTCCTGCAACCGCTCGGTGGGCCGGGGCAGATCATGCCGGTGCAGGCCAATCTGCGCGATCCGCACTCGCTGGCCGCTGCGCTGAAGGGCGCGTCGGCCGCCGTCAATCTCGTTGGCATTTTGGCTGAGAGCGGCAAGCAGCGATTCGACGCGATCCAGGCGAAGGGCCCGGGCGCGGTCGCCGAGGCGGTCAAGGCGGCAGGCATCGACAACTTCGCCCATATCTCGGCGATCGGCGCCGACGCAGCTTCGGCTTCCGCCTACGCTCGCAGCAAGGCCGCAGGCGAAGCCGCGGTTCGCGCCGCGCTCCCCGACGCGGTGATCCTGCGTCCCTCTGTCGTCTTCGGCCCCGGGGATGATTTCTTCAACCGCTTCGGGGCGATGGGGCGCTTCTTCCCCTTCGAGACCGTCGTCGGCGGAAACACCAAATTTCAGCCCGTCTATGTCGGCGACGTCGCCGAGGCCGTGGTGCGCGCGGTTTCGGGGAAGGCCCGCAAGGGCGCCACTTACGAGCTCGGCGGGCCGGAGGTCAGGAGCTTCGAATCACTCGTGCGCTACGTGCTCGCCGTCTCGGACCGGGAGCGCCCCGTCGTCAATCTTTCCTTCGGCATGGGCAAATTCGTCGCCTCGATCATGCAGACGCTGGAGGCGGTCTCGCTCGGCCTCTTTCCGAAGCTCCTGCGCATGACCACCGACCAGGTCGAGCTTTTGAAGCATGACAACGTCGTCTCGGACGCCGCGAAGGCCGAGGGACGCACGCTCGAGGGGCTGGGCATTGCGCCGACGGCGTTCGAGAGTGTCGCGCCGTCCTATCTCTATCGTTTTCGCCCGACGGGCCAGTATGAGGAACAGCGCAGCTAGAGCGCCTTTATGCGTTTTTCGGGAAAAAAAGAGCCCGGCTCTCCATCGAGCCGGGTTCAAGGGGGTTATGGCCCATCGCAGGCGGGAGGAACCTTTTCGCCATAACGTAGAGGTAGAATAAGTGATTCGGCTGAAAAACTCTTGCATTATATTTTTGTGAAAACCCTTAAATTCGCCGGAATGAGGGAGTTTATAGCCCCTCAGCGGGCCTTCGACCGCCCTGCGCACGGAAAATAGTTCTTTCGTTTCAGGGAGTTAAGCGATCCGCGCGGCGATCTCGCCCGAGCGTGGCGAAAATGTCACTATCCCCGCAATTCTTGTTTACAAATCTCCGCTCAAGGCGTGAGCACAATTGATCCGACCGTTTTGCGCGCCTCGAGGTCGCGATGAACCTGCTCCGCTTGCGCCAAGGGGCGCACGCTGATCGCATCGAGCGAGATCTGACCCTGCTTGAGCGCGTCGACGACCTCCTTGGTCATCGCCCGGTAGGTCTCGGCGTCGGCGATATGGGTGAAGAGCGACGGTCGCGTCGCGTAGAGCGAACCCTTTTGCGCGAGGAGCCCGATGTCGAAGGCTGCAATAGGGCCCGAGGCCGAGCCGAAGCTCACGAACATGCCGAACGGCTTCAGACAATCGAGAGAACCGGGAAAGGTCGCCTTGCCGACGCCGTCATAGACGACGTCGCAAAGCTTCCCCTTGGTGACTTCGCGCAGTTTCGCGACGAAATCCGCGTCGCGGTAGAGGATCGTGTGATCGGCCCCGGCCTTGCGGGCGATTTCGGCCTTCTCGGCGCTGCCGACGGTGGCGATGACCTTGGCGCCGAGCGCGGACGCCCATTGGCAAAGCAATTGTCCGACGCCCCCTGCTCCCGCCTGCACGAGCACGCGATGTCCCTTCTTGACCTTGAAGGTGCGGCGCAGAAGATATTGCGCGGTAAGCCCCTTCAGCATCATCGCGGCGCCCTGCTCATAGGACAGGGATTTCGGCAAAGAGGCGAGCGCGGCGGCTTCGATGTTGCGGACTTCGGCATAACCGCCGAGCGCGCCGGCGACATAGGCCACACGGTCGCCTTTCCTGAAATCCTTGACCCCCTCGCCGACGGCAATCACCTCCCCCGCGCCCTCATGCCCCGGAACAAAGGGCAGAGGCGCCGGATAGAGCCCTGAGCGGCGATAGACGTCGATGTAATTGACGCCAATCGCGTGATGGCGAACTTGCGCTTCGCCCGGACCGGGCGGCGGAAGCTCCACATCCTCGTAGCGGAGCGCCTCAGGCCCGCCGGGAGCATGCACGCGAACGGCATTCACTGTCGTCATCGAAAGTCCCCGTCGAAGCCTCGGACTGGCGCTTTATGGCGGCGGCGCGGTCTCGCGCCCCTTGAACCAAGGCGCTATATAGTCCCCAAGGGAGAATGAGACCATGACCGAGCCTGCCGCCGAGGCCAAGATCACGAAGACGCAAATTCTCGTCGCCGGAGCCGGCTCAACCGGCATTGCCGCGGCGATGGCTTTTGCGCGCGCCGGATTCGACGTCGTGCTCGCGGGGCGCTTTCCGCCGTCCCTGCCTGGACGCACGGTGGCGCTGTTCGAAGCCTCGACGCGCTTTCTCGACGCGCTCGGCGTTCTGCAGCGCGTCAAGGAAAAAGCCTCGCCGATCGCGGCGATCCGGATGGTCGACGACACGGGACAGCTGCTGCCGACGCCCGATCTGGTGCTCGAGGCGCGCGAGATCGGCCTCCCGGCGCTGGGCGTCAATATTTCGAATGACGAGCTCGTCGAGATCCTGGTCGCCGCAGCGCGCGAGCGCTCCGCCTTCGAGATCATCGAAGCCGACATCGCCGACTTCGCCTTCGACGGCGACGGCGCGGTCGCGACGCTCGCCGACGGACGACGCATTGAAGCGCAGTTCGTCGTGGCGGCGGACGGACGCGCGAGCCGCGCCCGCGCCGTCGCCGGGATCGACACGCAGGAGTGGACCTATCCGCAGGTCGCGCTGACGGCGCTGCTCTCTCATGAGCTGCCGCACGACGAGGTTTCGGTCGAGTTTCACACGCGTTCCGGACCCTTCACGCTGGTGCCGCTGCAGGGCCGCGAGGGCGCGCCGCATCGCTCGAGCCTCGTCTGGCTGATGAGCGTCGCCGAGGCGAGCCGAAGGCTGGCCAAGCCCCGCTTGGAGCTGCAATTCGAGCTCGAGGACCGCTCGCACGGACGTTTCGGCGCGATGGCGATCGAGGGGGGAATCGGCCAGTTCAGAATGGGCGGCATGCGTGTTTCCGCCTACGCCAAGGACCGCGTGGCGCTCGTTGGCGAAACCTGCCACGTGTTTCCACCGATTGGCGCGCAGGGCCTGAACTTGAGCTTGCGCGACGTCGCCGATCTCGAAGAATGTCTGGCGAGCGTCGACTTCGCCAATCGGCGCGAGCTCAGCCATGCGCTTTCTCGCTACGACCGGCATCGTCGCGCCGACATCGGCTTCCGCACGCTTGGCGTCGACCTCCTCAACCGCTCGCTGATCATCCCCTATATGCCGGTGGATCTCTTGCGCGGCGCGGGATTTGTGGCGGTGAGCGCATTGGCGCCGCTGCGCCGCGCGCTGATCCGCGAGGGCGTCGCTCCGCATCTTCTGCTGCCGCGCCTGATGCAGGAGAAGGCGCCACGCCCCCGCACGCGGCGAGCGAGCTGAGCGCCGCATCGCTCTTTTTGCGGGCCGCGCGTCCGCTTACATCGTAGCTCATGATTCCTTCAGCCCGCTCAGACGACGCGCCGCCCGAAGAAGAGCTCGTCGAGGAAGAGTCCGAGCTTCCCGTCGAAGAAAGCGCCGGCGATCTTCCGGACGCGCCCGAGAGCCTGAAGCGCGGCGTCGAGGTCATCAAGGCGCAATGGAGGAACGCGCCGAACGGCCCCGGCGTCTATCGCATGATCGCCGAGAACGGCGAGGTGCTCTACGTCGGCAAGGCGAAGAACGTCAGGAAGCGGGTCGCGAGCTACACGCGCCTCGCCGGCCATGTGAACCGTATTGCGCGCATGATCGCCGCAACCGCGTCGATGGTGTTCATCTCGGTTACGACCGAGACCGACGCGCTGCTGCTCGAAGCCAATCTGATCAAGCAGTTGAAGCCGCGCTTCAACGTGCTGATGCGCGACGACAAGTCGTTCCCCTATATTTTGATCGCGCGCGATCACCGCGCCGCGCAGATCGGCAAGCATCGCGGCGCGCGCTCTCGCAAGGGCGATTATTTCGGTCCCTTCGCCAGCGTCTGGGCGGTCAATCGCGCGCTGAACGCGCTGCAACGCGCCTTTCTTCTGCGCTCCTGCCCGGACTCTTTTTACGAAAACCGCACGCGTCCCTGCCTGCTCTATCAGATCAAGCGCTGCTCCGGCCCCTGCACCGGCGAGATCACGATCGAGGACTATGACGTTCTCGTCGAGGAGGCGAAGGATTTTTTGACCGGAAAAAGCCGCGCGGTGCGCGAGCGGCTGGCGCAGGAGATGACGGAGGCCGCCGAAAGATTGGAGTTCGAGCGCGCCGCGCGGCTCAG
This sequence comes from uncultured Alphaproteobacteria bacterium, assembly GCA_963829075.1. Classification (GTDB taxonomy): domain Bacteria; phylum Pseudomonadota; class Alphaproteobacteria; order Rhizobiales; family Beijerinckiaceae; genus Methylocystis. The sequence continues at coordinate 44,114 of CAWHHH010000003.1, read as the reverse complement.
AGACCGCATTTCGGCGCTTTCGGCGATCCAGGGCGCGCAGGGCGTCAATCCGAGAAGCGTCGAGGAGGCGGACGTCTTCGCGATCGCCAAGGACGCCGGGCGTTTCTGCATCGAGGCCTTCTTCTTTCGCGCCTATCAGAACTGGGGCAATCGCGCTTATTATCCGCGCGCCGACAAGACGCTTTCCGAAGCCGAGGTGCTGTCGTCCTTTCTCGCGCAATTTTACGGCGAGCACCCTTCCGCGCCTCTCGTTCTGCTTTCTCACAAGATCGAGGACCGCGAGGTGCTCGAGGACGCGCTCTATGTGCGCATGAAGAAACGGGTGGAGGTCGCGACGCCGCAACGCGGCGAGAAGCGTGAGCTCGTCGAGCATGCGCTGACCAATGCGCGCCAGACCTTGTCGAGAAAGCTCGCCGAGGACGCGAGCCAGGAGAAATTGCTCGCCGCGCTCGGCGAAGCCTTCGGGCTTGCGTCGGCGCCGCGGCGCGTCGAGGTCTACGACAATTCCCACACGGGCGGCAGCCAGGCGATCGGCGCGATGATCGTCGCCGGGCCCGCGGGATTCATGAAGGCGCATTATCGCACCTACAACATCGCCGCAGGCGAGATCGCGCCCGGCGACGATTACGCGATGATGCGGCAGGTGCTGACGCGGCGCTTCGCGCGCCTCGCCAAGGAGGCGGAGACGGCGAGCGATCCGGAGGCTTTTCCGGCCAAGACCCGATCTCGTCCTGATCGACGGCGGGCGCGGGCAGTTCGACGCGGCGCGCGAGGCCTTCGCGCAATCCGGCGTGACCGGCGTCGCCATCGCCTCGATCGCCAAGGGCGCCGACCGCAACGCCGGCCGCGAGACGTTCTTCGTCGAGGGGCGCGAGCCGTTCCGCCTGCCGCCGCACGATCCCGCGCTCTACTTCGTGCAGCGGCTGCGCGACGAGGCGCATCGCTTCGCGATCGGCACGCATCGCGCCCGCCGCAAGAAGGCCTTCGCGGCCAATCCGCTCGACGAGATCGCGGGCGTCGGCCCTGCGCGCAAGCGCGCGCTGCTTCTGGCCTTCGGATCGGCCAAGGCCATTGCGGGCGCAGCGCTGTCCGATTTGGAGAAGACGCCCGGCGTCAACAAGGCGACGGCGCGGCTCGTCTTCGAGCATTTCCAGCGTGGGGAGTGAAGGGAGCGCCCCTTACCGCGGGCGTCGCGCTTCCGTCACGACGCGCAACAGGGCATTCGCCGCTTCCGCGTCAGTCGCCTCCAGCTCGGCCAACTGCGGGTTGCAGACAAGGGCGCGCAGCGCTTCATCGCTCGCAATCTTGCGCGGCGGGAGGCGGCGGAAGCGGGCGAGGCGCTTGCGCTCGTTTACGAGGAGGCCGAGCAGGCGCTCCTCCTCGACGGTGAGCGGGGCGACGGCCTTTGGGAGCGGGCGCCCTGGCCCGACCGGTTCGATCTCCGGCTCGCGCTCTGACGCCGCGGTCTCGCCGCGCTCGAAAAGGCCTTGCGCGCGGCCGCGCGCGCGCAGTCCCAAGCCCAACGCATAGGCCTGGAGCCGGCGTGCCGGGGCGAGGAGGCCGCGACAGTGATCGCAGTTTCCGCAAGGCTCGCTCGCTTCGCCGAATTCGGCGAGCAGCGCCTGCATGCGGCAGCCGGGCGCGACGCAGAGCCGCGCCATCGCTTCGCGCCGCCGTCGTTCCGCCTCGACCGCCGGATCGTCGTTTTGACCTCCAGGCGCGAGGCGGCTCGCCAATTCGCGCCGCTCGTAAAGCAGCAACGTGCGCGCTTCCTCGCCGTCGCGTCCGGCGCGGCCGATCTCCTGGTAATAGCCTTCGATCGAATGGGGCAGATCGACATGCGCGACGAAACGCAGGTCCCTCTTATCGACTCCCATGCCGAAGGCGATCGTCGCGACCATGACGACGCTGGGCCTCGCGAAGAAGATGTCCTGATGCTGCGCGCGGCGCTCGCTGTCGAGCCCGGCGTGATAGGGCAGCGCGTCAAACCGCAGGCGCCGCAGATCCTGCGTCAGGCGATCGACCTTGGCGCGTGAGCCGCAGTAGACGACGCCGCTCGCGCCGTCTTGAGCTGCGATGAAGCGCGCGAGCTGGCCCAATTCGTCATGTCGGTTCGCGAAGGCGAGCGCGAGGTTGGCGCGGGCGAAGGAGCGGACGAAGACTTGCGGCGCGCGCTGAAACAGCTTTTCGACGATGTCCTCGCGCGTGCGCGGCCCTGCGCTCGCCGTGACCGCGAGGATCGGCGGGCCGCCGAGCCGTCCGGCGATCTCCCGCAGACGGCCGTATTCGGGACGAAAATCGTGGCCCCAGGCGGAGACGCAATGGGCTTCGTCGACGGCAAGCAGCGCCACGCCCCGTTGGACGAGAAGCTGAAGCGTTCCCTCCTGCGCGAGCCGTTCGGGCGCCGCATAGAGCAGCTTGACGCGGCCGGAGGCGACGCCCGCGCAGGCCTGCATGTAATCCGCGTCATCCTCGGCCGAATGCAGGGCCGCGGCGGGAAGGCCCGCGGCTGCGAGCGAGCGCAGCTGATCGCGCATCAGCGAGATGAGCGGCGAGACGACGACGACGAGACCGATCCGCATCGCCGCCGGAAGCTGGTAGAGGAGCGACTTCCCCGACCCCGTCGGCATGACGGCCAGCACGTCGCGCCTCGAAAGAACCGCCTCGACGATCTCGGCCTGCCCGGGCAGGAAGTTCTCGAAGCCGAAAGTCTCGCACAGAGCGCCGCGGGCGTCGTCGAAGCTCGCTGCGTCAATGCGAGACACGGCCTTAGGCATGGGCAACCCTTTGCGCTGCGCAGGCCGAAACGGCGTCGCTTCGGCGGAAAACGCCATAGAAACACGAAGCGCGTCGTCTCGAAAAGCGTCTCCTGAGCTCGAGGTCGCTCCGCCGGATCGAGTGGCCCGACAAAGGCGTAGCCAAGCCGACTTGACCCCTACGCCCCGCGCCTTAGCTGCATTTGCGCGGCGCTCGTGGGGGGCTTCTCAATGACTGGCGTTCTGCTCGTTCTTCTCTATTTCGGCCTGGCTGCGCTCGCCGCCGTCATCGTTCTCCAGCCTGACCGCTTTGTCGTGACGCGGAGTCGGGCGATCGCCGCGCCGCCGCGCACGCTGTTCGGGTTTATCAACGATCTGCGTCGCTTTGAGTCCTGGTCGCCCTGGGCCGATTTCGATCCCAGCGCCAGCAAGGCTTTCGAGGGGCCGCAGTCGGGCGAAGGCGCGAGCATGGCCTGGTCGGGCGACAAGAGAGTCGGAAAAATAACGATCGTCTCGAGCCAGCCTAATGAGAGCGTCGGGATCAGGCTCGACATGCAAAAGCCCGTGGCCGCGCAAAACGACGTGCATTTTCTCATCACGCCGGAAGGCCAGGGCTCCAAGGTGGAATGGACGATGGTCGGACGGCGCGGGCTCGTCGCCAAGGCGATGAATCTTCTATTGAGATACGACGACAAGATCGGCTCGCAATTCGAGAAGGGCCTCGCCCGACTCGAGGAGGCGGCGACGAAGGGCGCACACTAGCCGCTCCGCTCGCCGCCCTTTCGCCGGCCCTCGAGTCCCCCGCCCTCCACCGCCGCAGGATCGACCTTCGAACCGTAAATCGCGCTCTCCATCAGGATCGCGAGCGCCTTGGGCGGCGGCATGACCTTCGCCGCCTCGAGCAGGCAGTCCACGGCGACGAAACCGAGGATCACCGGCCGCCAGTGCGGGCTCACGACCCTGAGTTCCGCCTCGGGAAGCATTCGCGCCGTGAGCTTGCCTTCGCAAGCCTGACGAGCCAGCGGCCAAAAGAGCGTGAGCAGGTCTTTCGCGGGCGCGCCGGGTTTCACGTCGGCGGAGGGGTAGAACGGCTCGGATATCCGACCCGCGACATAGCCAAAGAGCGTTTCGAGCTTGGGGGCCGAGGTGCGCTTCATGCCGGCGGAGATCGCCGCGTCGAAGGCCAGTGGCCAGATTTTCAGCCGCTTCTCCTCGTCGCGGCGCGCAATCAGCGCATCGTTCAGCATGTCGCCGAAAAAGAATTTGTCGCCCGCTCGGGTCGTCGCCACCATGACCTGCCCGACCCTCCGATCGACCGAGCGCCTGGAGAGGCGCTCGAACAGCGCCCGCTGCGCGGCGAAGCCTGTGAGGACGCCCGTCGCGGCAAGATAGCTTTCGGCGTGAACGCGCCCTTCCACTGTCAACATCGCGCGCAAATTGTGCCTGATGTCGCCGAGCGCGAGATTGCAGATCATCGATTCGGGGCTCTCCTGTTGCTCGGCATCGCCGGGGCACGCCCAGGGAAATCGCCCGCCGAGATCCTCGGCTTGCTCAGAGCCATCGGATGGGGCCGCTGGGCTCCGAGCGGAAAAATTGACTTCAATGGGGACGATGGTCATGTCGGCCTCCCAAGGCCTCAGAGCGGCGCTTCCACGCCTTCCGACGTCGAACCGCTTGATCGAGGTTCCGAGGAAGTCATGCGCGACGGTGAGAGGGTGCCATCTCTTGTTCAGAAGATCGGTGCGCTGGCGCACGCGTTGATAAGCGCGCCTTTATTGCGGTCGTCGATCGCCGCGCACGGCGACGAGCCAATAGACGAAACCCGTCAGCGCGCCGGTGAGGAAGAAGAGGCCCAGAATCCGGAGCTCCATCTGGCTCGGCGGACGTCCGCTCGCTTGCGCCCGCGCGCCGCGCGCGATCCACGGCGAGGCGGCGGCGAAAAAGCCGCTCGCGCCCGCATACCAGCTCCAGCCTCTTGCGCCGGCGATCTCACCGACGAGCGCCGCAAAGGCGAGCGGCGCGACGCAGACCGCGACGAGGATCGCCCAGAAGGCGAGGCCCAAAGCCTCTATGCCTGCGGCGGGATCGGCGCTGCGCGCCGTCTCGTCGAGCATCGCGAAAAGGCTCCCGATCGCCGCTTCAAACCCGGCCTCGCGCACGGTCCGGTCGGCGAGCGCCGCGATCGGTAGGAAAAGCGCGCCGCAGCTCGCAGCGAGGACGAAACCGAAGCCCATCACGAGGATGCGGCGCAGCAATCTCTCCATCAAGGCTCGAGCACCGAGTCCCAGTAGAGATAGTCCATCCAGCTTTCGTGCAGATAATTGGGCGGGAACAGCCGGCCGTTGCGGTGGAGATCCGAGAGCGACGGCGCGTAGGGCTTCTGCATCGGCGTCATATGCGCTTCCGAGGGCAGCCGGTCGGCCTTGCGCAGATTGCAGGGCGAGCAGGCGGCGACCACGTTCTCCCATGTCGTCGCGCCGCCCTTGGAGCGCGGCAGGACATGGTCGAAGGTCAGCTCCTCGTGCTCGCCGCAATATTGGCAGGTGAAGCGGTCGCGCAAGAACACATTGAAGCGCGTGAAGGCCGGGTGGCGCGACGGCCGCACATAGGCCTTGAGCGATACGACCGACGGCAGCCGCATCTCGAAGGACGGGCTTTTGACCACCCTGTCATAATGCGAGACGATGTTGACCCGGTCGAGAAACACCGCCTTGATCGCGTCCTGCCAGCCCCAAAGCGAGAGCGGGTAGTAGCTCAAGGGACGAAAATCGGCGTTGAGCACCAGCGCCGGACAGTTCTGCGGCGAGACATGCTGAGTGCGAAGGGGAATCGTCACGCCCGCGCCTTTCCGTCGCGAGGGACCAGCCCCAGTCGCGGCCCGAATCCCTCGCAGCTGTCGACGCCGATAGTCTATAGCCAGGATGACGCCCTTGTGAAGCCACCACCCGGGCCGCGCGGAAGCGAGCCGGCCTGGAGGATTTGTTCTTGCAGTGTTCTCCCCCTGCCCACACTGGCGCTCGCAGCGCTATTTATTCAAAATATGTATCGGGAATGGGGGAAGCGCTTTGGAGCGTTTCAACGAGGCCGTCGCCTGGTCGATCTGCTCAACGGTCGCCGATGAGATCACGCCGGTCGTGCAAGTCGTCGAGGTGTAATTGCTCGTCACGATGACGTAATCCCCTTTGTCCTTTGCTATGTCACAGGTGCACGCCGCGGCCTCTGGATTGTTGTTGTCGATGATGCAGGGCTTATCGAGGCACCACGCCCAAGGCCGATCATTGTTGCAAATCGCATAACTTTTGACTGGGTAGTAGCGCGAATGAATCAGTTGCTTATCATCAATCTTCTGGGGCCTCTGGCATGGCTCGGCGCCAGCGGAATAACCTCTATTGACTGTGCAGTGACATAATACCTGCTTATCGTTGCCGGGGATCGGATCGCAGGGGGCAATTGTGCATAGAGCGAATATGCCGTTGCAGGCCGTCAATTGCTGGGCTGGCAATTGCTGGGCCTGGCCGGGACCGCCAAGAATAGTCGCCACAATTCCGAGCATAAGCGCGCCGATCCGAAAGACCGCAGCTTTGGTATTCATGGCAATCCTCTTTTCTCTCTGAACTCACTCTGCGCTTGGCCTAACCCCAGCGTCAAGCCTCGCGATCGGGCCGTTCCCGGCCGAGCGCGCCTTGTGGAGCTTGTTCCCACATTGTTCTTGCCGCGCTTACGAAAGCCGGCTAGGCTCGTTTCGTTGTTCCAAAGTCGCTCGAGTGGAGCAAAAGTCATGGTCGTCCGCGTTGCAACCGTCGCTTTCGAGGGCGTCGAGGCTAGGCCCGTCGACGTGCAGGTTCAGATTTCCAGCGGCGCCGTGGTCTTCAATGTCGTCGGCCTCGCCGACAAGGCGGTCGCCGAATCGCGCGAGCGCGTGCGCGCCGCGCTCGTCGCCTCCGGCCTCGCGCTCCCGGCCAAGCGGATCACGGTCAATCTCGCGCCGGCCGACAGGCCCAAGGAGGGAAGCCACTACGACTTGCCCATCGCGCTCGGCGTGATGGCGGCGATCGGCGCGCTGCCGTCCGACGCGCTCGACGGTCATGTCGTGCTCGGCGAGCTGGCGCTCGACGGGACGCTGACTCCGGTCGCGGGCGTCCTGCCGGCCGCGGTCGCAGCCAACATGCGCGGCCTCGGGCTGATCTGCCCCGCGCAATGCGGGCCGGAGGCCGCCTGGGCCTCGCGCGACATGGACGTTGTCGCGCCGCGCTCGCTCATTCAGCTCGCCAATCACCTGAGAGGAACGCAGGTCCTGTCGCGACCGCAGCCCGCGGTGCGCCGGCAAGCCGGCAATCTGCCCGATCTTCGCGACGTGAAGGGCCAGGAGAGCGCCAAGCGCGCGCTGGAGATCGCCGCCGCCGGCGGCCACAATCTGCTGATGAACGGGCCGCCCGGCGCCGGCAAGTCCATGCTCGCGGCGCGACTCCCGTCGATCCTGCCCCTTTGAGCCCGCGCGAGCTGCTCGAGGTCTCGATGATCCATTCGGTGGCGGGCGAGATCGCCGGCGGCGAGCTCACCGATCGGCGCCCCTTTCGCGCGCCGCACCACTCTGCCTCCATGCCGGCGCTCGTCGGCGGCGGCGCGCAAGCGAGGCCCGGCGAGATTTCGCTCGCGCACAACGGCGTGCTGTTCCTGGACGAGCTGCCCGAGTTCCAGTCGCAAGCGCTCGACGCCTTGCGCCAGCCGCTGGAGACAGGAGAAGTCGCCATCGCGCGAGCAAATCATCGCGCCGTCTATCCCGCGCGCTTTCAGCTCGTCGCCGCGATGAATCCCTGCCGCTGCGGCCACGCGCGCACGCCGGGATTCGCTTGCAAACGCCAGCCCAATGAGCGCTGCGCCGCGCAATATCAGGCGCGGCTCTCGGGTCCCCTGCTCGACCGCTTCGACCTGCAGATCGAGGTTGCGGCGATATCCGCCGCCGATCTCGTGCTGCCGCCGCCCTCCGAAGGCTCGGCGGAAGTCGCGGCGCGCGTCGCGGCGGCGCGCGAGACGCAGCGCGCGCGCTATGCGGCGCTCGGATGCGCAGGACCCGCGACGAACGCCGCCGCGCCGGCCAGCATGATCGAAACGGTTGTCAAGCTCGACTCCAAGGGCACAGAGCTCATCCGCGAGGCCTCGCAGCGCTTCGCGCTCTCGGCGCGCGGCTTTCACCGCGTCCTGAAGCTCGCGCGCACGATCGCCGATCTCGAGGGCTCGGACTCCGTCGCGCGCCGCCATCTCGCCGAGGCGCTTTCCTACCGCGCCGGGCTCGTCGGCATGCAGCGCGCGGCGTAAGCGGCGCCGTCGAGCTTGCGGGTTGGTTCGGGCCTCCCCTTTTTGGCGCTTTCTTTTACGGCTGCGGAGCGCGATGCTTAGGCGCTTCCGTGCTGCTCATTCGAAGTCGATAAAATAGCCCTATTTCGCGACGAGCGCGCCTGATGCTCGCGCCGGAGCCGGGAGACTCCCCCATAGAGCCGCGCAAACGATGGCGGCGTCGCGAGCGTTGTCGAGCATCCTGCCCCGCTCTATTTAATGTGCTTCAGGTCTTTGCAGGAAGGCGAGCCTGTGGGGAGAAAGCCATGCTCTCCAATAAAAACAAAACCGCACTGGTCTTCATGATGCTGTTCGCCGTCACACTGACGCTCACGATCGGCTCCGTGCAATACTTGATGCATTTAGCGATGCTTAGATAGAGCTTTAGGGGTTCAGGCGAGTTTGGGGACGGGAAGAACAGTGTTGGACATCGCCTGCGGCCATGGATTTTACACGCCGATTGCGTCGACGCAACGCTGATCCACCGGAAATGGTCGCGCTCGCGCGCTCGCAGGAAACCGCTCCGGCTTCGTCGACACGCAGCGCGCGGCGTAAGCAGCGCGCCCCAAAAAGTCATTTCGGGCTTCGTGAGGCCGATAAGTTGGGACAGTCAGAAGACAAGCGGCCCGTAGGCTCATCGAAGCTCAGCGCCGAGCAAGTCTGCTCGCAAGGACAGGGCGCGAGCGCCGCCTCCGCGTGATGTGTCAGGAACAGGCGCAGGACGAGCAAGAGATCGCCGGCGCGCTCCTGGACGCCGAGGTCCAAAGCCGTGCGGATGTCGCCGACGATGAGCTCGCGCACGACGTCCGATCCTCTCCATAAATTCGAGAGATAGCTAGAGAGCGTCGCCCGAAGGGCTTCTGTTTCCGTCGCTCCGACGATGATTTCTTCCGAGCGGAGGCCCGTGGCCGCACGAGTTTCTTCGAGGGTCCGCATCCTTCTCACTCGCCAAAAGTCAACTTGGGGCTCAAGGTAAGACTGCCACGCGGGTCCCCCAATATCAATTACGAAAATCTCCCAGCGAGCGGCTCACGAGGCTGTCCGGCAAGGCGACCACTCTCCGAGCCAGGAGAGTGGATGCGTCCTCGCGGTCAAAAAAGCGTGTTGCGCCTCATGACAGAGCATGAGGCGTCCTCGATTGGAATCATTGGTAGACATTGCGGGCGAGCAGCCCACCGCGGACATAGCCGGCCCCGCCGCCGTAGGCGACCTTGCACCAGCCGGAACCGAGCCCACTTCTGCAGTGCAGCATGTTGACCGCGTCGCCGGCCGGCGTGGTCCCGATGACGCGGGAGAAGATGCGGGGAGCCGCGTGCAAGGCCGTCGCATCCTTTGTGAGCACGCCCGCGACATCCACATAGCCCGCGCCGCAATTGTCACCCGAAGGTTGCGCCGAATTTGGCCGCCCCTTCTGGTCGATCTTCCTCGATCACCCGCCGATCTCCTTCATCGAAGGCGTCAGATAGCGCTCGTTCCTTCCGGCCAGCCGGCGCCGGCGCGCAAATCCGCTCGGCGACGAAAGTGGAGCCGCCGGCGTCTTCGTCGCGAGTTGCGCGCCTTTTCCAGCTATACCGTTCAGCTCTGGTGCGGCCCGAGCATCTCTTTTAGCGCCGCCTCGATACGCCGCCACGGCTCGGCGTCTTCGCGCTTGCCTTGATCTTCCAACGCACGAGCTTTTTGCGCCACCTCGGCGACGGCCTTGTCGCCATGGGCTTCCAACAGCTGCCTGGCGTAATCTTGAATGTCGACCGCTTGCATCTCAGCTACTCCTCTGCACGGAAGGGCGTGCCGCTGCGCTTCCGATAATGACCCTGCTCTCGGGCCAGGCCTGCCTGGATGTCTAAGATAGGGTTCTTGGCGAGCACGGAAGCCTGAAAGTCACTCTGACGCGAGAATGCCTATTGCTCGGCGGACGCGCCGGTTTCGAGGGGCGCCAATTCGGCGAGCTCCGTTTCCGTAAACACGCGGCTTCGCGTCAGGAAGCGCAGGCCCTCCGGGGCTTCCAGCGAAAAGCCGGAGCCGCGGCCCGGAACGACGTCGATGATGAGCTGCGTGTGCCGCCAGTAGTCGAACTGCGCCACGCCCATATAGAAGGGGGCGTTGCCGACCTCGCCGAGCTTCACGTCGCTGGCTCCGGTGCGAAATTCGCCGGCGGGATAGCACATCGGGGACGAGCCGTCGCAGCAGCCGCCCGACTGATGGAACATGAGTGGCCCGTGCTGCTGCTCGAGCTTGGCGAGGAGCCCGAGGGCTTCAGGCGTGGCGACGACGCGTTCGACCATGTCGCGCTGCTCCCGGTTCAAGCGCGGCGCGGGGCCGATGCCTCGCGCCGCCCGCTGCGGATCAAAAAAGGCCCACGGCCTTCGGGCTGTAGCTCACGAGCAGATTCTTTGTCTGCTGATAGTGATCCAGCATCATCTTATGGTTCTCGCGACCGACGCCGGACTGCTTGTAGCCGCCGAACGCCGCGTGGGCCGGATAGAGATGGTAGCAGTTGGTCCAGACGCGGCCGGCCTTGATCGCTCGCCCGCAGCGATAGGCGCGGCTTCCGTCGCGCGTCCAGAGGCCGGCGCCGAGCCCATAAAGCGTGTCGTTGGCGAGCTTTACCGCCTCTTCTTCGGTCTCGAAGGTCGTCACCGAAACCACAGGGCCGAAGATCTCTTCCTGGAACACGCGCATGCGATTATGGCCCTCGAGCACTGTCGGCCTCATGTAGTAGCCGTCCTTGAGCTCGCCCTCGAGCACGTTCCGCTCGCCGCCGGCAAGAACCTTCGCGCCTTCCTTGCGGCCGATGTCGACGTAAGAGAGGATCTTCTCCAATTGATCGTTCGAGGCCTGCGCGCCGACCATCGTGGCGGGATCGAGCGGGTGGCTCTGCTGGATCTTGGCCACGCGCGCCAAAGCCTTTTCCATGAACTTGTCGTAGATCGACTTTTGCACTAGCGCGCGGCTCGGGCAGGTGCAAACCTCGCCCTGATTGAACGCGAAGGTCACGAAGCCTTCCAGCGCCTTGTCGAGAAACGCGTCGTCTTCCGCCATCACGTCGGCGAAGAAAATGTTCGGCGACTTGCCGCCAAGCTCGAGGGTGACGGGAATCAGATTCTCCGAGGCGTATTGCATGATGAGCCGCCCCGTCGTCGTCTCTCCCGTGAAGGCGATCTTGGCGATCCGCTTGTTCGACGCGAGCGGCTTGCCGGCTTCGACGCCAAAGCCGTTGACGATGTTGAGGACCCCCGGCGGAAGCAGATCCGCGATGAGCTCGGCGACGGCGAGAATGCTCATCGGCGTTTGCTCGGCCGGCTTGAGCACGACGCAATTGCCCGCCGCGAGCGCCGGCGAAAGTTTCCAGGCGGCCATCAGGATCGGAAAGTTCCACGGGATGATCTGGCCGACGACGCCCAAAGGCTCGTGGAAATGATAGGCGACCGTCTCATGGTCGATCTCGCTGAGCGAGCCGTCCTGCGCGCGAATGCAGCCGGCGAAATAACGGAAATGATCGACGGCCAGCGGCATGTCCGCGGCGGTCGTCTCGCGAATGGGCTTGCCGTTGTCGATGGTCTCCACCAGGGCCAGCGCCGCGAGATTGTCTTCCAATCTCTGCGCGATCTTGTTCAGGATGTTCGCGCGCTCGGCGGCGGGGGTCCTGCCCCAGGCGTCTTTGGCTTTGTGAGCGGCGTCGAGCGCCAGCTCGATGTCGGCGGCGCGGCCGCGCGCGATTTGGCAGATCGGCTGGCCGGTGATCGGGCTGATGTTATCGAAATACTCGCCGCCGACGGGGGCGACCCAGCGGCCGCCGATGAAATTGTCGTAGCGTTTCTTGATCGCAACGGAGCCTTTGAGCTTCTCGATTTCCTGATGCAGCATCGCTTTCTCCTTCGACCATTAACGAGATGGTCCGCGTCCCCGCGCTCCGTTCAACATCCTAGGCATCAGCGGTTTGATAGCTAGGTCGGAAACCATGATGGACCAGCGGCCTCTATGCGCGTCAAGTGTCGCGAAGCGAAACTGCTCGGGCCAAGCGCGCGCCCCTCAGGAAGAAACGCAACGGCGCGCCCCCGTGGCGCCTCCGCCCCAAGGGCCAAAAGGGGAGCGATGAGGGCCGAGAAGCGCGGCTCGATGACCCAGGCGCCAGGCTCAAACCCGCCCTGCGTCGACGCAGCCTCGATTGTCTGCTTAACTCGCGCTCCTACGCGGATTTTTCGGGGAGACGCGCGATGGACCTCAATCGGGAGATTTTGGGGCTCTTGGGCCTCGCCCTCTTCGCCTTTGCGATGGGGCTCGGCGCGGCGCTCTATCTCCTGCCGCGGCGCGCCGATCCCGACGGCCACATGGGGGCGCTGCTCGAGGAGGTTCGCCGGCTGCGCGCTGCTGGCGCGGCGCGTGATCGCGCCGAAGCCGCCAATGAGGCCAAATCGCGCTTCCTCGCGACCGTCAGTCACGAGATCCGCACGCCGCTCAATGGTGTTCTCGGCCTCGCGCAGCTCCTTTCAATGACGCGGCTCGAGGCCGAGCAGGCGAGCTATGTCGACTCGATCCGCGATTGCGCGCGGGCGCTCGCGCAGCTCGTCGACGACATTTTGGACTTCTCCAAGATCGAGGCGGGCCGGCTTGAATTGCGGCGGGAGGAATTCGCTCTGGCGCCGCTCGTCGAGGGCGTGGTCGAGCTTCTCGCGCCGCGCGCGCAGGGCAAAGGGCTCGAGATCGCGAGCCATGTCGCGGCCGAGGCGCCCGAGCGCATCGTCGGCGACCCGGCTCGGCTACGTCAGGTGCTGATCAATCTCGCCGGCAACGCGGTGAACTTCACGCAAAGGGGCGGCGTCGGCGTCAGCGTGGCGCCTGCCGGGACCGGCTCGCTACGCTTCGTTGTCGAGGACACGGGCCCGGGGATCGACCCCGCAGCGCGCGCGAAAATCTTCGAGGAGTTCGAGCAGGCCGAGCCGGTCGCGACCCGCGCGGGTGGCGGCGCGGGCTTGGGCCTCGCCATCGCGCGCCGGCTTGTCGCCAATATGGGGGGCGCGCTCGCGCTCGAGGCGAGCTCGGATAGCGGGTCCCGCTTCGCCTTCAGCTTGCCGGCCGGCGCCGGGCCGGTCGGCCGCGTCCGTCCGCTCGAAGGCCAGAGCGCGCTGATCGTCGCGGCGAGCCGTTTCGAGGGTCCGTTTCTCGCGCGCTATCTCGAAGAGGCGGGAGCGAAAGCCCAGATCGCCGCGAGCGGCCCGGAGGCGCGCGCCTTGCTGGACACGGCGGGCGCGAAGCCGCCGCAGCTCGCCATCGTCGACTGCGCGCTGGGGCTCGCGGCGGCCGAGAGCCTCGCCGAAAGCGCGCATCGGGCCGGCGTCGCGCGCTGCTTCCTGCTGTTCTCGCCCCTGGAGCGGCGCGCCCGTGGCGAAGCGGCGCTCAAGGATTTCGACGGCTGGCTCGTGAAGCCGGTGCGCGCGGCGTCGCTCGTCGCAAGATTGGACCCCGCCGCGAAGACGCCGGCGCAAGCCGCGGCGCCGCAGCCCGCGCCGACGCTCGCGGGCCTGACCGCGCTCGTCGCCGAGGACAATGACATCAACGCGCTGATTGCGCTGCGGCAGCTCGAGGCGCTCGGCGCGGCGCCGACGCGGGCCGAGGACGGGGAAAAGGTCGTCGCGCTGGCGCAGGCGGCGATCGACGGCAAGATCCGTCGCTTCGACGTGATTCTGATGGATTTGTTCATGCCCAAGCTCGACGGGCTGGACGCGACCCGCCGCATAAGGTCGGCCGAATCGCGCGCCGGCGCCGCGCGCACGCCGATCCTCGCGCTCACCGCCAGCGCCTCCCGCGAGGACGCCGAAGCAGCGCTCGCGGCGGGCGCCGACGCCGTGCTGACGAAGCCGGTCGAGCTCGCGGCGATGGAGGAGGCGATTCGCGCCGCCGCCGGGCGCGCCGTGCTCGCACCAGATCCCGCCTAAGGCGCGGAATGAGCAGCGGCGTGGCGCGTCACAAAAGCTTCGTTTGGCGGTGGTCTAGCTCGCGCCGCCAAGCGGAGCGCGGGTTGCGGCGCGAAATCTTTGCGTTCTCCGAGGCTTTGGCTAGAGCGAATTCCGCAAAAGTTGACAGACTTTTGCGATCAGAATTCACTCCAGCATATTGATCTGGCGCGGTTTCTTATCGCTCGAACGATCCCGTTCGAGCGGAAAGCGCGCCAGGGTCGGGCGCCGCACGCGGCGCCGGCCGTTCGGAATCGATGAAGGGAGATGCTGATGGCTCGCGAGAAGCCGCCGCTCATTCGGCCGCCGACGCCGCTTTGGTTGAAGGCCGCCTGGACGGCCGCCGCGGCGCTCATCGCCTTTTTCATTTGGATGAAGACCCGACCGCCGGAGACTCCGGCCTGCGAGGCCGAGGTTGTGAAGAGCGATCTCGGCGATCTCGTCAATGCGGCGGCCAGCGAGACGCTGGAGACGCGCGCCTTCAGGACGCTCAACGCCACGAAGGAGCTCAAAACCTGCGCCGCCGTGGCCGTGCGGCAAAATGTCGAGATCCCGCTCGAGTATTCGGTGACCATCGAAGACCGCGCGCCCAAGGTGGAGATCACCAGCGGGGAGGATCGCCTTGCGCAGCAGGAGGCCGAAGCGCCGGCGCAGGCCGACCCCGCGAAGCAAGCAGCCGTAGGAGAAAATTGCCAGCCGGGGGCGGAGACGGAGGCGCGCATCGCCGATTGTGGCAAGATCATCGACGACAAGGATCGAACCGCCGAGGCGCGGGCGGAGGCGCTGGCGCTACGCGGCCGAGCTTACAGCGAGGGGAAGGATTGGGATCGGGCGCTCGCAGACTTCACCGCGGCTATTGCGCTTCATTCGAAGGATGGCGCGGGCGCCGCCGGACAGTCGCCGATTTATGTCGCGCGGGCGGCCGCCTATCTTGGTAAGGGCGACCATAAGGACGCCCTGGCCGATTTCTCGGCCGCCATCCGAACTGATGCGTCGAACGGCGCGGCCCTATTGGGACGCGCCTGCGAATGGGCGGCCGCCGGCTCGCTCGCCAACGCGGAGGCCGATCTCAAACACGCCGCGGCCCTCACGAAGGATCAGCCCGACGCCGCCTGCAGCGCGGCGCTCGAAGCCCTGCGCGCCAAGCCGGCAAAAACGGCCAAACGCAGGAAGTGAGCGCCGGGACGGCGACGGCTGGCGCTGTCAAGCGAGCCTCGCTCTCACGAGGCCTCGCACCGAATTGCCCATGAAAAACTCCCTGTTCTCGAAATCCTCGAGCGCAAGATAGTCCTCGCGCGCTTTGCCCTCGGCGAGGAGGCGCGCGCGCAACGTCCCTGGCAGGAGGCCGCTTGTGAGGGGAGGCGTGAGCAGGATCTCGCCCTGCGCCAGGAACACATTGGTTCGCGCCCCCTCGCAAACCTCGTCGCGCTCGTTGAGGAAGAGCACTTCGTCGGCGCCGGAGCGGGCGAGTTCCTCCTCATAGATCTCCCGCCGTGTGGTCTTGTGGCGCAGCATCGGCTCGCCGGAGGAAAAGCGGCCCCTGGCGACGGCGACGCGCCAAAGAGTGTCGGGCGCGATTGGCTCGACCGCCTCGAGGCTGAGCTCATGCGCGCCCTCGCGCGCCAGAACCAGACGCAGGCGCAGCCTTTCGAAGGCGGGGCGCGCCACGGCCTCCTCGAGCGCCGATCTCAGGCGCGGCTCGTCGAAGGCGAAGCCGAGGGCTGACGCCGAAGCGCCCATGCGCCGCAAATGCTCGGAAAGAAGGAAAAAGCCTTCTTGCCGCGTCCAGAGCAGCGTCTCGATCAGGCCGAAATCCTGCACGCTCGCCTCTTGCCGTTAAATGCGCCGGCTTCACCCGACGATTGCAAAATAGATCGCGCGGCGGGCGGCGCAAATGCGTTTGAACGCGGGAAGCGCCTGGCTTTTCGCGCCGGCATTGCTTTCGCAAGTCGAGTGGCTATAGTCCGCGCCGCTTCGCGGCGCCGAAACGGCCCACGCCGCGGGCGCGCCTCTTGGCGGGCCTTCCAGACGAGAATCGTGAAATGAAGCTGATATCGGAAGCCATGGCTCAAACGGAGCAACCGGCTCCCTCCGCGGCCGAGCCCGCGCCGGCTCCGGCGGCGCCGTCCGCCGCTCCGGCTGAGACCGCCGTCGCCCCGGCCGCGCCCGCAGCCCCTCCGGCCAAAGCCGAATCCACGACGGCGCCCTCCGCCCCTGCGACGCCCGCAGCGCCCCCGACCAAGACAGGGACCGTGGCCCCGAACGCGCCGCCGCCGGGCCAGTCCGAGATGCCTTCGATCGCCGATCTTTTCGCGCAGATCGTGCCTTTTGTCGTCATCATCGGCATCGTCTACATAATCGTCATCCGTCCGCAGCAGCGCAAGCAGAAAGAGGCAGATGCCCAGCTGCGCAACGTGCGCCGCGGCGACGTCGTCGTCGTTAACGGCTTCATCGGCAGGGTCACCAAGGTCGTCGACGACGCCGAATTCGAATTCGAACCCGGTCCGAACCTTCGGCTGCGCGCGCTGCTCTCCTCAATCAGCGAAGTCCGGTCGCGCGGCGAGCCTGTCAAGGACACGCCGCCGCCCGCGAAACCTGCGAAGGACGCGGCGCCAGCCGCGAAGGCCGCCAATTACCCGGCGCCGGCCGCCAAGCCCGCCAAAGACGCGCCGACCGCCGCCAAGGCCGCCAAGGACGCGCCGCCCGCCAAGAGCTGAGGCCTCTCGCTCTTCATCTTTGTCGTAAGCCTCAGAGCAAGCAATGCTGCGTTTCGCCACCTGGAAGATCGTCTCGATTATCGGCATGACCCTCTTGGCGCTCGCCGTCGTGATCCCGAGCATGCTCTCGGCCTCGCACTACGAGCAGCTCGCCTCGGTCGTGCCGCCATGGTTGATGCCGCCGCAGATCGTGCTCGGCCTCGATCTCCAAGGCGGCTCCTATCTGATGCTCGAAGTCGATCGCAGCTCCGTGCTGCACACGCAGGCGAGCAATTTGCGCGACGACGTGCGCCGCTTGCTGCGCGAGGAGAAGGTGGCGATCACTGGAGGCGTTGGACAGACGGCGCGCGGCGTGCAGATCCGCGTGCCCGACGCCGCCGATCGCGAAAAGATCCTGCCGAAGCTCCGCGCCCTAAGCCGCCACTATTCGTCAGTGCTCGGCGGTCCGCCGGCGCTCGAGGTCGAGGACGCGGGCGATGGGATCATTCGCGTCAACCTGACCGAAGCCGGGCTCAATCAGAAGGTCCGCTCCGCGGTCGACCAGTCGATCGAGGTCGTCCGCAAGCGCGTCGACGAGCTCGGCACCAGGGAGCCGAGCATCCAGCGCCAAGGCGACGACCGGATCATCGTGCAGGTGCCCGGCCTGCAAGATCCGCAACAATTAAAAGAAGTGCTCGGCCAGACAGCGAAGCTCGAATTCCGGCTCGTCGCCGACCCTGGCCAAGCCACGGGCGAGACCGAGGAGCTCGAGCAGACCGATCAGCCCGGCAAGATTCAGATCGAGAAGCAGGTCATGGTGCAGGGCGAGGACTTGACCGACGCGCAGATGAGCTTTGACCAGCGCGGCGGCGAGCCGGTCGTCAATTTCCGCTTCAACATCCGCGGCGCGCAGAAATTCGGAGAGGTCACTTCGAAGAACGTCGGCCGTCTGTTTGCGATCGTGCTCGACAACAAGGTGATCTCGGCGCCCCGCATCCTCGGGCCCATCACCGGGGGCTCGGGCCAGATCACCGGCCGCTTCACCACCGAGCAGGCCAATAATCTCGCGATCCTGCTGCGCGCCGGCGCGCTGCCGGCCAAGCTCAACATCGTTGAGGAGCGAACGGTCGGCCCCGGTCTCGGACAGGATTCGATCGACGCCGGCAAGCGCGCGGCTTACGTCGGCGCGGCGCTCGTCGTCTTCTACATGCTTATCACCTACGGGGTCTTCGGCGTCTTCGCGAATTTCGCGCTCTTCGTGCATATCGCGCTGATCTTCGCGGGGCTGGTGCTTTTGCGCTCGACGCTGACGCTTCCCGGCATCGCCGGCATCGTGCTGACGATCGGCATGGCGGTCGATTTCGAACGTGCTCATCTACGAGCGCATTCGCGAGGAAGCGCATGCCGGGCGCTCGATCCTCGCCTCGCTCGACGCGGGCTTCAACCGCGCCTTCGCGACGATCTTCGATTCCAATGTGACGATGTTCGTCGCCGCGGCGATCCTTTACTTCCTGGGATCGGGCCCGGTGCGCGGCTTCGCCGTCTCGCTCGCGCTTGGCATCGTGACGACGATCGTCACCGCCGTGACCATGACACGCATGATGATCGCCATCTGGTACCGCCGCGCGCGTCCGACGCGGCTGCCGATCTGAGGGAGCGCGAAAAATGAAGCTTCTGCGTCTCGCTCCCGAGAACACCAATTTCGGCTTCATGCGGTTTCGCCGCGTGAGCTATCCGATGTCGGCGGCCCTCTCGATCATCGCGGTGCTGCTGTTCGTCTTCGTGCATATGAATTTCGGCATCGATTTCGCCGGCGGAACCGTGATGGAGCTACGCGCCAAGGGCGGCTCCGCCGAGGTCGGCACGCTGCGCGCCATCGCCGAGAAGCTCAAACTGGGCGACGTCGAGGTGCAGTCCTTCGGCAATCCTGCCGACGCGACGCTGCGTTTCGGCTCCCAGGCTGGGGGCGACACGGCGCAGCAGGCGGCGGTGGACCGCGTGCGCGCTGCGGTCGAAAGCGATTACGACGTGCGCCGCGTCGAAGTCGTCGGGCCGCGAGTCTCGGGCGAATTGGTGCAATCGGGCACGCTCGGCGTCGTGCTGGCGATCATCGCCGTGCTCGGCTACCTCTGGTTTCGCTTCGAATGGCAGTTCGCGGTCAGCGCCGTTATCGCGACGATGCACGATCTGCTCCTCACCGTTGGCTTCTTCGCGCTGACGCAGCTCGAGTTCAACACGACCTCGATCGCCGCGATCCTGACCATCGTCGGCTATTCGCTCAACGAGACGGTGGTCGTGCTCGACCGCATCCGCGAGATGATGCGCAAATACAAGAAGATGTCGACCGCGCAGATCATCGACATGTCGATCAACGCGGTGCTCCCGCGCACGATCATGACCGCGACGACAGTCTTCCTCGCGCTGCTGTCGCTCGCGATCTTCGGCGGCCAAGTCATCCGCTCCTTCTCGCTCGCCATGATCTGGGGACTCGTCGTCGCGACCTATTCCTCGGTGTTCATCTGCTCGCCGATGCTGATCTACCTCGGCCTGCGCAGCGAGGGACGCGGTGAGGCTCCCGCAGAGAGCGGAGAGACGAGCAAAGTGGCGGCGCTCGAAGTCTTCGGGCGCCGACGACGTCGCGGAGGCGCAGCCCGCGCCGGTCGCCGCCGCCAAACCCTCAACGCCGAAAAAGAGCGGCGCCAAAAGCGCGGCGAAGCGCTCGACGAAGTCCGGCGCCGCCAAATCATGACGCAGGGCGCGGGCTTCGTTCCGGGACTGCACAAGATCGACGACTATGGAAACGGCGGATTTCGATTTGCCGGCATGTCGCATCGCGGCTCGATCTTCGCTTTGCCCGGCGGCGTCCGCGCTCTACCTTTGACGAGGCTAGACGAGATCGAACTCGGCGACGCTCGATCTTGCGATCGCTGAAAAAGTCGATCTCTTGATCGTCGGGACGGGTGAAACGCTCATTCCGCTTCCCGCGCCGCTGCGGACGAGGCTCCGCACGGCAGGAGTCGGCTGCGAGACGATGGCGACCGGCGCCGCGGTGCGCGCCTACAACATGCTGGTCGACGAATCGCGCCGCCTGGCGGCGCTGCTGATCGCGGTCTGAGATCGGAACCCTCCCCCAAACCTTGTCCGCTCAGTCTGGAAACCTGCCGCCCGCATTGAAATCGACGCCGCGCTAAACGCCTTGTCGTCGAACTTCACAAGCGCCTATGATAGCCCTCTTATGTCCAATGGACTTATGAGGCTAGGTCTCATCCGCTAGCTTGAGACCGGAAGACGCGCGCGCCTGCCTGCGGATGGCTGTGGAGATGCAACACCGTTTGGCCCAGCTCAACACGAAGTGGCGCAATGAAGGCATAGAGCATCCTTTCCGAGTCCGCATGGGCATCAACACTGGCTTCTGCAATGTCGGGAACTTCGGCAGCGCGGATCGGATGGATTACACCGTCATTGGCGCCGAGGCCAATCTCGCCGCGCGGCTGCAGTCCGTTGCCGAGCCCGGCCACATCGTCATAAGTTATGAGACTTACGCCTTGGTGCGCGCCATCGTGGTCGCCCGGCCGTTGCCGGGGATCACCATGAAAGGGATCAGCCGCGAGGTCATTCCCTACTCGGTCGAGGGCGTGCTGAACGCCGATGGCGAGAAAGCGGAAATCTTCAGCGAGAACATCACGGGCCTCGATCTCTATCTCGACCCGACCATGCTCGACACGCGCTCGGCCGAACATGTTCGGGTGGTGTTGAAAAACGCGCTCGCCGCTCTCGAGAAAAATGCTCCGGCCGCGTCCAATGCGCGGGCGACGCCGCAGGCGTGACCGCTTAGGCCTCCTCCCCGCTCCACGACGGCTCGTCAGATCGCCAGCGCGGCGACGAGCAGCACGGCGCGCAGCGGAAAGCGGCCGGCCTTCGCGCAGTGAACGAGCTCCGTCGCGGCGGCGACCAGCGGCAGCTTCTCCGTGAGGAGGTGATCGGCGGCCTCGATCAGGAGCGGCGCGACGCGGCGCAGCAGGCGGCGCGCCGTGCGCGGCGCAGAATGAACCACGGGACGGGCGGCGGGGAGGCGAGCGACCTTGGCCATGGCTCGTATCCTTTCCGTAGCTTGAGGGCGGCGGTCGGGACCCTGAGGAGAGCGCAAGCCATCGCTTGCGTTCTCCGCCGGGTCCGCGTCGGTGATTTCGATTGAGGCTTTAGGAAACGACGTCGTTCACGCTGCGAGGCGCAAACCAGCTCGTCGCGTGTCTGCCGCGTCTTCGTCGTTCCAGGCGCAGACGAGGCGTCCGGTCAGCGGATCCTTGCGCCAGCGGCAGAGCAGCCGCCGACGTGGAGGCCGCGTCTTGGCTGCGCGCGCCGGGAGGACGAGCGTGAAGGCGATATCGCGTCGGGATGCGACGGGGAGGAAGAGAGCGAGGGCGTTCATGGCCCACCTCCAGACTTGGTTGTGCCAAGGTCCGGAAAGCGAGCCCGCGCTGCGAGCTTAAGCGCTCGCCTCGATCAAAGCTTCGTTTTCCGCGCCTTGGACGGTTGCGCTGTCTTTCGGCGAGACGCTCGCGGCGAAAGCCGCGCGACGACTGCCAGAGCTGCTACTGCCCATGGTTCCCACGAAGGTTGGAAATCCGAACGCCTGCGCGCCGGATGAGCGCGATGTGATCTTCACGACCGTCATAATCAAGCGAAAAAACTGTCATGGAGAAAAATTTGTCGGGGCGGCGGGTCGACCACGCTCTCTTCGCGATCCCGCGGTCCGACGGCGCTTTCCGAGGCGGCTGAGGCTTGTCAGTATTCGCAAAATGGAGGAAAGTTGCAGCGGAACCGGGACCTCTCCAATGATTCCCGGCTAAGGTCGCGCCTGGGCGCCGCCCGGCGCTGAGGGGTTTTTTTCAATCGGGGGCGGGGATGACGACGCAATATTGGGTTGTGAGCGCGACTGGCGACTGGTCGAATCCTGCGGATTGGCAGTCGGGCGCGGTCCCGGCGTCCACCGACGACGCGGTCGTCAACAACTCCAATGGCGTCACCGTCAACGGCGCGGCGAGCGCGAATTCGCTGACCCTCAACAACTCTACCGTCGCGGTCAGCGGAAGTTTGACGCTGGCCACGACTCTGACGCTGGACGGCTACAGCATTCTCAACATGAATGGCGGCGCCGTGTTTGCCCAGTCCATTGTAGCGTCCGACCTGGCTTGGCAGCGGATTACCGGTTATGGCGCTGTCAGCGGTGCGTTCACCGGATTGGTACAGGCCGAGGCGAGCGGCGGCGCGCTGAAAATCAACGGATCAGGGCTCGATGCGGGATACATCAATGCAAACTCCACCCTCGAGCTGAGCGGCAACGCCAGCAACATCGACTTTTCGAGCAACGGCACGGGCACGCTGAAGCTCGACGCGCCGTCCGCTTTCACCGGAGCGATCTCCGGCTTTGCTCTCGGCGACACGATCGATCTGGCCGGCATCACGGCGGGCTCGGCAAGCTACACTGGCTCGACGCTGACGATCAACGAGACGAACGGCCAGACGCTGACCTACAATAACTTCAACGCCGCCGTCGCCGGCGACGTGCTCGCCCTCAAGAGCGACGGCGCCGGGGGGACCGATGTTTCCTGGGTCGCTCCCCCCGATGTCTGGAAGACGGGCGTTGCCGGCGACTGGTCGACGGCATCGGATTGGCAATCGGGGGCGGTTCCGGCATCCTCGGGCGACGCGGTCATCAACAATTCCAGCTCCGTGACGGTCAACGGCGCGGCGAGCGCGAATTCGCTGACCCTCAATAACTCCACCGTCGCGGTCAGCGGAAGTTTGACGCTGGCCACGACTCTGACGCTGGACGGCTACAGCATTCTCAACATGAATGGCGGCGCCGTGTCTGCCCAGTCCATTGTGGCGTCCGACCTGGCTTGGCAGCGGATTACCGGTTATGGCGCTGTCAGCGGTGCGTTCACCGGATTGGTACAGGCCGAGGCGAGCGGCGGCGCGCTGAAAATCAACGGATCAGGGCTCGATGCGGGATACATCAATGCAAACTCCGCCCTCGAGCTGAGCGGCGAGGTGGGCCAGATACATTTCGACAGCAATGGCACGGGCACGCTGAAGCTCGACGCGCCGTCCGCTTTCACCGGAGCGATCTCCGGCTTTGCTCTCGGCGACACGATCGATCTGGCCGGCATCACGGCGGGCTCGGCAAGCTACACTGGCTCGACGCTGACGATCAACGAGACGAACGGCCAGACGCTGACCTACAATAACTTCAACGCCGCCGTCGCCGGCGACGTGCTCGCCCTCAAGAGCGACGGCGCTGGAGGCACGGACCTGTCCTTCACCCAAAGCGCCCCGACCAGCGAAACCTGGACCGGCGCGGCGGGCGACTATCAGTGGACCAGTCAGCTCAACTGGGACGGCGGCGTCGTTCCTTCCGCCAGCACGAATCTCACGGTGTCCGGCGGGGCCAACACCTATGCCGTCATCCAGGGCGCTCAGCAGGCCGCTTCGCTGACCGAGACTTTCGACGGCGCGAGCCAGTCGGGAACGGTCGAGCTCAAAGGCTCGCTCACGCTTTCCGGTCCGCTCACGCTTACCAATCGCACAGACTTCGCGATCGGCGCGACGGACTTCGCCATCGACGGCGGCGCCGTGTTGAACGCCTCCGGCGGGGTCAACGTCGGCGTCGCCGACACGCTCGACTTCTTCGCCAATCCGGGAACCGTCGCCACGATCAACGGCAATGTCGCGGTTGCGAGCAATGCGCTCGTCGCCGTCGACCGTCAGCCCTGCCTGCAAGGTCAGATTGGATTCGATGTCGAGCTCGGCAGAGGGATCGCTGACGGCGACCGAATAGGCGGACGCGGGCGTCAGTATGTTCGTCCGCTCGTTGGCCGTTCCGCCGATCGTCACGATGTCATTGGGACCTGGCACATTGCCTGAGACCCAGTCCGCCGCGGTGGACCAGTTCCCCGTCGCCCCGGGCGC
Source organism: uncultured Alphaproteobacteria bacterium (assembly GCA_963829075.1). GTDB lineage: Bacteria > Pseudomonadota > Alphaproteobacteria > Rhizobiales > Beijerinckiaceae > Methylocystis. Next base: position 20,405 of record CAWHHH010000003.1, on the reverse strand, counting down.
CCAGCTTTGCTGGACAGGCTGGACCAGCGAGACCAGCGTGCCTCCCGCGCCGTCACTCGTCGTAGAGAAGAAGGCGTATGGCGCGACAGTGAAGTCAGGGCTGATCGCAAGGTCCAGTGTTTGCCCGTTCGATTCATGCAACGCGAGCGTTCCGCCACTGTAGGTGGTGGATGTGACCACCACGTTCTTGAGATCGACTGCCGCTTTGCCATCCTCGAGATAAATTTGCCCGCCGAATGATGATGAACCGCCGAGATCAAGCGACAGAGTATCACCCGGTTCGACACGAATTCCGCCGGAGAAATTTGCGGCCTGATCGAGCTTCAATGTATCGTTTGAGCTCGTAAGGACGAGAATATTCTGCGCTACGGCTCCTTTGATTTCCAAGGTGTCGCTAGAGCCAAGGCTTACGATGCCATCAACTGCTGAGCCGCCGGATATCGAACCATTGATGAGCGTTGTGCTCCCGTTCCAAGTGCTAAGAGTTCCGCTATCTACGATATTGGCGTTCACAGTTCCGCCGTAGGAGACGACCCTTGCGTTGACGGAGCCGTCCGGGGTCGGCGCCGCGATGACGATTCCACCGGCGGCGTTGAGCACAGTGCCGTTTTGAATCGCGACCCCGCCGTTGTCGATCGTCAATTGCCCGGAAACCGTGAGACTGCTGCCGTCAGAGACGAGCGCATGCAAGTCGTTGATCGTGAGGGATGCGACCGTTTGCGCGGTTGAGATGGAAACGTCTGATGTCTGGCTGCCCGCGATGTTCGCGGAGTCATATTGCGTCGGAACGAAGCCCGCGGACCAGTCCGCGCTGTTCGACCAGTCGGCGGAGGCTCCATCCTTCCAGCTTTGGGCGACGCCCTGGTTGAACGACACGAGCAGGCCGCCCGAGCCGTCGCTCGCGGTGGAGAGGCCGTAGTCGAGAGGCAGGGTCGCGTTGAAGGTTCCGTTGGTCCAAAGATAAGCGTTCGTCGTATCGGTCCCGCCGCCGGCGAGCGTCAGGCTCAGCGTCGAGCCCGAATAAGAGGCGGCGGTGACGCCCTTGAAATCGACGACCGCGTTGGAGCCGCTGGTCGCGAAAAAGTCCATGCGGCTCGGCGCAAAGCCCGGGTTCTGCGAGAGGTCGATCGTGTCCGTGTTGCTGACCTCGACCGCGCCGCCCGCCCTCCGCCTCGCTCGCGATCAACGCCGGGGCGACTTTGGAGCTGACCAGCGACCCAAGCCCCTACTCGCAGCCGACCCCGTCAGGCTCGACCAACCCCTTCGTCGTCGGCACGATCGCCTTCAACGGCGCCGGCGCGACGCTGAAGCTCGACCGGCCGGATGCGTTCTACGGCTCGCTGACGGGGCTGCAATACGGCGACGTGATCGACTTCACGAGCGCGCAGGTCGCGAGCGCCGGCATCGCCAATGGCGTGCTGACCGTCTCGCTGCAAAGCGGCCAGACGGAGACCTTCACGGTCGACAAGGGCTTCCCCGCGCCGGACCTCGTCATCTCCGGCGACGGTGTCGGCGGCTCGGAGATCACCCTCGTCAACAAGACTCCGCCCGTCGTCTCGATCGCGCAGTTCGTCGCAAATCAGGCTACGCTCGATCAAAGCCCGTTGGGCTTCATCATCGCGGACTCCGCGGCGAATATCGCAAATAACCTCGATGCGCTGAGCGCCGACCCGCATCTCGTCTCGATCCAGCTGACCGACCCTGGCGCTCCGACGCTGACCGTGAGCCTGGCGCAGGCTCAGAAAGATACGTCTGCGATCGGCAAGATCAGCAGCGCCTACAAGCTCGTCGTCGCGGACGTCTCCACGACGCTCACGAAGCTGACCGCCCCGCAGATAGCGTCGCTCGGCGCCGAGGGCGTCAGCGAGATCATCGTTTCCAATACGGCGAGCCTGGTCTTCACCGCCACGCAGAGCGCGGCATTGATCTCAGCCAACATCACGCCTGCGGCTCAGAGTGGATACATTGCGGAGGAGCTGCTCGCGAACGGCGGCTACGAGACCTTCAACAACAATGGCCCGCTCGTCAAGAAGACCGTCAATGCCGACGGGACATACGACATTCATTATTACCAGGTTGGCGGGACTTTCCAGGGCGTCACCTATGCCGGTTACGACAGCGCCTACACCAAGGCGGGCGCCGTCACGCAGCAGACCTACTATGACCCGAGCGGCAACGTTCTCGCTTACGAGACCTTTGCAGCCAACGGCGGTTACGCCATCGTCGTCGGCGGGCAGCCGTTCATCACCAAGACCGTCAACGCCGACGGCACATACGACATCCATTATTATCAGAAGGGCGGGACATTCCAGGGCGTGACCTATGCCGGTTACGACAACGCCTACACCAAGGCCGGCGCGGTGACGCAGCAGACCTACTATGACGCGAGCGGCAATGTCCTCGCTTACGAGACCTTTGCAGCCAACGGCGGTTACGCCATCGTCGTCGGCGGGCAGCCGCTCATCACCAAGACCGTCAACGCCGACGGTACATACGACATCCATTATTATCAGAAGGGCGGGACATTCCAGGGCGTCACCTATGCCGGTTACGACAACGCCTATACGGGGGCCGGCGCGATCACAAAGCAGACCTACTATGACGCGAGCAGCAATGTTCTCGCTTACGAGACCTTTGCAGCCAATGGCGGTTACGCCATCGTCGTCGGCGGGCAGCCGCTCATCACCAAGACCGTCAACGCCGACGGCACATACGACATCCATTATTATCAGAAGGGCGGGACATTCCAGGGCGTCACCTATGCCGGTTACGACAACGCCTATACGGGGGCCGGCGCGATCACGAAGCAGACCTACTATGACGCGAGCAACAATGTTCTCGCTTACGAGACCTTTGCAGCCAATGGCGGTTACGCCATCGTCGTCGGCGGGCAGCCGCTCATCACCAAGACCGTCAACGCCGACGGCACATATGACATCCATTATTATCAGAAAGGCGGGACATTCCAGGGCGTGGCCTATGCCGGTTACGACACGACCTACACGAAGACCGGCGCGGTCACGCAGCAGACCTACTATGACGCGAGCAGCAATGTCCTCGCCTACGAAACCTTTGCGGGGAACGGTGGCTACGCCATCTACGTCGGCGGACAGCTGCTGCAGGCCAAGGCGGTGAATAGCGACGGCAGCTACGATCTCGTCAACAATAATATCAAAGGGCAGAGTTGCGGATCGGATGAATTCATCTACTCGGCTTCCGGCACCCTGCTCGCGCAAGCTTATGACAACACGAATGGCACGGGATCGCTGACTCTGCGCGCCGGTGGGTTCACGGTGACGGAAGCGCAAGGAACTCAGAGCGTCGCCATCGGCGTCGACACGTTCCAATTGACGCCGCATTCCAGCGAGTTCGATTACCGCGGCGGGCGGGACGACAGGGGACACATTCGTGTTCAACCCATCGTTTGGCCACGACCAGCTGACGGGCTTCAACAGCGCCGACACTCTCGTCTTCAGCGCGGGAGACTTCTCCTATCTTTCGTCGACAACCAATTGGTTCAATATCCTGTCCACCAATCACGCGTTCAGTCAGAGCGGCGTCAATACGACGATCACCGACAGTTTCAACGACACGCTGACCTTGAACGGCGTCTCGCTGGCGACGCTCTCCGCTGACGCAACCGCCGGTTCCTTCGTGGTGAAATGAAGGGCTCTTAGGAATTATCGGCCGGGGAGAAGGGCGATCTCGGCCTTACGCCCTGAGCGACGCGCCGATCAGCAGCAGCGCGGGGCCTTCGATGGCCTCGCCCGCGACTTTCCCCGGCAGATCCGCGAGCGTGCCGGCGACGATGCGCTCATCTCGCGTCGAGGCGCGCTCGATGAGATAGGCGGGCGTCATGGGATCGGCGCCGGATTCGATGAGCTTCTTCGAGAGCTCGGGCAAGGTGCGATTGCCCATGTAGACCGCGGTCGTGGCTCTTGCGTCGGCGAGCGCGGCCCAGTCGAAGTCTTGCGGCAGGGCGCCGTCCTTGCTGTGGGCCGTGACAAACTGCACGCGCCGCGCCGTCTCCCTGTTCGTGAGCGAGACGCCGAGCGCCGCGGCGCCCGCGAGCGCGGCGGTGACGCCCGGAACGATCTCCACCTCGAGCCCCGCCTCGCGCATGGCGGCAATCTCTTCATTGGCGCGACCGAAGATCATCGGATCGCCGCCCTTGAGCCGCACGACGTTCTTGCCTTCCCTCGCGAGCTTGACGAGCAGCGCGGATATTTCCGCCTGATCGACGGAAGGCGCATAGCCGCGCTTGCCGACATTGATGCGCTGCGCTTCGCGTCGCGCGAAGTCGAGAACGCTCGCCGGCACGAGATCGTCGAAGAGAATAACGTCGGCGCCGGCCAGCATGCGCAGCCCCTTCAGCGTGAGAAGCTCGGGATCGCCCGGCCCCGCCCCGACGAGCACGACGCGTCCGCGCGAGGGACCCTCTGTTGCGGCGCGCGTCTCCAGGGCGAGCGCGTCGCGGTCCGCCCCCGTGGGTTCGCGCTCCAGCGCAGAGAAGGCGAGGCGCGTGAAGCGGCGCCAGAAATCGCGACGCGCGAGAAAGTCCAACCCCGAAGCCTTGACCCACGGGCGCCAGGCTTTCGCCGCTGTCGCCCAAGCGGCGAAGCTTGCGGGGATCAGGGTCTCGATGCGCCCGCGCACCGCCTGCGCGAAGACCGGCGCGGCCCCTCCTGTCGAGACGCCGATCACGAGCGGCGAGCGGTTGACGATCGCGCCCATCGAGAAATCGCTCATCTCGGGACGATCGACAAGGCCGATCAAGGCGCCCGCGGCTCTCGCCGCCTCGCGCAGCGCCAGCGCCTCTTCGTCCCGCTCGAGCGCCGCGAAAACGAGCGCCGCGCCATTGAGCTCGGGCTTGCCGGCGTGGATGGCGACATTTGCGCGGCGACGCGCGAGCTCGAGCAGTTTCGAACAAGGGGCGTCGGCATAGACGTCGACCCTCGCGCCGCTCGCCGCCGCGAGGTCGGCCTTCCAGGCCGCGGCTTCGGAATTGCCGACGACGACGACGCGACGGCCTTCGAGCGAAAGGAAAATCGGCAGACTTTCCAGCGGCTGCATGAAGTCGGCGTCGACCTCGTCGGGCTTGCGGCTCACTTCCTCTCCATTCTTCGGCCCGTTCTCCTACACAGGCTATTCAGGTTGCGCTATCGGTCATACGATAGTCACGCAGCAAAGCTCAGCCCATGATCTTCAATCATAAATATTATCGTTTATGGCACTTCTCAGCTTGACGGTCTATGCTTGCATAAAGAGCGGATACGTAATCTTTCAATTTATCCATGGCGTCTACATCATCAGTAACGCCTGTATATCTCTTGACGTTATCAACAGTAACGCCCGGGCATGGCATGGCTTGGGTCCGTAGCTCTGCTGTGTATCTGCCGTTATCAAAGTCAAAGAGCCTGATTGTAGTAGATATTTGAGTTTTGTGCGCCACCTCTATCGCTGTCGCGGAGGCGGAGCTGGTCAGCGCCAGGATCACGGCGGCAACAACCTGTCTCATGACAGCCTCCAATGCGGCGAACGGGTCAATGACGGAAATGGCGCGTGCCGGTGAAGATCATCGCCAGGCCGGCCTCATTCGCCGCCGCGATCACCGCCGCGTCGTTCATCGACCCGCCCGGCTGGATGACCGCCGTCGCGCCGGCGGCCGCCGCGGCGAGGAGACCGTCGGGGAAGGGGAAGAAGGCGTCGGAGGCGACGACCGAGCCTTTGGCGAGGCTCTCCGCCAAACCTGCCGTAGCAGCGGCGTCCGCGGCCTTCTGCGCGGCGATGAGCGAAGAGTCGACCCGCGACATCTGTCCGGCGCCGACGCCGACGGTCGCGCCGTCCTTCGCATAGATGATCGCATTGGACTTGACGTGCTTGGCGATGCGGAAGGCGAATTTGAGATCGGCGAGCTCCGCCTCGCTCGGCGCGCGCGTCGTCACGACGTCGAGCTTCATGTCGTCGACGCTGGCGTCATCGCGGCTCTGCGCCAGAAAGCCGCCGGCGACCGTGCGCAGCGTCAGCCCGCGCGCGCGCGGATCGGGGACGCCGCCGGTGATGAGCAGGCGCAGATTTTTCTTCGCCGCGACGATTGCGACCGCCTCCTCGTCAGCCTCGGGCGCGATGATCACCTCGGTGAAGATCTCGACGATTTTCTGCGCGGCGCGGGCGTCGAGCCGCCGGTTCAGCGCAACGATGCCGCCGAAGGCCGAGACGGGGTCGCAGCGCAGCGCCTTGAGATAGGCCTCCTCGAGCGAGGCGCCCTCGGCCGCGCCGCAAGGATTGGCATGCTTGACGATGACGACGGCAGCGGTCCGCGCGGGATCGAACTCCGCGACGCATTCGAAGGCGGCGTCGGTGTCGTTGACGTTGTTGTAGGAGAGCTGCTTGCCCTGAAGCTGGCGCGCCGTCGCGACGCCGCAGCGCCTCGGCCCCGCGAGGTAGAAGCCCGCGCGCTGATGTGGGTTCTCGCCGTAGCGCATTTCCTGCGCGAGACGTCCGCCGAGCGCGCGCCAGGGCGGCGCCGGCTCGCCGATCTCTTCCGCGAGCCAGTTGGAAATCTCGGCGTCATAGGCGGCGGTGCGCGCAAACGCCTTTTGCGCGAGGCGGCGCCGCAAGGCGAGCGTCGTCGCGCCGTTATGCGCTTCCAGCTCCTTAAGCAGCGCCGCATAATCGGACGGATCGACGATGACGACGACGGATTCGTGATTCTTGCAGGCGGCGCGGATCATCGCCGGTCCGCCGATGTCGATGTTCTCGACGCAGGCGTCAAAAGAAGCGCCGCCGGCAAGCGTCGCCTCGAAGGGATAGAGATTAACGACGAGGAGATCGATCGGCGCGATGCCGTGGGCGAGCATCGCCGCCTCATGCTCGGGATTTTCACGCACGGCGAGCAGGCCGCCGTGAATTCTCGGATGCAGCGTCTTGACGCGGCCGTCCATCATCTCGGGAAACTGCGTGACGTCGGCGACGTCCCGCACGCTCAGCCCCGCGTCAGAGAGCGCCTTGCGCGTGCCGCCGGTCGATATCAGCTCAACCCCGCGCGCAGAAAGCGCGCGACCGAATTCAACGAGGCCGCTTTTATCGGAGACGGAAAGCAAGGCGCGGGCGACGGGGCGATGATCGACGGGCATCGGGACTCCTGGCAACGAGCCGCTCGACGCTGTCGCCTTGGCCGAACATCGATGAGAAGGCGGCGGATTTTTTTTCAAGATCGGAGCCGCGCGCTCGGCGGGACGAAGCTGCCCAAGCGGCGAAGCTCAAAGGGGATTCGTCCCGAAACTGGCGAGAGAGACGGGACTTGAACCCGCGACCTCCGGCGTGACAGGCCGGCGCTCTAACCAACTGAGCTACTCCCCCGCGTGCGGAGAGCGCCGAATAGGACAAGCGTCCCTCGAAGTCAAGGCTGGCGCTGGCCTTTCGCCCTCAATGACTTAGAGCGCGTTGCGAAAGAGCGGAAGCCAATTTTTCGCATGCCGCGCGCTCTGACTCTTTTAAGATCGATCGCGTTGCCCGCGTTCAGGCGATTTCGCCTAAAGGCGCTTCACCGACGAGCCGCCGCCCCCTCCCTGCGCGAGCCGCGCACAACCGGATCGACGCGCCAGAATGCCGAGTTTCAGGCTCCTGGCGCAGGTTGGCGTTTGGCGGTATCAAGCCGCGGGCGCCCGCACGAAGGCTTTGGGACATCGTTTGATGAAGCGCGTCGCGATCGTCGCGATCGTCATAGCGGCTTTCGTCGCCTGGCAAATCTGGCGGGGCGTCTCGCGCGACGACGGCGCCTTCCTCGGCTATGTCGAGGGCGATCTGCGCTACATCGGGCCGATCGAGGCCGAGCGCATCAAAAGCGTTGCGGTGGACGTGGGCGACAAGGTCGCGGCGGACGCGCCGCTCTTTGCGATGGAGACGCCCGTCCTTGAACAGCAGCGCAAGGAAGTCGCCGCGCGCATCGCGCAGATGGAGGCGCAGCTGCAAAACCTGCAGGCGGCGGTGAACCGCCCCCAGCAGGTCGCGGTGCTCGAGGCCGCCGTAACGCGGGCCGAGGCGGCGCTGAAGCTCTCGCGGCTCACCTACGATCGCCAGAAGATCCTCTATGCGAAGCGAGACGTCCCCAAGTCGACGCTGGATAGCGCAGAGATGGCGCTCTCGCGCGACGAGGCCTCGCTGACCGAAGCGAAGCGCCAGGTGACGGCGGCGCTGCTGACCGGCCGCTCGCAGGAGATCGAAGGCGCCGAGGCCGCGCTGCGCCAGGCGCGCTCGCAGCTCGCGCAGCTCGACATCCGCATCGCGCGCCAGAGCGTCGTCGCGCCGGCGGAAGGATCGATCGAGGATGTGTTCTTCCGCGCCGGCGAAATGGTCAACGCCGGCCAGCCGGTGTTGAGCCTCTTGCCGCCGGAAGGCCGCAAGACGCGTTTTTATGTCCCGCAGGGCAAGCTCGCGCAATTTCGGATGGGCCAGCGCGTCAGAATCTTTTGCGACGGCTGCCCCGATCCGCTTCACGCGCGGATTTTCTACATCTCCTCGCAAGAGGAATACACGCCGCCCGTCATCTTCAGCGACGTCGAACGCGAGAAGCTCGTCTTCAAGATCGAGGCTCGAATGGAAGGCGCGGCGATCGACCTGCCGCTGGGCTTGCCCTTGCGCGTGCGCCTCGACGAGGCCGCCGCGCGATGAGCCTTGCCGTCGACGCGCCGGCGATCGAGGTCGAGGGGCTCACGAAGGTCTTCGGCCAGAGGAAGGTCGTTGACGGTCTGTCGCTACGCGTCCGCCGGGGCGAAATTTTCGGCTTTCTCGGGCCGAACGGCAGCGGCAAGACGACGACGATCCGCATGCTGTGCGGGCTGCTCACGCCCACAGCCGGCAAGGGCGCCTGTCTTGGCTACGATATTCTGACGCAGCAAGAGGAGATCAAACGGCGCGTCGGCTATATGACCCAGCGTTTTTCGCTGTACGGCGATCTGACGATCCGCGAGAATCTCGAATTCGTCGCGCGCATCTATGGGCTCGTCGATGCTCGCGGCGCGGCGCAGCAGGCGCTCGAGCGCCTGGGCCTCGCCGATCGCGACCGCCAGCTCGCCGGCGAGCTTTCCGGCGGCTGGAAGCAGCGCCTGGCGCTCGGCGCCTGCACGCTTCCCAATCCCGAGCTGCTGCTGCTCGACGAGCCGACGGCCGGCGTAGATCCCAAGGCGCGCCGCGATTTTTGGGACGAGATCCACCGCCTCGCAAGCCAAGGGCTGACCGTGCTGGTCTCCACTCATTACATGGACGAAGCGGAGCGCTGCCATAAGATCGCTTACATCGCCGGCGGCAGGCTGATGGCCTCGGGCGCAATCGACGAGATCGTCAAGGGCGCCGGTCTTTACACCTATCTCGTCGCCGGCCCGGAGCTCGCCGAATTGTCGCGCCGACTCCAGAAAGCAAAAGGAGTCGAGATGGTCGCGCTGTTTGGCGCGGCGCTGCATGTCTCGGGTCGCAACGAGGCCGAGCTCGATGAGGCGGCGCGAGAATTCGGCGCGGGCGCGCCGCAGCGCTGGACGAGGGGCGAGCCGACGCTCGAGGACGTGTTCATCGACCTGATGATCCGCGCGGGCGGAGCGCCGCTGTGAGCGCCGTTGATTCGCATCTCAAGGGAAGGCTCGAAGGCCCGCGCGCCGCGCTGCAGCGGCTTTACGCCGTCTTCGTCAAGGAGTTTTTGCAGCTCATGCGCGATCGACCGACGCTCGGCATGATCGTCGGCATTCCCCTGATCCAGCTCACGCTCTTCGGCTTCGCGATCAACACCGACCCCAAGCATCTGCCGACCGCCTTGATCGTGCAGGACGACGGGCCGCTCGCGCGAAGCATCGTGTCGGCGCTCCGCGCGACGGACTATTTCGCGATCAAGCATGCGGCGCGCGACGCCGCCGCCGCCGATCGGATGATCCGCAGCAACGAGGCGCAATTCATCATCGAAATCCCGCCCGACTTCGACCGCCGCCTCGTGCACGGCGAAAGACCCGCCATTTTGCTCATCGCCGATGCGACGGATCCCACCGCCACGGTCGGCGCGATCGCTGGCGCAAATGGCGCGATGACGGGGGCGCTCAAGCGCGAGCTGACCGGACCGCTCGCCTTTCTGGCCCAGGGGCCGGCGCCTTTCGAGCTGCGCATCCAGGAGCGATACAATCCGGCGGGCGAGGCGCGCCGCAACATCGTGCCGGGACTCATCGGCACGATTCTGACGATGACGATGCTCATCTATACGAGCCTGTCGGTGACGAAGGAGATCGAGCGCGGCACGATGGAGACCTTGCTCTCCATGCCGGTGAGGCCCGTCGAGATCATGCTCGGCAAGATCCTGCCCTATGTCGCGGTCGGCGCCGTGCAGATGGCGATCGTGCTCGCGATCGCTGCGGCCTTCTTCCGCGTGCCGATCGTCGGCTCGCTTGCGACGCTCGTGCCGTTGACGCTGCTCTTCATCGTCGCCAATCTCGCGATGGGCTACACATTCTCGACGATCGCCTCCAATCAGATGCAGGCGTTCCAGATGTCCTTCATGTTCTTCCTGCCGAGCATCCTGCTTTCCGGCTTTCTGTTCCCGTTTCGCGGCATGCCGGACTGGGCGCAGGATCTGGGCTCGCTCCTGCCGCTCACCCACTATTTGAGAATTGTGCGCTCGGTAATGCTCAAAGGCTCGAACTTCTCCGAGCTTTCCGCAGACGCCGGCGCGCTCGCGCTTTTTGCGCTCGCGGCGATGACGGTCGCGGTCATGCGCTTCCGGCAGACGCTGGATTGAGGGCGCTGTCAGGATATGGCGTTGACTCCGGATGCGCGTCGCTTACGATCCCGCCTGCGTCGCTTGCCGGCAATGGAGAACTTCTTGAGACCGCTCACCCTCGCGCTCCTCGTCGTGACGTCTCTGGTGATGGGCTATTATTTCTGGTCGCTTTTCGTCAACAGCCGCTATGAGGCGCTCTGCAACGTCAATTACTGGTTCGCGACCAAGGAAGAGATCGAAGCGTGCAAGGAAGCGAAAACAGAATTGGACACCCGGCGATGAACCCTACGCTCTTCCCGCTGACGCCCCTCCTCGGCGCCGCGGTTGCAATTTGCTTGAGCGCGCCTTGCGCCGCCGCGAAGGAAATCCACCTCGATTGCGCGCGCACCGATCAGACCGTGATGGTTGGGCTCGACACGGACCGGCTTCATCTCGAGATCATGTGGAGCGCGGGCGTCGCCGAGGAATATACGCAGGGCGACTTGTACATCTCCGGGCCCGATAGTTTCGGCGAGAGGGAGAAGGTGACCTATGTCGTCACGATCGACAAGGACCTCGTCACTTTCGGAACAGACCGCGCCTGTCTGCAGAGCGGCACGAAGAGAAAATGCGCCGATAGCCAGACGCGCGACACGCTCGATCTCGCGAAGGGCGAGCTGAAATACGACGAAGGCGACCAGATCGCCGTGTTCAAATGTCAGCCGGCGCCGCCGGGCCGACGGCTCTGAGGAAATCGCGCGGGAATTGCCCCCTCCCCCAGCCCTCCCCCGCTGACGCGGGAGAGGGAGCAGATTCCGCGCTTGATTCAAACTTTTCGACACGTCGATCGTTAGGGTCCCCTCTCCCGCTTTAGCGGGGGAGAGACAGGGAGGGGGCCGCCTCGATCAGCGTCGGATCGTCGTCGCCGACGCCGGCGCGATTGACACGCGTCGAGACGGTCCATTCCTGAAGCGCATCCTCGGGCGCCGGCCCAAGCAGCGTCGCGACGTTCGCGCCGGCGATCCATTTCTTTGCGTCGCTCCAGGAGAGGAAGATCGGCATGCGATCGTGAAAGCGGCTCATCCAGCCGTTTGCGGCGCCGACGACGATTGTCGCGGAGAGCAGTTCCTGCCCGCTCGGGTCGCGCCATTGCTCCCAGAGTCCGGCGAGCGCGAGCGGCAGTCCGTCGCCGCTGGAGAAGTAATGGGGGATCTTGCGTCCCTTCTCGCCCGTCCATTCGTAAAAGCCCGAGGCCGGCACGATGCAGCGCCGCGACTTGAAGGCCGCCCGGAACATGGGCTTTTCGCCAAGCGTCTCGGCGCGGGCGTTGAAGGTCGAGGGCAGTTCCTCGAGCGGCTTCTTCCACCAGGAAGGAACGAGGCCCCAGCGCATCGGCGTCATCTCCAAGCCCGCCGGGGCGGCGCGAATGACCTCGATCATGTCCGTCGGCGCGATATTGTAACGCGGCGCGACGTTACGCGCCTGGCCGACGAGATCGGCGAGCCGGCGAATTTCCGCCCAGGAGAGATGCTGCGTGAACCGCCCGCACATAACTCAAGCATACACGGCTTTGGCGGAATGACGCGCCGGTCGGGCGGACGAGCGGCTTACGCGGCCAGCGCGCAGCACTTCTTGTATTTCTTGCCCGAGCCGCAGGGGCAGGGGTCGTTGCGGCCGGGCTGCTTGCCCTTCACGACGGGTTCCGGCTTGCGGTTCGCCTCCTCGAGAAAATACCAGCCGTTGGTTTCGTCTTCGCGGAATTTCGAGCGTTCGCGATGCGCCTGCTCTTTGCCCTCGAGCGAGAAATGCGCGACGAACTCGACATAGCCTTCCTTGTCGCCGGCCTTCCCGCCCTCGGTCGAAAGGACCTCGAGCCCGAGCCACTGCGATTGCGAGGACCAGTGCTGGACAGCCTTGCGGTCGAAATCATGCCGCGACTCGGGCGCGAGCGAATCATAGAGAAAGTCGATCTTGCCCAGCGCAAAGGCGCTGTAGCGCGCCCGCATCAGGGCTTCGGCCGTCGGCGCGGGCTTGCCCGCCTCGAGGATCGGCGCGCAGCACTGCGCATAGGAGAGCGGCTCTGAATCTTTGGCGCGGCAGGGACAGGGCTTGTCGGTCATGACCTTCTCATCAAGGGGTGGAGCGATCCCGGCCAAACGCGCGGGCGTCGCCTCGTGTTCGGGGCCTTCTATCCAAGCCCGGCGGAAAGCTCCAGCCGGGGGGCTTGACGGCCCGAATTTTGTTCTCTATGTGTTCTCTATTCGCTGTTTGTTCCGGTCAGCGACGGCTTTCGGGCGGGAGGCCTTTCAGCCGCGCGTTCCGCGTCCTTTGTAGTCCGCGTTGTGTTGGATTGCTTTCGCGTCGTCAGTCCGGTTGCGTCTGTCTTGCGTTCGCCTTCGCGGCTCCCGGGCGCGCGTTTCGTCCCCACGGAAGCGCCCGGGACCGTGAAGCTAAAAAGGGAACGATCTTCAAACCAAGGGCGGGGTCGCGATGACAAGTCTCGAAAGCGCTGGAAGCGTTCTGCGGCCGCATCAGCCGCTCGGACTCGGCGCGCCAGAATTCTTGATCGACCCCGCCAGGCGACGCGGCCGCGGCGCGCTGACGAAGAAGAGCGGGCGCTTCGAGCCCCACACGCGAGAAGATGTCGACGACGGCTGGGGCTCGCTCGAAAGCTTAACCCCGCTGAAGACTCACATCCACCTCGAAAAAGCGCGAAGCGTCGTCACAAAGAACGATTCCCCCGACATCGCCTTCGATCGATCGGTCAATCCCTATCGCGGCTGCGAGCATGGCTGCGTATACTGCTATGCGCGGCCGACGCACGCCTTCGTCGGCTGCTCGCCGGGCCTCGATTTCGAAACCGAGATCTTCATCAAGGACGGCGCCGCGCAGGCGCTGGAGCGCGAGCTCTCCGCGCCGGGCTATGTCGCAAAAACCCTGGCGATCGGCGCGAACACCGATCCCTATCAGCCGGTCGAGAAGCGCCATCGCATCACGCGCGGCCTGCTCGAAGTGCTCGCGCGCGCCGATCACCCGGTCGGGATCGTCACGAAATCCACGCTCGTGACCCGCGATCTCGACATTCTCGCCCCGATGGCCAGGAAGGGCCTCGTCAAGGTCGCGGTCTCGATCACGACGCTCGACGGCGATCTCGCCCGCCGCATGGAGCCGCGCGCCCCACAGCCGCGGCTGCGCCTCGAGGCGATCGAGAAGCTCGCCTCGGCCGGCGTGCCGGTTTCGGTGCTGGTCGCGCCGATCATTCCGGCGATCAACGACGCCGAGATCGAGACCATCCTGACACGGGCCCGCGCCTCTGGTGCGACCGAGGCGGGCTATGTGCTGCTGCGCCTGCCGCTCGAGCTGCGCGACATATTCAGCGAATGGCTCGGCGAGCATTTTCCCGATCGCGCGCGCCATGTGCTTTCGCTCATTCGCCAGTCGCGTAACGGGAAGCTCTATGACCCCTCCTTCGACACGCGCATGAAGGGCGAGGGTCCTTACGCCTGGATGATCGGCCGGCGATTTGAGCGCGCCGCGGAAAAGCTCGGCTTTGGGCCGGGCGCGCGCCTGCGTTGCGATCTCTTTAAGCCGCCCCGTCGCGCCGCCGAGCAGCTTGCGCTATTCTGACGCCGCGCCTTGAGCAGCGCTTGTCCCTCGAACGGACTCGTTCGAGCGATAAGAAATCGCGCCAGAGTCATATCTTGGAGCGAATTCTTATCGCAAAAGTCTATCAACTTTTGCGGAATTCGCTCTAGCCCTGGCGCCGGCGCGCGGCGCGTTCCGCGACGAAAACCTCTCGGAACGCGATGCGCGGGATCGCCCCAAGCCTACCTGACTTCATGCTCGAAGCCGAGCTCATCGCTCAAGGCGTCGCGCCCATCGCGGGCGTCGACGAAGTCGGCTGCGGGCCGCTCGCCGGCCCCGTCTGCGCCGCCGCCGTGATCCTCCAACCGGCGAGTATCCCTCAGGGAATAGCCGACTCGAAATCGCTTTCCGCCACGGCGCGGGAGACGGCCTTCGCGGCGATCGTCGAAAGCGCTCTGGCCATTGGCCTCGCATTCGTGACGGCGAAGGAGATCGACGAGAGCGACATCAGGAAGGCCGCGCTCAAAGCGATGGCGCAGGCTGTCGAGGCCTTGGGGCTAGCCCCCGCCTTCGCCCTGGTCGATGGACGCGACTTGCCGCCTCTCACCTGTCCGGCGCGCGCCGTCGTCAAGGGCGATGCGCTTTCGCAATCGATCGCCGCGGCCTCGATCGTCGCCAAGGTCGCGCGCGACGCGATGATGCGCGACCTGGCGCGCATCCATGGCGAATACGGCTTTGCGACCAACATGGGCTACGGCTCCGCCCGGCATTTGGAGGCGATCGCGCGTCTTGGCCCCACATCCTTCCATCGATTGAGCTTCTCGCCCTTCAAGACGCGTCAGGGCAATTCGTAACATTCCGTAAATTATTGCTCCCAATGGGGATACTTTAACGAAGGCGTTCGAAAAAGGGACGCATCAAAGGCCTCCTGCTAAACCCGACCTTTACCTCGAATCCGGCATAGTCCTTCGCGTTGGTAGCGTAAGTGGTGCCGAGTTCATGCAGACCGCTCGCGTCGGGATTGCCCGTCCTGGAACCCAGATAAAGGTTTCGCGTACTGGGACAAAGGCTGACGGGTCGCCCGACGCGACGCCCCGCAATGCGATTCTGCGCGGCGACTGCGTCGAGCTGCTCCGCGCCCTGCCGGAAGCCTCGGTCGATCTCGTCTTCGCCGACCCGCCCTATAATCTGCAGCTCGCCGGCTCGCTGTCGCGCCCCGACCAGAGCGTCGTCGATGCCGTCGACGACGAATGGGACAAATTCGCCGACTTTTCCGCCTATGACGCCTTCACGAAAGCTTGGCTGGCCGCGACGCGGCGCGCGATGAAGCCGCAGGCGACGATCTTCGTCATCGGCTCCTACCACAACATTTTCCGCGTCGGCGCGATCATGCAGGATCAGGGCTTTTGGATCCTAAACGACATCGTCTGGCGCAAGACCAATCCCATGCCAAATTTTCGCGGCCGGCGCTTCACCAACGCCCATGAGACGATGATCTGGGCGGCGCGCGACGCCGGCGCGAAACGCTACACCTTCAATTATGAGGCGCTGAAGGCGGCCAATGAGGACTGCCAGATGCGCTCGGACTGGCTGCTGCCAATCTGCATCGGCGCCGAGCGCCTCAAGGACTCTCGCGGCCGCAAAGCGCATCCGACGCAAAAGCCGGAAGCGCTGCTCGCCCGGGTCATGCTGGCGGCGTCGCAGCCGGGAGATCTCGTCCTCGACCCGTTCTTCGGTTCCGGCACGACAGGCGCGGTCGCCAAAAGGCTTCGGCGCGACTATCTCGGCTTCGAGCGCGACCCGTCCTACATCGACGCCGCGCGGACGCGGATCGCCGCGGTCGAGCCCCTCGACCCGCATACGGTGATGGCGGCGCCCAGCAAGCGATCCGAGCCGCGCATTGCCTTCGCAAGTCTCATCGAGGCCGGACTTATCGCGCCGGGGACCCGCCTCACCGACGCAAAACGGCGGCACGCGGCGATCGTGCGGGCCGACGGCGCGCTTTCGATCGGCGGCGTCATCGGCTCCATCCACAAGACCGGCGCTCTGGCGCAAGGACTGCCGGCCTGCAATGGCTGGACCTTCTGGCATTACGAGGAAGGCGCGGGTCTTTCGCCGATCGACGATCTGCGCCAGCGGGCGCGCGACCTCCTGCGCGAGGCGGCGGAATAGCCGCGCTCGGGCCGCGGCGGTAGAATTGCCAAGGCCTCGCCTGCCCCCGTGTATAAAACCGGTGCATCGGGCGCCCGATTGGGTTACCGATCGGGCGGGTGGGCGCAGAGCGGCGGCGCGCCCTCCGCCGCGGGAGCCTACTTGCGCGCTTTCCGCTTGAAAGATGGCTGGGCGGAAATGCTGCATCCCATAAAGAGCTTTTTCGCGGAAGCGGTGCGTTTCGCAAGCGGCGAGGGCCGCGCTTCGGTGAAAGCCCGCATCGAGACTCCGGCGAGACTGCGCGCCGCGCCGCCCGACATGCGCACGGCCGACCCTACGGTCGCCGGAGAGTTCGGCGCCGGCTTCTATTCCTTCGCCGGCAAGCTGGCGCAGGCGAACGGCCGATCGCCTTTCTCGCTCACGCCGCCGAGTTCGGGCGTGGCGGCGTTCTCTCGCCGAATTCTCCTGGCTGCGCGATTTGCACGCCGCCAATACGGCGGAGGCGCGCATGATCGCCAGCGCGCTCGTCCAGGATTTTTTCGAGCTGCGCCGGCCCGCTGCGGACGACCCCGCCATCGAGCCCGGAGCCGCCGCGCGGCGCGTCCTCAGTCTCCTCGCCCATGCGCCGTTCCTTCTGGAGGACGCTGAGCCGCAGTTTTCCCGCCTGCTTCTGCAGGGCCTCGCCGATCAAGCGAGGAGCCTTGCCGCCCTGCTGGCGTCGAGGCGCGCGAAGGGCGTCGATCGTCTGCTCTGCGCTCTAGCCCTCCTCGAGTTCAGCCTCTGCACGGATTCGAGCCCCCAGCTCATGACGCAGGCCCGCCAGGTCTTCCTGGCGACGCTGGACGAGCAAATTCTCGCCGACGGAGGCCACATCAGCCGCAATCCCAGGACGACGCTCGATCTCGCGCTCGACCTCCTGGCGCTGCGGCAGCTCATGGTGGCGCAAGGCGTCAAGCCGCCCGCCACGCTGACGGCGACGATCGACAAGATGATCTCCCTCCTGCGGCTGTTGCAGCACGGGGACGGCGCGCTCGCCCGCTTCAATGGGATGGACGCCGGCAATCCCGGCGGCCTCGCTACCGTCTTCGCGCATGAGCCGGCCGGCGCGCCGCGCCTCGAGGACGCGCGGTCTTCCGGCTATGCGCGCATCGAGCGAGGCGGAACGACCGTCATCATGGACACGGGCGCGCCGCCGCCGAAAGACCATTCGCGCGAGGCCCATGCCGGGGCGCTCTCCTTCGAGCTTTCGCTCGGGCCCGAACCGGTCGTCGTCAACGGCGGGGCGCCGCCCCCCTCGCTCGAGACGGCGCGCGAGACGGCGCGCGAGACCGAGGCGCATTCGACGCTTTGTCTCGACGGCCAATCCTCGAGCCGGATCGCGCCGCTCTCGGAGCGAGCCGAACTCGGGCCTCATCCTGGAGGGCGCGCGGACGAAGCGCGCGCGGCGGCGCTCGACGCGCTTCGGCGACGCGCTCTCTGCCGAGCTCTACGGATATGTGGGGGGTAACGGCCTGCGTCACGACCGACTGCTGATCTTGAGCCGCGACGGCTCGCGGCTCCTCGGCCAAGATCGGCTCTCGTCCGTTCGGGGCGCCAAAGCGGGCCGGCAAGCGCGTCCTTTCGCCCTGCGCTTCCACCTCCATCCGCAGGCGCATGCCGAGCTGCGCGAGGACGGACGCAGCGCGGATGTGACGCTGCCCTCCGGCGCGCGGCTGCGATTCCTGGCCGATAGTCCGGCGCGGATCGAGGAGGCCCGCTATTACGCCGCCCCGGAAGGCCCACGCCCGACCACGCAGCTCGTCCTCCACGGCGAGGCGGCGCAGGGCGCACGGCTGCGCTGGTCCTTCGAGGTCCTCTCGAAGCCCGCTACGGGCGAAGGCTCGGGCGGCGGCTGAGGCCGGAAAGCGCAGGGACGACGTGCCGCATTTTTGAAGGCGGTCGCATCTCCTCGCGCGCAATACGGGGAGCGCCTTAAGCCTTATGGCGACCATTTTCGTGCGATCGTCTTCGAGCCGTTCGGCTTTCGAATGAGAGGCTTGCCCTGACGCGCCGGCCGGACTAAAAGGCCCTCGCGTCGGCGGCGAACCCGTTCCGGCGCATTCGCCGTTGGCGGCTTGGGCCAAGTTCGCCCTGGGCGTCTGGGCCAAGTCGCGACAACATGTGGAACCGCCCGCCGTGTCGGAACGAAGCGTCTTTTCCCCCGCCAATTTCGCATTAGCGATCGGCGGCGGGCTCTCGGCGGCGGTCGTCTTCGCGGCGCTCGGCAAGGGCTCGTCCGCGGGTTTTCTGCTTTCGCATCTCGCGCCCCTGCCGATCATCATCGTTTCGCTGGCGCTCGGGGTTTCGCATGGCGCGACGGCGGCGCTCGCGGGAACGATCGGCTTGAGCATCTGGCCGCATCCTCTCTTCGGCATGGCCTTCGGGCTCCTCGTCGCCCTGCCCGCCTGGCTTTCCTGCTGGGTTTGCGCCGGCGCCCCCTTCCGCGGCCACGATCGGCTCGAGCGCGGCATTCCGACATGGGCCGTGACGGCGCAGACGCTTGCGATCGCGAGCGCGGTCCTCCTCTTTCTTGGCCTTGCGGTCCTTTTCTCCGGCTCGCTCGCGGAGCCGCTCGCCCATCTGCAAGAGCAGATGAATCTTGCCGTCGACGCGATGACGACGGAGGGCGTCTTCGGCGAAAAAGCCAATCCCGAGGACGTGAAGCACATCCTGCGTCAGGCCCTGCCGGGGATGGTCGCAGGCCACATGCTTCTCGTGCAGGCGATCAATCTTTGGCTCGGTGGCCGGATCGTGCAGTTTTCGGGGATGCTGAAGACGAGCTGGCCGGACATCGCCGCCGAGCTCGCGCTGCCACGGTGGCTCGCGATCCTGCTCGTCATCGGCGCGGGGCTTTCCCTCGTCGACGGTCCGGTTGGCGCGGCGGGCCTCGCCCTTGCGGCGCCGATAGGCCTCGCTTTCGGCTTTCAGGGCCTCGCCGTGACGCATTACTGGCTGCGCGGCTCCCCGGCGAGCCTGTTCGTGCTCGCGGCAATCTATTTTTGCATCGGCGTCTTCGGCGCGCCGATGATGCTCTTCGCCATTCTCGGCCTGGCCGACGTCGTCCTGCATTTTCGCCAACGCAAGACGTCCTCGCCCCGGCCGGGCGGCGCCGTCTAGACGGGCGCGAGCCAAACCTTCAAGCCAACTCAAGGAGAACCCCCATGGAAGTCATTCTGCTCGAACGCGTGGCCAAGCTCGGCCAGATGGGCGAAACCGTGCGCGTGCGCGACGGCTACGCCCGTAATTTCCTGCTCGCGCGCAAGAAGGCCCTGCGCGCCACCGAAGCCAATAAGAAGCATTTCGAGTCCCAGCGCGCGCAGATCGAAGCTCATAGCCTCGACTTGAAGAAGGACGCGGAGAAGGTCGCCGAGTTGCTCGAGGGCCAGAAGTTCACGATCATCCGCCAGGCCGGCGAGAGCGGCCATCTCTACGGCTCGGTCTCGACCCGCGACATCGCCGAGGCCGCGACGGCTGGCGGCTTCACGCTGCTGCGCAACCAGGTCGTGCTGATCCATCCGATCAAGGAGCTAGGCCTGCATCACGTGCCGGTGCATCTGCATCCCGAGGTCGACGTGAAGATCACCGTCAACGTCGCCCGTTCCGCAGAAGAAGCCGAGCGCCAGGCGCGCGGCGAGTCGACGCTCCGGGAGCGCGAGCACACGTCGATGGACGACCTCGGCCTCGAGGTCGGCCAGGCGCTCGCCGAAGCCGGCGACGTCGAGATGTAAGAGGCGCAAAGGCCGCGGCGGCCGCAAGGAAGCGCGCGCCGCGGCCTGCGAAACGCCTGTCGAGCTGAGAAGCTTCGTCGTCTTTCGCCGACGAAGACGCAAAGACGCTGAATTCCCGCGAAAAAGTCGGCGCGTCTCCCGCCGGGCTTTTTCGCTGGAATTCAAGA
>CAWHHH010000002.1:0-36934 GCA_963829075.1 uncultured Alphaproteobacteria bacterium | reverse complement strand
CGCCACGGGCGTCAATCTCGACCAAGAATTGAACAAGATGCTCAATATCGAGAATTCCTATCAAACCACCGCGAAGTTGCTGACCACGGCCAACACGATGTTCCAAGCTCTATTGAATGGGGTCTGAACGCATGTCGCTGTCATCCGTTTCCACCCTTTCTCTCGCGACCGCTTTGAGCCCCTCGATCGAGCGGATCCAATCGACGCTTGCCAAGGAGGAGGTCGAGAGCTCGACGGGGCAATACGCCGATCTTGGCCTTCAGCGCGGCGAGCAATCGGGCTACGAACTGTCGCTGCGCAATCAAAGCGACCAACTGACCACATTCACCGCGGCCAATTCGGTGGTCTCGACAAATCTCACCTCGACGCAGGACGTGCTCACTTCCATCAGCCAGAACGCGCAGAGCGTCGTAAATCAGTTGACCGACTGGAATTCGGCCAGCAGCTCCGGCTCCGTCCTTCAAACTCTGGGCGCGAATGCGTTGCAGGAGCTCACGTCCAACGTGAATACGGCGTCGAACGGACAATATCTCTTCGGCGGTGAAAATTCCGGAGTCGCGCCGCTGGCCGATTTTTATTCAACGCCGACCTCGGCTGCGAAGACGGCGATCGATAACGCCTTCCAAACGGCCTTCGGCGTCAGCCCCGGCAGTTCCGGCGCGTCCTCGATTTCACCGAGCGCCTTGCAGGCCTTCCTCACGGGACCCCTTGCGGCGTTGTTCCAAGGGGGTTCCTGGAGCGCCAGTTGGTCTTCGGCGTCGAACACGAACGCGACGCTCGAGATTGCCCCCGGGCAAAGCGTCGCGGTCACGACGAGCGCGAATCAGCCGGGCGTTCAAAGCTTGGCGCAGGCCTACGCGATGATCTCCGAGTTTGCGGGAAGCTCGCTCAGCTCATCGGCGCAACAGGTCGTCGCATCCACAGCCGCCTCGCTGATCAGCCAGGGCATGAACGGCATCACCTCGACGCAAGCCACGATCGGCATGGTGCAGCAACGCATCACGGACGCAAATTCCATGATGGCGTCGCAGCAGACGCTGCTGCAAACGCAAATCGGGAATCTCGACAACGTGAATGCGTCCGAAGTCGCGATGAGCATCAACACCCTGTCGACGCAATTGCAAGCAGCCTACGAGTTGACAGCCCAGCTACAGAAGCTGAGCCTGGCCCAGTTTTTCCCCGTCAACTGAGCGAGCATGCCGCAGATGTACGAATTCGCCTACAATGAGGTCGTCGAGGAGTTGCCCCGCTTGATGCGCGAGAGAGAGCGCCAAGCCTTTGACAAGGTTCTCGAGCTGCTCGAAGCGGCTCGAGCACGCGGCGTCGGCTCCCGCGAGGGCATCGAGGCGATCTACTATTTGAGAAAGCTCTGGTGGATTCTCCTGCAGGACGTGCAGCTCCCGCAAAACGAGCTGCCGGAGGAGCTGCGCGCCGGCCTGATTTCGATCGGCCGTTGGATGATCAGGGAGATTGACCGCATCGACCAAGGCAACGCCGAAGACCTCTCGCGCGTGATCGAGATCAACGAGATCATCCGTGACGGCTTGGCGTAGGGATCCCATGAACATCTTTCTGCGCGCGCGCGAGCGGATTTACATCAATGGCGCAGTCATCCGCGTCGATCGCAAGACCACGATCGAGCTCCTCAACGAGGCGACGTTCTTGTTGGAGAACCACGTCATGCAAGCGCATGAGGCGACAACTCCCCTGCGTCGCATATATTTCGCCGTTCAAGTCATGCTGATGGATCCCGCGACATCGGAGCAGACCGCCAAGCTCGCGCGGACGCTCATCGACGAGGCGCGTGCGGTCTTCGTAACGCCCGAGATCCAATCGGGTCTGCAAAACATCGTTTCGCTCATCAATCGGTCACGCAACTTCGAGGCATTGAAGACCCTGCGGAGCCTGTTTCCGTTGGAAGCAAAGGAGATGGCCGCCGAGGCGAGTCCGGTCCAAACCCCCGCAGCCTGAAAGGAGACTTCAATGACCGTGTCAGCCGCCACACCAATTTCCAGCGCCGCCGCGACGGCGTCGACGGCCAGCGCGACGTCCGCCCAAGCTAGCGCTACTCCCACGCTCAGCTATAACTCCTTCCTCACGCTGCTGATGGCCGAGTTGAAGAATCAGGATCCCACGCAGCCCATGGACCCTTCGCAGATGGTTTCCCAGCTCGCGACCATTTCCGAGGTCGGGCAGGCCGTGCAGACCAACACGTCTCTCTCCTCGTTGCTGACCTCCACCTCATTGACGCAGGCGGAACAGCTCATCACCTCCGCGGATGGCGCGACCTCTGGTCAGGTGACCTCGGTCACCGTAAACGGGTCGGGAGCGACAGCTATCCTCTCGACTGGTCAGCAGGTCCCCCTGACAAACGGCGCGACGGTCGGCTCGTAATGAACGAAGCGGACGCCCTCGATCTGGCTCGCGCCGCGATCTGGCTCGCCATTGTGGGCGCCGGACCTGCCGTCGGCGCCGCGATGGTCGTCGGCGCCGCCATCGCGCTGTTTCAGGCGTTGACGCAAATTCAGGAGATGACGCTGACCTTCGTGCCGAAGATCGTCGTCGTGCTCGCGGCGTTGTACCTAACGGCTTCCTTCGTCGGCGGTCAGTTCAACATCTTTACTTCAATGGTGTATTCGCGGATTGAAACAGGTTTCCATAAATAAACGCGATGAAGTGCGTCATGGCTCAGCGGCGACTTGGCGCCGGCGTCTACATTGCCGCGCTCTTGAGGACGCGCCAGGGTTGCGTTAAATGCAACCTAAGGTTGCTTTTTCCGCGAATCTCGGATAAATTTTGCGAATGGCCCCTGCTGCTGGCGTCAAGGTTCGGGAGGTGCGCGTTCGGCATCCATTCATATCAAACCGGACCCTCGACAAATATTGAGGAAGTGACGTGGGACTTAACCAAAAGCTCGATGATCTGTCGACATCGCCGCAGTGGCGAGTGAGCGTCCGGCTGCGAGAACGCCGCGCTTCAAAGCTTCGCATAGTGCTCCCGATGCTTACAATATGCGTCGTCCTCGTAGTCTTCTGCTTCGCAACCCAGCGCTTTTTTGCGGGCTTTTGGGTGATAACCGCGTTCCTGTCCTGGGCGTTCCTGTTTGGAGCCGCGAATGCAACCGATCAAGCCTCCGGCGCCCCCGAGAATGTTGACGCGTGGCGGGAGCGCGATTGGCACGGCGCTGAATATACGAAGGTCTCCTTGAGCAGCGCCAGGAAGAGTGCCTCAGCGTCCGCGGCCTGGAAAGAGAAGCCCGTGCGTCGGTCAAAACAAGGCTAGGCCGCCTCCGTCGGCGGAATATTCCGTCGCTAGTTGCTCTTATTAAAGGGAAGCTTTCGCTCGAAGCTTGAGCGCGTTCGCAAGAGTTAATTGGTCTTTTGCGACTCTTACCAGAGTCTTTCTTCAGCTTATTTCCGCAACCTCGTGGCGCGCATCCGGGCAGGTTTTCCCCTATGCGCGCTGGCGTCGAAGATGACGCAAGATCTCCGTCTCGGCGATCTCCTCCGGCGTCGCGCACAGCCCTTTGCGCCGAAACAAGGCGCCAGCCGCCGGCGCGGCGGTCGCAAGCGCAAAGGGGATGGCGACGACAAGACCGAGCGTGAACGGCGCCAACCACAGCGCGAGCGACGGCGCGACCGTTCCCGCAAGCCCGAGCACCGCTGCGCCGAAGGCGAGATGCGGCCAGAAAGCGGCCACCGCCTCGCGAAGGCTAAGCTCATGCGCCTCGCGCGCCTGTCCCGGCCAGCCGATCGTGCGATCGAAGGCGAGGCCGGCAAGAAAGATCGTCTCGCTGAAGCTCGTAACCGCGCCGATAACGAACGAGCTCGCAATCTCGATCGCCGCGCCGAGCCAAAAGCGCGCGGCGCCGCCGTAACGGGCGAGCCCGTCGCGGGTGAGCGCGACATCGGCGAAACCCGCAAGCTTCGGCGCGAGATGGAAGACGAGGAACGTGAGATAGAGGGCCTTGAGAGACGCCGCCGGGAGAGACGAAACGTCCTCGAGCGCCGGCAGCAGCGCCGCTAGAGCGATGACCGCTGTCCAGGCCGGCGCGCCGATGAACATGCTGATCGCCCAGATCAGCTGAAACCGGCTCATGGGCTCGAGGTCCGGCAGGTCGAGCAACTTGACATATTGCATGTTGCCCTGACACCAGCGCAGCTCACGGTGCACGAAATCGATCAGCGTCGGCGGGTTCTCCTCATAGCTTCCGCATTCGATCGGAAGGACGCGCACCTCGAAGCCCGCGCGACGCATCAGCGCAGCCTCGATCTGATCATGCGAAAGGATGTGACGGTCGCCTTCGAGCTTCGGCAGCACACAATGCTCTGCGAAGGGCGCGACGCGGACGAGCGCATTATGCCCCCAAAAAGGTCCGCAATCGCCGGCCCACCAGGTGGCTCCCATCGTATAGGCGCGCATGCCTTGACGCATGCCGAACTGGAAGATGCGCGCGAAGGCCGAATTCGACGGCGCGCCGACGACGAGCGTTTGCAGGTGCCGATTGCCGCATGCGCCTCGCCGATGCGCACGAGCTTCAGAATTGTCTCGCCGTCCATCAGACTGTCGGCGTCGAGCGGGATCATGAAGTCAAAGGCGCCGCCACAGCGCTCGACAAAATCGCGGATGTTGCCCGCCTTGTAACCTTCATTGCTCGCGCGACGTCTATAATGGAGGCGGTCTGCGAGCGCGGGGTCTTCGCCGCGCCAACTGTCCAATTCGGCCTCTTCCTCGGAAGCGATCCGAGAATCCGAGGTGTCGCTTAGAACGAAGAAAGCAAAATGATCGCCAGAGCCCGTCGCTTCCAGACTTTCCCGCATCGCGCGCAGACGCTGGAAAGCGCGGCTTGGATCTTCGTTGCGAAGCGTGAGCAGCAGCGCGGTCCGGCTCTGCAACGGCGCGTCCGACGCCGCGGCAACCGCGAAGGGCGCGACCGCCGCGAGCCCGTCGCGATGGACATGCAGCAGCCAAAATCCCAAGGCCGCGTTAGAGGCGCCGAGCACGCTCCAGGGCGCGGCGATCGCAAAAGCGATGAGGATGGCGCCGCGCAGAAGGGTCCAACCGCCGGCGCTGAGAATGGCGGCGAGCCAGAGAAGCAAAGTCAGATAGATGACGCCGCTCATGGCCGCCACGAGGAGACGACGGCGCTCGAGCTCGGCGAGGCTCTGCAGGCCCGCGGGCGTCATGGGTAGGATGCGGCCATGCATGAAATTTTGCTATTTTAGGATTGGGAAAAAGTCCAGGCTGTCGTGGGCAAGAGTTGGGGGCATCGTCGGCGAGATGATTTCGCATCGAGACCTTGCGATGAAGGCGCGCGCGCTATGGTTCGAAGCGCGGGGCGTCGCGGATTTACGGGAAGAGCCTCTCCCGGAGCCCACGCCGGAAGAGGCGCGCGTCGCGACGCGCTGGAGCGCGATTAGCCGAGGCACGGAGCGTCTGGTCTTCGAAGGGCGGGTTCCCGCCAGCGAGCGCCAGCGTATGCGCGCGCCGTTCCAGCAAGGCGATTTCCCTTTCCCGGTGAAATACGGCTATTGCGCCGCGGGCGTCGTCGAAGCGGGGCCGGCGGATTGGCGGGGCCGAGCGGTTTTCTGCCTCTACCCGCATCAGGATCGCTTCGTCGCGCCGCTCGCGGCGCTGCGCCCGGTCCCCGAGGCGACGCCGCTTCGCCGCGCGCCGCTCGCCGCCAATATGGAGACCGCGCTCAACGCGCTTTGGGACTCGGGCGCGGGACCGGGAGACCGCATCGTCGTCGTCGGCGCCGGCGTGCTTGGCCTGCTCATCGCCTATCTCGCCGCGCGACTGCCCGGCTCGGACGTGCTGGTCATCGACAAGGAAGCCGCGCGCAAAGACATCGCAAGCGCGCTCGGCGCGCGCTTCAGCATCGTCGAGGATATTCGGCCCGAGCCTCTCGAAGCCGATGTCGTGTTCCATACGAGCGCCACGGCGCAGGGCCTCGCGCTCGCTTTGGCTTCGGCCGGCTTTGAGGCGACGATCGTCGAAGCGAGCTGGCACGGCGAAGGCGAGACGCCGACGCCGCTCGGCGGCGCTTTCCACGCCAAGCGCCTGCGGCTTATTTCGTCGCAGGTGGGACAGGTCGCGCCGTCGCGCCGCCCGCGCTGGCCCCATGCGCGCCGCCTCGACAAGGCCCTGGCGCTGCTCGCCGATCCGCTCCTTGACGTGCTGATCAGCGAGGAGATCGCCTTCGAGGCTGCTCCGCGAGAGCTGCCGCGTCTGCTCGCGCCCGGCGCCGCCGGCCTCGCGACGCTGATACGCTATTAATGGAGAGCCAAGAGGAGAAGCGCCGTGTACGCCGTCGAAGTTCGCGATCACATCATGATCGCCCATAGTTTCCGCGGGGAATTGTTCGGGCCGGCGCAGCGACTGCACGGCGCGACTTTCGTCGTCGACGTGGGCTTCTTTCGGGAAAGCCTGACCGAAGACGCCGTCGTGGTCGACATTGGCCGCGCCCAAGCGGCGCTGAAAAGCGTTCTGGCGCCGCTAAACTACCGCAACCTCGACGAGCTCGAAGCCTTCAAGGGCAAGCAGACGACAACGGAATTCCTTTCGCGTTACATCTTCGACGCGATGGCGGCGGCCGCGCGCGCCGGGGCGCTCGGTCCCGGGGGCGAAAGCATTTCCCGCATCCGCGTCACGCTGCATGAATCGCATCTGGCCCGCGCCTGGTTCGAGGGCTCCGTCGCCGCATGACACGACTGATCTTCGCGGTCCCGGGCGCGCTCGAGACTCAGAGCGGCGGCTATGAATACGACCGCCGGCTGCTCGCAACGCTCGGCCAAGCAGGCGTCGAAGCGGTTCATTGCCCGCTGCCGGGAAGCTTTCCCGATCCGAGCGAGGCCGATATCGAGACGAGCCTCGCGGCCGTCGCGCGCCTCTTGCAAAAGGGCGATGCGGTTCTCATCGACGGCCTCGCCTTCGGCGCCCTGCCCGCGGCGACGCTCCACCGCGTCGACGCGCCGCTGATCGCGCTCTGTCACCATCCGCTCGGCCTGGAGACCGGCCTCGGCCTCGAGCGCGCCGCGCGTTTGCGCGAAAGCGAAGCCGAAGCGCTCGCGCTCGCCGCACGCGTGATCGTCACGAGCCCGCATACGGGGGCGCTGCTCGCGCGGGAATTCTCTGTCCCTCCCGAGAAAATCGCCGTCGCGCCGCCCGGCGTCGATCCCGCGCCGCGCGCGAAGGGTTCTGCAGGACCGACAACGGTGCTCGCCATCGGCGCGCTCATTCCGCGCAAGGCCTTCGATCTGCTGGTCGAGGCGCTCTCTCGGCTCGCCGATCTCGACTGGCGCTTGCGCATTGTCGGCAGCGCGTCGGCGTCGCCCCCGACCGCAGCCGCCCTGCGCGAGCTCATCGCGTCGAAAGGCTTGGAGCCGCGCATCGAGCTGACGGGTGAAGTGGAGGCGCAGCGCCTCGCGCGCGCCTTCGACGAAGCCGATCTCTTCGTCTCGGCCTCTCTCTACGAAGGCTATGGCATGGCGCTCGCTCAGGCGCTGGCCCGCGGCTTGCCGATCGTCACGACGACCGGCGGTGCTGCCTCCGAGACGGTTCCTGATGATGCGGCCGTCAAGGTCGCGCCGGGCGATGTGGACGCGCTCGCGGCGGCCTTACGTCAAGGAATTGGCGATCCGCGGCTGCGTGCAGCGCTCGCCGAGGCGTCATGGCGGGCGGGGCAAGCCTTGCCGCGATGGGAAGATACGGCTCGCATCGTCGCGCGCGTTGCAGTTGAAGCCGGGAAAGGCGCGGCGTGAGCAGCTTTTCCGCCGATTGGCTCGCGCTGCGCGAGCCCGCCGACCACGCCGCGCGCGATCGCCGACTGCTTGGACTTCTCGAAGCGCGTTTCGCCGGGCGAGAGCAGGTCACGGTCCTCGATCTCGCCTGTGGCGCCGGCTCCAATCTGCGTGGGCAGGCGCTGCATCTGCCGCCCTGCCAGAGCTGGCGGCTCGTCGACCACGATCCGCAGCTCTTCGACGCCGCCCGCGCCGCGCTGATCGCTTGGGCGGATCGCGTCGAAGCCCAAGAACCGTTGAGGCTGCTGAGGGGGGACCGTCGGCTCAAGGTCGCCTTCGAGCGCTGCGACCTTGCACGCTTCGATCAAGACCTTTTGGCGCCAGACCTCGATCTCGTCACGACTGCGGCCTTCCTCGACCTCGTCTCGGCCCCGTGGATCGGCGGCTTCTGCGCGGCGCTCGCGGAGCGGCGGCTGCCACTCTACGCCGTCCTGTCTTACGACGGCGGCGAGCGCTGGTGGCCCCCGCATGACGCGGACGCCGCAATGCTCGCGGCCTTCGGCACGCATCAGTCTCGCGACAAAGGTTTCGGCCCCGCCGCAGGCCCGCGCGCTGCGACACTGCTCCAAGGTGCGTTAGAGAGGCGGGGCTATGCGGTCGAAACGTCCTCAAGCCCTTGGCGCCTCGGGCCTACCGACGCAGCCCTGATCCGGGAACTCGCCGAGGGTCACGCGCAGGCCATTGCGGAAACGGGCCTCGTTCCGGCATCGATCGTTGAACCCTGGCGCGCCTCGCGCCGCGCTGTGACAGCTTGCGAAATCGGTCATGTCGATCTCTTCGCTTGGAGCGACACCGGCTCTTAAAACCCTTCGCTCTTCCTCCTGAACACCGCGGGCAGCATGCGCCAGATCAGATCATCGCGCTTCAGCAGCGCGTGACGGAGCGCGCCAGCGATGTGAAGCGTCGCGAGGCCGGCGATCAGCAGGGCGCTCGCCTCGTGTATGGGAAACAGAATTTTGGACAAAGGCTCGTCCTTGGGCAGGAGGCGCGGCAGCTCGGCGACGCCGAAGAACGAGGGCCCAAGACCATAGGCGGAGAGCGCGAGCCATCCGAGAACGGGCGTGACGAGCAGCAGCGCATAGAGCGCGTGATGAACGCTGGTCGAAAGGCGACGCTCCCAGTGCGGGAGTCCGGGATAGGGCGCAGGGTGACCGCGCCATCGCCTGACGGCGCGCAGAACCATCAGCGCCAGCACGGTGACGCCGAAGGACTCGTGAAGGACGAAGAGGCGGTCCTGCAAAGGGCCCGGCTTGAGATCAGCCATGACAAGGCCGACCGGAATGAGGCCGATGACGATGAGCGCTACCGTCCAGTGCAGCGCTTTCGCGAGCGGCGAATATTGATGTC
Source organism: uncultured Alphaproteobacteria bacterium (assembly GCA_963829075.1). GTDB lineage: Bacteria > Pseudomonadota > Alphaproteobacteria > Rhizobiales > Beijerinckiaceae > Methylocystis. Next base: position 27,785 of record CAWHHH010000002.1, on the reverse strand, counting down.
CCATCTCGATCAAGCCCCTAAGCTCCTTCTTTGACGGCAAGCGGAAAAATCGCAGTCGAACAGAACGTCTCCACCTTCCAGGAGATGAGCTTGAACCCGCGGTCTCAGCGCGCTCTCGAGCGTCGCGATGGGCGAAAGCTCCAGGCCGTTGCGCCCCGAGCCGATGATGATCGGCGCCACCAGCAAATGCAGGCGGTCCAACAGCCTCGCCTCGATGAAGGCCGAGAGCGTGCGCGCGCCGCCCTCGACGAGAATGCGCTTCAAGCCCCTCGCAAACAGCGCCTCCACGATCGCGACGGGGGCAATGACCCCGCCCTGCGTCTCGAGGCGAACGACCTCCGCGGCGCCGCAGGCCGGCTCCCTCGCCCCCGTGACGAGGATGCGGCGCGCGCCGTCCTGCGCCAGCCAATTGCCCTTCGCGTCGAGCCTTCCGCTCGGATCGATGACGACCCGCGCCGGATTCCTGCCTTTGACCCGGCGAACCGAAAGCCGCGGATCGTCGGCGACGATGGTTCCGGCGCCGACGACGACCGCATCGACATGGGCCCTGATCCGATGCAGGTGAACCAGCGCGGAGTCGCCGCTAATGTCGCGCGACTCCCCGCTTAGCGTGGCGATGCGGCCGTCGAGCGACTGTCCGAGCTGGCCGACGACGAAGGGACGATCGGGAGAGGCTTCGCGAAAGGGCGCGAAGACGTCTAGCGCCGGCGAGATCGGTCCCGCCCATTCGGGCCCAAGCGCGATCGTGTCGATCCGCATTCCCTTCCCTCCGCTTTCGAGCCTTGCGGCGCCGCCGCTCCGCTTCAGCTGGCCCGACGGCGGGTCGCTTGAGGGTCGAACGGGCGCCTCTTTAGATAAGCGGCGGCTGCGCTTCGGGAAGCCGTGGGGAACTCTCGGCGCCCTCGGTCAGCGGGCCGCCGCCTTCCCGCGCGATCTCGCGCCAGCCGATGTCGCGCCGGCAAAAACCCTCGGGCCAGCGGATGCGATCGACCGCCCGATAGGCCTGCTCGCGCGCCGCTGTCACCGAGTCGGCGAGCGCGGTCACATTGAGCACGCGCCCGCCCGCCGACACGAGACGCACGCCGTCACGGCGCGTTCCGGCGTGGGTCACGATGACTTGCGGCATAGCCTCGGCCTCTTCGACACCTTCGATCAGTGACCCTGTCTTGAGCGTTCCGGGATAGCCCTGCGCCGCGAGCACGACGGTCAAGGCCGCGCGGGGTGAGAATCGCGGCGCGCGCGCGGGCAGCGCGCCTTCGGCGGACGCCAGCATCAGCGCCAGCAGATCGTCCTCCAGACGCGGCAGGATGACCTGCGCCTCCGGGTCACCGAAGCGGCAATTATACTCGATGAGCTTCGGCCCCTCCTTCGTCAGCATCAATCCGGCATAGAGCACGCCGCGATAGGGCGCCCCCATCGCACGCATCGCTTGCAGCGTCGGCCTGACGATGCGCGCCATGACTTCGGCCTCGAGCGCCTCCGTCAGCACGCGCGCCGGGGAATAGGCTCCCATGCCGCCGGTGTTCGGGCCCGTCTCTCCCTCGCCGACGCGCTTATGGTCCTGCGCCGAGGAGAAGGGGAGCGCCTGCTTTCCGTCGCAGAGCGCGAAGAAGGAGGCCTCCTCGCCTTCGAGGAATTCCTCGATGACGACGCTCGCGCCGGGCCCCGCCGCAAAAAGCCCGCGCAACGCCGCCTCGGCTTCCTCGAGGCTTTGAGCCACGACGACGCCCTTGCCGGCCGCGAGCCCGTCGGCCTTGAGGACAATCGGCGCCCCTTTGGCTCGGATGTAGGCGAGCGCCGCCCCCTCTTCGTCGAAGCGCCCATAATCCGCTGTCGGTATTCCCGCGGCGCGGCAGAGGTCCTTAGTAAAGCCTTTTGAGCCTTCGAGCCTCGCGGCGAGGCGGCTCGGGCCAAAGGCCGGCACATGCGCCTCGTTCAGCGCGTCGACGAGGCCCTCGACGAGCGGCTGCTCCGGCCCGACGACGACGAGGCCGATGTCATTCGAACGGCAAAAAGCGACGACCGCGGTATGATCCTTCGTGTCGAGCGCGACGCTCTCGGCGATCGTGGACATTCCGGGATTGCCGGGAGCGACGAAGAGGCGATTGAGTCTCTGGCTCTTCACGAGCGCGTTGGCGATAGCGTGCTCGCGCCCGCCCGATCCAATCAGCAACGCCTTCATTCGCCCCCCAAGACCCTCGCGGAAACCAAGCCCAACGCATATATTTCGTCCCGCCCGAAAACAACTTCGCCGCCTGCGCAGCATTCGCTGCAAAAAAACCGCAAAGCCGCTACAAATCGGGCGAGCCCGGCCTTCCGCGGGAGAAACGCGCTGATGCTCTCATTCCGACGGCTGCTGCCGCCGCTCGTGACGCTGCTCTGTGTCGTCGCCTTCGCCGCCGCCGCCAAGACGCACGCGCCCCCCGCCGAAAAGACGCCGCCCCACTCCTTGCGCTTCGAGCTCGACGCCGGCCGCATCCTCGTCGCCGCGAGCTTCCGCACCCCCGATGGCGGGACGCGTCGCGCGCTCGCCTGGTTCAACATGGGCATGCAGGCGCCGATTCTCACCAAGGGGCTCTATGCCGAGCTTGGAATCGGCGCGGGCCAGCCGCTGCGTCTTCTGGTCGGGAACACCGAGATCGAAGCCGACCCCAAGAGCGTGCGTGACGACGGCGACAGCACGGATTTCTTCGCCTTTCCCCAATATTTCGGCCCGCACAAGGTCGAGACGATGCTGCCGGCGAGCCTCTTTCTCGGTTATCGCCTCACGCTAAACTACAAGACGCGGACCTTGTCGCTGTCCGCGTCGGACGGTCCACGCCCTCAGGGGACGGAAGTTCCGATCACGCTCAACCCGACGACGGGGCTCGCCGCCGTCGAGGTCTCAGTCGACGGCCGCAATTACCCCTTCGTCATTGACGCCGGCAGCGGCTTCAGCTGGATGCGCGGCAGCGTGCTCACGCCCTGGCTTCAGGCGCATCCTGACTGGCGGCGGGCCGAGGGCGCCATGGGCGCAGCGAATTACAACATGCTCGACTTCAATTTCGAGAAGCGGGGCACCGTCGCGCGCATTCCGTCGATCCGGCTCGGCGCGCTCGAGATCAAGGACGTGGGCGTGCTCGGCTCGGCGCCTTATCTTGCCGGCTGGGTCGATGTGCTGACGGGCGACCTCTTCTGGGACAAATGGCAGAAGTCGGCGCCAGGCGCGGTCATCGGCTGGCTCGGCGCCAACGTGCTGGAGCGCTATCAGCTCACGATCGACTACCCTAATCGCGTCTCTTATTGGCATTCTGTTTCCGGCTCCGACACGCGCGATCTCGACAGCGTCGCGCTGACGCTCGTGCGCAAGGACTCCCGCTATCTCGTCGGGGGCTTGCCGAAGGCCGGAGATCAGCCGCCGGCCGAGGGCGTCGAGGTTGGCGACGAGCTCGTCGCGATCGGCCAGCTCGCTGCGACCGGCGCGCCGCGCGGCGCGGTGCTCGCCGCGCTGCATGGGAAGCCGGGCGACAAGCGGCGCCTGACGCTCTCGCGCGGCGGCGCGGTCCGCGAGGTGGAGCTGCCGATCATCGACATGCATTGAGCCTCCGGGGCGCCAGACATGCGCGCATCGACGACGTTAGGCGAGCTTGACCCCGGCGCAGCGCGAATCGCACGGCCGCGCAAGATCATCCATATCGACATGGACGCCTTCTATGCGTCGGTCGAGCAGCGCGACAATCCTGAGCTGCGGGGCAAGCCCGTCGCGGTGGGCGGCGCGCGCGAGCGCGGCGTGGTCGCGGCGGCGAGCTATGAGGCGCGCGCCTTCGGCGTGCGCTCGGCCATGCCTTCGGTCACGGCGCGGCGCAAATGTCCCGAGCTCATGTTCGTTCCGCCGCGTTTCGACGTGTATCGCGAGGTCTCACGCCAGATCCGCGCGATCTTCGCCGAGCATACGCCGCTCGTCGAACCCTTGTCGCTCGACGAGGCCTATCTCGACGTGACCGAGAACAGGAAAGGAATCGCCTCGGCGACGCGCATCGCCGAGGAAATTCGCGAAAAGATCCGCGCCGAGACGGGCCTCACCGCTTCGGCCGGCGTCTCCTACAACAAGTTCCTCGCCAAGATCGCCTCGGACCATCGCAAGCCCGACGGCCTCTTCGTCATCACGCCGCAGATGGGGCCGGGTTTCGTCGAGGCGCTCGAGGTCGGCCGTTTCCACGGTGTCGGTCCCGTGACCCGCGCCAAGATGAACCGGCTCGGCGTCGAGACGGGCCTGGACCTGCGCCAACAATCGTTGGAGTTCCTGGAGCGGCATTTCGGCAAGGCCGGCGCCTATTACTATTCCATCGCGCGCGGAGTCGACGAGCGCCCGGTGCAGGCGAACCGCGTCCGCAAATCGCTCGGCGCCGAGAACACTTTTGGCGAGGATATCTTCACGTTCGACGCCGCGCAGGCGGCGCTCGCGCCGCTTCTCGAGAAGGTTTGGCGGGCGGGCGAAAAGGCCGGACTTGCGGCGCGAACCGTCACCCTCAAGGTGAAGTTTTCGGATTTCCGCCAGATCACGCGCGCCCACACGAGCGCCGCAAGGCTGCGGAGCCCGCAGGAATTCGAAGCCCTCGCCCGCAGCCTTCTGGCCACGGTCTTTCCCGCGCCAAGGGGCGTGCGGCTGCTCGGCGTGACGCTCTCCTCCTTCGAAGCTGAGCCCTCGGCGGCGGAAGCTTCACAGCTGCGTCTCGCGATCTGAGGCCAGCGTCGCGAGGCCGCAAGCTGCGCGCCAGAGGTTTTCGAATACGCGGTTAAACCCCCGTAGAATCAAAGAGTCGGCGCGTCGGAGGAAGTCGCGGCGAAGAGGCGATTCCGCCGGCCGAGGTTCACGCTGGTTACGGTCTCGCTCGCACACCGGCCCAAAATGGGCCATAATGCTACGGCTCCGTTGAGGCCCGGTTCTGGGAACGGCAGCCCGACGACGAATCGACGCGAACATGTTTCCAAACAAGGGGATCGGCTCGGCGCTGCGCCGGGGAATCTTGAGACCGCTCGAGTGACACGAACAAAAAGGCACGGCTTCCCGAGATGACGGCATTTACGAGCGGACGCCTTGGGCTGCCGGCGTCGGGTTTGGCGCGCGTCGCCCTTGGCGAAGAGCCGCCGATCGAGGCCGACGGCCGCAGGCACACCGACGACGAGCGCCGCCGCGTCTCGATCCGCTGGCTTGTGGGAACCGTGCTGACCGGTTTCTCCGGCGGGCTGCTGATCGCCTCGGCCGCCTACACCGCGCTCGATCAGCAGACGCATTTCGCCGAGTCGCCGACCAAAGCCCGGATCGCGCACAAGGACGAGCGCGAGAGCCTGCAGACCGTCAATCCCAAGAAAGGCGATAGATTGCTGCGCGCGGTCGATGTGGTCGCGGCCAAGCAGTCGTTCAAGACCGCCACGACGGTCAAGGCCGGCGACAAGGAAGTCATTCGCACGAAGCAATTCACCCATATCTCGACGACGCTGACGTCGACGCCGACGCAATTCGCCGACGAGGTTCCCGTCTTCAATCCCTTGAAGCTCAACACCGACCCGCGTCATGGCTCCGAAAACCTGGCCGAATCCGACATTGCGCCGGACGAGGCGGAAGTCTCCTTCAGCACGCGCGATTTCAGCCTTCCCGCCGGCGAGCAGCAAAGCGCCGAGCTGAGCCCGGAGGAGGCGCAGGCGCAGGTCGTCGAGCAATCCAAATCCACGGTCGCCGCCGGCGCGAGGGGCGCCGCCGCCCCGCCGCAACTGCCGGGCCAGATGCTGCTCTCGCGCACGAGCCGCGCGGGCGGCCCGCTGGCGCTGTCCTATGCGGCCCCGGGCGACGCGCCGACGACGCTGTCGGACCCATTCTCGGCGATCCAGGTGCGCATGGTCGCCGAGAACGTGACCGTGGCGCCGCGCGACACCGCCCAGCCAACGCAGATGGAGGAAAGGCTCGTCGTCGCCAAGCACGGTGAGGGGCTCGCCGATCTCCTCGCCGCCCACGGCGTGCCGAAGCCGCGCATCTCCGCGGTTCTCGCGGCCTACAAAGGACGTCGCGGCGAGCCCGTGCGCGAGGGCCAGCGGGTGAAGCTGCTGTTCGCCGATTTTGACGGAGCCGGCGCGGAGATGAAGCTTGCGCGCGTTTCCGTCTATAACGACGACAATCTCGAATCCATGGTCGCCGCGACCGATCGCGGAAGCTTCATGCTCGTCCCGACGGCGGCGGAAACCGCCAGCGCGGGGAAAAAGAAGCGAATGGCGCGCGGCGCGGAAGACGAGGAGGACGAGAGCGAAGATCAGGGCGGCATGCGCCTTTACAATTCGCTCTATGAGACCGCGCTCAAGCAGGAGGCCCCGCGCGCGATCATCGCGGAGCTCATCCAGATCTTCGCCAATGACGTCGATCTGCAGCGCAGCGTTCAGCCGGGCGACACGCTCGATCTCTTCTATGACGAGGGAGAGGAGGGCGGCCACGACACGCTGCTTTACGCCGCGCTGACGGCGCGCGGCGAGACCTGGCGCTACTATCGCTTTCAGACGCAGGACGACGGCATCGTCGATTTCTATGACGAGAACGGCCGCTCCAGCCGCAAATTCCTGATCCGCAAGCCAATCGCCACAGGCGAGACCCGCTCGGGCTTCGGCATGCGCCGCCATCCGGTCCTCGGCTATTACAAGATGCATACCGGCGTGGACTGGGCGGCCCCCATCGGCACGCCCATCGTCGCCGCCGGCAATGGCGTCATCATCAAGGCGCAGTGGGATTCGGGATATGGTCGCCGCGTCGAGGTCCAGCACGCCAACGGCTACATCACGACCTACAACCACCTGTCCGGTTTCGCGCGGCATGTGGCCGAGGGCACGCGCGTCAAGCAGGGCCAGGTCATCGGTTTCCTCGGCTCCTCCGGCCTGTCGACGGGACCGCATCTGCATTATGAGGTCATGGTCAACGGCCATTTCGTCGACCCGATGCGCGTCAAGCTAGCGCGCACCCGGGAATTCGACGGCAGGTTGCTCGCCGAGTTCAAGCGCGAGCGCGAGCGCATCGACGGCCTGATGGCCAAGGCGCCGAACAATCTGAAAGAGGCGGCCAGCAAGTGAGGGCGCGCCGCTGCCGCCCTAGCGTGTGCCAAAAACTGCGCAGCGGTTTTGGGGGAGACGCTCAGTCAATAACATTGAGAGCGCGTTCGGCTCTGAATTTCCGAACGGATTTTAAGCGAGGAAGCGGTCTAGGCTGGCTGAAGCGGTTGGCGCGTCTCTTCAGCCGAGGAGCGCCCGGCTGATCGCGCCGTCGAGATGATCCGCCGCTGCGATCCTTCCAGAGCGACGGCCGTCAGGATCGAGCTTGCGAAAGCGCCCGTGTCGACGTTGATGCGGCTCGCAAGAAGCTCGGGCTCGGCTACGGGCGTGTGGCCATGCACGACGACCCTGTCCCAGCCGCCCCGAAACTCCAGGAACTCGTCGCGAATCCAGAGAAGGTCGCGGGACGTCTGCTCATCGAGCGGTACGCCGGGCCGGGCGCCGGCGTGACAGAAGAAGTAATCTCCGAAAGTCGTAGAATGCGCGGTGTCGCGAAGGAACCGCACGTGCGACCGCGGCAGGCGTGCGAGAAGGCTGTTCCTTATGGCCTCGTAGCCCATGCCGCGCATGGCGGGAAAAACGTCGACTCCATAGGAATGTAAGGTTTCCAGCCCGCCATAATTGCGCCAGCTCTCGAGAACGTCGGGCTCTTCGAGAAACTTGAGCATCACTTCCTCATGGTTTCCTCTAAGGGCGAGGAATTCCGTGGGGAAATCGCGACGCGCCAGCCGGTCCAGCACCCCGGCGGAGCTCGGACCGCGATCGACGTAGTCGCCGAGGAATATCGTAACCGCCGGCGTCGGCGAGCCTCTGAGGTCGGCTTCGATCCGCCGAGCGAGCGCCTGCAAGAGGTCGAGACGCCCATGTATGTCGCCGATCGCATAGACGCGCAGGCCCTCCGGCAGCGAAGGGGCTCTTCGCTTCTCCGAGGAAAACATACGCGCGAAGCTCAGAAGCGTCATGGATCTACCCGGCGAGGAACCCTCTCGTAGAAACCGATTGAGGCGGTTCCCGGGCGCCGGGCGGGAAACGTGGAATCCGCGAGGATGGTTAATAGCGAGTATCTCGCGGTGATGAAGATCCCCTTAACTCCACCTTCCCCGGATACGGCCCGTTTAGCCACCGGGGGCGCTCCGCCGTCCTCCGGGCGAAACTCGAGCGCCGAAGTCTGGCGAGACGGGCTCGAGCCGGTCCTGGGCGCAAGCGAATCTCACGGCCGATATCAGCCCTATCGCCGCTCCGTATCTTTACTGAGAGACGTGTTGCCAATATGCAACACCGGCGATAAAAGTTACGCCTTTGCTAATTTTGTGGATTAAAAAAGAGGTTGTCCTTCCCTTAGTTGCGAGATACCTCTGTCTGCAAATTGGATCGGATGACGACCATGCGATTGCGCGCCCCGACGTCGAAAACACAACATCGCGCGAAACTGGCTCCTTTCGACGTCCTCTGGGCGATCGCGGCCCCATTTCTCGCGCTTGCGCTTCGCGATCCCATCATCCTCGAGCAGAGCGACGGATTCGGAGATTTCGGCCCGGCCTATCAATATGCTTTCACGACGATGTTTTTCGCCTTCGTCTCCTTCCTGGTGTTTCGCATCAGCGACAGCATGAGCCATCTGTTTTCTGTGAACGACGTGCTCGCCATTTGCGGGGCCGTTATGACCACCGTCGCTTCGAGCAGCCTGACGCTGTTCGTGCTGACCCGCATGGACGGCGTGCCCCGCTCGACGCCTTTGATCTACGCTCTCGTGCTCGGCGCGGGCCTCACCGTCGCGCGCACGATGGCCAAGGTCTCCAATGTGGGGGTGGGCGCCAATGAGGAGACTGAGGAAACGCAGAGCCTCCTGCCGCAGCATCTGCGGCGGGTCCTTCTCATCGGCACCGATCGTTTCGCCGCGGCGACGATCAAGCTCGTAGACTGCCAGCGACCGCGCACGACGCTCGTCGTCGCGGCGCTCGATCCGCGCATGCATTACCACGGCCGCGTGATCAGCGGCGTGAAGATCGTTGGCCGGGTCGAGGAGCTGGAAGAGATCGTCGACGAATATCAAGTCCACGGCGTGGAGATCGACGAGGTCTGGCTCTCGGACGACGCCGCCGCGCTCCCCGGCGAGGCCCTGCAGCGCCTCAGCGAGCGATGCGAAGCTCGGGGCCTGAAGCTGAAGCGCATCGCCGTAGCGCTCAATTTGGAGCCGCGCGTGCAGGAGGAGCCTCGCCCCGTCGTCGCGAGCGCGCCAACCACCGAGATCGAATTGCCCGAATATTTCAAATTGAAACGCGTTCTGGACATTCTCGCTTCGGCCGGCCTGCTCATCGCGCTTACGCCGCTCGCGACGATCGCAGCCTGTCTCGTGCTTTACGACGTCGGCGCTCCGATCCTGTTCTGGCAGCAGCGCATCGGCCGCAACGGCCGCAAGTTCCTGCTTTACAAGTTCCGCACCTATCACGCGCCCTTCGACCGGCGCGGAAACAAGATCGCCCAGGAGGACCGCCTTTCGAGGCTGGGGCGGGCAGTCCGCGCGGGTCGGCTGGACGAAATTCCGCAGTTGCTGAACGTCCTCGTCGGCGACATGTCGCTCATCGGGCCGCGGCCGTTGCTGCCGATCGACCAGCCTTCCGATCCGCGCCTGCGCCTTTCCGTTCGCCCGGGAATCACGGGTTGGGCGCAGCTCAACGGCGGCACCTTCGTTACGCCGACGGAAAAGGACGCGCTCGACGTCTGGTACATCACCCACGCCTCGCTCGCGCTCGATCTGAAGATCGCCATCAAGACGCTGCTCTTTTCCGTCACCGGCGGCGAGAAGATGAATCACGCGGCGGTGGAGGAGGCGGTTCGCTGGCGGGCGACTCTTCACCCCGAAATCGACGCGCCGGCGGACGACCTGCCCGATCGCAAGCTTCGTCCGGCGGCGGAATAGCGTTGGCGTCAGGGCGCTCGAGGAATTCAGAATCGAACGCGCTCTAAAAGATATTGATTGAGCGTGTTCTTGTCCAAAAACCGCTTCGCAGTTTTTGCGAACACGCTAGACGTAGGCGCGATAGGCCTCGAGGTCCGTAGGCAGCCCGACGCTGATCCCTGAAACATTCGGATCGATCCGCTTCAACAGGCCGGCGAGCACTTTTCCGGCGCCGCATTCGACGAATTTCGTTACGCCCGCCTGGGCCACGAACAGCACGCTTTCGCGCCAGCGCACCGTGCCGGTCACCTGCTCGACGAGGAGACGGCGGATGTCTTCCGGCTCGTCCACAGCAGCAGCCGTGACATTGGCGACGACAGGAACCACGGGGCGCGCGATCGCCGCGCCGGCGAGCGCCTCGCGCATCGCGTCCGCGGCAGGCTGCATCAGCGCGCAATGGAAGGGCGCGGATACGGGCAGCGGCACGGCGCGCTTGACGCCGTGCGCCTTCGAAATCTCCATGGCCTTTTCCACGGCGGCTTTGGCGCCGGAAAGAACGACCTGACCGCCGCCATTGTCATTGGCGACCTGGCAAACCGCGCCAGTCGCGTCCGCGGCTTCCTTGGCGATGGCCTTTGCGCCCGCGAGCTCGACGCCAATCAAGGCGGCCATCGCGCCTTCGCCGACCGGAACCGCCGCCTGCATCGCCGCGCCGCGCAGGCGCAGGAGTCGCGCCGCGTCCTCAATGGTGAGCGCGCCCGCCGCGCAGAGCGCCGAATATTCGCCCAGCGAATGGCCGGCGACGAATTTCGCGGATTTCGGAAGATCGAGCCCGGCTTCGCTTTCCAGGACGCGGATGGCGGCGAGCGAGACGGCCATCAGCGCCGGCTGCGCATTGGCGGTGAGCGTCAGCTCGGCCTCCGGTCCCTCGAAGACGGTCCGGCTGAGCTTTTCACCCAGCGCCGCGTCCACCGCGTCGAAGACCTCCCGCGCCACGCCGAATTCATCCGCGAGCGCCTTCCCCATCCCGACGGTTTGCGAGCCTTGTCCTGGAAAAATATAAGCGGTCGCCATCACTTCCCTCGTCTTGTCGTCGCGTCGCAGTGGCGAAAAGGGCGCGGCGAGTCAAGGCTGGCCTGGGCGCGGCCCGCTCTGCAGCCGCCATGCAAACGATCGATCAGCCGCTTTCGCTCGCAAAGAGCTTGTGCTTCGGGACGACGACAATGCGCTCAGGATAAACGCGTCGGCTGACTCTAGTCACACCAATTAGGCTGACGCTTCTGCAAAAAGGCCTCAATTCCTTCTTCAGCGTCGAACATCATCATATTTCTGACCATAACATCGGCGGCGTAGGAGTACGCTCGTTCAAGACTTATTTCTATCTGGCGTCCAAACGCTTCCTTGCCCAGCGCGACGACCCGCGATGATTTCGACGCTACAAGATCGGCAAGAGAACGCACGGCCTCGCTCAACTCTGCGGCGGGGACAACTCGGTTGACCAGTCCGATTTGAAGAGCGCGCGGGGCATCGATAGGAGCGCCGGTGAGCAGCATTTCCATTGCGGCTTTGCGACCCACGGTCCGGGACAAGGCGACCATTGGCGTGGAACAAAAGAGGCCGATGTTTACGCCGGGAGTCGCAAACTGCGTCCCATCGTCGCAAATGGCAAGGTCACAAGCTGCGACCAATTGGCAGCCCGCTGCAGTGGCCGATCCATGAACCTGCGCGATCACCGGCTGAGGGAGCGTCGTAATGGAAACCATCAGGCGCGAGCAGGCCTGAAATACCTGCTCGATAAAAGCGCGTCCGGGATTTGCGCGCATTTCTTTGAGATCATGTCCAGAACAAAAGGCTGGCCCTGCTCCTCTTAAGATCAGCGCTTTCACAGAGGCGTCGGACGAAATTGCGTCAAGTTCGGACTGTAAACAGTTTATCAATTCTATCGACAATGCGTTTCGCGCTGCGGGCCGGTTCATCGTCAAGGTGGCGACCCGTCCTTGATCCTCGCGCAAAAGGATCTTTGGCACGCTATTTGACGGGTTGGAATGGGAGGACGGCGCCATCAGTTAGCTCCTCGGCTGTGATGGAGGCGGTAGGCCACAGGAATGTATCACTTATAAAATAGAGACCGCTCGGGACGACTGGATGCTCAAAAAGCGCGACAGCCACAAAAAGCGCGCGACGCACCCAAAATGCAGCCCAAGAGCGCGCCCTGATTGCAGAAGGAGAACGACGATGCACGTGACTATCGAACAGGCTGAAAAGGCGATCGAGGCGGCGAGGAAGCGAGCGCTCGAGCTCAAGACGCAGATGTGCATAGCCGTCGTCGATTCCGGCGCCAATCTCAAGGCTTTTTACCGTATGGACGACGCCTGGGTCGGCAGCATCGATATCGCCATGAAGAAGGCCAAAACAGCGGTCTTCTTCGGCATGCCAACAGGTCAGATCGGAAAGCTCTCGCAACCGGGCGGTCCGCTCTTTGGCATCGAACACTCGAACGACGGGCTTATAACCTTCCCGGGCGGCCTTCCCATCGTCGACGCCGACGGTGTGATGATCGGCGCCATCGGGGTGTCGGGCAGCTCAGTCGAAAATGATCATGCGGTGGCGCAAGCCGGAGGCGGCGCCATTGGCGTCTGCGATCTTCCCGAGCATCCCTGGCGCACCTGAACTGCGCATGGGCCGCGGTGTCGAGCGAGCGCGCTCGCGCCTTGCTCTCCGAGCGCGCGGCGCAGTCTACGGAAACAAAGCTTCAGGTGGAGCACGCCGTCAAGGAGGGCTTGGGTTGGTCCGCCTGATTCGAACGGGAATCGACTTGTAAGACGGGGTGCCGCTCTCTGGATCCTGATACTCCAACGGGCACAGCCCGTTTGATTCGGGATAGTATGCGCCGACGGAGCCTGACGCTATGTCGTGGATGACCGCGGTTAAGCGGACGCGTTTATGTTCGCCGCCGGGAACGGCGGATTCGACGTCAACGAGATCGCCATGCTCGATGTTTCGGGCGGCGAGATCCTGCTCGTTGGCGAAAAGCACGTCACGTCGCCCGAAGACGCCGCGATAGCGATCATCGAGACCATAAACGGTAGTGTTGTACTGATCATGACTTCGAATCGTCGTGAGCTTCAGCACGTCCGGTCCGTCGAGCTCCGGATCTTCCTGCAGTCCGGTAAATGCGATGAACTCCGCTTTACCGGATTTCGTATGCCATACGCGCTCGGTCGGTCCGAGCGGCAGGCGGAACCCGCCCGGATGACGAATCCGGTCGTTGTAATTCTTGAAGTCAGGATAGACCTCTTCGATCTTGTCTCGGATCCGGTCATAGTCGGCGATCAAGCCCTGCCAATCGACCTTGCTAGCGGGCAAGGTCGCCATGGCGATGCCGGCGATGATCGCCGGTTCGGAACGGAGATGCTCCGAGGCCGGGTCCAGCTTCCCGCGCGAGGCATGCACCATGGACATGGAATCCTCGACCGTGACCGACTGAGCGCCCGTAGCCTGTAGATCGCGTTCCGTTCGGCCGAGCACGGGAAAGATGATCGAATTCTTGCCGATCAACAGATGCGAACGGTTCAGCTTGGTGTTGAGATGGACCGCGAGCTCCAGGTTTCGCATGCCCCGGTAGCTTCGATCCGGATCGGGGAGCGCGATGGCGAAATTGCCGCCGAGACATACGAGCGCCTTTGCGCGGCCGTCGACTATCGCCTTCATCGCATTGACCGCATCGTGCCCGTGATGCGGCGGCGGCCGGAAGCCGAACGCCTTTTCGATATTGGCGAACACCACCGGATTTGGTTTCTCGGTGATGCCGACCGTTCGATTGCCCTGCACGTTCGAATGGCCGCGGAGCGGGCAAATGCCGGCGCCAGGCTTACCGAAATTGCCGCGCAGCATCAGCAGCGCTGCAATTTGCTGCACATTTTGCGTGCCCTTGGCGTGCTGGGTAATTCCCATGCCATAGCTGACAATGGTGGCGTGCGACTCGATGTAGGCGTCAGCGACGCGAGCGAGATCATCTCGCGTGAGCCCGCACGCCTTCTCGATGTCCGGCCACGCTGTCTGGCGCAAATCGGCCTCAAATACACCGAACCCGTTGGTATGCTCGGCGATGAAGTCGCGATCCAACACCCCCTCCGCCGCGCCCGCCCTCTCGATTACGGCCTTCATGACGCCTTTGAGCGCGGCTGCGTCCCCACCGACCTTGACCTGGTAATAGTTCGACGCGATAGGGGTCGAGCTGAAGGAGATCATCTCGAGCGGGTCCTGAGGATTGGTGAAGCGCTCGAGCGCTCGCTCCTTCAGCGGGTTGAATACAATGATCGGCACACCGCGGCGGGCGCACGCATCGAGCGTGCCCATCATGCGTGGATGGTTGGTGCCGGGATTGTGGCCCATCGCGATGATCAGCTCACAATGGTCGAAATCCTCCAGCGACACCGTGCCTTTGCCGATACCGATCGCCTGCGGCAGGCCGACACTGGTCGCCTCGTGGCACATGTTGGAGCAATCCGGAAAATTGTTGGTCCCATATTCGCGCGCGAAGATATTGAAAAGGAAGGCGGCCTCATTGGAAGCCCGGCCGGATGTGTAGAACTCCGCCATGTTCGGGTCCGGTAATGCGCGCAGCGTTTCGCCGATCATGGCGAAAGCGGCATCCCAGTCGATCGGTTTGTAGGTGTCGCTCGCCCGGTCATAGACCATCGGGTGGGTGAGGCGGCCGTGGTTTTCCAGCTCGTAGTCACTCTGTTTGAGCAGCTGCGTGACAGTGTGTGAAGCAAAGAACTCCGGCGGCGCGCGCTTCTTCGTCGCCTCCCAGGTGACGGCCTTGGCTCCGTTCTCGCAGAACTGGAAGGTCGAGGTGTGCTTTTTGTCCGGCCAGGCGCAGCCTGGACAATCGAAGCCGTCCGGCTTGTTGGTGCGCAAAAGCAGCTCCGGCGCCTCGGCCTCGTGCATCTGTTCGGCGATCGCCTTTGCGGTAGCCCAGAGGGCGCCCCAGCCGCCTGCGGGAGCATTGTAACGGTGGATGCCGCGAACGTCGCGTTTTTCCATCCCAGGTCTCCCCAGTTTAGGAGGTTAGGGCGGCAGCGGCGCGGTCTGTATCATGGTGGCCGGAATAGTCGGCGGCCGCCGCGATTTAGAGCGGAATCCGATCAGGTTGTATCGTATCCGCAGGCGGCGAAGTAGTTTTCGCATTCGGTGGGTTTGAAGATGTCGGCGCAGGCTTCGAGGGCGCGCATCAAGCCGGAGACGCTGCGCTCGGCGATTTTGCGTAAATAGGCCTTGAGCTTGGAAAAGGCCTTCTCGATCGGGTTCATGTCCGGGCTGTAGGGCGGCAGATAGCGCAATTCAGCGCCCGCGGCCGTAATCAGCTCTTCGACGCGCGGCCCCTTGTGTGCGGGGAGGTTGTCCATGACGACGATGTCGCCTTTGGAAAGCGTAGGAACGAGACATGTCTCCACCCATTCCTCGAACGAAGCCGCGTTGATCGGCCGGTCGAAGACTTTCTGCGCCACGACCCCGCGAAGGCTCAACCCCGCGACGAGCGTGACCGTCTTGTAATGGCCGTGGGGCACGGCGGCGCGCAGCCTTAGCCCACGCCGGCAACGTCCGCTTTTGCGCGCCAGATTGGTGGAAGCGCCGGTCTCGTCGATGAAGATGAGCCTCGAAGGATCGAGATCGGCCTGTCCGAAAAACCAGTCGCGACGTCGCTTCAGCACGTCCGGGCGCTGCTGCTCGGCGGCGTGCGCGCTCTTTTTTTAAAGGTGAGGTCGTGACGGTCGAAGAAGCGCCACAACACCGAGACTGAGAAGCGCTCGCCACAGTTCTTGATCAGGCGCTCTTGGATCTCGAGCATGGTGATGTCGGGCGTCCGGCGGATCAGCCCCATGAGATAATCGTGATGGGCCTCGATCCGCCCGGAGCGGCGGTCGCCCCCAGAAGGCTTGGGCGAAATCTCCCCGGTCGTCTCAAATTGCTTGACCCAGCGCACCGCGCTCGCGATGCTGACCTTGAACAGTCTGGCCGCCGCGTTACGCGACAGCCCGTCCTCAATGACCGCCTCCACCACCCGTTTGCGAAGATCGTCGGAAAGCGCAATTCCCGCCGCCTCCTTCTCGCGGCGAGAATCATGAATCAGATTTCAGCCGATTTGGGAATCCCAAAGCGATTCAGTTCGCTCGGATACTGCTCTAACGTGAAGCACGTTGTTCGGCATTCACATGTAAGTCACCTGATGGAAATGTCTCCCCCCGCTCGCGAGGGCTTCCGGGCGAGAAAGCAGTGGCTCCGCCGCGAAGCCCGGCGTAAAGGAAGGCTCCCTTCCACCCGCCCCCGGCAAGCCGCATGTCCCCTGCCCTGCCCGTCGCCGTGATCGGCGTCGTCACCGCCTCCGACCGCGCCAGCGCGGGGGTCTATGCGGATGAGAGCGGGCCGGCGATCGAGAGCTACTTCCGCAAGGTGCTGACCACGCCCTTCCGGATCGAGCGGCGCGTCATTCCCGACGGCTTCGAGAGCGTGCGCGACACGCTGATCGAGCTCGCCGACGTCGTCGGCTGCGATCTCATCGTGACGACCGGCGGCACGGGACCGGCGCCGCGCGATCTCACGCCCGAGGCGACCTTGGCCGCCGCGCCGCGCGAATTGCCGGGCTTCGGCGAGCTGATGCGAAAGGTCTCGCTGGAGCAGGTCCCGACCGCGATCCTGTCGCGTCAGCTCGCCGCCCATCGCGGCAAGTGCCTCATCATCAATCTGCCGGGGAAGCCCGCGGCGATCGAGCTCTGCCTCAACGCGGTGATGCCCGCCGTCCCCTATTGTCTCGATCTCATCGGCGCCGCCTTCATCGACACGGACCCCGCTCTGCTCAAGTCTTTCCGGCCGAAGCCGAAGTGAGGCGGGCGGGGAACCTACAGCCCTTTTGGGCAGGCTTGGACGCCTGACTTCTCAGCGACGGAAGGCCCCTGTATAGAAGCTGTTCCTCGTCGCGAAGCGCGATTTGGCGCCCGCCAAAATCAGCAAAAGAACAGGAATATCTCGGGAGGCGATTGAATGAGCGATTTGCGGTTGGTCGTGATGGGCGCCGCCGGCCGGATGGGCCGGATGCTGGTTCAGACGATCCCCGACACCCTGGGCGTTCGGCTGACCGGCGCCCTCGAGAGCCCCGCTTCGCCCATGCTCGGGAAGGATTCGGGAAGGATGGTCGGCGCCGAGGCGAACGGCGTTCTGATATCCGCCGATTCCGCCGCCGCCCTTGCCGACTGCGACGTCCTCGTCGACTTCTCGACGCCGGCCGCAAGCGTCGCGCTGTGCGAGCAAACCGCCGCGGCCGGGATCGGCCATGTCATTGGCACGACGGGTCTTTCGGATGAGGACCTCGCGGCCGTCGCGGCAAGCGCGAAAAAGACGGCGATCGTTCGCTCCGGCAATATGAGCCTTGGCGTCAATCTCCTCGCGGCGCTCGTGGAGCGCGCCGCCAAAACGCTCGGCCCGGCCTGGGACGCGGAAATCGTCGAAATACACCATCGGATGAAGGTCGACGCCCCCTCCGGCACGGCGCTGCTCTTGGGCGAAGCGGCCGCGCGCGGCCGCGGCGTCACCCTTTCCGACCACAGCGCCCGCGGGCGCGACGGCCTAACGGGGCCGCGCAAGCCGGGCGACATCGGGTTCGCGAGCCTTCGCGGCGGCACGGTCGTCGGCGATCACAGCGTGATCTTCGCCGGCGCCGGCGAGAGGATCGAGTTCTCCCACCGGGCCGAAGACCGCGGCATCTTCGCGCGCGGCGCGCTCGCCGCGGCGCTCTGGACGCGGGGCAAGCCGCCGGGACTCTACTCCATGGTCGACGTGCTCGGCCTTTCCGGCGAATGACTCAAGCGAGGATAAGAGCGACGATGAACCGTACCCTCGTGCTCATCCGGCATGGCGAAAGCGAATGGAACGCCAAGAATTTCTTCACCGGCTGGAAGAATCCGGATCTGACGCCGAAAGGCATAGAGGAGGCGCGTCACGCCGGCCGACAATTGCGGGAGCGCGACATCCTCTTCAGTATCGGTTTCACCTCGGCGCTTCTGCGCGCGCAGCGCACGCTCGACATCATTTTAAAGGAGCTCGGCCAGTCTAACGTCTGGACGGTCAGGGACCGCGCGCTCAACGAGCGTCATTACGGCGATCTCTCCGGCCTCAACAAGGACGAGGCGCGAGAGAAATGGGGCGAGGAGCAGGTGCGCCTGTGGCGACGCTCCTATGATATTCCCCCGCCGGGCGGCGAGAGCCTAAAGGACACGGTCGCGCGGGTCTTGCCGTTCTATTGCCAGCACATACTGCCGCCGGTGCTGCGCGGCGAGCGCGTGCTCGTCGCCGCCCACGGCAATTCGCTGCGCGCGCTGGCCATGGTGCTGGATCAGCTGACGCCGGACGAGGTCCCGGGTCTCGAGCTCGCGACGGGCGTGCCGCTGATCTACACTCTCAATGCGGACTCGACCGTTGCGTCGAAAGAGCTGCTGGCGTGACGGCGGCGCTTAGGCGAGACGCAAGAACGTAAGCCCGTCATACGGAATCCGGCTGATTGACTCGGCGGGGGGATTCCCGGCGAGAATCGAAGCAGTTAGGCTGCGTCGTCATGAATTGCTGGAGGCGGGTCATGGCGACGATAGCTGCGCATTTGAGCGTCGAGGCGTTGCGTGAACGGTATGTGTCGAGTTCGAACGCGCGCGAGGCGCGGCATTTCCACCCGATCTGGCTCCTCGCCAAGGGCCACACGCTTGGCGAAGTCGCCGAGATGACCTCCTTTGGCCAGCGCTGGATCGAACAGCTTGCGGCGCGCTACAACGCCGAAGGCCCCGAGTCTCTGGGTGACCTGCGCCGGCGCAACGGCTCGTCGGCGACGGTTTTGAAACCCGAGCTGCTCGACAAGCTTCGGCTTCGGTTGAAGCAGCCGCCGGACGATGGCGGCTTGTGGACGAGCGCGAAGGTCGCGGCTTTCCTTGCGCGCGAGTTGGGGTTGGAGAAGGTCGCGGTTCAGCGCGGCTGGGAGGCGTTGAAGGCCTGCCGCATGTCCATCCAGCTTCCGCGCCCCAAAAATCCGAAGTCCGCCTCGCCCGAAGAGGCGGCGGCGTTCAAAAAAACCTCGAAGACGCCGTCGCGGAGGAAGCCGCGAAACATCCCGAGCGCCCGGTCGAGGTCTTCGCCAGCGACGAGCACCGGCTCGGCTTGAAGCCCGTGACGCGGCGCGTCTGGCGCCGATCCTCGTGGCGGCGGGCCTACGGGTCGCTTGGGCGGACGGCGCTCGACGGCGAGCGGCAAGCGCCAATCAGCTCAGCGAATGACGTAAGGCAGGAGGCCGAGCGTGCGCGCAAGCTTGATGGCTCGGGCGAGCTCGCGCTGCTTCTTGGCCGACACCGCGGTGATGCGCGACGGCACGATCTTGCCGCGCTCCGAAATATAGCGCGAGAGCAGGCGCGTGTCCTTGTAGTCGATCTTCGGTGCATTGGGGCCGGAGAACGGGCAGGACTTGCGGCGACGGAAAAAGGGGCGGCGCGGGGCGGCGGGGGCGGACATCAGAGCGTCTCCTCTTCCTTGCGCGGGGCGTCTTCTCGGCGCGGACGGCGCTCCGGCCGGTCGCCTCTGTCGCCGCGCGGGCCGCGGCGCTCGCCGCGCTCGCCTCTCTCGCCGCGCTCGCCGTCGTCGTCGCGCTTGCGCAGCTGCGCCGAGGGGCCTTCCTCGAGCTCGTCCACCCGGACGGTCAGCGTGCGCAGAACGTCCTCGTTGAGGCTTTCCTGCCGCTCCATCTCGGCGATCGCCGCGGGCGGCGCGTCGATGTTGAGCAGCGTGAAATGCGCCTTGCGGTTCTTCTTGATCCGATAGGCCAGGGACTTGACGCCCCAATATTCGACCTTCTTGACCGTTCCGCCAAGCGAGGCGATCGTATTCTTGAACTGCCCGGTCAGGGTCTCCACCTGCTGCGCGGAGACGTCCTGGCGGGCAAGATAAATGTGCTCGTAGAGCGGCATTTTGGCTTGCCTTTCCTGTGTTCTTCGGTCGCGCCCCGGCGCAAAGCCCTTCGAGCCCTCGGATGGAAAGGCTCGGATCGGGAAGTGTCGAAGGCGGGAACACGGGAAGGCGGGCCTTAGGCCCTCCCCAGGGGCTTAGCCCCTGCGGCTTCCGTTCAGCCCCCAGCCAGGGCGACGCGAAGCGCGCGTTATAGCCGGATTTGCGCCGGACGCAAGGGGCGGACTTCACCG
Organism: uncultured Alphaproteobacteria bacterium; assembly: GCA_963829075.1. GTDB lineage: Bacteria > Pseudomonadota > Alphaproteobacteria > Rhizobiales > Beijerinckiaceae > Methylocystis. The sequence goes on along the minus strand of CAWHHH010000002.1, from coordinate 7,586 downwards.
GCGCGCGGCGCGCGACCAAACACTTCAGACAGTCGCCTGCAGCAATGAGAGCGCCCGCGCGATCAAGTCGTCGAGCGTGAACGGCTTGCGCAGAACTTCCATGTTCGGGGCGACCCCCAGGGTGTCCAGCGACTTGTCCGCATATCCTGTGATGAAAAGGACCGGCAGGTCGGGATGCGCGGCGCGCGCGCCTTCCGCGACTTGACGTCCGTTCAAGACAGGCAGACCCACGTCGGTGATCAGCAAGTCCAGAGACGCACTCGATTTCGCCATCTGCAATCCGGCGGCGCCATCGGGCGCCTCGAGCACCTCGCAGCCGATCTCGCCAAGGGCCTCGACAATTTGGGAGCGCACCTCGCTCTGATCCTCCACGACGAGAATCCGAGGGCGATCAGCCAGGGGCGTCGCGACGGCGGTTCTAGTCGCGGTCTGGCGCTCATCGACGAGGTCGGCGGCGAGATCGACCTTCGGCAGATAGACGCACACGCGCGTCCCCTCGCCAGGAGTGCTTTCCATCCGCACGAAGCCGCCCGATTGTCTGACGAAGCCGTAAACCTGCGAAAGCCCCAGACCCGTTCCGCGACCGAGCCGCTTCGTCGTGAAGAAGGGCTCGAAGGCGCGCTCGAGCACCTCCTCGCTCATGCCGACCCCTGTGTCCGTCACGTCGATTTCGACATAGTCCCCGGGCTCAAGGTCCGGCTCGAGCTCATCAGCGGCAAAATTTCGTTCCGCCGTCGTGATGGTTAGAGCGCCACCGTGCGGCATGGCGTCGCGCGCGTTGATCGACAGGTTGAGCAGCGCGCTCTCCAATTGCGAGGGATCGCAAACAATTTTTCGCGATCCTCCCGTGAGGCGCAACTCGAGCGCGATCTCCGGCCCCAGCGTGCGTCGCAGCAGGTCCTCGAGGCCCGCGACGAGCGCATCGGGACTCAGCACTCGCGGCAGCAAAGTCTGCCGCCGGGCGAACGCCAGCATACGGTCGATGAGCCTCGAGGCGTTGTTCGACGCCTTTGCGATAGCCGCTAGCGCTGGCTGGATCTCCTCACTGCGTCCCCGCGCCATGAGCCGCTCGATGGCGCCGAGCGAGCCCGTGATCACCTGCAGCAGGTTGTTGAAGTCGTGGGCGATTCCGCCTGTCAGCTGCCCGAGCGCCTCCATTTTTTGCGAATGGGCGAGTTGCTCTTGGCTCGCGTACAACGCGGCGTTGGCGCGGCGCAGCTCCTCGACGGAGGGGAGCGCCAGAAACTCCGGGAGCGCCCACCACAATGCGACCGCCGTAAAGATCGAGGCGATCGCGGTCGCCGCCTTGACGACGCCTTGTAATCCGTAAAGCGGGGCCCATAGGGTGATCACGTCGAGCCAGTGCGTCGCGCCGCACAGCAGAATGAAGGCGACGAAGAGCCACAGTATCGGTCCAAAGACGAGGTCGCTGCGTCGCCTGCCGACAACGATGAGCCCCAGCGGGATGGTAAAATAGGCGAGGGCGATCGTAGCGTCCGAAAGCGCGTAGAGCCAAATCAGACCCGGCTCCCAGAGAAGACAGAAGCCGTGCGGCTCCAGCCCGGAGCCGCTAAAGAGCCACTCGGTCAAGGCGGACAGCATGGTAACATCCCACTCCACAGCCCGACGCTGCTAGCGCGCGCTTTGCGCCGACCAACAACAGTTAGATGGTTCAGTTAAACATATCCGTATGAAATTGCGAGGGAAAACATGGGCAATCTTTTTTGAGACGCATGTTTTGCAGCGGCTCCTGCTGTTAGGCAAGAACTGGATCGCGCCATGAGCGGCGCTCGAAGACTGAGGGGCGACGGGGCAAGCTGCCCCTGTGGCGCATTGCTGACATTCAACTCCGCGGCCGTCAGGCCTTTGTCTCGACGACGGCTTCGAGCCCCAGGAGCCGGCCCAGCGCCCTCATGCGGTTGAGCAGGCGGTCGCTGGCGAGATCGGCGCGCGACGCGTGCAGGGTCAAGATCAGCCGGCCCGAAGCGCAACGTAGCGGCGTCGCCGGCAAGACGCCCGGCATCGAGGCTGAAAGCAGATAAGCGACGCGCATCGCGGAGCCGAGGATGCGCGCTCGGATGAGCTGGCGCGTCGATAGGAGCGTGCGCAGCGAGGCGCAGTCGTGCTCGCTGTCCGGGCCTTCATGCCGGAACACGACGGCGAGCGCGAGAAAGGCGCGGCCCGGATGGTCGACGCCGACGAAGGCGCCCTGCGTCACGACATTGGTCGCCTGCATCGCGCGGTAGTCAGGGTGCGCGCGCCAGGAGACGTCGGAGAGCAGGCAGGCGGCGTGACGCAAGCGTATTTCCTCGGCGCTCTCCTCGAGCCCGCTCGAAGCCATCAGGAGGTCGGTCCAGTCGATCAGCTCGTCGCCATAGGCGGGCGCGCGGGCGAGCAGCGCTCCCTGCTCGCGCGCGGCGGCGAGCAGCGGATCGGCGCGGCGTTCCTGCTTCGAGAGGCGCTCGAACAGCAGGCCCTCGCGCACGCCCGCGGCCGAGATCACGATGTCCCTCGGCCTGGCGCAGCGGATGATCTCGTCGAGCACCACCGCGCCATAGGCGAGCAACGGACGGCGCGCCATCGAGATGCTCGCAATGTCGGCGAGCGCCTCGCTGTCGACCCGTTCGACGAGCGCGACGAGGTCGGCCGCTTCACTGGCGTTGATGCGGTAATCGTGCATCACGTCGAGCGGATAATTGCGCTGGCGCATGTGGAGCTTCGCGAGCGCGCGCCACGTGCCGCCCACCGCGTAGAAAGAGCGCCCGCGCAGACCCGCGAGCGGCGCGGCCTCGGCGACCGCCTTGCGGGCGATGCGGCTCGCCTCGCGCAGCGACCGTTTCGACGCGTCCATTAACGCGAGCCCTCCGAGCGGCAGGCTGACGCCTCCGCTAGGCTTCCCCCCGTCGAGATCGATCAACTCGAGCGAGCCGCCGCCGAGGTCGCCTACGACGCCGTCCGGCGCGTGAATTGCGGAAGCGACTCCGAGCGCGGACAGCTCCGCCTCGCGCGCTCCGGATAGCAGGGCGATCTCGCAGCCGATCGCCGATCGAGCGGCGTTGAGGAAATCCGGGCCGTTGGCGGCGTCGCGGGCGGCCGCCGTCGCGATCACGGTCACGTCAGCGATCTGCATCGTCTCGCACAGCGCCCGGAACCGTCGCAGCGCCTTCAGCGCCTTGGCGACGCCGTCCTCGGAAAGGCGCCCGTTGACCACGACCCCCTTGCCCAGCGCGCACATCGCCTTTTCATTGAAGATCGGCGTCAGCGCGCGCGTCAGCGCCTGGTAGGCGACGAGACGCACCGAATTCGAGCCGATGTCGACGATGGCGACCGGGTCTCTGTGCGCGAGATCAATCATGGTCGCCGCGCTTGAGAAGGGAGCGCGGGCGCCATTCCCTGAGAGACTTGCCGCGGCCGGAGAGGCTCGGATTCGTCATGAAATAGCTGTGCGCGTTGAACCGCTCGTCCCCGGGCTTCGCGTCGCGGCCGCCGCTCCCTCCGGCTTCCCCGGCCGGAATCACGCGTCGCGACGAGCCGTCGGGGAGAACGCGATAGCTCTGCTCATTGTCCATGAGATTGGCGACCATGATCTGATCCAGCACTTGCTGATGCACCGTCGGATTGGTGATCGGCATCAGCGATTCGACGCGCCGGTCGAGGTTGCGCGGCATGAGATCCGCCGATGAGATGTAGAGGGGCGCGCGCGGATGCGGCAGCCCATAGCCCCCGCCGAACGCATAGACGCGCGCATGCTCGAGAAAGCGGCCGACGATGCTCTTGACCCGGATGTTTTCGGAGAGTCCCGGAACGCCCGGCCGCAAGCAGCAGATGCCGCGCACCACGAGATCGATCGAGACTCCGGCTTGCGACGCGAGATAGAGCGCGTCGATGATCTCGGGATCGACGAGCGCGTTGCACTTGCCCCAGATCGCCGCAGGCTTCCCAGCCTTGGCGAAGCCAATCTCCTGCTCGATGTGCTCCAGGAGCTTCTGCTTGAGCGAGATCGGCGAGACCGACATGCGCTCGAGGCCGGCGGGTTCGGCGTAACCCGTGATGTAGTTGAAGATGCGCGAAACGTCCCGGCCGATCGCGGGATCCGCGGTGAAGAGCGAGATGTCCGTATAGATGCGCGCCGTGACGGCGTGATAGTTCCCGGTGCCGATGTGGCAGTAGGTGGCGAGGCCGGAGCCCTCGCGACGCACGACCATCGACAGCTTGGCGTGGGTCTTGAGCTCCAGGAATCCGAACACGACCTGCGCGCCGGCACGCTCCAGATCGCGCGCCCAGCGTATGTTGGCCTCCTCGTCGAAGCGCGCCTTCAATTCGACGAGCGCCGTCACCGACTTGCCGGCCTCCGCCGCCTCGATCAGCGCGCGCACGATCGGGCTGTTCGCCGAGGTTCGGTAAAGCGTCTGCTTGATCGCCACCACATTGGGATCGCGGGCCGCCTGCTGCAGGAACTGCACGACCACATCGAAGGACTCGTAAGGATGGTGGACGACGAGATCCTTTTGCTTGATCGCAAGGAAGCAGTCGCCGCCATTGTCGCGCACGCGCTCAGGAAAACGCGGGTTGTAGGGCGTGAACTTCAGCTCCGGCCGATCGAGCGCGACGAGCTCCGAGAGCTCGGTGAGCGCCAGCATCCCGTCGAGCTCGAAAACCTCGTCGTCCTCGACGTCGAGCTCGGCGGCGACGAGCGCGCGCAGCGCGACCGGCATGTCGGCGGCGACCTCGAGACGGATCACCGATCCTCGGCGCCGCCGCTTCAGCGCGGTTTCGAAGAGGCGCACCAGGTCTTCGGCTTCCTCCTCGACTTCGATATCGCTGTCGCGGATCACGCGGAAGAGCCCCTGGCCGCGCAAGACGTAGCCGGGGAACAGGCGCTGCGCGTGCATCACGATCAGCGTCTCGAGCGAAAGGAAGCGCTCGCGCGGCTGTTCGTCAGCGGCGGCCTCCGCAACCGGCAAACGCACGAAGCGCTCGATCTTCTGCGGCAGACGCACCAGCGCCTGCAGAGCCTTGCGGTCGCTTTGGCGCACGAGCTCCAAGGCCAGCGTCGAGCCGAGATTGGGAATGAAGGGAAAGGGGTGCGCGGGATCAACCGCAAGCGGCGTCAGCACCGGGAAGATGCGCGCGAGAAAATGCTCTTCGAGCCATTCCCTGTCGGCCTTGGAAAGCTCGGCGGGCTCGACGATCGCTATGCCGGCGTCCTTGAGCTCGCCGCGCAACTCGCGCCAACGCAGCATCTGCTGGTCCGTCAGCTCGACGACGCGGGCGCTCACGCATTTGAGCTGCTCGGCCGGGGTCAGCCCGTCCTGAGACACGGCGGTCAGCCCCGCGCGCGCCTGACCGCGCAAGCCGGCCACTCGCACCATGAAAAATTCGTCGAGATTATTCGCCGAGATCGAAAGGAAACGCAGCCTTTCGAGCAGCGGATGGTTGCGGTTCGACGCCTCCTCCAGCACGCGTCTGTTGAACTCGAGCCAGGACAGCTCGCGATTGACGAATTGCTTGGGCGAAGCCATCAGCGCGGCGTCGTCCCCGCACGCGAGCATCGCCTCTGCAACTTCTGAAACCGCCACTTCGGCCTTCACCTCTTGTCGCCTCACGAAAATTCTCCGAGTTGGTTCAAGGCTTCGCGCGGCGCAGCCTTATGTCAATCCGCTCTGGCGCGGTCGAGAAGCTCGCCCGCCAGCACGCGGGTCACGCGGCGTCCGCGCATCAGCGCCTCGCGGTCGAGGTCGTGAACGAAAGCGCGCGCGGCGTCGAGCGAGCGCTCGAGCCGCAGCGTCAGATAGTCGGCAAGCCCGGGCTCCACGACCAATTGGCGATCGCGAAAGAGCTTCTCCAGCACGGCGTGGATCAGCTCCTCGTCGGGCGCGCCAATTTCGATCAAAGGCGCATGACGCATTCGTGACAGCAGGTCGGGGAGACCCACCCTCTCCTCATGCGGCCGACAACGCCCCGTCAGGAGAACATGGATATTGTTTTCGTTGGCGTAGTTCAACAAGTGGAACAGCGCGGTCTCGTCCCTTGCGTCTTCGACCCCATCGACGACGATCGCTTCGGGTTTCAGCCGGGCGAGGGCCTCGAGCGGCGGCAGACCCTCGGGCGGAACGGCGAGCGCCTTGGCAAGCCGCGCCCATATAGCGGCGAGATGGCTCTTGCCGCTGCCGGCCGGGCCGACGAGCAGCAGGAGACGATCCGGCCAGGACGGCCATCGGTCGATCATCGCGAGCGCGTCGGCGTTCGACGGCGCGGCCAGAAATTCTTCGCGCGCGAAGCTCGGCTCGAAAGGGAACTCGAGCGCGAACTGCTTGGCGTCTCGCGTCGCTTTCTCTCCCTGGGCCATCTGGCCTCACTCCGCCTGCGAGGGCGCGGCTCCGGGTCGCAGATAATAGGAGCTCTCGCGATAGCGCTTCAGCGCGAAGCGCAGGAGCACGCCCGCGGCCGCCGCGGCGGGCGCCGCCACGATAACGCCGACGAAGCCGAAGAGCGAGCCGAAGGCGAAAAGCGCGAACATGAGCCAGACGGGATGCAAGCCGATCGACGCGCCGACGAGACGGGGCGAGAGCACATTGCCGTCAAGGAAGAGGCCAACGCTCACGATCGCGACCGCTTCGAGCGGCAGGCGCCAGTCGGGCCAGGCCTGGACGAGGCCGATGCTGATCGACAGCACGAAGGCCGCGATCGAGCCGGCGAAGGGAATGAAGCTCAGCACCCCGGCGACGACGCCGATCAGGAAGCCGAAGTTCAAGCCAATGAAAGAGAGGCCTAACGCGAACCAGGCGCCGAGGAAAAGGCACACAGCGGCCTGTCCGCGCAGGAAGCCGCCCATCGCCGCGTCGATCTCCCGCGCCAGCATGCGGACCTCGCCGCGAAAGCGCGGCGGCGTCAGCTCGTCGAGCATGCGCACCATCGCTCCCCAATCGAGCAGCATGTAAAAGGCGACGACTGGCGTCACCACGATCATCGACACGACGTTGATGATCGCGATGCCGCGGGAAACCATCGAGCGCGCCAGATCCACGAGATGCGCCGCGCCCTCACCGAAGAATTCGTCGACGTATTTTTTCGCGTCGAGCGTCGGGAAGGCGACGTCGAGCCCGTGCTCTTTCAGCACCGAGTTGTAATTTGCGACGAGCTTGTCGCTCCACTCGGTAAAGACCGTGCGCAGCCCTGCAAGAAGGCCGGGAAGGCTCGTGACGAAGCCCTCGAGCTGCTGGATCAGCACCGGGACGAGCAGCAACAGCGCCGCACCGACGACCACGACGAAGACGGCGAGCAGCAGCAGCGCCGCGCCGAGCCGCGACAAGCCCAGCCGCTGCAATCGTTCGGCGACCGGGTTGAGCAGATAGCCGAGCACGGCGCCGGCGGCGAAAGGCGTGAGAACGGATTTGAGCGCCGAGGCGGCAACCAGCAGCAGCGCCCCGGCCACGCCCCAGAGCAACAGATTCCGCTCGAGGCGGAAGGCGCCGTCTGGGCCGCCGCTCCCCGATGCGTTTCCGCTCGACATCTCCCGCTCCTTGGCGCCGCCGCCCCAGAGATAGACGGTCGGCGAAGGCGGGGTCAATGGCGGTCAGGCGGGG
>CAWHHH010000001.1:0-49182 GCA_963829075.1 uncultured Alphaproteobacteria bacterium | reverse complement strand
TCCGGCCGGAGGCCATTGTGCATGCTTTGTTCTCTTTGGCAAGGCCATTTTCGTGCTTTGTTCAGGCGCGCCGAAGGGCTCCGCCCTCACGGCGCGCCAATGATCCGCGCGAAGATCTCCCTGACCGAAGCCTGCGTTTCGGCCAATCGCGCTTCGAGACGCGTAAGATCGGGCGCGTCTTCAGCGCCGAGCACGAGGCCGGTCAAGCCGGGCGAAGCCTTCCTCGGATCGAAATTTTCGGAAATCGCCAACCGCAGGATTTGCGTGAAGTCCCTGATAGAGCGTCGTCGCTTCACTCAACCTCGCAAAGTCGCCTTCCGCCACCGCGCCGATCCCCGCAAGCTCTTGCAGCGCTTCCGCAATCGAGGTCGAGAAGCGCCGCCCGTCGGCGCGTTGCTGGGTCAGCTCCAGAAACTGGACCACGAATTCGACGTCGATCTGCCCGCCCGGCGCCTGCTTCAAGTCCCAAAGGCCGCCGGACCCTTTCTCGCGCGAGAGTCGTCGGCGCATGTCGAGCGCGTCGGCGGCGATGGACTTGGCGTCGTGGGGATGAGACAGCGCATCGGCGATCGCGCTTTCGACGCGCGCCGAGAATTCCGCGGGACCAGCGACGACGCGCGCGCGGGTCAGCGCCATGCGCTCCCAGGTCCAGGCGTCCTTGACCTGATACTCCTCGAAGGCCTGAAGCCGCACGGCGATGGGCCCCTTGTTGCCCGAGGGGCGCAGCCGAAAATCGACCTCATAGAGCAGTCCTTCGGCGGTTGGCGCCGAAAGCGCGCTGATGAGCCTTTGCGTCAGGCGCGCGTAATATTGCGCGGCGGACAAGGCGCTCTCGCCGCCGCGGCTCTCTGTGAGAGGATCGGCGTCGTAGAGCAGCATGAGATCGAGATCGGAGGCCGCCGTCATCTCACGGCCACCGAGCTTGCCGAGCGCGACCACCGCCGCGGCGGCGCCCTCGATCCGCCCCTGCGCTCTCGCAAATTCTTCTTCGACCCTCTGCAGCAGGCCGCGAATCAGAACTTCGGCGAGATCGGCGTAGGCGACACCCGTCTGCGCCGGCGTCAGCGCCCGGGTCATTAGCCGCACGCCGATCAGGAACTTCTGCTCCTGGCCGAAGATGCGGGCGCGATCGAGCGCTTCCTCATAGGACCGCGCCTCGGCGAGCGCGGCGCGAAGCCGCTGCGACAGATCGTCGCGGCCGGCCGAGGCTGGCTCGATCAGCGCGGCGATCACGCGCGGCCGCCTGGAGATCGTCTCCGCGAGCTTGGGCGCCGAGCCCATGATCGTCGCGACGAGACGCAGCAGATGCGGATTGGCGGCAAGCAAGGAGAAGAGCTGCAGCCCCGCCGGCAGGCGGTTCATGAATTTGTCGAAAGCCAGAAAGGCCTCGTCCGCCTCGCCGGTCGCTGCGAGCGCCTCGAGCAGAGCCGGCGTCAGCTCGGTCAGGCGCTCGCGCGCCCGTTCCGATCGCATCGCCGGTACGCGTCCGAAATGCCACGCGCGCAGGCTCTCGGTCACGAGACGCGGACGCTCGAAACCGAGCCGGGCCAGCGTCGCGAGCGTCTCAGGATCGTCGTCGTCGCCAGTGAAGACGAGGTTGCCGCCCACCGCGGAAAGCTCGGGCGCGCCTTCGAAGAGCCGCGCGTAATGACCTTCGACGGTCTCGAGCCGCCTGCGCAAGGCCGGCGCGAAATCGTCATAGCCGGCAAAACCCATCATGCGCCCAATCGCCGCAACGCCCTCGTCGCTCGCGGGCAACGCGTGAGTCTGCCGATCCTCGACCATCTGCAACCTGTGCTCGACCTTGCGCAGGAAGAGGTAAGCTTCCCGGAGCTCGTCGCGCGTACGATCTTCGATCCAGCCGGCCTCGGCGAGGCGGTCGAGCATGGCGAGCGTCGAGCGGCCGCGCAGCGACGCGTCGCGGCCGCCGAGGATGAGTTGCTGGGTCTGGACGAAGAATTCAATCTCGCGGATTCCACCGCGACCGAGCTTCACGTCATGCCCGTTCACCGCGACGACGCCATGGCCCTTGTGCGCATGGATCTGCCGCTTGATCGCGTGCACATCGGCGAGCGCGGCGAAGTCGTAATGCTTGCGCCAGATGAAAGGCCGGAGCTCCCTGAGGAAGATTTCGCCGGCGTCGATGTCTCCTGCGGCGGCCCGCGCCTTGATGAAGGCGGCGCGCTCCCAGTTCTGACCCATGCTCTCGTAGTAGGCGTATGCGGCTTCCAACGGCAACGCGATCGGCGTCGCGCCGGGATCGGGCCGCAGCCGCAGATCGAGACGAAACACATAGCCGTCGGCTGTGCGCTCGCTCATGATCCTGACGACGCGTTGCGTCAACCTGACGAAGAAATCCCAATCCTCGTCGGGTTTAGCTAGCCGCGCGCGCGAGCGATCGAACAGCACGACCAGGTCGAGATCGGACGAGTAGTTCAGCTCGAAGGCGCCGCCCTTGCCCATGGCGAGAAAGATCCAGCCCGAGTTGCGCCCCGGCTCGTCGGGATCGGCAAGCGTCAGGCTTCCCGCTTGCGCCGCCTGACGCAAAGTGAAGTCGATCGCCGCAGAGAGCGTGACGTCGGCGAAATCGGTCAGGGCGCGCATGACGGACTCTGCCTCCCAGACTTGGGCGAGATCGGCGAGACCTATCAGCAACGCCGCCTCCTCCTTGGCGCTGCGCAGAGCGCGCATGGCCTCGGCCTCCGTTTGGGGCCTGGCGGCGCGCACGCGACATAACAGCGCAGCGAGGCTCTCCTCGGCAGGCTCAAGCAGCAGGCGCGCGAGTCGCGCCGGGTCTCGCGCCGCGATCTCGCCGAGAAAGGGCGAGCCGCCAAAAACCCCGATAAGCAGTTCTTGCGCCTCGGGTTCGCGATCGAGGAGGCCAACGAGCATCCCTCCGCAGTCGCGCTCCCGCGCCCGCTCCAGAGCCCGCTGCGCGAGGGCGGCATCGCCGGCGGACAGGGCGCCTTTCGCGCGGGCAAGGAGACTTTGCGACGCGAGTTTGACCGGGGAGGGTTCGGTTTTTGACGAAGACACGACTCCCACCTTGCTTCTTGCGGCGAATTCTAAGAGAGTTGGGTCGATGCCGCGCCTCAAGGAGGAGCGCCCGCGTCAAACGCAGTTACTGCAAAATAACACAGATCAAGGAAGAGGAAACAAGATGAAAGCTACCGCAATCCTCGCCGCCGCCGCGTTGTTCGTCGGCATGACGGGCGCCGCCTTCGCGGAATGCGACACCCACAAGGGCGATCGCGACACCGACAAGCAGACCAAGTGCTCCGAGAAGTGTGAGGATGCTTATACATCCGGTACGATGGTTTACGGCTCGGATTATGCCAAGCAGAAGGAGAATGCGGTCGCCTGCTTCGCGGCGTGCGGGTGCCAGGAGCATGGCGCTAAGTTCGTGACGGAACACGGGACCAACCAGGAGCGATAAGCCTCCCCGGCGCCGGGCGTGACGCCTGGCGCCGCCACCATCCGAGCCGTTCCAGCGTCGTCCTTTCTCAGCCTCTGTCTTTGATCGAGCCTTCGATCCGGAACGCGCGCTAGCGCGTAAAATAGCCTTCTTCCGCCTGCTGCCACTCGGGGCTCTCCGTGATGCGCATCAACGCGCGATCAATTGGCTTCTTCAGCGCGCTATGTTCGGGCAGCGCGATGGCCATGTACGCGGGGCGAGAAGCGGCTCCGCGACGCGCAGCGACGTGGAGAAGCGCGTCGCGACAAGAAAGCGCAGCGCGCCGACGCTGTTCACGACGACGTCTTGGCGGCCTGCCTCCAACGCCTCCTGCAAGCTCGCATAATTTCTGTGCGCAATGTGATGATGCTCGAGGTATTCCGCGCCCGAAGAGGCCGCCGCCGCCGCGATGCGCTTGCCCCACGGGTCATTTTCCCCAAACTCGCTGTCCCTCCCATTTGCTCCGCGGTGAGGCGAGACACCAGGCTCGCGGACAGTAACGAGACCAGCGCGAGCCTGCTCAGCATCCAGAGCGTCGCGACGAAGAATCCAAAAGTCGTTTTCGGAGTCTTGTCGCCATAACCACGGTCGTCATCGTGACCACGGCCCAGTAAAGGCCATCGCGCAGCGTCCGCACGGCGGAATCGGCCTTGGATGCGTCCTTTTCCAGCCGTTCAACGAGCCACATGGCGATGCCGGCGACAAACAGCAACGAGATCATCGCGCCGAAAAGCGGTCCCAGCTCGGATGCGGCGGCCGAGAAGGAGACGACCGCCGCGCGCGTTCCGACTTCCTTGCGCAGCGACGCCGCGACGCCGGAGCGATGCGTGGGGTAAGAAAAATCGACGCGAGCGGTTCGGTCCTCCGTGATCGTTATTGCGCCGATCGCGGCGTCGTATCGGCCTTGCTCGATCCCACGCAGCACGTCCTCCATGCTGGACACGAGCTTGAACTGATAATTTGTGCCCATCTCCTCGGCGACGCGTCGCCAGAGATCGACGCTCGCGCCCGTGAAGGAGCCGTCCCGCGCGACGCTCGCGTAAGGCGCAGCGTCGTAAACCGCGACCCGCAGAGGCTGCGCCTTCGCCTCGAAGGCCACGGGGAGTAGCCAGAGCGCCAGTATCGCCGCGGCCGATGCGAAGCGAGATCCGGCAGGCCGAAACAGCTTTGGCCAAACGAAGCGAAGACACGTCATGGCGAGGCTCGGGCTGACTCCAAACGCCTATAACATCAACCATTACGCGCGAATGCGAAACGCATATGTCGGTCGGCGTCCCTCTAATTCGGGCGCGGCCGAGGCTGTAGCCATGGGCTTTCACGCCAACGGCAAAGCATTCGGGAAGCAACGGCTCCTTGAGACGATGGGGACGGCGCCTATTTACCGATTGGGGGAAAGTGGAGGCAAGCGTGTCACTGATAGAAGGCGTTGTTTATGCTCCCCCGACGAGGGATTATCCAGCCATCGTCGTGTTTTTTGGTCCTGACGGAGACATATTGGCGTCTCACGCCGCCGAAACCCCGGAAGCGGCGCGGGCGACGTTGATCCGGATCCTCAAGCAGGTGCAGGCGAGGCTCGACCAGGAAGGGCTCGCTTCAGCCTATGAAGAGAAAACGCGCGAAAAGATCGTATCGACGTGCTTGCAGTGATAGGCGAGGTCGAAAAGCTGATCCAGCTCCTCGCTCGTGAGCTTTGACGCGACCGCCTCGTCGGCGCGAAGCATCGAAAGAAAATCGCCCTCGCCGCGCCATTGCGCGAGCGCGTTGCGCTGCACGATCGCGTAGGCGTCCTCTCGCGAGACGCCCCTTTGCGTCAGCGCGATCAACACGCGTTGCGAATTGACGAGCCCGCCGAGCTTTTCGAGGTTTTTGCGCATCGCCTCGGGGTAGACCACGAGGTTTTCGATCACGCCCGCTAGGCGAACCAGCGCAAAATCCAGCGTGACCGTAGCGTCCGGGCCGATCATGCGCTCGACGGACGAGTGGGAGATGTCGCGCTCGTGCCAAAGCGCGACATTTTCGAGCGCAGGGATAGCCATGCCGCGCACGAGGCGGGCGAGCCCGGTGAGATTTTCGCTCAGCACCGGGTTGCGCTTATGCGGCATTGCGGAAGATCCTTTCTGCCCTTCCGAAAAGAACTCCTCGGCCTCCAGCACCTCGGTGCGCTGCAGATGTCGGATTTCCACGGCGAGCCGCTCGACGCTGGAGGCGACGACGGCGAGCGTCGTGAAGAAGGCGGCGTGGCGGTCGCGCGGGATCACTTGCGTCGAGATCGGCTCGACGCTCAGCCCTATCTTCTCCGCCACATGCGCCTCGACGCGCGGATCGATGTTGGCGAAAGTGCCGACAGCCCCCGAAATGGCGCAGACGGCGACTTCTGCGCGCGCCGCGACGAGCCGCGCGCGGGCGCGCGAGAATTCGGCGTGGGCCTGCGCGAGCTTCAGCCCGAAGGTGGTGGGCTCGGCATGGACGCCGTGCGAGCGCCCCATGGTCAAGGTGTATTTGTGCTCGAAGGCGCGTTTCTTGAGCGCCGCGAGCAGCGCGTCGACGTCCGCGATCAGAAGATCAGCGGCGCGCGAGAGCTGCACCGAAAAGCAGGTGTCGAGCACGTCGGAGCTCGTCATCCCCTGATGCACGAAGCGGGAATCGGCGCCGATGAACTCGGCGAGATGCGTGAGGAAAGCGATCACGTCGTGCTTCGTCACGCGCTCGATCTCGTCGATGCGCGCGACGTCGAATTGCGCCGCCCCGCCCTTCTCCCAGATCGCCTTGGCGCTCTCCTTCGGGATCACGCCGAGCTCGGCCAGCGCGTCGCAAGCGTGCGCCTCGATCTCGAACCAGATGCGGAAGCGCGTCTGCGGTTCCCAGATATCGGTCATCGCCTTGCGGGAATAGCGCGGAATCATCGTCGAGAGGCCTTAGCGGATGGGGGAGAGGCGCGGCCCTAGCATGGGCGCCGAGCCCCTGTCCACTCATGGGAAAAACGCGGGTCAAGAGGATTTATGCAAGCGCCAGGGATGCTAAAGCGAGCGCTCGATTTGTGACGCGCCGCCAAGAACCGACTTTCGAATGGTAGTCAAACCTGCGTAAACTCGACCTACGCTAAAATCAGATAGGAGCGAGGTGGAATGAAGATCACCGTCGACATCGACTGCACCCCGGCGGAGGCCAGGCAGTTCATGGGGTTGCCCGATTTGGAGCCTCTGCAAAAGGCCGCCATGGCTGAAATCGAGAAGCGAATGATGGCGGAGTTCGAACGATACTCCCCGGAGGCCATGGTCAAGACTTGGCTCACTCCGTTCAACGCCGACTGGCTGCAAGACCTGATGAAAAAAGCGCAGAAGTGACGCTCGGGTGACGCGCCCGCTCAACCAGGCGCTGCGCTTCGGCTATTTCCTCGAGGGAACTCTGACAATCTTCGGAGGCGCGCCCACTCGCAGCTCCTCTGTTCGAACGTGCGAAGCGGGAGCGGCGCCCGCTGGAGCCGAATCTTGGACTTCGTCGACTTACATCGCGCCGACGTAGTTGTTTTCACAGAATAGCGCCGAAGCGAGGTCAGCGCGCCGACAGAACGCCCACCGGCGACAAGTTCAATTTCGCTGAGCTCTTCGACAGGCTTTCGGCATCTCATAGCCTCGTCGATCTCTGGCGGCGAACCCACGGCGCCGACGCTCGTGAATGGAGTTGGATGACGAAAGCCAACGGCTTCCGACTGGATCATGCATTTGGCAACCCTAGCCTTCGTCGCCTCCTTCAATCCAACGTGCCGCTATCACCATTCGAGTCGGAAGTCGGGGCTGTCCGACCACAGCGCCCTGCTAATCTCGACCTCGGATAGACCCTCTTCGCCTATAAGAGCTTGACGCTCGGAACGGGCGACCCAGCGGCGAAGGCAAACGGGAAGCGCGCGCAAGAGGCGACAATCCGACCCCGACTGCTATAAATAGAGGAGCGCCGGCAGACGACGGCTCTCATGCTCTCGACGGATCGCTGACTATGGTCATCCCTCTCCACGACGACGCGAAACTGAGATTCGTGCGCCGTCCCGTCGTGAACTGGACGCTCATCGTCATCAATGTCGCCGTGTTTCTCATCGTGCGCAGCGAGATTTTCGGCGACCCCCTGACCGTCATCCGCGGCTTCGCGCTCATCCCGCGCGTGCTCTTCGGCGAAGCGCAGCTTGCCAAATGGATCGTAGGTCCCCCGGCGCCGCTGACGCTCCTCACCTCGCTTTTTTTCCATTCGGGCTGGCTGCATCTGATCGGCAATATGCTGTTTCTCTACGTGCTTGGCGACAATGTCGAAGACGCGATGGGATCGTTTCACTATCTGCTCTTCTATCTGACCTGCGGCGTGGCCTCGGGCGTCGTGTTCGCCTATGCGGCGCCCGACACGGTCACGCCGCTCGTCGGCGCCTCGGGGGCGATCTCCGGCGTCTGCGCCGCCTATCTGATGCTCTATCCGCGCGCGACGATCTTCGGACTCGCGGTGATCTTTCCCATCCGCGCTCCGGCCTGGATGTTCGTCGGCGCCTGGATCGCGCTGCAGATCATTCATGTCCTCTTCGGCGATCAGGAGCATGTCGCGTGGGTCGCGCATCTCGGCGGCATCGTCGCCGGGCTCATTCTGACGCCGATGTTTGCGCGCCGCAACGTCGCGCCGCGCTTGCGCCAGCGCGCGCCGCAGCCGCCCCCCTTGAACGACGACGAGCCAACCGGATGACGACAGGAGATCGCCCCCTGGAGATCGGCGCTCTCATCTTCGATGGGCTCGATCAGCTCGACGTCACTGGCCCTTTCGAGGTTCTTTCGCATCTGCCGGACACGGTCTTTCGCCTCTACGGCAAGACCACTGCGCCGGTGCGCGACATGCACGGCTTGCGTCTTCTGCCCGACGCGCGGCTCGATGAGGCGCCGAACCTTGATGTTCTCGTCGTTCCGGGAGGCTTCGGCCAAGAGGCGGTGATGGAGGACGAGGAGGCGCTCGCCTGGGTCGAACGGCAGGCGGGAGACGCGACGCATGTGCTCTCGGTCTGCACTGGCGCCCTCATCCTCGGCGCAGCCGGGCTCCTGAGGGGTCGACGCGCGACGACGCACTGGGCCGTACGCCATCTGCTTGCTCTTTTCGGCGCCGTCGACGTGAACGAAAAAGTCGTCGTCGACGGCAAAGTGACGACCACCGCGGGCGTCACAGCGGGGCTCGACGGCGCGCTGCGGCTTGCCGCCGCGATTGCCGGCGAAGAGGCGGCTCAGACGATCCAGCTCTTCATGGAATATGCGCCACAGCCGCCCTTCGACAGCGGCTCGATGACGAGCGCCCCGCTGTCGGTCGTCGAAAGCGTGCGACGCCGGACGCAGGCGATCACGGCGCAGCGCGAATCGACGGCAAGGCGCATCGCGACAAAGCTCGGAATTGAAATCTAGTCCCTTACAGCGGTGCGTCTGCGCGCTGCGCCGGATGCGGCGCCCCGAGCCCAGGCGCTACGTAATGCGTCAGCGCCAGCGCTGCGAGCGCGAGCAGAGCGAAGCCGGCGCTCGCCAGAAAGGTCGCGACGGCGCCGTAGCTGTCCCACAACGCCCCGGCGAGAAGGCTGGCGAAGAGGGTCGCGAGGCCGCCAATGAGATTGAAGAGGCCGAAAGCCGTTCCGCGCAGCTCCGGCTCCGCGACGTCGGCGACAAGCGTTGCGAGCAGCCCTTGCGTCAAGCCCATGTGCAGGCCCCAGAGAAGGACCCCGAAAGCGACGGCGGGGGCTCCGTAGGGCGCGGCCAGCGCGATGTCGGCGAAAAGGAGGAGTAGCAGCCCGGCCGCCAGCGGCGCGAGGCGGCTGCGCCCATCGGTGAAGGCGCCGGCGGGATAGGCCGAGAGCGCATAGACGACGTTCATCGCGACAAGCACCAGCGGACTCAGAGCGATCGGCAGTCCGGCGTCGCGCGCGCGCAGGATCAGGAACGCTTCGCTGAAGCGGGCGAGCGAAAACACCGCGGCGACGAGCGCGACGAGCCAGAATCCCTTGGAGAGGCGTTTGAGCTCTTCGACATGAAGCGGAAAGCGCGGCTTGCGCAAATCTCCAGGCCGCGCGGGCTCCGTCACGGCGACAAGAAGAAGCGCCACGGCGAGGAAAGCCGGCAGGACGGCAATCCAGAACACGAGCTTGAAATCATCGTGGCTCCGCCACATCAGCAGGATCGCAAGCGCGGGCCCGAGGAAGGCGCCGATCGTGTCCAGCGACTGGCGTAGGCCGAAGGCAGCACCACGCAGCTCAGCCGGCGCGAGATCGGCGACGAGCGCGTCGCGCGGCGCGCCGCGTATTCCTTTGCCGAGGCGATCGACGAAGCGCGCTGCGACGAGCGCGCCAATGTTCTGCGCCAGCGGAAATGCGGGTTTCGTCAGCGCCGCCAGGCCATAGCCGATGAGAGCGAGGAGCTTGCGCCGGCCGAGCCAGTCCGAGAGCGCGCCAGAGAATATCTTCACGATCGACGCCGTCAATTCCGCGACGCCTTCGATCGCGCCGACCTCGGTCATCGTGGCGCCGAGCGCCGTGACTAGATAGACCGGCAGCAGCGCATGGATCATCTCGGAGGAGACGTCCATCAAGAGCGAGACGAATCCGAGCGCCCACACGCCCTCGGGCATCTTTCGCAAGCTTTGCGGCGCGCGGGGAAGGAATGTCATGGGGTCTCCGATATCGCGCCTGGCCGGGGCGGCGAGTTCCTCCTCGATCTATAAGGCAAAGCTATCGCCTTTTCCCCGCCGGTGCGGCATGTAAGGTCATCGGCCCCTTTGACGAACGGGTCGCGCCGGCTAAAATGTATGAGAACTCGAACAGGGACCCAGGCATGACAATGGAGGAAAAACAGGGAGAGGACGTGGAAACGGCCGAGCTTGTGGAAGCGATCGCTCTGCCGCCTCACGAGATGACGCTGCTCATCGTCGACGACGACCGGCCCTTCCTCAACGAACTCTCCGCCGCGATGCAGGCGCGCGGCTTCTTGGTCTCGGTCGCCAACTCCGTCAAAGCCGGTCTCGCCGCGATCGCGCAAAGCCCCCCGGCTTTCGCGGTGATCGACATGCGGCTCGGCGACGGCAATGGCCTCGACGTGATTTCGGAACTCAAGGCCAAGCGCCCCGACGCGCGCGGCGTGATGCTGACCGGTTACGCCAATCTCGCAACGGCCGTCACGGCGGTGAAACTCGGCGCCTTCGACTATCTCGCGAAGCCCGCCGACGCCGACGAGATCTATCACGCATTGATGGCGACGCAGTCGGAGAAGCCAGAAACCAGCGAGAACACCATGTCGGCCGACCGGGTCCGCTGGGAGCACATTCAGCGGGTGTTCGAAGCCTGCGACCGCAACGTCTCGGAGACGGCGCGCCGGCTCAACATGCATCGACGCACCTTGCAGCGCATTCTCGCCAAGCGCGCGCCGCGGTAGGGCATACTTCTTTACGGCTCCCCAGGGTTGAGAGCAGCGTGCAAACGCGTGGCTGCCAAGGCGCCGAAGCGTACGAGCAGCGCCCGCCGCGCGGCCGAGGCAAGCGCGTGGATCGGCGCCTCCCATTCGACCGCCGCGCCATGCGCGTCCGCGATGATCAACCCGGCCTCCCGGGGGAAAACGCCGTCGGCGCCCTCCGCGAGCGCGAGAGGGACGGCGAAGTAGAAGCGGTCGCAAAAGGACTGGTAATGTCGCCACTTGCCGTCCGCGCGAAAGTCCGCGAAGGAGGATTTGACCTCCACGATCCGGATCGAGCCGTCCCGCCCAAGCGCGACCAGGTCGGCCCGCCGGCCGTCGGGCAGCGGAAATTCGCTCAGCACCGCATGGCCCAGCGACCGCAACAGAATTCGAGCTCCCCTGGTGACGCTGCGCGTCTGCTCCGGGCGCAGGGCGAGCGCTTCGGGAGATCCCGCAGGCAGGTCAATAGGCACGTCTCGAGGCTCCTTAGCGCGTTTCCCGCTCGAACGGACTCATTCGAGCGATAAGGAATCGCGCCAAATCAAAATGTTGGAGCGAATTCTGACCGCAAAAGTCTGTCAACTTTTGCGGAATTCGCTCTGGCGCAGGGGCCAACAAGGCGGCGCGGCGGGATCGCGCGTCGCCAAACCCCACGCAAGCATGTTAACAACTCCGACCTCCCCCGCCAAAGGGCGCCACTCGATGAGAAAAATCCTGGCCGCGCTGCTCGCTTTCGGCGCGCTCTCGCTTGCTCAAGCCGTCGCCAAGGAGCGCGTCGTCAATGTCTTCAACTGGAGCGACTATATCGACGCCAAGACACTCGACGATTTCTCGCGCGAGACCGGCATCAAGGTCGTCTATGACACTTACAACTCCAACGAGATCCTGGAGACGCGCCTGCTCGCCGGCTCGACCGGCTATGATGTGGTGGTGCCCTCGGCGACGTTCCTCTCGCGCCAGATCAACGCGGGAGTCTATCAGCCGCTCGACATGAGCAAGCTGCCGAACGCGAAAAACATCTGGCGCGAGATCGCGGCCAAGCTCGCTCGCTACGATCCGGGCAACCGCTACGCGATCGATTACATGTGGTACACGACCGGGGTCGCCTATAACGTCGGGAAGGTGAAGGAAAAGCTCGGCGACAAAGCCATCACGAGCTGGGACCAAATCCTGCGCCCCGACAATCTGAAGAAGCTCTCGAGCTGCGGCGTCTATATGCTCGACAGCCCCGAGGACATGTTCGCCATCGCGCTCAATTATCTGAAGCTCGATCCCAATTCCAAGAAGCCCGAGGACCTCCGCAAGGCCGAACTGCTGCTGACGTCACTGCGGCCCTATGTCAAGAAATTCCATTCCTCGGAATATATTAATGCGCTGGCCAACGGAGACATCTGCGTTGCGATCGGCTGGTCCGGGGACGCCTTCCAGGCTCGCAACCGCGCCCGCGAGGCCAATAACGGCGTTGAGATCGCCTTCGCGATCCCGCACGAAGGCGCTCTGATCTCGCTCGACGCCCTCGCCATACCCAAGGACGCGCCGCATCCAGAAGAGGCCTATGCGCTGATCGATTATCTGCTGCGACCGGAAGTCGCCGCGCGCAACACCAATGCGACGCATTTCGCCAATGGCGTCGCCGCCTCACGGCCGCTGATCGACCCGACGATCCTCGGCAATCCGTCGATTTATCTCGACGACGCGACGATGCACCGGCTCTTCGCCGTCACCACGCCGGACCTCGCCACGCAGAAGACGATCACGCGCGCCTGGACGCATGTGAAGACCGGTCGCTGACTGGCTTTACACAGTCGGGGGCGGGTTCGCGGCCTCCATCCGCGCGGAGGCGATCGATCGCGTCCGTCACCCGCTCGATGCGGCGAAAAGGCGACAAACGCTCGATCATTGCTCGTTGAGCATGCGCTTGAGCAATTCGACCACCTGGGCAAGGCCATTGTCCTTGGCGATCAGGTTTTCGATCTTGCGCACGGCATGAATCACGGTCGTGTGATCGCGGCCGCCGAAGCGCCGGCCGATTTCCGGCAAGGAGCGCGGCGTCAGAGCCTTCGATAGATACATGGCGACCTGACGCGGCAACACCACATTGGCGGTCCGGCGCGACGAGACGATGTCGGCGCGCGAGACATTGTAATGGCTGGCGACGAGCTTCTGAATGTCGTCAATCTTGACCCGTTTCGGCTCATGCGTATTGACGAGGTCGCGGATCGCCCTCTCGGCGGTCGTGACGCAGATCGGCGCCGCGTTCAAGCTTGAATGCGCGAGAAGCCGCGAGACTGCGCCGTCGAGATCGCGGCCGTTCGAGGTGATGACCTTGGCGACATAGACAATCACGTCACGCGGAACGACGAAAGCGTCATGCTGCTCTTTCGCGGCGGCGATACGCGTCTCCAGCACCCGCTGACGCAGTTCCTCGTCTAGCGGGCCGATCTCCACGCAAAGCCCGCCCTTCAACCGCGACGACGCGCGTTCGTCCAGCGACTCGAGTTGCGCCGGCGGCCGGTCCGCGGCGACAACAATCTGGCGACCGGAATCGATGAGCGCATTGACGAGATGCGAGAACTCGGCCCGCAACGTCTTGCCTTGGAGGAACTGGAGATCGTCGACAACCAGCATGTCGATCGAGCGCAGGTCTTCCTTGAGCGCATAGGCGGTCTGGTCGCGTAGCGCATTGCCGAAATTGCTCATGAAGCGTTCGGCGGTCAGATAAAGCACGCGACGCCTTCCGTCGCTGACCTCCCGGGCCATCGCTTGGAGCAGATGCGTCTTGCCCAAGCCGACCGACGCATGGACATAAAGCGGATTGAACAGCGGCGCGGCGCCTTGCGCGCATTGCTCTGCGGCCCGGCGCGCCGCGGCGAAAGCGAAGTCATTGGACTTGCCGACCCTGAAGGTCGCAAAAGTCAGGCGCCTGTCCAAAGGAGAGCCAATGAAACCCTCGGCCTCCGCTCTATTGCCGCCTTTTGGACTGCCGGCGCGGCGGTGATGGGCGAGAAGGGACTCTGCCACGTTCTCTCCCGCTTTGGCCGAGGCTTGCGACGGAGCCGGCTTGAAGCCGGACGCAAGACTCCTCAACCCTGACCCCACAGCCTGCGCCGCCTTCATCTTGGGGTTCGGAGTGCGCACCTCGATGATCACCTTATCCACGCCCCTGAACTCGGCGGCGATGCGCGCTCTTATGAGCTCGAGGTAATGCTGGTTCATCCAGTTACGAAGGAACTTAGTGGGCATCGTCAGATAGACGACATTCGTCTCCCGGCGCAGCAACTCGAGCGCAGAGAACCAAGTCTCGTATTTCTGATCTCCGACCTCGACGCGCATCCGCTCGCGCGCACGTTCCCACTCTTGCCGATATTCGCTCGAAAGCACAGCCGTTGGGGGTTGAACATCGTACGACATGGATGCGTCCTGAGAGTAAGCCTTCGCGCCCGAACGGCGACGATGCGCCGCGCGGCGTTCGACCACTTGCAATTTCTGGAAGCGATGACTTCGACGCCTTGGAAGGCGGCGTAGCGCCGACAGGAGCGCGTCAGTCCGTCAGCGGTCCACCGTCAGCCGGGGGATTTGCGGCATTAGGTCGGTCAGCGCATCGGACCGGGCGAAATGCCCGCGCTCTCTCGACAAAAACGGGAACTCTGCCGCCCTTGACCCTCAGCCCAGCCCGCATAACCAGCCCTCCCTGCACCCGTAATTGCTCGACGCCGCCTCAAACGCTCGCAAATGCTCAGCCACGCATTACGTCGCGCCGCGCCTCGACCCGTGATCATTCCTTAAGAGACGGCGGCCATTCCGCATCGCTAGACCGTTCGCCGACAGGAGAGGCGGAGGCCACCATTCAGCTTCGCAGCGATACGAAGCGCGTGAGCGTCTCTCTGTCCCCGATAGATGCACATTAGTCGGCTCATATTCGCCTCGCAATCGCAAAAGCCCCAATCGCAAATGCGACAGCGACGGCATTGGAGGGTTGCAGCGCGCACGGCGCTGCAATTCGGTTGTGATTTAACGCATTGCCGAAAACCCGGCGTTTGAAATTTTTTTTTCACTCAATCGTCATCGGAGATCGCGCAGCGCACAAGCGGCGACACGAAACAGGAGGGGAAAGGCCGCCGCGCCAATCTTGTCTGCAAGGAATTGAATTTCAGAAAAAATTCTTGCTCGGGCAAATTTTTGCGTTCAAATCGATCCTGTTCGTGTCCTTGCCGCCAACTTGTTACGGCATTGTACGTACACACGGGTGATGAAAGCGCCCGACTTCAGCGCGCAAAATTCGCGCGCCTCAACCAGCGGAGGCGAGCGCCTTCACACGCGACGTCAAACGCGACACTTTTCGCGAGGCGGTGTTCTTGTGAATGACGCCGCGCTGAGCCGCGCGCATCACGATGGGAGCCGCGTCCTGCAACGCTTGAGTCGCCGCGCCCGCATCCCCAGAGGCGATCGCCTCTTCCACTTTGCGCAGCAACGTCCGCATCTTGCTGCGACGAGCGCGATTCACGGACGTGCGGCGAGCAATTTTGCGAACGGCCTTCTTGGCCGAGCTCGTATTAGCCATCTCTATTTCCTTTGGGGGGCCTGAAGCGCTAAAGGGCCTCGAAGCGCCGACAGCCGCATGGTTGCGGCGAAGTGGGGGGCTTATAGGCCGAGGGCCGCGTCCGCGTCAATGGATGGCTGAGACCGCCGATTGGCGCAAGAGGCCGAGGGGAAGCCCCGGTCAATCGGGCCCCCGGCGCGCACGGCGGCGCAAGGGGCCTCTTACCCGGCGCGCAGCAAGCGGATGGCTTCGTCCCGTTCGAAGAGATAGAGCAGCACACGCAAGGCCCTGCCGCGCTCGCTGGTCAGCTCCGGATCGCGACGCAGGAATAGCTCTGCGTCGTCGCGCGCCACGGCGAGCAGCTGCGCATGCGCGACGAGCTCGGCAAAGCGGAAAGCGGGCAGACCGGATTGGCGCGTGCCCAGGATTTCCCCCTCCCCGCGCAGCCGCAGATCCTCTTCGGCGATCCGAAAGCCATCCTCCGTCTCTCTAATGGTTTTCAGCCGTTCCGCGGCCGCCGGGCCGAGGGGGCCCTTATATAAAAGCAGGCAAAAAGAGTCGCGGCCGCCGCGGCCGACCCGGCCGCGAAGCTGATGCAGCTGCGCCAGTCCGAAACGCTCGGCGTGCTCGATCACCATGATCGTCGCCTCGGGCACATCCACGCCGACCTCGATGACGGTGGTGGCGACGAGAAGCTGCGTTTCGCCTTTTTGAAAGGCCTCCATGGCCGCGTCCCGCTCCGGACCTTTCATCTGGCCATGCACGAGACCGACGCGCGAGCCGAAGCGCTGCTTTAGGAAGTCGAAGCGTTCCTCGACCGCGGCGAGATCGAGCGCTTCGTTTTCTTCAACCAGCGGGCAGACCCAGTAAGCCCGTGCTCCGCCAGCGAGGCTGCGCTCAAGACCTTCGAGAACTTCCTCCATCCGCGACAGCGGCAGCGCGCGCGTCTTGATCGGCGTGCGGCCTGGCGGCTTCTCGTCGAGGATCGAGCTGTCCATGTCGCCAAACAATGTCAACGCCAGGGAACGCGGGATGGGGGTCGCGGTCATGACCAGCGTGTCGGCCGCCTCGCCCTTGGCGCCGAGCGCCAGCCGCTGTGCGACGCCGAAGCGGTGCTGCTCGTCGACGACCGCGAGACCCAAATCCTGAAAGACGAGATCGCCGGTGATCAGCGCATGTGTGCCGATGACGACCCGCGCGTCTCCCGCAGCCACCGCTGCATGCAACGCAGCGCGTTCGCCGCTCTTTGCGCGCCCCGTGAGGAGAGCCGTCTCGACGCCCCGCGCGCGAAACAGCGGCGCGAGCTTTTCGTAATGCTGTCGCGCGACAATTTCAGTCGGCGCCATCAACGCCGTCTGGCGACCGGCTTCGACCACCTCAGCCATCGCCAGAGCGGCGACGATCGTCTTACCGGATCCCACGTCGCCCTGCAGCAGACGCAGCATCCGCCGATCCGAGGCCAGATCGGCATGAATTTCATCGAGCGCGCGGCGCTGCGCCGGCGTGAGGGAAAAGGGCAAAGAGGCTTCGACTGCTTCAGCGAGCCGCCCTGTGCTCTTGTGCTCGCGCCCAGGCGGGCGGCGCATTTTCGAGCGCAGCAGTCGCAGAGCGAGCTGCTGGGCCAGAAGCTCGTCGAGCGCAAGACGTTGCCGTGTGGGGCTCATCGGCGCGATGTCGGCAGGCTCTTGCGGATGGTGGAGGCGCTCGAGACATTCCGCAAAGCCGCTAAGATGGTGGGCGGAGAGAACGGAGGGGTTCTGCCACTCTGGAAGCTTGGGAAGCTTCTCCAAGGCGCGATAGACCGCGCCCCGAACCTGGCGCTGCTGCAGACCTTCGGTCAGCGGATACGCCGCCTCGACCGGCGGCAAGCGCGCAACGCCGGCCTCGTCCAAAATGCGGTCGGGATGCACGATCTGGCGGTAGCCGTCATAGAGCTCGAGCTTGCCCGAAACCCAGCGCGTTGCGCCGATCGGCAGGCTGCGCTCGATCCAATCGACATTGGCGAGGAAAAACACGAGCAGCGCGTCGCCGGTCTCGTCCTCGACCAGCACGCGATAGGGGCCCTTGGAATAGCGCCCTTCCGGACGGCGATGCTCGGCGACGCGCACCTTGACGAGCACCATCGTGTCGAGCGGCGCTTCGGCGAGGCGTGGGCGCGTGCGGCGATCGAGCGTGTTGATCGGCGGCGAGAACAGGAGATCGACGAGACGCGCCTCCTGTCCAGGCTTCGCCAAAAGACGGTTGAACAGCGCCGCGGTTTTGGGACCGACGCCCGGGAGAGCGCCGACACGGCCAAACAAAGGATCAAGGATCGAGGGACGCATGGGGCGCGCAATCTCGCCCAAATGGCGGAGCTTGTCATGTGGAGCGAAGCGCGAAAGGCGGATATGATGAGGCCGCGCAGAGCTTTCGAGAGGATAAGGCATGAGCGCGATCCCCAAAGATCGCATGACCGTGGAGGAATTCCTTTCCTGGTCGGAAAGGGCGCCCGGGCGTTACGAACTCGTCGACGGCGAGATTTTCGCGCAGGCTGCGGAACGCGCGGCCCATGCGAAGATCAAGGGCCGCGTCTTCATCGCGCTCACGCAAGCGATCCGCAAGGATGGTCTGCCTTGCCACGCGCTGCCGGACGGCATGGCCGTGCGCATCGGAACGCGTTCCCTGTTCGAGCCGGACGCGCAGGTCTATTGCGGCCCGGAGCTTCATGACGACGCGCTGATCTCGCAATCCCCCATCATCGTGGTCGAGGTCATTTCGCCGTCTACGGGACGTAACGATGCGCTTGGCAAGCTCGAAGGCTATTTTCGACTGCCCAGCGTGCGGCATTATCTGATCCTCTCCCCTGACGAGCCGCTCGTGATCCACCACGCGCGCGGCGAGGGCGAGATGATCCAGACGCGCATCTTCCGCTCAGGCGTCATCGCGCTCGATCCGCCGGGATTGAAGCTCGATCTGGCGGAAATCTACGGAGCGACGATCCCGGAGGACGCCGCGTGACGCATCGAGGAGATCCTCATCATGTCGCCACGCTTCGCGAAGTCGCCGAATCCCTTAACTGAGTCGCCGCGAGGCGCGCGGTCCAAGCCGAATGGACCGCGAGCCTTCAGGCTCGCAAGAGGCCGTGAGCTTCGAAGAACAATCTTACGCGAGCCGATCTCTCGGAAAGCGACTCACCTGACCTCCCGCACCGCTCCCTTCGCCGCGCTGCTCGCCATCGACGCATAGGCGCGCAGCGCTTTCGACACCTGGCGCTGGCGCCGTTCCGCTGGCGCAAAGCCTTTGGCGGATTGCGCCTCACGGCGCGACGCGAGCGCGGCGTCATCCACCGCGAGCTTGATCGTGCGGTTCGGAATGTCGATCTCGATGCGATCGCCGTCCTCGACGAGCGCGATGAGGCCGCCTTCGGCGGCTTCCGGCGAGACGTGGCCGATCGAAAGCCCCGAGGTGCCGCCGGAGAAGCGCCCGTCGGTGATCAGCGCGCAGGCTTTGCCGAGGCCCTTCGATTTCAGATAGCTCGTGGGATAGAGCATCTCCTGCATGCCCGGGCCGCCGCGCGGACCCTCATAGCGGATCACGACCACGTCCCCCGCCTGCACATCGCCCGTGAGAATGCCCGAGACCGCCGCGTCTTGGCTCTCATAGACTTTGGCGGAGCCTGCAAATTTCAGAATGCTCTCGTCGACGCCGGCCGTCTTCACGATGCAGCCATCCTCGGCGAGATTCCCGGAAAGCACAGCAAGGCCCCCGTCTTTGGAGAAAGCATGCGCCGCATCGCGGATCACGCCCTGGGCGCGATCCATGTCGAGCGCTTCATAGCGACGATTTTGCGAAAAGGCAGTCTGTGTCGGCACGCCGCCCGGGGCCGCCATGAAGAAGGTCCGCGCCGCAATGCCCGCGCCGCCGCAGATGTCCCAGGCGGCGATCGCGTCTCGCAAGGTCTTGCTGTGCACGGTCGGGAGACCGTCGTGAAGAAGGCCGGCGCGCAACAGCTCGCCGAGAATGGCGAAGACTCCGCCGGCGCGATGCACGTCCTCGAGATGTACGTCGGCCTTCGCGGGCGCGACTTTGCAGAGCACGGGCACGCGCCGCGACAGCCGATCGATGTCGGCCATGGTGAAGTCGACCTCGGCCTCATGCGCAGCGGCCAGGAGATGCAGCACCGTATTGGTCGAGCCGCCCATTGCGATGTCGAGCGCCATCGCATTCTCGAAGGCCTTGAAGCTCGCGATCGAGCGCGGCAGGACGGAGGCGTCCTCTTCTTCGTACCAGCGGCGCGCGAGCTCCACGATGCGCCGACCCGCTTCCAGGAACAGCTCCTTGCGGTCAGCATGGGTCGCGAGCGCCGTGCCATTGCCCGGCAACGCAAGCCCCAGGGCCTCGACGAGGCAATTCATTGAGTTCGCCGTGAACATACCGGAGCAAGAGCCGCAGGTCGGGCAAGCCGAGCGCTCTATCGTCTTGACCTCGGCGTCGGTGTAATGATCGTCGGCGGCGGCCACCATCGCGTCGACGAGATCGAGCGCGACCTCCTTGCCGTGCACCTCGGCCTTGCCGGCCTCCATGGGACCGCCGGAGACGAAGATCGCGGGAATGTTGAGCCGCAGCGCGGCCATGAGCATGCCGGGGGTGATCTTGTCGCAGTTCGAGATGCAAACGAGAGCGTCGGCGCAATGCGCATTCGCCATATATTCGACGCTGTCGGCGATGATCTCGCGCGAGGGCAGCGAATAGAGCATGCCGTCATGCCCCATCGCGATGCCGTCGTCGATCGCAATCGTGTTGAATTCCTTGGCGACGCCGCCGGCCTTCTCGACCTCGCGCGCGACGAGCTGCCCCAGGTCTTGCAGATGCACATGGCCCGGCACGAATTGCGTGAAGGAATTGGCGATCGCGATGATCGGCTTGCCGAAGTCCTCCTCGCGCATCCCCGTCGCGCGCCAAAGACCTCTCGCCCCCGCCATGTTGCGGCCGTGAGTTGAGGTGCGCGAACGATAGGGAGGCATGGCGGGGCTCTGCTTTCCGGCCGCAGCCGTGGGAAAGCAGTCCCCTATCCCAACCCGCTGGCCGCCGCAACATGCGCGTTGCGGCGATGCGCGTAAAGACGCTTAAGCGGCGCGGCTAGCGAGCGTCTTGGTGACGGGCAGCGATTCGAGGCAGCTCACGATGGCGTCAATCGAGGCAAAGCTCTGGCGTCGCAGCATCGAGACCGGGAACTCAATCTCGTAATGATCCTCGAGGGCGAGCATGATGCGGATCGCTGCGAAGGGCGTCAGTCCCTCGTCATAGAGATTGGCGTCCGAGGCGAGAGTCATCGCGGGGCGGTGCAGACAGCCTTGCTGATCCAGAAGGCGGCGGACGGTCTCGTTCATCAATTCCAGGCTCCATCAGAACCGGCGCGGCTTGCAGCACTTGGCTGGTCCAGGGCCGGCGCGTCTTGACCGATGTTATTTGAGAGCACGGCGTCTGAACGGTAAGTGAACTGCTGCAAGTTTTAGCCTTCGATGGTTAAGGGTTCCTTTCGGCGCCTCGACGAGGCGCGGCTGGTTTCGCCCAAGCTCATGGCGAAAATAGGGTTTTTCGTGACTCTCTTCGTGGCTCCCAGGCTGGAATATCGTGGATGCGCCGCTGTCTCCGGCCTCTAAATCTCTGAAAAAGACAAACGCTTCAGCGTCGAACGAAAGCGTCGCCGCAGCCGGTGACTGCCTAAAATTCGGGCGGCGGCTCGTCACGTTAGGCGACGTCAAAGCGCCCTCAAGCTCGCCTCTCCGGCTCAATAGGCGTTCTTCGCGCTGATGAGCGCGAAGGGAGTCATCGCCAGGATCTTCAGATCGAAGAGCATCGACCAGTTTTCGATGTAATCGAGATCGTGCGCGACTCGTTGCTCGAGCTTCTCGACCGTGTCGGTCTCGCCGCGCCAGCCCTTGACCTGCGCCCAGCCGGTGATGCCCGGCTTGACACGATGACGGGCGAAGTAGCCGTCGACCACCTCTTCATAAAGACGATCAGCCGCTTTGCATTGCGGAGCGTGCGGGCGCGGTCCGACGAGCGCGAGGTTTCCCTTGATCGCGACATTGAAGAGCTGCGGCAGCTCGTCGAGCGAGGTCTTGCGGATGAAGCGCCCGATGCGCGTGACGCGCGGATCGTCTCTCGTGGCCAGCTTGAGGCCCAACGCGTCGGTCTGATCGACATACATGGATCGGAATTTGTAGACTTCGATCGGCTCGTTGTTGAAGCCGTGCCGGATCTGCCTGAACAGCACAGGGCCACGAGAATCCAATTTGACAGCGAGCGCGATCAGACCAAGCAGCGGCGAGAGAATGACCAGCAGGACGCCGGCAATCAGCCGATCCTGAATGTTCTTCGCGGCGACGCTCCAGTCCGACATCGGCTTGTCGAAAACCGGCAGGAAGGGCACATCGCCTATGTAGCTGTAAGCGCGGGTTTGCAGCTTGAGCCGGCTGCCCAGCGCCGCGATGCGCACGTCGATCGGCAGGATCCAGAGCTTCTTCAACAAGTGAAGCAGGCGCTCCTCGGCGAAAAGCGGCAGGGCGACGATCAGGAGGTCCACGCGTTGGGAGCGGCAAAACTCCACGAGATCGTCGAACCGCCCCACCCTGGGGTGGTCAGCGACGCTCTTTGGCGACCGACCCTTGTCGCGATCGTCGAAAAGCCCGAGAATTTGGATCGAACCGGATGGCGTCCTATCCAATTGTTGCAACAGCTCGGCGACGTCGCCGCCGCCGCCAACCACGACAGCGCGGCGCGCAAGACGTCCCTCGCGCGTCCAGCGCTCAATGAAGGATGCAACGGCAACGCGGGTAATGGCGCACAAAGCCAGCGCCGCGAAATACCACGCCACGAGCTCGGCGCGCTTGTCGTTCGAATAGGCGCCCAAGAGCGCGAGGCCAATCAAGTCGGCTGACAGCGCGAGAAACAAAGCGACGGCGGCGTTCACAATCGACCGGGTCGACGATCCAAGAGCCCGGATCGTATAGGCCCATCGTAGAGCGAGGAGAACGAAAAAGACGCCCGCGACCCCGACGATCTCGACGATCGTCACGCCGAGGTTTGGCTGCGGAGACGAGGCCGGCAGAAGCAGGCTCGCGGCGCCGGCCGCAAGCGTTGAGAGGACGTCGCAAAGAATCACGGCGCCGATCGTCCTCGGCCGCGAAACCAGCCGATCGGGCGGCGCGATAGGAACGCGCGCCCGCGGGGGAGCAGCGGAGGAGGATGCAAGCTGGATCGACGAGACAACGCTGCTCATGGCGCGACTTTTCTGGATGACATTCGCGCCCAAGGAAGCGGGGCGCGCGCGACCGGCATGTTTGAGCCGCCAAGTTAAGAAAGCTGTAGCGGCGGGTTCGCTTCCCCACCGCGGCGAGATTGAGATAGAATGCCAATTGTAAGCGGATGTGGCCGCCAACGGGCGCATGACGACGCCCGATTTGTCAACAAGAGGAAAAACGACATGCGCCCTTGGACATTGAAGACGCAGGCGCTCGCCGCGACGCTGATTGTGGGAGTTTTGACTGCGCCGGCCGCCTCTGCGGCCGTATGCCTGTTTGGCGGCTGCGACGTGGGCGAAAAAGCGGCGAGGGCCGTATTTGAAAATTTGCTCAAGAATCATTTCGACAAGCCGGGCCAGATTCTCGACTTCAAGACGACGATGACCGAGCGTCTCGAGATGCACGCGACGGGCGAGAAAGGCTTCGAATATTTTTTCAACGCCACGGTGCTGTTCCCCGAGGGCGCCAATCTCGAATGCAAGCCGGATGAAGCCGGCAAGTTTCCCGAAGGGTGCTCGCCGAGCAAACATTTCGTGACAGCGCCGCGCAGCTCGGACCCGAAGGGCAAGCAATATGTGGCGCCGGGAGAAAAGGTGCTGTTCGACGAGGAATACCGCTTCTACGAAGCCGGCAAGAGCTGGAAGGGACCAGACGGCAAGGTTTACGGCGGGGAATGATGTCGTCGCGCCGAAATTGAACGGCGCGTGGGACGCTCCAGCATGAGGAGACGAGGTTCTCCAGTGGCGCGGCGCCAGCACAGTCGATTTGGCCTCGGCTATCGTGGCGCTGTCGTTGTCGCCGAGCGCCCGGGCCTTGCGCCGATCTCTATGGCAGCGGCGTCACGGGGACAGATCCGCGCGCACTGGCCTTGCGCACGGCTGTTCCGGACAACGCGCCAGCTCGGACCGTCGGAGCGAATTGCGCGCTAGTGGTCGACGGAGGCCCAGATAGTCCGTTTTACGAAATAAAGCAGCGCCGCGAATACGATCAGGAAAGAGACCACTCCGAGGCCCACTTTCTTTCGATCGTCGAGATGCGGCTCCGCTGACCACATCAGGAAGGCCGCGATGTCTTTCGAGTATTGCTCAACTTTTTCGGGCGCGCCGTCTTCATATTTCACCGCTCCATCGGTGAGAGGCGGGATCATGCCAATCCGCCGGCCCGGCATGTAGACGTTGTAGTACTGCCCGTCGCCGAGAGTGAAGTCCGCCGGCGCGTCGCGATAGCCCTGGAGGAGCGAAGCGATGTAATCGACGCCGCCTTCCTGATAGGTGAAGCCCGGCAACGCATCGAGAAGGAAGGTCGGGAAGCCGCGCGAATAGCCACGCGCCTTGGCGAGCACCGACATGTCCGGCGGATAGCTGCCGCCGAGCGCTGCGCGGGCCGCCTGCTCGTTGGCGAAAGGCGCCGGGAAGAGATCGCT
Source organism: uncultured Alphaproteobacteria bacterium (assembly GCA_963829075.1). Classification (GTDB taxonomy): domain Bacteria; phylum Pseudomonadota; class Alphaproteobacteria; order Rhizobiales; family Beijerinckiaceae; genus Methylocystis. The sequence goes on along the minus strand of CAWHHH010000001.1, from coordinate 25,031 downwards.
TGGGCGACCCGGTCGTTCGAAATAGTCGCCCGCCGAGTTGGGACCGTCCTTGATCTTGTAGCTCGCGGCGAGCTTCTCGACCTCCGCTTGCGGCAGCTCCGGCCCCCCCGACTCCGCCAGATTGCGGAAGGCGAGCAGCCGGATCGAATGGCAGCTCGAGCACACCTCGCGATAGACTTTGAATCCCCGCCGCAGCTGCCCCTGGTCATAGCGTCCGAAGGCGCCGGCGAAGCTCCAATCGAAGGGCCGAGGACGCTCCTCGTGTTCCGACCCGCTCTCGCCGGCGCTGCCGGGGCTGGGCGAAAGCAGCACGATCAGAGCGATCGCCATTGCGCGCGCGACGCGCGACGGTCCGCCGATTTTGCAGATCAAACGTTCAACCATGGGACGCATCCAGCACTGAAGCCTTTCTGGAAGCGACCGCCGCCTCGATGGACGCGGGCTCGTGTGGAGTTTTCTCGATCTTTCCGAGGATAGGAAGGACCACGAGGAAATAGGCGAAATAGCACAGCGTGAGCAGCCGGGACACGATCAGGAAGGCACCCTCTGGCGGCTGCGAGCCAAGATAGCCCAAACCGATGCAAACAACGATAAAGGCGAAGAAGGCCTTGCGAAACAGCGGCCGATAGCGGCCCGACTTCACGTTCGACGTGTCGAGCCAGGGCAGAGCCGCCGGCAGCACGACGGCGGAGAACAGCGCGATGACGCCAAAGAGCTTGTTCGGGATGGAGCGAAGCACGGCATAGAACGGCAGGAAATACCACTCAGGCACGATATGCGGCGGCGTCACCATCGGATTGGCTTCGATGTAGTTGTCAGGATGGCCGAGATAATTCGGCGCGAAAAAGGTCAACCACGCAAAAAGAACGAGAAAGGCCCCGAGGCCGAAAGCGTCCTTGAAGGTCGCGAAGGGCGTGAAGGGCACGGTCTCCTTTTCGATATCCTTGACCTCGACCCCATCGGGGTTGTTTTGCCCGGTCACGTGGAGGGCCCATACGTGCAGCACCACGACCGCCGCGATCACGAAGGGCAGCAGATAATGAAGGGCGAAGAAGCGATTGAGCGTCGGATTGTCGACCGAGTAGCCGCCGAGCAGCCAGACCGTGATCGATTCGCCGACGACGGGGATCGCGGTGAACAGATTGGTGATGACCGTAGCCGCCCAAAAGGACATCTGTCCCCAGGGCAGCACATAGCCGAGGAAGCCCGTCGCCATCATCAGCACGAAGATGACGATGCCCAATATCCACAAAAGCTCGCGCGGCTCCTTGTAAGAGCCGTAATACATGCCGCGAAGAATATGGATATAGGCGGCCAGGAAGAACAGGGACGCGCCGTTCGCATGCGCATAGCGCAGGATCATGCCCCAGTTCACATTGCGCATGATGTGCTCGACCGAATCGAAGGCGAGCGTCGTCTCCGCAGTGTAATGCATGGCCAGCACGACGCCGGTGACGATCTGCGCCACCAGCATGAAGCTTAAAATCGCCCCGAAGGTCCAAAGGTAGTTGAGGTTTTTGGGCGTCGGAAAGGCGACGAAGGAATCATGCATGAAGCTGAGGATCGGCATCCGTCGTTCGATCCAGCGGGCAAGGGCGCTTCGAGGCGTGTATTTTGAAGGTCCGCTCATCGCTTCGCCCTAGGTTCCTGCATGAAATGCCGCCTCGCCGCGATGGCGTCGAGCTAGCCGATCTTGATCTTCGTGTCGGAGAGGAAGCTGTATTCCGGCACCTCGAGATTTGCTGGTGCGGGTCCGCTGCGGATGCGTCCCGAAACGTCGTAGGTCGAGCCGTGACAGGGACAGAACCAGCCGCCGAACTCGCCCTCGTGACCAAGCGGAATACAGCCGAGATGCGTGCATACCCCGACCACGACGAGCCACTCAGGCTTTTTGACGCGCGCCGAATCCGGTTGAGGGTCGGGAAGAACATTGGGTGGCGTCTTCTCGGCGGCGGCGATTTCCGCCGGCGTGCGATGCCGGATGAACACGGGCTTACCACGCCATTTCACGGTGACGATTTGACCCGGAGCGATACCCGAGAGATCGACGTCGGTCGACGCCAAGGCGCGCGTCGAAGCATCCGGATTCATTTGCTGGATCAGCGGCCAGACGGCCGCGCCGGCCGCAACCGTCGCCATCGCGCCGGTCGCGACGAACAAGATGTCCCGGCGCACGGGCCGCGCTAGCGTGTCGTCCCTCACTCTCGGCTCCCCTCACGCGCCAAAGCATCTCGCGAACTTGGCTCTTCGCCGCTGCGATGCGGTGGCGGGTTGTGACCCCTGCTTTTGGCGCCAAAAGCCGTCCTTGTCCACTTCGGCGGCAAGGACTTGTCAGTTTGTCGCAGGCAAGTCACTCTGGCCGCCGAGAAGCGATGACCGTATCGTCTTCCTCACAACTTCAGGCGCCCCCGAGGACGGCGGCAGCCGCCCGCAAAAATGGCTGCACGAGGAAGGAACGGCTCGGTTGGCGACGAGGCGGAGCGGCGTCAATGACATCCACATCGCCTGACGCAGCTCCGCGGCTGACGCTCGCGCTCTATCAGCCCGACATTGCGCAAAACGCCGGAACGTTGTTGCGGCTGTGCGCCTGTCTCGGCGTCGAGGCGGCGCTGATCGGGCCGGCAGGCTTTGCCTGGGGCGATCGCTCGCTGCGACGCGCCGGCATGGATTATCTCGATCATGTGACGCTCTCGCGTCACGCGTGCTTCGAGGACTTCGACGACTGGCGGCGCGCGCAGCGGCCGCCACGCCGTCTCGTGCTGCTCACCACGAAATCGCCGCTCTCCTATCTCGACGCGCAATTTCGCTTTGGCGACGTGCTGATGGTCGGCCGCGAGTCGGCCGGCGTTCCGGAGGAGGTCGCCGCCAGAGCCGATCTCGCGGCGTCGATACGGATGAGGCCGGGAATGCGCTCGCTGAACGTCGCCATCGCCGCGGCGATGGCGCTGGGAGAAGCGCTGCGTCAGCTGCGGGACGCGTGATCGCCTATTTGCATTCTTGCTGCACGCGCGCCAGGGCGTCGGAAAGGCCCTTGAGCGAATAAGTGTCCGTGCTCGCGGTTCCCTTCGCGGAAGAGGCCTTCACCACGAGCTTGGACCCGTGCTTCATCGACTCGACGAATTCCTTCTCCTGAGCCGGATTTTTCAGCCAGGCGCTCTCTTTCATTGTGACCAGCTCGAAGCTCGTTCCATCGACGTCTGCGGTTGCGGCGCCATTTTCCTTCGTCGCGTAACCGAGATTGATGGCGATCTCGTTGCGGACACCTTCGCTCGGGCGCGTGGAGACAAAAATATTCGCCTTCGCGTCCTTGAGCTTTCCTTCGGGCTGCCGCTTCTGCGCGGCTCCGAGCGCGTAGCAGAGCTTATCCTTGCCCGGCGCCGAAAGCGCCACCCAGTCGCCGAACTTGCCGATCGAAAGGGGCTTCGCCGGCCCCTTGCTGGCGTTCTTGTCGCCCTTCGATTTGGGATCGCCTTTGGCCTTGGCGTCGGATTTCGACTTCGAATCCGATTTCGACTTGGACTTTTCCTCCGCCGTCGCCGTCTTTGTCGACAGGACGGGGACGAAAGCCAGCGCCAAGGCGAGAAGCAGACGAGGCGCGATATTGCAAAAAGGGGAGAAGCCGATCATGACTCCTGTTTAGCCTTGGCCGGGCGGGGGAACAAGGGCCCCTGGCCCCTCACCCATCCTTCTTGGCCGCCATCAGATAGTTCACCCCGGTGTCGGCGCCCTTGCGCCACTCGCGCGTCAGGGGGCTGAAGCTCATGCCGGCGCGATCGATTTCGCGCAAGCCCGCCGCCCGAAGCCAGCCGGAGAGCTCGTCGGGGCGCACGAATTTTTCATACCGGTGCGTGCCGCGCGGCACCCAACCCAACACATACTCGGCTCCGACGATCGCCAGAGCGAAGCTCCTGAAGGTGCGGTCGATCGTCGCCAGGAACAAGAGGCCGCCGGGCTTCACCAGCCGCCCGAGCGTCGCGACGAAAGCTTTCGGCCCCTCTACGTGCTCGATGACCTCGAGCGCGGTGACGATGTCGAAGCTCTCGCCGGTCTCGGCGAGGGCCTCGGCCGTGATGTTGCGATAGTCGATGTCGAGCCCGGACTTCGCCGCATGGCGGCAGGCGACCTCAATATTGTTGGGGGCGGGATCAACGCCCGTCACCTTGGCGCCGAGCTCGGCCAGCGCCTCCGCCAAGATGCCGCCGCCGCAGCCAATGTCCGCGATCGTGAGCCCGGCAAGATCCGCGCCCCGCCCCCGGCCGAGATGCCGTACGGCGTGCAGTTGTACGTAGTCGACCCGTATGGGGTTGATGTCGTGCAGGATTCCCATCTTGCCCGACTTGTCCCACCACAGCTCCCCAAGCCGGTTGAAGCGGGCGACGTCGGCGGGATCGACGCTCGATTGATTCTCTTGCGGACCTTCCTGCGACGCCTTCATCCCCTCGAATCCTCCCGCGCGATCGTGCCGAAGCGGCGTTGACAGCGCCGATGACGCCGTAACATATACGCGCGCTCTCGCCCAAGGGCGAGGCGACGCCCGGCGCTGGGCGAGCTTGTCCCAAAGTCCGGTTCCTATGCCCCGTCTGGTGATGAAATTCGGCGGCACCTCTGTCGCCACGGTCGAACGCATCCACAATGTGGCCCGCCACGTGAAGCGCGAAATCGCGGCCGGCTACGACGTGGCGGTCGTCGTCTCCGCCATGTCGGGCAAGACCAACGAGCTCGTCGGCTGGTGCAAAGAGGCCGCGCCGCTCTACGACATGTGCGAATATGACGCCGTGGTCGCCTCGGGCGAGCAAGTGACGTCGGGGCTCCTCGCCATGGCATTGCAGGCGCAGGGCGTTCCGGCCCGCTCTTGGCAAGGCTGGCAGGCGCCGGTCCTGACCGACGGGGCCCATGGCGCCGCGCGCATCCAGTCGATCGAGCCTAAGGGAATTCTCGAAGGTTTTGGGCGCAAGGAAACGGCGGTGGTCGCGGGTTTCCAGGGGATGCACAAGCCATCTGGCCGCATCACGACGCTCGGGCGCGGCGGCTCCGACACGAGCGCGGTGGCGATCGCGGCGGCGATCGGGGCCGAGCGCTGCGACATTTATACCGACGTCGACGGCGTCTACACGACGGACCCGCGGGTGGTCTCCAAGGCGCGTCGCATGGACCGCATCGCCTTCGAGGAAATGCTCGAGATGGCGTCGCTCGGCGCCAAGGTGATGCAGGTGCGCTCAGTCGAGCTGGCCTTGAAGCACGACATGCCGACCTACGTCCGCTCGTCCTTCGACGATCCGGACGATCCGCGGCCGGGCACGCTGATCTGCCGGGAGGAGGACATCATGGAATCGCAAGTCGTGACGGGCGTCGCCTTCTCGCGCGACGAGGCGCAGATCACGCTGCGGCGGGTCATCGACAAGCCGGGCGTCGCGGCGAGCGTGTTCATGCCTTTGGCCGAGGCCGGCATCAACGTCGACATGATCGTCCAGACGGTCTCGGCCGACAATATGACCGACATGACCTTCACGGTCCCCGCGGCCGAGTTCGACCGCGCCCGCGCGCTCCTGGAAAAGGCCCAGGCCGAGATCGGCTACGTGGCCTTGGCCGGCGCGAAAGACGTCGCCAAGGTCTCCGTGATCGGCGTCGGCATGCGCAGCCACGCCGGCGTCGCGGCGAAAGGCTTCCGCGCTCTGGCCGACAAGGGCGTCAACATCCGCGCGATCTCGACCTCGGAGATCAAATTCTCGGTTTTGATCGACGCCGCCTATACGGAGCTCGCCGTGCGCACGCTGCACACGCTCTACGGACTCGACGGCGAGGACTGATCGCGGAGAATTTCAGTCGCCTCGCCCTTGCCTTTCGGGGCGCGAGGAGTGAGGGAATACTGGCCGGCCGCGGGCGTCGTCGGCCCGAGCGGGAAGGAAGCGTCTCATGGAGGAAGTGATCCGGAAGATCGGCGAGTCGATCGGCGTCGACGAAACCGTCGCCAAGACGGCGGTCGGCCATGTTCTCGCTTTCCTGCAGAAGGAGTTCCCCGACGGGCCGGTCTCCGAGCTCATCGCAAAGCTCCCGGGCTCGGAGGAAGCGATCGCGGCCGCCGCGAGCGCCCCCGCCGAGGGATTGGGCGCGGCGCTCGGAGGCCTCGGAGGCCTGCTTGGCGGCGCCACGGGCGACATCATGGGTCTTGTCGGGAATCTCGGGAGCATCGGCCTTGGCATGGGCCAGATGCAGAAGCTCGCGCATGAAATCTTCGCCCATGCCGAGGAACTGATCGGCAAGGAGAACGTCGACAAGATCATCGAGGCGATCCCCGCTCTCGCCCCGTTCCGCTGAGCGCGGCGCGGGGCCCTTCGATTGCGCGCCTTCCCGGGCCGCCCTGCAGGACGACGACCTTGCCGACTTCCCCCACCGACGCGCTGAGCGAGCTGCGCCAGGAGATCGACCGCATCGATCTCGCCATGCATCGCCTGTTGATGGAGCGGGGCGAGATCATTCACCGGCTGATCGAGGTCAAGCGCGCCCAAGGCGGGGCTTGCGCCTTCCGTCCGGATCGCGAGGCGCAGATGATGCGCGCGCTCGTGGAGCGCCATCAGGGTCTCCTGCCGCTCGACGCGGTGGAAGGGATCTGGCGCGTCATCGTCTCGACCTTCACCTATGTGCAGGCGCCCTATGCAGTACACGCCGACGACTCCGGCGGCGACGCGCAGATGCGCGACAGCGCGCGATTCCATTTCGGCTTTACCGTTCCCTATGCGCCGCATCACGGGGCGCTCGCCGTCATCGCGGCGGTCGCCGCCTCGAAAGGCGACCTCGGCGTGCTCCGCGCCTCGGGGGGTTCAGCCGACGGCGCCTGGTGGCTGCAGCTGATCGGCGATGCGGCGCCCAAGATCATCGCGCGCCTGCCATTCATCGAGCGCCCGGATCACCCGGCGGGCCTGCCGGTCTTCGTCATCGCCAGGCCCGGCGCCGAGGGCGGGGCGCAGGACATCGCGCTCTTTTCCATCTCCCTGCCGCGCTGGACGCATGACGCGCCAGCCGCGGTCGCCGCCGCCGAGGGCGAAATTCTCGCAAGCGCGCCCGTCTCCGGCGGCCATTCGCTCCTTATCGCCCTGCCCGCCGCCGAGGCTCAGCGCCTGCCCACGGCGATTCGCGAATTGGGCTTCTCCGGCGCGCGGATCGACCCGATCGGCGGCCATTCCGCGCGTTTCGAGATGGATGAGGCGCGCGCCGGCGTTTTCGCGCCGAAACTTTGAGCTCCACGAGCCTGACATGACCAAACCCTCCCCACGCGACAGCGTGCTGGCCATCGACCCCTATGTCCCGGGCAAGAGCGCCGCGGCGCGCTCCGATGGCGCGCGCGTTTTCAAGCTTTCGGCCAATGAGACGCCGCTCGGCCCCTCGCCGCGCGCGATCGAGGCGGCGCGCCGGGCCGTTGACGACATCGCCGCATATCCCGAGGGCTCCTCGCGGGCGCTGCGCGACGCGATCGGCGCGCGCTATGGCCTCGACCCGGAGCGCATCATCGCCGGCGCCGGCTCCGATCAGATCCTGGAGCTGCTCGCGCTCGCCTATATCGGGGCGGGAGACGAGGGGATCTACAGCCAGTACGGCTTTCTCGAATATCGCATCGTCATCCTTGCGGCTGGGGGCGTTCCGAAAGTGGCGCCCGAGACGAATTACGTCGCGAGCGTCGACGCGCTGCTTGCGCAGGTGACCGAGCGCACGAAGATCGTCTTCCTCGCCAATCCGAACAATCCGACCGGGACCTACCTTTCCGACCGCGAGATCGTGCGGCTCGCCGACGCGCTGCCGTCTCAAGCTCTACTCGTGCTCGACGCGGCATACGCCGAATATGTCCAGACCAAGGATTACGAAGCGGGCGCGCGGCTCGCTGGCGTGCGCGACAATGTCGTGATGACCCGAACGTTCTCGAAGATTTATGGCCTCGCCGGCCTGCGGCTCGGCTGGGGCTATGGTCCCGCGCATGTGATCGACGCGCTGAACCGCATTCGCTCGCCTTTCAATGTCTCGAGCATGGCTTCCGCGGCGGGCATCGCCTCGCTCGAGGACCGCGACCACCTCGCCGCGGCGGTCGCGCATAACGCTCGCTGGCTCCCTTGGCTCTCCGAGAAGATCGGCGCGCTCGGGCTCGAGGTCCTGCCGGGCGTCGGCAATTTCGTCGCGATCCGCTTTCCCGACGCAAACGGACGGCGCGCCGCCGACGCCGACAAGTTCCTCACGGGACGGGGCCTCGTGCTGCGAGCCATCGGCGCCTATGGCATGCCGCAGTTCCTGCGGCTGACCGTTGGGTCTGAGGAGGCCAATCAGCGCGTCGTCGCGGCGATCGAAGAGTTCCTGCGAGGCGCCGATGCTTGAGGAGCCGCTCTTCGACAAGCTGACGCTGATCGGCCTCGGCCTCATCGGCTCGTCGATTGCGCGCGCGGCTAAGACCCACAACGCCGTGCGAAGAATCGCCGCGCTCGACGCTTCCCCGCAAGTCCTGGCGCGCGTGCGAGAGCTGAACATCGTCGACGACGCGAGCGGCGATGTCGAGCAGGCCCTAGAGGACGCCGATCTCGTCATCCTCTGCGCGCCGGTCGGCGCGAGCGGCGCGATCGCGCGCGACATCGCGCCGCATCTCAAGCACGGCGCCATTCTCTCGGACGTCGGCTCCGTCAAGGGATCGGTCGTCAGGGAGGTCGCGCCGCACCTGCCGCGCGGCGTGCATTTCGTGCCCGCGCATCCGCTCGCCGGCACTGAATATTCGGGGCCCGACGCGGGCTTCGCGACTCTGTTCAAGAACCGCTGGTGTCTGCTCACTCCCCCGAATGGCGAGAACGCAGCAGTCGAAGCGCTCGCGGAATTCTGGAAGCGGCTGGGCGCGAGGGTCGAGATCATGACGCCGGAGCATCATGATCTCGCGCTCGCGATCACGAGCCATCTGCCGCATCTCATCGCCTTCAACATCGTCGGCACGGCCGATCATCTGGAGAAGGTGACGGAGCAGGAAGTCATCAAATTCTCGGCCTCCGGCTTTCGCGATTTCACGCGCATCGCCGCCTCCGATCCGACGATGTGGCGCGACGTTTTTCTCAACAACAAGGAGGCCGTGCTGGACATGCTGTCGCGCTTCAACGCGGACCTCGCCGCGCTTCAGAGGATGATCGAGGAGGGCGACGGCAAGGGCCTCTTCGATCTCTTCACGAGGACGCGGGCGATCCGCCGCGGCGTCATCGAGCAGGGCCAGGATACGGCGGCGCCCGATTTCGGCCGGCCGCACGGGGACGCGTAGGACGGCCTCGGCCGCTTCTCGGAGTGAATTTCAAGTTTCGAGCGCCGGCGCTGTGACGGTCCGCAGGCCTCCCTATCAAAGGCCATTCCGTGCGAAGAACGAACGCGCATTTCTCTAACGCAACGCTCACGCTGAAGGAATCCCGGCGGACGGAGTTTTCACACAGTCTGGACCCTAATAACTCCTTCGCCGTCAGACGGTCTGCCTCCAATTTCACAGACGATTTCAAAACCACGAATCGAAAGAGAGAAATTAGTGTGGTACTTTTGCAACAGTTTAACAATATCTTAATCCCAACCGACGGGCCGCGTTTACAAACAGCGATTTTCCTGGCTTTCTGGCGCGGGGGGGCGATGCCCCCTGGGGGTGACCTTTTGTCCGGCAGGCTTCCTGAATGACGCTTGGCGTCGCGCCGGAGTTAAAGAAGGGTATCGGCTATGAAGACCAAATCTACAACGATGAACGCCTCGCTCCTCATCGCCGCCTCGCTTGCGCTGATCGCCCCAAGCTTGGCGCACGCTAATACGCTGTTTGTCGACACATGGACCAGCAACGCGAGCGCCGGCGGGGACGCAATATCGGGACAGCTCGTCTACGACGCAACCACGAATTCGATAGTTTCAGACACGACGGCGATAGCCGGAGTATGCACCTCTGGCGCTTGCGAATTGTCACCATTCAACGACCCTTCAAACGGATCAGCGTTGGACGTTGGGGCCGCCACAGCGGTGGGGGAACCGAAATATACCTCGCTCACGCGAGAACCCGAAAATCCTTTGGGTTGATGAGGCGGAAGTTATCCGAAACCGAATCACAAAATTCCAGCCAGTTTTGGGGGACTCTTTCGCGCAGGAACGTGAGCGTCGCCTCGGCAAACTCCCGATATGTGGGGTAAGTCTTGTTGTGCGTGAGATGCTTGTGCATCAGGCCCCATAATCGCTCGATCGGGTTCAAATGCGGGCAGTAGGCCGGGATGAAATGCAGCGTGACGCGGCGTCCCGGCTGCGCCAGCCATTCCTGCACGAGCTTGGCGTGATGATAGCGCGCATTGTCCAGGAAAACATGGATCATCACGAGCAGCGGATACATCGCTTCGATTGCCTCTAGCAGCCGTATCGTTGAAGCCGCGTCGACGGTTTCGACGTCGATCATCGCGGTCTTGCCTGTTTCAAGATCAAGCGCGCCGTGAATGTTGAGGCGTTGTCGTCCGCTGGTTTGCTCGATGGCCAGATTTTCCTTGGCTGGCGCCCAACAGCCGACGGGACGCGCCGCATGCGTCGGATGCACGGCGTCCATGAACAGCACGGCCTCGTCGGGGCCAAGCGAATTCAGAAGCTTCTCGTAGGCTTTGATGAACGCCTGCTGCTTTTCCGCATTGAGCTTGCGCCCGATGGTTTCAGGCTTGCTGTATTCGAGGCCGAGCCGATGCAGCAGGGCGATAAGCCCCGAGCGGCTTTCATAGACAACGCCGAATTCGCGCTCGATATGCGCGCCGACCTCGCGCGTCGAGCGCGGCAAAGTCTCTCCGATCCAGGACTTCAACGCTGCTTCTTGCATCGTCGACAGGCGCGAGGCCCCGCCGCCGCTCTCAAAGCGCGTCAAGCCTTCGAGCCCGTCCTCCAAGAAGAGCGCATGCCAGCGCCGGATGGTGTCGTCGTCGAGAAACAGCGCCGCCGCCACCCGATCACAGCTCCAACCGTCGTCAAGCAGCACCAGAGCATTCGCGCGCCGCGCCAAGCGATGCGCCGCAGAACCGTCTCGCGCCAAGGCGATCAGGTCGGCGCGATCTTCAGGCGAAAGGTAGCCCGCGCGAATCATGCCTCAAAGACGAATCCATAACGCGCCCCCTGGCAACCCATTTTTTCGGCTTATCGATAAGTCGGGGTATACATAGCTTTTGCTCAGTCTTCCCCCGTTATAATTGGGGGGCTAGGGATCCCCGGGTACAACCCCATGATCTCCGCTAATGACATTAGCTTCTCGACACAGCTAGCCGTTACGGGCGGCCTTCTCGTCTCGCCCGGCCCAACGCCCGGCGAAGGCCTGCTCAGCGTCGCTCTGATCCTCCTCATGGGCCTCTCAGCAAGGTTCCGCGGCCTCATAGTGTGATGCAACCTCCTGCTGGGAGGCTGCAAGCTGCGAAAGCCTGCCCCGTCCGGATGTCTGGGCGGGGTTTTTTCTTTGACCGAGAGAAGAGCGATGCGAAGGCGCTGAATTTACTGGATTTCATGACAGCCACGACCGTTTCGGGGCGGTCAAAACGGCGATCAAGGCTTCCCGGCGAAGGGCCACTTTTGGCGCATCTTTGCCGTTGTCGACGGACCGCAGCCAATGTGGGGCCCAGGAGCGGCTGTCGCAGCCTCGGGGCCCTTTTTTGATTTTGGGTCTAAACCGCTCACTGGCGAAGCGACCAGCGACAGACGCCGAAGCCTCAGTAGGAGGCGACGACCGGCGCGGGGGTCGCCGCCGGCCGATCCGCGGCGACGACCGGCGCCGGAGCAGCCGCGCCCGGGACGGCGTCGAGCAGAGCGTGCGTACGGACGAAGCCCGTCGCGCCGTTAGGCGCCGTGGCTTGGCACCATCCGTAACGGCAGCCAATGACGTTAACCACCGCGCTGGCGGGGAGCACTTCGATCACCGCCGAGTGATGACAGGGCTGCACGTGCAGGCCCTTCGGCCCAGCCAGAACCGCGTCGAAAGCGAACGCGGAGGTTACGCTGGCCGCCAGAGCGACGCCAGCCACCACAAATAGGATTCTCGATGACATTTTCTCACTCCTTTGAATCTCTTGGCTCCGCCGGGGGCTGGTTCAAGCTCCAGGCATCTAAAAAACGCGGCCCGAGCTGCTTCGTTCCGGCTGGCGCGTGTGAATCACGGAACCGACGAAGGCGCGAAAATCTGCACTGCGCCTAGGGCCGGGCATTCGACACATGCCCGCCTTCCGGCCAAAGTCAGATTGAAACTAAAACGCGGCTCAGCCTCCGCTCACCCTTCCGCCGCCGGCGCCTCCGCCCGGCTGCGGATCATTCTCGTCACCCCCGCGAAATCGAGCTTGCCCGAGCCTAAAAGCGGCAGCGCCTCGACGATGACGATCTCCGCCGGGATCATCAGCTCCGAGGCTCCCTGGCTCTTGGCGAAGGCCTGGAAGGCCGCGCGCGTCGCGTCCCTGCACTGCGTGGCGAGCACGATCCGCTCGCCCTTGCGCGGGTCGGCCTCGCTCGCCGCGGCGGAAAGCGCCTCGGGCCACAGCTCGCCGGCCAGCGCCTCGATGCGGGCAAGCGAGATCATCTCGCCGCCGATCTTGGCGAAGCGCTTGGCGCGGCCTTTGATCGTCACGAAACCCTCCGCGTCGATCGCGACGATGTCGCCCGTGTCGTGCCAACCGTCTTCCGGCGGCTCGATCACGCCGGGGTTCTCTGCGCGCAGATATCCCATCATCACATTGGGTCCGCGCACGAAGAGCCGCCCTGCCCCCTCGACGCCCTCGACGGGCTCGAGCCTCGCCTCGATCCCCGGCAGCAGGCGGCCGACCGTGCCGAATTTATTGTGCATCGGCGTGTTGAGCGCGAGCACCGGCGCGGTTTCCGTCACGCCATAGCCCTCCAAGATGCGCACGCCGAACTTCTCGCTCCAGAGCGCGCGCGTGCTCTCCTTCACCGGCTCGGCGCCGGCGACGACATAGCGGATCGAGCGGAAGTCATAGGAGTTGGCGGTGCGCGCATAGCCGGAAAGGAAGGTGTCCGTGCCAAACAGCACCGTCGCGTTGGACTCGTAAACGAGTTCCGGCACGATCCGATAATGCAAGGGCGAAGGATAGAGATAGATCGGCACGCCGGAAACGAGCGGCAGCACGAAGCCGGCATTGAGCCCGAAGCAATGGAAGATCGGCAGGACGTTGAAGACCTTGTCTTCATGGCTGAAATCGATGCGCGCCGAGGCCTGCGCGACATTGGTCAAGAGGTTGCGGTGCGAGAGCGCGACACCCTTCGGCGCGCCTTCCGAGCCCGAGGTGAAGAGAACGGCGGCCATGTCGTCGGGCTGTCGCGGCGCCAGCGCGCGACGATGCAACAGGAGCGCTCGCCACTTGTCGAACGTCGTCACGCGATCGCGCAAATCCTCGAGGTAGATGAAGGCGACCTCTTCAGCGAGCGCGGCGACGAGAGTTCTCGAGCCGCGCTTTTTCGACGAAGGCGCGCGAGGTGACGATGCGCTTGGTGCCCGCCCCCTTCAGCCCCGCGAGGATATTGGCGGGCCCGGCAGTAAAATTCACCATCGCCGGCACGCGCCCCGCCGAGAAAAGCGCAAGAAGCGCGACGCCCGCGCCATTGACGTTGGGAATCATGAGTCCGACAGTCTCGCCGCATTCGGTCAGCGTCGCGAGCTTTTCGCCGAGCGCGCGCGCGCCGGCGAGCAGCCGGCGATAGCTGAGCTTTCCCCCTTCGGGATCCTGTAATGCGAGGCTCGAGGGGCGGTAGCGGCGCGAAGCGTCGACCGTGGCTTGAAAGACCGTGCGATTGGCGTCGGTCGTGACGAAAATCAGATCTGACATGACGTGGTAGAGCGCGAGGCCCGCCGCCGCGCGGCGCTTCTTGCCCTTCAGCTCTTCGTCGACCGAGAGGCGCACAGGCTCGAGCACGGTCAGCCGGAACCGCGGGAAAAGACGCCGTGGCGCCTTGCCCTTGGTGACGCGCGAGAAGATCGTCGTCTCCGGGCCTTCGATGCGCACCGGCAAGATCTCCGCGCCCGATTTGTCGGCGATGAGGCCCGCGCCGTCATAGACCTTCATCAGACTGCCGGTCACCGTGAGGCGGCCCTCCGGAAAGATCACCAGCGGCTCGCCGCTCTTCACGGCGTTGACGAGCGCACGCGTCCCGAAAGGCTTCGTCGGATCGAGCGGCACGACGCGCGCAAATCTCAGAAAGGGCTTCACCCACCAGGCCTCGGCGATGGTCCGGTCGATGGCGAAGATCGGCGCGCGCGGCATGATCGAGAGCGCGAGCGCCGCGTCAAGGAAGCTCACATGATTGAGCGCGACGATCGGATTGCGGCCGGCGCGGTCGAAATTTTCGATTCCCCTGACCTCGAGCCCATAAAGCGTACGGAAAAGGATCGACAACAGGTCGCGCAGCGGATTTTCGACGACGGCTTTGTTGATCCATATGGCCGAGGCGGCGGCAAAGAGCGCGACGCCGCCAAAGAGCGTCGAGATCGGAGCGCCGGCTGCTTGCAAAGCTGCGACCAATAGGCCGCCTCCGACCATCGCGGCGGCGTTGAGCACGCTGACCGCCGCGAGGATGCGGGCGCGCCGGGCGGGGGCCGAATAGGCCTGCAGCGCCGCGAAGGCGGGCACGACGATCATCCCGCCCGAGACCGACATCAAGGCGAGATCGATCAGCGCGCGCCAAGCGCCGGGCTGGGCGAAATAGGGACCAAGCGGAAGCAGCGCCTCCGCCGATGACGGGCCTCGTAAGGCGAGCATGAAACAAAGATCGGCCGCGGCGAGGGCTACGCCCGCCGCGCCCAAGACTGACGGCAACAGCACGATCTTGCCATGCGAGAGATAAGCGGCGAGACCCGAGCCGAGCCCGATCGCGACCGCGAAGACCGCGAGATGCGCGGTCGCGACGGCCTGCGCGCCATGCATCGTCTGGGCGACGAGAGTCGGCAGGAGCGAGGTCGCCACGGCGCCCAAAAGCCAGAAGATGCTGGTGACGAGGCCGAGACGCCAGAGCTTCGGCTCGCGATGCAACTCGGCCACGAAGGCGAAGGTCGATCGCGCGATGTTGGGATCGATCGCCAGCTCGCGATCGGCGCGCGGCGTCGGCGGGATGAGCCGAGCGCTGGCATAAGACAGAATCGCAAAGCCGAGCATGCCGACGGCGAGATAGGCGGGATCGCGTCCCTCCTCCATCGCGAGACCGCCGAGGATCGTGCCGACGAGGATCGCGATGAAGGTCGCGGCCTCGATGAGCGCATTGCCCTTCGGCAATTCCTCGCGACGCAGGCAATCGGGCAAGATTTCGTATTTCGCGGGGCTGAACAGCGCGCCGAGCACGCCGAAGAGGAAGAGCGCGAAGAACAGCGCCTCGACGGAGCTCGCGTAGAATCCTCCGACGGCGATGGCGGCGGCGCCGATTTCGGCGAGCTTCAGGCGGCGCGTGACGAAGCCCTTGTCGAATTTGTCGGCGAGCTCGCCGCCGAGCGCCGAGAGGAAGAAATAGGGCGCCATCAGCGTCGCCGTCGCGAGCGTGACGAGCGAGGCGCCGCCTTCTCCGCCGATCTTGAACAGCACGAACATCGCTAGCGCGTTCTTCAGGAGATTGTCGTTCAAGGCCGCGAAGAACTGGCACCAGAAGAGCGGCGCGAAGCGGCGCGCTAGGAGCAGGGACTGGGGCATGGCGGCGTCCATTACGGAAGGCGGGCGGCCGGCTCCCGCCGGACGGGAGCTTTTAAGACGCCCGTCCATCGGGCGCCTAGAGGCCGTTAGGTTTTGGCTTCCTCGCCCCCCGTTCAAGAGGCTCCAGGCTTGCTCATCGGTCTTGAACATGAGGCGTCTCCTGCTATGAACAATGTTCACACACGCAGCATAGCGCAGCCTTGAACGCTGTTCAAGTTTTTCTGAACACTGTTCAAAGCGCGGCCAGAAGGGATAGAGTTTGTCACAACAGACTGAAAGCAAAAATATTTCTCGCCGCGATCGTCTCCGCGGGAAAATTTTGGACGCCGCCGAACGCGCCATCGCCGAGAAGGGCCTTCCCGGGCTGAAGGCGCGCGAGGTCGCGCGGGCCGCCGGCTGCGCGCTCGGCGCGATCTACACGGTCTTCGCGGATCTCGACGAAGTGATTCTGCGGGTCGGAGCCCGCACGCTGGCGCGCCTGGAAGAAGAGCTGAGCACGACGGGCGAGGGCGACGCGCTGGAGCGTCTCGCCCTGGCTTATCTCGCCTTCGCCCGCCGCGAAGAGCCTTCCTGGCGGGCGTTGTTCGGTCATCGGCTGCCGCCTGGGACACTCCTGCCCGACTGGTTCGCGACCGAGCGTGACCGGCTCTTTGCGCTGCTCGAGGCGCCGCTATGCGCCCTTGTACCCGACCGCACGGCGGACGAGGTGAGGCGGGAGGCGCGCACGCTCTTCTCCGCCGTGCATGGAATCATCGCGCTCGGACTTGAGGAGAAGCTTGGCGAGGGCGCAGTCGCGTCGCTCGAGACCGAGCTTCGGGGCTTCATCGCCACATTTTCGCGCGGCCTCGCCGCGGTCAACGCAGAGAAAGCTTGCCAAGAAGTCGGCGCAGGGGAATAGGCGAGCATGGCCTTTTTATTGATCTTCCTTGTTGCAGCTTGGGCGGGCGCGCAGAATGCGCTCGCCGGCGGCGGCTCCTTCCTGATCCTGCCGAGCCTGATGTTTTCGGGGCTAGACGCGCGCGCCGCCAACATCACCTCCTGCGTCGCGCTGTTTCCCGGGCAGATCGCGACGGGATGGGCGGGCCGCGCGCACGCGGCGGGCGTCGCGGGCCTCTCGCTGCGCGCGCTCTTCGCGATCAGCATTCTGGGCGGCGCGCTCGGAGCCGTCATCCTGCTGCTCACGCCCTCGAGCTTTTTCGCGCGCCTTCTGCCCTGGCTCGTGCTTTTTGCGACCGGCGTCTTCGTCTGGGGCAACTTCTTTCGCAAGGCGACCAAGACGTCAGGCCATATCGGCCCCCGCGCCGCCGGCCTCGCGCAATTCGCGATCTCGGTCTATGGCGGGTATTTCGGCGGCGGCATCGGCTTCATGATGATGGCGGCGCTGACGCTTGCGGGAGAAAAGGCTAGGGCCGCGAGCGCGACAAAAAATGCGCTTGCGGGCGTCATGAACGCCTCCGCTGTGCTGATTTTTCTTTTCTCTTCAGAATTGCACTGGCCGCAGGCGCTCGCGACCGCGGCGGGCGCGACGCTCGGCGGCCTCTTCGGCGTACGGCTCCTGCACCGGCTCGATGAAAGAGCGCTTCGCCTGGCGATCGCCTTCATCGGCGTGGCGCTGACGGTCGGGCTCTTTCTGACGCAGGGTTGAAAAGCGCTGTCAGGAGGGTGGCGGCGCCGACGCCTTCAAAGCCTTTTCGATCTCGGGCAGCAGCGTCTTCTCCAGCGCGTAGGGCGTCAAAGGGCCGACGAGCTTATAGGCGACCACTCCGTCGCCTCTCACGACGAAGGTTTCGGGCACGCCATAGACGCCGAAGTCGATCGCCGTGCGGCCGCCGATATCCGCGCCGACCGCATCGAAAGGATTGCCTTCCTGCGTGAGGAAGCGCACGGCGTTCGCCGCTTCGTCCTTATACGAAAGGCCATAGACCTTGACGCCCTGAGCCTTCAGCGCCTCGTCATGCGCGAGCGCCATCAGCACCGGCTCTTCGGCGCGGCAGGGCGCGCACCAGGAGGCGAAGACATTGATGACGCTGACATGGCCCTGGCGCAGGTCGGCGTCGCTGAAACCTGCAACGCCCGTGAGCCCCTCGACCGCCGGCAGCGTGAAGGCCGGCGCCGGCCGCCCGATCAGCGCGGAAGGGAGTTTTGAGGGATCGCCGGAAAAGAGCCGCATGACGAAGAGGCCGGCGAGCAGCAGAAAGACTCCGAGCGGCGCGAGGCGCAGCCACGCCGAGCGGCTTTCCCCCTGCTCCGCGCTCACGAATCCTCTCCCTGATCCTTGAAGCGCGCGAGCTCGGCGATGAGCCTTCTATGCTCGCCCGCGATGCGCCAGATCGCGCCGCCCACCGTGACGAAGGCGATTGCATAGGCCGCGACGATATAGCCCCAATGCGGATCGGCGTTCACGTCAGGGCCTCCTCGGCGCGCACGGCGCGCATCGTGAGCCTCGCGAGGCGCCGGCGTAGGATTTCATTGCGCAGCGCCATGAAATGCAGCGCCAGGAAGAGGCAAGAAGCGCCCGCAGCCATCACCAGGAGCGGCCAAAGCATCGAGCCCGAGATCGTCGAGCCGCCGGCGCGAAAGACCGAAGCCGGCTGATGCAGCGTGTTCCACCAATCGACCGAGAATTTGATGATCGGGATGTCGACGAGGCCGACCAGGGTCATGATCGAGGCGACGCGCGCGCCGCGCGGCGTGTCATCCATCGTCTGGCGGATCGCGATGACGCCCAGATAGATCAGGAACAGCACGAGATAGGACGTGAGCCGCGCGTCCCAGACCCAAAAAGTCCCCCACATGGGCTTGCCCCAAAGCGAGCCCGTGACGAGGCACAGGAAAGTGAAGAGCGCGCCGAGCGGCGCCGCGGTCTTCTGCGCCGCGTCTGCGAGCGGATGACGCCAGACGAGCGCGCCGATCGAAGCGGAGCTCATCACGATATAGGCGAACATGCCGAGCCAGGCGGAGGGCACGTGGATATACATGATGCGCACCGTCTCGCCCTGCTGATAATCGGGCGGAACGAGGAAGAAGGCCGCAAACAGCCCGACGCCGAGCAGCAGCGCCGCGGCGGCGGAGATCCACGGAAGCAGCCTGTCCGTCAGCGCCATGAAGCGCGTCGGATTGAAGAAGTCAGAAATTGTCGCCACTTGGCGGACGTCTCCTGGTGCGACTTTCTCGGGAAGCCGGCCCGGCGGCCATAAGACCCGCTCTCGGCGTTCTCGCGCCGCCCCGGCCCGCGGCGCCACACCTAAACGCGCGCCGGCCTGGAAGCAAGCCGGCCTCTGGTTGGCAGAGGAGAAAACAATCTGGAGCCGCGACCGAAGTCCGGAACCTTGAGCTGTCAGCGCCCGCGTCCCTGACATTGGCCCCATGGCCGAAAGACACCGTCCGTCTTAAATAGAGCGCGGCCGCTGGAGTTTCCTTTATGAGATGCGGAAACGGACATTGACGAGAGCCGCCACGAGGGAAGCTCGCAAGAGCCCGCTGCGCGATGGGCGCCTTTGGGTCGTCGCCGCGCTCTTGATGGCGGTGCTTGCGGGCTTTGTCGGCTTGTCGCTGCCCGACGCCGTCTCGAAGGCGCGTCTCGACGCGCCGTCTCCGACCGAGATCGTCTACGACCGCAACGGCGCCTTTCTGACGCAGGTCGCGCACGGCCCGGAGAAGTCTTGGCTACGGCTATTGGCCGCTCGAGAGAGTTCCCGAGCGCCTGGCGCTCGCAACGCTCGCGCTCGAAGATCGCCGCTTTTACGAGCATCCGGGCGTCGATCCGCTGGCGTTGGCGCGCGCGACCTGGCGCAACCTCCTGCATCGCGGCCCGCGTCAAGGCGGCTCGACGATCGCGATGCAGGTCGCGCGCATGCAGAGGCCCAACATGCAGCGGCCCAAGCGGCGCGGGCTCGTCAGCAAATTCGAAGAGGCGACGACGGCGCTCGCGCTCGTCGCGCGTCATGGCCGCGAGGCCGTGCTTTTGCATTATCTGCGCCTTGCGCCTTATGGCGCCGGCAGCCACGGCGCGGCGCATGCTGCGCGCTTTTATTTCGATAAGCCCCTCGAGGACCTGTCCTGGGCCGAGACCGCGCTGCTTGCAGCTGTTCCTCAGGCGCCGGGGCGCATGAATCTCTGCGCGCGAAAGCGGCATGAAACGCGCCGCGACACGCGCGGCGCACGCGATCGACGCGCTCGCCCGCCAAGGGACGCTGGATCGCGAGCAGGCCGCGCTCGCTCAGGCGCAACTTCGGGCGATGCGGCCGATAGAGACGCCGAAACGCCCGCAGGCGCTGCATCTCGCACTCCGCTATGCGCAGCTCCTGCGCGACGGACGCGTCGAGGCGGAGCCCCACGACCCGCGTATTCACGCCTCGATCGACCTTGATGTCGAGACCCGCATCGCGCGGCTGGCGCGCCGCTATCTCGACGGCTTTCGCGACGCGGGCGCGCGGCAGGTCGCCATCATGGTCGCCGAGCGCAAGGACGGCAATCGCATCGTCGCCGAGGTCGGCTCGGCGCGCTTTGGCGGGGAGAACGCGGGGAGCTTCGACTTCACGCGTGCGGCGCGTTCGCCGGGCTCGACGCTGAAACCCTTCGTCTATGCGCTCGCTTTCGAGCGCGACGCGTTGGAGTCGACCGATCTCCTGGCGGACGTTCCCGAGGGCGCGTCCGGAATCAACAACGCCGACGGGCTCTATCTCGGGCCGATGACGCCGCGCCAGGCGCTCGCCAATTCGCGCAACGTCCCCGCGGCGAATTTGATCCGTCGCGTCGGGATCGAGGCGAATTTCCAGTTTCTGCACGATATCGGCCTGCACGAGCTCGAGGCGCCGGCGGAAATCTTTCGGCGTCTCCATGGCGATCGGCTCGCTGCCGACGCGGCTGGAAAGGCTCATGCGCGCCTATGCGATGCTCGGCGACGACGGCGTGCTCACCGATCTCGTTTATGCGAAAGAGCAGAGTCTCGCCGCGCCGCGGCGCACGCTCTCGCTCGACACGGCGCGCCTCGTCACGTCCATGCTCGCGGATCCGCAGGCGCGGCTGCCGACTTTCCCGCGCTACGGGCCGCTGGAATATCCTTTCGCCGTCGCGGTGAAGACGGGCACGAGCCAGGGCTATCGCGACGCCTGGACGCTCGCCTTCTCGA
Organism: uncultured Alphaproteobacteria bacterium; assembly: GCA_963829075.1. Lineage (GTDB taxonomy): Bacteria > Pseudomonadota > Alphaproteobacteria > Rhizobiales > Beijerinckiaceae > Methylocystis. The sequence continues at coordinate 4,229 of CAWHHH010000001.1, read as the reverse complement.
AGAAATTCATCGTCGGCGTCTGGATCGGCCGCGCCGACGCCGGGACAATGAGGGAGGTCAGCGGCGCGACGTCGAGCGCGCGGCTCGCCCATGCGGCGCTCGTGCTGCTGCATGGCGCGAAACCGGGCGAAATCGAAAGCGAGGCCTTTGCCCCGCCGCCGGACCGCGTCGCCTTGAACTACTGCCTCGATGCGGACGCCCAGCGCGCCTGCGCCGCGGCGCTGCGCGAATGGGCGAAGCCTCGCGCCACTCTCACCGCGCCGGCGGCGCAGCCCTCAGGCCCGGAACGGCTCGTGATCGCGACGCCCGAAGCCGATACGCACATCTGGCGCAATCCCGAGCAGCCGGAGGCGCAGGGGAAGATCGCGCTGAAGCTCGCCCCGATCTCCCGGCCCGAGCAGATCGTCTGGTATGTCGACGGCGAGCCCTTCCGCGTCGCCGAAACGGATGAGACGGTTTTTTGGCCGCTTCGGCCCGGCCAGCACCAGATTGAGGCGCGCCACGCGCTGCGGCCGGGACGCTCCCGCAGCGTGAGGCTGGTGGTGGAGTGAGCGCTCCCGAAAAAGGGTTGCTGGGTAGCAGACAGCAAGGCGCACATTGCTTTGCGAGCGCCTCCAGGGTAAACCGCTGCAGCTCGCGCCCGTAGCTCAGCTGGATAGAGCGTTGCCCTCCGAAGGCAAAGGTCAGAGGTTCGAATCCTCTCGGGCGCGCCATTAAAATCAAATGCTTAGTTGATTTCCAGCGACCGCCGAAATTGGGCTAGGTAACAGATAGGTAACAGGGGCTCTTCATTGCGCGGCGGCCTTCGCCCTCGGGCCACTGTTGCGGAGCGGCACGATCGGCCAACTTCGATCCAACATGGCGCGGCGCTCCATCGTCGACGCTTGGGCGAGCCGCCTTTCGACCAGCGGCGGCTGGGCAGGCAGCGGCGGCAAGCCGCGCGCTTCGAGGATCGAGTTGCTGATACGGCGCTCGAAGGCTTCCGCCGTCTCGTCCGGATAGCGGCACCATTCGAGGCCCATGTCGGGCGCGGTTGCGCAGATCAGTTCGTCGCCGAGGAAGCCACCGAGCATGCGAACGGGGCTGGCGCTGCTCGGCCATAATTCAGAAAGGCGGATGTGCTGGAGGTCGTTCATGGAGGGATCGTCCGTCGTCGGGGGACACGGCGGGGCAGGCCTCAGCTATCCCCTCATTTTTTCGAGGACCAAAATGCAACTGGAGGTTGGCGCTCCGCGGCGACGATTCTCGTATGACGAGTCCTGAAGTGCGGGTTCGGGGTTCCGAAGTGCCGAGAAAGAGGTCGCGCCATGCTCAATGTGGGACCTTAGGGCCCTGAGTTCGCCCCCTGTGAGGGCGAAAAAGCCGCGAAATAGGCCGTACTCGAAATGAGGGGATTCCTGAGGGGGCAGGCCGCTCGCGAGGTTTTAGAATGCGGGCTAAGTTCCTCGCTTCCCGTATGAGGTTTCTTCGGGCGTTTTCTGCTTGTTGTGTTAGGCTTCCTTTTGATTGTTCCTTCCCCGTGGACGACCAAGTCATTCTATCGCGGGCTGTGCGAGCGGATTGCGTTGCCCGATGGACACACTTGAAATGTTCGTGGCGGTGTGTGAGGACAAGCGGCCACAACTGAACAATGCTGGATGGCGCGGATGCTCGCCGCCGCCAAAATGTCGCCCGTCTTAATCATCCTGGGTGTATTGGAGGTGATACATGGCAAAATTCATTCTCGTGGCAGAGATTCTCGTTGTGTCGACGGCCTTATTGCTTCCCGTTCGCGCGCAACAGATCGATCCATCAGTTGGTCGGCATCTCGCCGAAACAGTATGCAGCGAATGTCATCAGTATGCGCCTGACGCCTCGCCGAAAAATCCACAATCCGGGGCACCGAGCTTTGTGGATATTAGCCGCATGCCCTCCGCCAACGGAGTTGCGCTCAAAGTCTTTCTGCGCACCTCGCACCCGACGATGCCAAACATTATGCTGAGCTCGGGAGAGATCGATTCTGTCGTCGCGTATATTTTGAGCCTTGGAAAGAAATAGATTAACGCATACGTCTGCGAACGTTACCCTGAGCTTTGTATCCAGGGAGCATGGGTAATTTCCAAACCTATACGAGTCCCGTGGGAGCCAATTGTCGTTACGGAGAGTGCTGGTGAGCTTTCGGGGAGGGCGATTATGCGGAACTTGACACGAATAGGGCGAGGCTCGGAGCAAGGTACACCAACGCGCTTGCCGCATTTTGTTTAGCAGCTATGGTTTGGATGAATCTCACCATTGTATCTATCGCAGAGGGGGAGAGCAGCTCCGGCATCCTTCATGTAAATGAAACAAAATGCTGTGCTGTGCGGCTGGTCGAAGACATCGCAATAGTCAATATGACCATAAAGATAGAGGGTAGTTTTGCCAGCTATAGCGTCTCTGAACATGGACAATTCTCTGGGACTAATCTCTACTACGGCCTCTTTATGCTTGTCCTTCCCGATAGCGGATCGACTCACGAACCCATTTTGTTCATGATCCGGGAAAGCGAAGTCACTTGGGAGCTTGGAGTTGATTCCGCGCTCTGGCCACAGATTTGTAATCCCCGTAACTTTGGTAGCTGGGGTCAGTCCATTATTTTCAAAGCGGGAGCGAATAGAATTTGCATAAGTAACAGGGGAAGCGCTTGTCAACGTTTTATCGCCGCAGTCTGGGCAGAATACCCCGAAATCACTTATAATGATGTAAGCCCTCAACGATTTGCGCTCTTGGTCGGCGGCCGTTTCCCATTGTTTTTTAGTATAACATGCAGCTATGCTTGTCGCTACGAGAGTACCAAAGACCATAAAGGCGATGATCCATTGAAGGGGGTGTTTTTTTTCCTCGCGGCCGCTTTCCTGATGGCTTGTGGTGGCTGGTGTGCGATGTTTGTCGTCCCGAAAAAGGGCCTCCAATGGTTTTTTATTGGATGCGGAGTTGCTGCTTTTGGTTGGGTCACAATCGTTTTCCAAGATGAGATTCTTTCTTTTGCTTAGAACGCTTCCGCCTCCCACGGCTCTATTGGCGTCTCAGCACCTGGCAATGGCCGCGCCAAAAAACGTCGCAGTTGTTCATCTTATACCGCCATTCGAATTCCGCCGCATAGAGCGGGAGATACGACTTTGAAAGCCACCAACATCATGGAGCGCCCTCCGCCCTTCTTCCCTGCTCCGTTCCCCATTGCGTCGAGATCACGCACCGTCACCCTCAAGCCGCCCGCCTACGCTCCTCGCCAGCACGGAGGTCCTTCGCCATGCGCCACGCCTGCGACAGGCACCGGCCAAACGGCTCGCGGCGTCCGCCTCTGCGATAGAGGGCATGAGCCATCGACATGACCCACGATCGCCACGCGCGCTCATTGGGCGTCATTGGAGTTCCCCGACCACGAGCCGCCCTTCGTCAATCAGGATGTTGAGCAGCGCCACCGCCTTGTTCAACGCCGCCTCATTATACTTAGCGTCGGGGTGCAACCCCCTGCCAAGCGTGTTCATTTCGGCCTTCGACAACGTGCCAAGGGGTTTGCTTTGTGGCCCCCCTAAGAGCGAGGTTTGAGGGTCTATAAGGTGCTCGATTGTAACCTTCAGGTTCTTGATTTGAGTGCGCGCGCCCTTCAACTGCTTGTTCAAGGCTGCAATCTGTTCGGCCGCCGCGCCTTGCGGATCGGACTTGAGGCGAGCGTTCTCAGCTTTGAGCGCCGCCATCTCTTCGGCAACCTCGGCGCGCGCCTCCTTCTCGGCGTCGGCTTTTGCAGCCCGCGCCGCCACAACGGCTTCCTTTAGCTGCTTCCACTGGTCTCCCGGTCGCATGGCGATTTCCGCTTCCAACTCGGCGACGCGCGCCTGCGCCGCTTCAAGCACAGCTTGCACCGCGCTTGCACTGGTTGCACCGCTTGCGTGCTTGCGCCGATAGAACCATGTCCCGGCGCGATACGCCTTCGGCTCGCCAGGGCTGGGCGGTTTCTTGTGAGTCGGGTCGTTGGGTGCGGGTCATAATGGTGCAAATAGTGCAGCCGGGGGTAGGGCAAGGGAGTTGCACTATTAAACTAAGCTTAGCTGTGGGGGGTGAGGCGCAAGGCGCATAAGCGAACGCCCCGGCTGTTCATCCGGGCTCGGGGGGTGGCGTCGGCAGGCTTCCGCCTTGGGACAGATAGAAGCCGGCCCATCGATTGACTTAGATCAATGCTCGGTATGGTCAACGTCAGCACCGTCAAGCCC